>NZ_MTHB01000102.1 GCF_002220365.1 Caballeronia sordidicola | reverse complement strand
ACGTCAGCCTGGATATGGCATCGCCTCGCGTCGTTCATGCGGCCGCACAAGTCCTATCTCCTGCACCCGGCTCTCGCGCGCCCGGCTGAACTTGCCGCGTGGCGCTCAAGTCAACCGTATCGGCATAGCATCGCGGCAAAACCACCTCAAAATCTCGCCATCAAGGGCATCAGCCTTCCCGCTAGATTGGACTACTTTACGTCAATTATGCGACAACCCCTTGATTGATAACGATTTTTACAGATTACGTGCTCCCGAATTTGCCGATTAGACGACTTTGGGTCATTTTTCGGACGACTTTGTGTCGTTTGACAGCTCGCGACAGACTTGCGTCGATACCTGAACAACAACTGCGACTCGCTCCCCGACTATGGACGTCGATACCGAGCCGGCGAGCGCATCTCGACCGCGTTCGTGGAGTCGGCCGTCAATCAGATCATCGACAAGCGCATGTCCAAATCGCAACAGATGCGTTGGTCCCCGCACAGCGCGCACCTGCTGCTGCAGGTGCGAACCCGTGTCCTCGATGGACGTCTGCGGCAAGACTTCGCGAGCTGGTATCCCGGCTTCTCAGCCAACGACTCAACCGTTCGGACTACTGCCTGACCCCACCAATCCGAACGCTCTCCTCAAGAATCTGCCTAAATGGACCGCAATGGCGACGCGAGGTCTTGATTTCAACCCAGGTTCAATTACTCTCGCGGAAAATCTCGAGGAACTTCAATCGAATTTCGAAGCCGTTGAGCGCGGCGAGATGGGAGAGCGGCCGTATATGTGGATCGTTACGCCGAGCGCGTTTGATTCGACCGTATCTCCTCCAGTCTTCCACACAATGAACATCATGGGTGGCCACGTTCCTTACCATCTCAAGAGTGGTCCATGGGACGACGCTGCCCATGAAAAGCTTTTCGACATCATTGCGACGCAGATCGAGCGATACGCGCCAGGCTTTCGCAATGAAGTACTACACAAGCAGGTTCTCGCGCCGCCAGACATCGAGGCAATCTTCAATCTCCCAGGCGGCCACGTTCATCAGGGCGAGCTCACCATCGATCAAACCTTCTTTCGCAGACCGATCGCTCATTACGCCGATTACCGGTCACCGATTGCTGGCCTCTACCAATGTGGCGCATCAACCCATCCAGGCGGTGGAGTTACGGGGGTCCCGGGGCACAACGCTGCGAGAGTAATCTTGAGCGAACTCTGATCGTCTCTTCGGAAACATGCGGGCGATGCGTGCCAACAAGTGGCGGGCCCTGGGCGTGGCGCACACCCACGTTTAGTTTTGTCCGCGGTTGGCCACCACCAGCCTAGATCTGGCTTCCGTGGTCTCCGCGATCGTCATTCTGTTTTCACCTTCCCATCCCGACTGGCTGGCAATTTCTTCTCCTACAAACGATCGCACAAGAAAAAAGCTTGCGCGATCAATCGGGGGTAAACGGGATCGTGACCCATCCAATCTATTTTTGATTCGACACATAATTCACGCATACTGACTCTCACGTCAGTTTTGTAGATCATTGCGTTTTTGAAAACAAATTGTGGGCTTGGAATCGTGTTTGTTCGTCCGCAGAGATTGCATAGTGTCGCAAACATCTCAGACAGGCTGACGACAACCCGTCATCAGTTATTTTTTCTTTCAATTAGGATATCGAATGAAATAATTTGGAAAGGCTATTATCGCCGCGATGCTTTCAGCCAGCACCATCTGCACCACCGCTTATGCTGGTGACGACGGCATGATCAAATGGAAACAGGGTCAGGGATGGGGTTGGGTATGGGGGAAGGATGATCAAGTCGGAGCACTCAATGAAATGACTGACGCATCGCGCCTCGCCGCGATGAAGGCAATCAAGTCAGGCCGTGTCTTCGATCTTGGATTGCCGATGGATCGAAATTCATATCATTGGGACGGACATGGCCCTCTAGAGCTGATGATGTTTCGAACGCCTCATGGAATCAAGACCATGCGAGACTTTGACTTTATGACGCCGGAAGGGGGCAATACTTCCGGCACTGCATGGCAAAGCGCACAGCTATTCATGAGTGACAATACTGGTACCAAGTTTGATGGACTCGGGCACGTAACGGTAGGACCAGATGACCATTTTTATAACGGTTATAAGTCAGGCTCGCATCAGTGCGAAGATACCTGTGCAGATTCCAACGACGGTCGCTGAGCTATCAGCCGCGCGACGGATGAAGCCAATTGTTGCTTCACTTGCTGTCGGACCGGAATGCAATAAGCCTCCAACGACGACCACGTAGTCGAACGGCAGGGCTTTTTCGAAAGTCTCCCACGGAGAAACTTGAATTCCGCAGCTAGCTCTGACCGGCAACACGTTCTCGCCAACTACCGTCCATGAACAGCGCACCGGCCGACTCATGTCTCCTTCATCACTCGCGAGTCTAAGGAGGTCGACAAACCCCGAAAACGCCGTCAACGTGAAGTTCGGCAGGAGCACGATGCCAAACCTGATAGGTACATCCGGTTCGTTTGACACTTCTGGCCCAATTACAGAGTGAACCTATGCGCTCACCCCGCGCGATGAAAACAACGTGGAATCGACGTCGGCGCGGCGGCGTTAATGCCGGTTAAAAAGGCGGCCACACAGCTTGTTTGCTTCGACAGCTCACTGCCACTGCGCCATCATGTCCGTTACCTCGCTCACCAACCATTCGCGGAACGCCTGATACTCAGGCCGTTCGGACGCATTCCTGTGCGTGATGAGATAGTGATAACGGTCACGAAATACTAGGCATTCTTCGACCGGACGCACCAGGGCTCCTTTCTCGACCTGTCGGTGGACCAAGTGATGCCAGCCTATAACCGTGCCTTCATCAGCCTCCGCCAAGGACACGAGTAGTCGGTAGTCGTTACTCTCGAAATTCTCACCGGGAGAGTAGCGGTCCGAGCCATCGCTTTGCTGAAACCAGTTGCTCCAGACCCGCCAATCAACGTGCTCGCAGACCTGGGCTCGGCCAAGAAGAGAAAGATGCAGCGTTGGCTCGGAGAGCAGGTCCAGTGGCTTAAGCGTCTTTCCCTGGAAGCGGTCTTCGAATACCCGCGGGCTGCAAACTGGATATACGACATCGTGAAACAAGGGCTTTACGTCATATTCGTTTTCGCGCGGAGGATTTTTGCTGATGATGACGTCAGGCTGCATAAGGCCATCGAGCTCCATAAAATGCTCGGTGACGGTAATCTCCAGCTTGATATCCGGGAACTGCTTGCGAAAACGTGGAAGCCTTGGAGCTAGCCAAAGTGCTGAAAACGTGTGGGAGACACAAACATTCAACGCCTTCTTGTCTGACCGTCGCACTGCCTCGGCGGCCTCTGCGATGTTCATAATCGACAAGTAGGAGGCGTTGTATAAAATACGGCCCGAGTCGGTCAGCGCAATATGTCGCCCATTGCGTTCAAAGAGCGGGACGCCCATTGAGTCTTCCAGCTCCTTGATTTGCTTGCTAACAGCAGCCTGCGAAACGCACAACACCTCGGCAGCTTGCGTGAAGCTTTCGTACCGTGCCGCCGTGACAAAGCATCGCAGAGCACGTAGTGAAGGCATCTGCGCAAGCAATCTGTCGGCGAAAAGTTGTTTCTTCTGCATCGGTGTGCACCTTCAGAGCGGTCGACCTTCGAAACACCGCAAACCAGGGGCAGGCGGATAAAAGAACTCTACACCGAAAGAACCCACCATGTTCGCCGCCAATGATGCAGCTGGTGTCATTTTCCTTCGACGCGCTGCAAGACCTTATCCAAAGCGGTGCGATAGTGAGAATATGCCCCTGCGTCCGCCAACTCCCGGTGAAGCTGCTCGTTGATGCCGCCAGGTGTCATCGATTCTTGAACTAATGTCGAAAACGGCTTGTCCCCGTAGGTCGTCTCATGCGCGAGTCCCACGCTGTAGCCAGCCAAAAATGCACGCGCGGAGCTGTATTCAATGCCTTGCGCCACCAACCATTGCGCCTTGGTCTCGAGCACCGCATAAAAGCTCGCCATAGTCGCTGTAACCGCAGATAACGCGTCGAACTGATGTTCATCGGACACTTCGACGGGGGTTCCAAGCGGACCGAACAGGAGCCGGGCAACCTCGTCCGGGGGACAGATTGCCGTACTTCCCTTGGCCGCGGCAACCGCTGGCAGCGGCACCGCTCGGACAATGCCATGAACGTCGCCGACCATATCCTTTAATGCAGAAAGTGATATCCCTGCGATGAAACTGATAACGTGATGCCGAACTCCAAAATGAAGCTTTTGCAGAACATCGGCCGCGATTTTCGGCACGACAGCCAAGCAAACGATGTCGCTACTATCGAGCACTTGTTGATTCGAAGCGCAGACAGAAATACGTGCATCGAGGTCTGCCAGCGTCGACGCGACTTCGCCGTTTCTCGGCGATAGATAGATGTGTTCGAACGATGTGCCTGTGTGGAGCAAACCGGTCACGACCGCACGAGTGATAGTGCCGGTTCCGATAAATCCTATTCGCATGGCCTTCAACTTTAAAGTGAACGGCGCCTTTGAATAGCGCCGCGAAATAGCCGTCTGTTTTATGGGCAAGACCGGCGCTGCTGAGCGCTCAGTCGAGCTTCAACCAGGTCGTCTTAAGTTCGCAATATTGGTCGTGCGCATAAACGGACTTGTCCCGTCCACCGAATCCAGACTGCTTGAAACCGCCAAACGGCGTTGATAAGTCGCCTTCGCCGAAACAATTTATGGTGACGGTGCCCGCGCGGATTCTGCCGGCGACCTTATGAGCGTTATTTACATTGTCCGTCCACAGCGAAGCGGCCAAGCCATAGCAGGTGTCATTAGCAATCTGAACTGCCTCGTCGATGTCGCTGTATTCGATAACACAGAGGACCGGGCCGAAGACTTCGTCGGTGGCGATGCTCATGTCAGTCGTCACGTTGTCAAATATGGTCGGCTCGACGTACCAGCCTCCGGATTCGACAAAGACAGCGTTGCCGCCGTGAACAAGCCGCGCGCCCTCCGCCTTCGCCTTTTCGATGTGGCCCAGCACTTTCTCATAGTGCTTTTGCTCAATCAAAGCGCCAAGTTTTACGTCGGGGTCCAACGGCTCGCCGGTTTTCCATCCTGCCAGAACCGCCTTAATCTTTTCCAGCAGAATGTCCTTCGTTCCCGCAGGTACAAGCAGGCGAGAGCCCGCGCTGCAGTTCTCACCCATGTTCCAGAAGGCCGCCGCTACTGCCTGCTCCGCCACCGCATCGAGGTTAGCGACATCTGGCAGCACAACCTGCGGATTCTTGCCGCCGCACTCAAGGATGACCCGCTTAAGGTTTGTATCGGCGGAATATCTCAGGAAGCGTTTGCCAGTCTCAGTCGACCCGGTGAACGCGATGAGGTCGACATCAGGATGTAGACCAAGGGCCTGCCCCGCAGTCTCGCCGAACCCGGTCACGACGTTAAATACGCCTGCCGGAAGACCGGCTTCCGTGGCGAGGTCGGCGATTCGCAGCGTTGCAAGCGAAGTCTGCTCAGCCGGTTTCACGATGACGCTGTTGCCAACCGACAGCGCCGGACCGATTTTCCATGCGAGCATCAGCGCCGGGAAATTCCACGGGAGTACGGCTCCCACGACGCCGATAGCTTCGCGCGTAATCATGCTGACGACATTGGCGCCTGATGGGGACAGCGCGTCGTATCGCTTGTCGGTAACTTCCGCATGCCAACGAATACACGCCGCCGACTCCGGGATGTCCAGGCCAAGACACTCTGAAACGGGTTTTCCAGCCTCAAGCGCTTCGAGGATGGCCAACTCATCCATGTTCTCTTCAATCAACTGAGCTAGCTTGAGAAGCACGGTTTTTCGATGGGATGGCGCAGCCTTTGACCAAACGCCCGAATCGAACGCTTCTCTGGCCGACGCGACCGCGACATCAATGTCCTTGGCGTCGCAACGCGCGATGTCTGCAAGGACTTTCCCGTTTGACGGATTTAACGTCTGGAACGTTTCCTCGGACAAAGCTGCGCAGCGCTTTCCTCCGATAAACGCGCGCCCGTCCAAAGAAAGAGCGTTAGCCTTAGCTTTCCACTGTTCAAAAGTCGTCATTCTGGTGTCCTCAATCGATTAAAGTTCGGCTCCAGCCGAGAATTCTTTGAACCATATGGCCGTTGAGACCGCCATGTCGGCAATGGGGCGCATCGGCAACGGTTTTGGTTGCATCTGCTTCAAGAGTTGACTGGTCATCTCGTTCGACATGCCTAGAGCGTATTCGGCAATGACTTTGCCGGACGCAGAACCTCTGCTCAATCCCAAACCGTTGCACCCTATTGCTTGATACAAACCTTCCTCTGTCGCGCCGAAAAGAGCCCCGCTGTTCGCGGACAAGCAGAGGGCACCGCCCCAGGTGTATTCCAACGCGACGTCATTCAGCATTGGAAAGCGACGGTCGAACGACCGTTGATGCAGGGATTTAGCCTTGCGCAAATCCGACGGCGACACTTGCAGACCAGGGCGAAACGCGAAGTGATTGCGAACACATATGCGGTCATTCCCCAAACGACGAACGGTGGTTCCCATCGGGTCCGCTGGAATGAGTGCCCACGAATTAATTCCACCGAGCGCTTTAGCCTCTGCCGACGTCATTTTTCGACTCAGGGAGGCGAAGGTATAAACCGGCAGCAGTCCGTTTGGATTGCCGCCGAATGTCGCCGCGTAAGCATTGGTGCAAAGAACAACTTTGCCGGCGGTTATCTGACCGCCGTCAAACGAAAGCACTTGGCCACCTGCGCCACGCGCTAGCTTTCGCACGGGACTCAGCTCAAAAACCTCAACGTTTTTCGGCATCGTTCTCGCAAGACCGCGCATCAATGCGGCGGGTTGAACGGTGCTGCAGCCCGGCGCAAATATCGCGCCGTGGTAGAACGAAGTGCCGGTTACTTTCGCGATGGCCCCAACGTCGAGCCATTCGAACTGTTCGTCGATGCGTTTCAGACCCTCTGCAAAGTGCTTGAGCGCATCCTTACCCCGTTTGTTGACGGCCCCGTGGTATTTGCCGTCGTCCCGCCAGTCGCACTCGATACCCTGTTCTCTGACAATCGACCTAACGTAGTCAATTCCGTGGCGCTGCATCTGCACATCTGCCTTGTCGGCCTCGACACTCTTTGAATAGCCTTCGCTGCTTATATCGTGCGGCAGGTCAACGAAGAAGCCCGAATTTCGTCCAGCTGTCGACCGACCAATTCGGTCTGCCTCCACGAGCGCCACCGAGGACTCCGGTGCAAGCTCGGCTAGGCGCCGAGCTGCACACAATCCGGTGATACCGCCGCCCACAACAACAAAGTCAAAATGTCGGTTGCCCTGGAAACATGTCGCTTCCGATGGCGGCGGCAAAATCTCCCACCACCCATTGACACCATCTGCCACGGGTAAGCGGGCAAATTCGAATTTCGAGGCCATGCAAATCAACGTCCGTTACGAAGCAGAGGTTGCACAAGATTCGCGAAATCGCGTTTTTCAGCTTCCGTGAGCACACCGAGCGGCTTGCGAGCATCACCCACAGCTTTTCCGGCCAGCTCACATCCGTAACGGACATACTGGATAAACTTACCGCTGCGCTCAAGCAATTCCAGGACAGGCAGCAGTTGCGTCATCAACGCACGCGCAGCAACGAAGTCACCCTTTTTAACGCAGGTTTCAAGCAACTCAACGTGGACTTCCGGGAGGAAATTCGCAGCACCGGCCACCCAGCTTCGTGCGCCCCAAACGAAGAATTCGAGCGCCTGGTCATCCATGCCACAACTAAGGATGAGTTTCTTCTCGAAATGCGTAGCCAGATGGTGAAGATGAGCAATATCGCCCGTGCTTTCCTTCATGGCTTGGAAGTTCGGACGCTCGAGCAGCTTCTCGAGAACTGCGTCGCTGATGTCGGTCCCCGTCCGCGCTGGAAAGTTGTAAAGCATGATGGGCATGTCGAGACTGTCGTCAATCGCAAACAGGTGCGCCAACAACTCGTCCTGAGTCGGTTGAGCGTAGTACGGCGCCGCCACCAACAAGGACGAGAGCCCCGCGCTTTTTGCTTCCTTGCCGAGCCGAAGCACTTCGTCGGTGGTGGTCGCGTTGATGCCAGCGGTAAGATGAGTCTTGTCGCCGGCTGCTTCCACAACCGTATGGAATGTACGCACGCGTTCGTCGAAGCTCAATGCATAATATTCGCCCGTCGTGCCGCCGACGCCTAGGCCCGTGAGTCCGCGGCCAGCGAGGTCGACTGCATGTTTCCCTAGCAGCTCGTGATTGATTTCACCGTTTGCCTTGAACGGGGTGATTAATGGTGCGTGTACGCCTTCGAAGCTCATGTCTTTCTCCTAGATGCGACAGCGAGCAAGCCCGAGTCTTGGCAGCGAAGTGAGAGCTGCGCTGCCAGGGCTGGCCAACTGCCGTGTTGGGTCAATCGCCGATATGCGGATGTCCTGAGACGCCCGGCGCGAGTTTTAAATCGAAGCGTCCGCGTACGAATAGATGGGGAAGCGGCTGCACAGGTCGCGTACTCGGCTTCGAACAGCCAACTCGACCGCTTCATCGCCATCCTGTCCTGTTGCAAAAGCACCCAAGACCTGAAGGATGAGCGTGCCAACCTCTTCAAATTCCGCTGTCCCGAAGCCCCGCGTCGTCCCGGCCGGCGTTCCAAGCCGAATCCCCGAGGTTATGGTCGGGCTTTGCGTATCAAAGGGAATTCCATTTGCGTTGCAGGTAATGCCTGCCCGCTCCAGGGCTTTTTCAACCTGAGTCCCCGTCAAGCCTCTGGAACGCAGGTCGACCAGCAGAAGATGGTTGTCAGTACCGCCGGTCACAAGGTTCACACCGCCGAGCTTTAAAACCTCTCCAAGGGCTTGGGCATTCTTGAGGACTTGGTCGATGTAAGCCGTGAAATCTGGGCGCAGCGCTTCACCGAACGCCACCGCTTTCCCCGCAATCACGTGCATTAGCGGACCGCCCTGCAACCCAGGGAACACAGCGGAATTGATTTTCTTGGCGATGTCGGCGTTATTAGTGAGAATGAAGCCGCCTCGTGGGCCGCGAAGGGTCTTGTGCGTAGTAGACGTCACAACGTCGGCGAAGCGCACCGGATTTTGGTGTCGGCCAGCGGCGACGATGCCCGCGATATGCGCCATGTCCACCATGAGCATTGCCCCGACGCTGTCGGCGATTTCGCGAAACTTGGCGAAATCGAGTGCGCGCGGGTAAGCCGAATAACCCGCGATAATGAGCTTGGGACGATGCGTCTCAGCCAAACTACGAATCTGGTCGTAGTCGATAAGAAAAGTTTCTGGGTCGACACCATACTGCACGGCATTGAACCACTTGCCAGACATAGCCGGGCGTGCGCCGTGCGTAAGGTGGCCGCCGGCATCCAGAGACATGCCGAGAACCGTGTCACCTGGCTTTAGCAGCGCAAGCATTACCGCTCCGTTTGCCTGAGCGCCGGAGTGGGGCTGAACGTTGGCGTACTCGCATTCGAACAAGGCTTTCACCCGGTCAATTGCCAGCGCCTCGATGCGGTCGACATGCTCGCAACCACCGTAGTACCGCTTTGAAGGGTAACCTTCCGCGTACTTGTTCGTCAGCACAGTCCCCTGTGCTTCCATTACCGCGGCCGAGACAATGTTCTCGGACGCAATGAGTTCAATTTGGTTCTGCTGGCGACGTAGTTCAAGCATGATTTCAGATGAAATCACCGGGTCGCGGTCTTGCAGGGCCTCAGAGAAAAATCGAAGGTTATCGTTCACAGACGTACTCCGTGTTGCTATGACAGGTTCATATCAGGCACTGACTTATCAAGGTGCTGCGCCGGCACTACGGCCGACGTCTCTCAATAAACGGATAGCCTGCCATGGGACGGACAGCGAGGTAACCCCGCCGTCGCGCCCGCAAAAATTTTACTGCTGAAGCCATGCGCTCACTTTGTCCGGATGAGCATCAACAAACTTCTTGGCCGCCGTCGCGTAGTCGTTCGTGGAGTTACCCTCGAGCTCGATGGCCTCGACGTCAGCAAGCGTCAATTTGAAATGTTTCATGAAAACATCGGCACGCGGAAACTTGGATGCGAATTGCTTCGAGGCAAAAGCGTGCACCTGTTCTTCGCCGCCCAACGTGCCCTTCGGGTCCTTGAGATAGCGCATTGGGAACTTCTGGAACAACCAATGGGGGCTCCAAACCGTCGCAACAATCCATTGCTTGGACTGCGTCGCGCGCTGGAGTGAAGCAAGCATGCCCGCTTCACTCGACGACTGCAGGGTGTAGCCTGCCAGGTTGTATTCCTTGATGGTCTTTTCGGACGCAGTCATCAAACCGCCGCCCGGCTCGATACCTTGAATCACCCCCTTCGTCTTGGTCTTCACATCCGGCTTGTTGAGGTCTTCAATCGACGATAGCTCAGACTCCGGCACGTATTGGGGCACGGCCCAACCGTTCTTGGCGCCGGAATAGATGATGCCTACGTCATCCAGGGTGTCTTTGTATCTCGCGTAATACGCTGCATGCGTCACCGGAAGCCAGCCGCCGACCATCAGGTCTACGTCCCCACGCGATACGCCCTGATATTGAATGCCGATGTCCGCCTGAACAAACGTGACAGGCTGCTGGAGCTTCGTTTCCATGACATATTTCGCAACGTTTGCAACGGCAAGAACGTCTGCCCAGTTGGTAATCGTGATTTTCACGGGTTCTGCTGCAACTGCAGCACTGCCATAAAGGCCCAAAACACACAGCGCCGACGCGGTCAATTTCGTAAGATAAGACTTCAGATTTTCAATTGTCATTTGGTACTCCTCTTTATGTAAAGTGGTTGCTTTTTTGCTTTATTTTGGTACTTTGCTGCGCCTTTGTTATGCCTTGCAAGAATCTACGCGACGTATGGCGAACTAAGGCTGGGCTTGCACAGTTTCAGTAGTGGACTGCTTGATAGCGCGCACCTTGGACTTCTTCTTGGCAGATTTAATGCCGAAGCTTTCAGTCAGCCGGTCGAGAATAATCGCCAACAATACGACACCGAGGCCTCCCTCAAAACCAATCCCGATATCCAGGCGCTGGATGCCACTCAGAACATACTCACCAAGACCACCAGCACCAATCATCGAGGCGACGACAACCATCGAGAGCGCCATCATGATGGTCTGGTTAATGCCAGCCATGATGGAAGGCAGCGCGTTCGGAAGCTGAATCTTCCACAACAATTGCGAATCCGTGCTGCCAAATGACCTACCCGCCTCGACGAGCTCCTCGCGGACTTGCTTAATGCCGAGAGTAGTCAGTCGGACGACTGGAGGCATAGAGAACACAATCGTAGCGATGACAGCCGGTACCCGACCGAGTCCAAACAGAATCACTGCGGGAATGAGGTAGACGAAGGCCGGCATTGTCTGCATGAAATCGAGCAGCGAGCGTAAGCCGACTTCGGCCCTTTTGTTACGCGCTCCCCATATTCCAAGCGGGATACCAATTATCAAACTGAAAAATGTCGCAGCAATTACCAGAGCAAGAGTGGACACCGTTTGGTCCCAGAGCCCCATGAAATGGATGGTCATAATCGCAAGGCCGACGAAGGCCGCGAAGAAAATCCCCTTCCGCCAAAGAGCAAGCGCCATGAAGGCTACTAGCATCACTACAAAGGGAATCGCAGCAAGCCCGTCCTGAAGAAGCTTAACAACCGCGTCCAGGGCTGCCGAGAAGGTGTCGAAGCCACCGCGAAAATGCAGAAACAGGAAGTTCACTCCATGCTCTGCTGCCTGTCCGATGAATGATGAGTTCAAGCTGCCCTCCGTTCCATAACCTGTTTCAGAATCGTTCGGCAAGACACGATGCCCGCAAACTTGCCCGTGGCATCGACGACCGGTACATCGTGTTCTTGTCTGAGCGCGACGGTCGATAACTCGTGTAAGTCAGCATCAACGGATACTGAAGCGATGTCGCGGAGTAAGGCATCTCGAATCGGCGCGTTGCCGCACTTACGCAACGACGTGGACGTGACCAAGCCTTGATATCGCCCGGCCTCGTCGCAAACGTAGCCGCACTCAACGCCCGCGTCGACCAGGGTGTTCGCATAACCTGCCGCAGATACCCCGGTGTCACACGTGATGACTCCCCGGTCAACCCTTGATAGAAGACTTGCTGCCTTTTGAAAGCGCGAAGTGTCGACGTTCCGGAAAAAGTTGCGAACGTAGTCGTCAGCGGGCGACTGAATAAGCTCAGCCGGCGTGCCGACCTGCACGAGCCGGCCATCCTTCATCACGCCCACGCGGCCACCAATCTTCAACGCTTCGTCAATGTCATGCGAAATAAACACAACCGTCCGCTGCTCTTCTTTTTGCAAGCGAAGGAGTTCATTTTGCATCTCGAACCGAATGAGCGGGTCGAGGGCCGAGAATGCTTCATCCATCAGCAGCACAGATGGATTCACCGCCAGCGCGCGAGCAAGACCTACACGTTGCTGCATGCCACCCGAGAGCTCGCTCGGATACAGCTTTTCGTACGAGCCGAGACCCACCCGTTCAAGCGCACTACGTGCAACTTCATATCGCTCCGCCTTCTTTTGTCCGGCTACTTCGAGACCGTAGGCCACGTTCTCGATAACAGTACGGTTCGGCAAGAGAGCGAAAGACTGAAACACCATCGCCATCTTCCGACGCCGCACTTCGCGCAATTCAGGGGTCGACATTGGGGCGATATCGCGCCCTTCGAGGACTACCTTGCCCGAAGTCGGCTCGATGAGGCGGTTCAGGAGGCGCACGAGTGTCGATTTACCCGACCCCGATAACCCCATGATGACGAAAATCTCTCCGGCACGAACATCGAGGCTGACGTTGTCAACCGCCACCATATTGCCCGTCTGCTGAAATATTTCGTTCCGTCCAAGTCCCTGCTGGAGCATTTCGGCCGCGCGCTCAGGCTTCGGCCCGAATATCTTGGACAAGTCTTTAACGGTGAGAATTTCGTCTGCAGTCACAGGCGCCGCGTCCAAAGAAGTTGAGCGCAAACCGAGCGCGCGCGGAGGAGCCGCTTGGTGCGATTCGAATGTAAGGTTTGTGGGCATTCTTTCATTCCAATTAGCAGTTCCAGGTTCTGGCAGCGCGTTGTTCAATGACTTTCGGAATTGCACCGTCGATACAAAGGCCCTGTTGAAACTCACGCGCGAGAGAAAAAGTCGAAGAGCGGGTAAGAGTTGTCGCGCAGGCAATTGCTCGCATAAGATTCGAATTAAATGATTTAAGCCAGATTAAAGCGCTTTATACTTCCAAATTATCGTGAATTCTTGCGTCTAAACAAGAGTAACTCGCCAATTTGACTTGCCCAGCTACATTTTTTGCACGCTATGCCCTACCTGTGGTTATGGGTTGGAGAATCACACGCAGCAAGACACCCAGCCAGTCAGCGGAGAAGTCCGCCAGCAAACGGTTCCAGAGCCGGTGTGCCCAAAACTTGAATATCCGGCGTCGCGACGACATCGGGAAAATACTGAGTCGGATATAAGTGTCGGCAGAGGGTGAAAAAGACCAACTGCGAGCTGTACCCCGGCAGTCGCAAGTAGATAGCGCGCGGTCGCCCTACTCCCGGCCCTTGGCAAGTGCTCAAAGCGCACGCTCAAGCCGTTTTATCCACGCTCATCCTTCGCTTTGGACATCGCCGACCTCGGTCGTCGCGGTGCGGCCGTCTTCGTCTTGTCAACGTGTGCGTAATTGAGCGGTTACCTTTAAATGGTCTGTTTGTCGTAACCACGGTCGAGGTGACCCCGTACCTTCTGCTGACGAGTTCGAACAGCAGATCGGCGTGGCGGTTTGAGTACGAGAGGTAGCCAACCTCGTCGATCACGAGCACATCGGGCGAGGCATAGCGATTCAGTCGGCGGCGCAGGGCAGAATCGCTATCGAGCGCGGCCAGTTCACCGAGCATCTGGCCGGCGGTGGTGAACAACGCTGTGTGGCCACCTGCGATTGCCTGATAGGCGAGATTGAGCGCCAGTGTGGATTTACCGACGCCGTTCGGGCCGATCAGTACGACGTTGGCGGTGTCTTTGATGAACTCAAGCGACATTAACTCTTCGACGGCGACACGATCGCACCGCTTAGGCCAGGCCCAATCAAAGTCGCACAGCGGTTTGAAGCTGCCTAAATGCGCGTCACGGATACGGCGCTCCAGTGAGCGGCGACCGCGCTCGTCCTCCTCCCACTGCAGCAGAGGTGCGACCCACTGTTCGCCCGCAACGTCGGGCCAATGCGCCAGGAGTCCATACAGGCGCAAGGCGTGCGCGCGGGTTTGTAGTACATCAGGCGTGTTCATCAGAGTCTCCCGTGATCTGGTCGTAAATGTCGAGCCGATGGGGCGTTACCAACGTGTCCTTCTTGCGTACGTGTTCGGGCAACGGGACTGCGACGGGTGGAGGCGCTTGCCGCGCCGCGCGCCGGCGCTCAAGCGCCAGACGTACCGGATTCGGATGAGGTGCCGCGCCACTGGCGAGGGTCTCCTCAATGGCCGCCTGCAGTTCGGCGGCGCCATAGCGATCGAGCAGGCGCAGCAGATGAGATGTGATGTTGCCCAGATTACCGCCGCGTTCAGCGGCACGCAGCATCAGGGCCTGACTGGCCGGCGCGGCCCGGCTCAGATGGTCCAGGCCGCGATGATGACGTGCTTCGCGTTTGCGCTCGACGAGGCCGTCGATGTGCGCTGCAATCTCGATCTGTGCACCGCGATCGTAACTGCGCTCATGAGTGGCGAGCAGATCGGCTCCGTCGAGAATGCGGACCTGCCGCGGATTGGCCCGTACCGTGAGCGTGCGCCGCACGTGCGTATGCGGGATTGTGTAGTCGTTCAGATCGAAGCGAACATACGGCGTCTTGTTGACCTGCACAGCCAGTTGCAGTTCGCAGGGGTACGGATTCTCCGGCAGGGCCAACAGACTGGGCTGTTCGCGGGCGAAGGCCTCACGCACGGTGATAGCGGGCTCTTCCCGGCACGGTCGATCGGCCGCAGGTCCGGCGCACCAGAGCGCGGCCTGGGCATTGAGGTCGTCGAGGTCAACGAATTTGCGCGCGGCAAAGAAGTTCTCGCGTACAAACCGGATTGCCCTCTCGACGCGCCCCTTCTCGTTGTTATGGGCTCGAGCCCATAAGCACGAGTATGGTGTGGTAAAAAAAATGTGCTGGTCGATAACCGACGAGGCCAAGGAAGCCTCTTTGCGGGAACCGAACAGCACATATTATTCGGCTACAGGGTACGGAGGAAGGCCATCAGGTCGGGCTGATCACGCCATTGTTTTTGTACTTCGGCATTGCCTTGCACTTCGCATGTCGCCAGCGCCCGCGCCTTTGTTTCCAGATTGATCTCGGCATAGATGTTGGTCGTCTCCAACGACACGTGCCCAAGCCAGCCGCGTATCGTATTGATGTCGACACCGGCTTGCAGTAGTAGCGAAGCGGTTGTATGCCGAATCACATGTGGGTGCACGTTCTTGCCGGCGAGTGATGGCGCGCTGGCTGCAGCACGAATAGCGCAGCGCTTCACCAAAGCATGAATGCCGGAGCGCGTCATCGTCTGATGGAACCGGTTGAGGAACACAGGTTCGGCGGCGGCCCTGCCTTCAGTCTGTGAGCGCAACGCCTCGATTGTGGATTTCCAGAGCGGGCAGCGGCGATGTTTGTTCCCTTTGCCGACGATGCTGGCCGAACGCGTGTGCCAGTCAATGTCGCCAATCCTGAGCTGCGCGGCTTCGCTTGCACGCGCTCCTGAATTAAACATGAAGAGCAGTAACTCATGTTCGCGCTGCCCCTGTGCTGTATGGATGTCAGAGGCTGCGAGCAGGGCGTCCATTTCCAGCCTGCTAAGGTAGCTGATCTCCGGCCGACTGGTTTTCTTGACAGGAATCAGATGAATCTGTGCCCACCAGTCGACGTATTCCGGTGCATGTTCGCCGATGAAACGAGCCAGCGCATGGATGCCGCCGAGCCGCTGATTTCGTGTGCTGACCATACAGTGGCGCTGTTCTTCCATGTGCGTCAGGAACAGGCGGACCATTTGCGCGGAGAGATCATCCACGCTCAGGCGATCGATCCGTTTGTCGACCTTGGCGGCCAGATACGGAAGCAACAGCATGAGCATGTCGCGGTAACTTTTTTGCGTATTGATGGCAAGGTTACGTTCGCCCACCAGATACTCGATCAAGAACCGCCGGATCCACGGACCTAGCAAAGATGAGTTATTCATGATGCACCTCAAGGAAGTAAGTTTCAAAGCGCGTGCCCGCTTCATTCAGCAACTCGGGCGTCAGAGTGAGGTAGCGCTGGGTGCTCGCGAGATCGATGTGGCCGAGATAGGTGGCCAGCTGCGGTAACAACAGTTGCAACTCCACGCCACCGCGATACCAGGCGATTAGCCGGTGCACTGCGCCTGAGTGCCGCAAATCATGCAGCCTCGGCTGGCAGGACGCACCGCCTTCGCGTTGGATGTTTGCCAGGACGCGCTGTCGCTGAAAGGCCTTGCACACAGCTTTCTGGGTCACAGGGCGACCATCGCGGAAACAGAAGAACGGCGCAGCCGGTGCCTGCCCAAATCTCTGGTTGCGTTGCCGAGCATAGGTTCGCATCGCACTATTCAGATCTGTGCCTAGCGGAACGAGCCTCGATTTATAGAATTTGCTCTCGTGCACGTGCAAGACGGCTTCGTCGAGATTGACGTCCTGCATGGTTAGCCGCAAGGCTTCGCCATGGCGCAGGCAAGCCCCATACAGAATCAGAATGAGTGCACGTAAGACATATGCATCCAGCAGACCGTATGGACTGCATGCCGCCGGAGCCACGTCGAGCAGGCACTTTAATTCCTGCTGCGAATAGATATAGGGTATCAGCGGTGGCGGCAATTCCGGACTGTAGGGAGAAAGTGGAGAAGCCGAGACATGCCCACGCGAGAGGGCAAAACGAAACAGGCAGTCAAGTACCGACCTTCTCTTGCGCCAATGGTTAGTCAGCGGCCTGTTGCCAGTCAGGAAGTCATGTACCTGCCTGAGCGTGACCGCCGTCACATCAATGTTGCCATCAACCCGGCGGCAGAATGAGGCAAGCGTGGCCGCTTCGGAATCAAAGCGCATGCCCAACGCCCGTTTGTGGCTCACGTATTGGGCGACAAGTTCGGAGAGCGTCATAGCAAACTCCCCAGATCGATTTCGGCCACACGCCTAAGTCCGCTCAGGTCAACCTTCGCATAGCTTCTCGTTGACGAAGCGCTGCGATGGCCGAGATGATCGCCGATCTCCTTCAGGGCAAAACCAGCATCGAGTAAGTGCCGGGCATTGGCATGCCTCAGGCAATGTGCGCCACGCCGCGGGATGTCGATGCCAAGCACTGCGAGACGCGACCGGACAATGTCGCTTACGCGCGCAGGTGACAACGGTCGGATCGGCGCCTCAACAGACAGGAACAGCTCACGATGAGCGCTTCGTGGACGCGCTTCCTTCAGGTAACGCAGAATGGCATTCCCAACTGTTGCCACCAGCGGATATTGCTGTGTGCAACGCTGCTTGGGACGATGGACATGAAGGATCTCGCCGCACCAGTCTATATCCTCCAGACGGAGCAGTACCACCTCGCCGCGCCTCAGTCCGTAGACAACCAGCAGCATGATCATCGCACGGTTGCGTAGATCGATCGCACTCTCGCCGACAAAACTGTCGACGAATCTTTGCACGTCCTCCCAATTTGGCCCGAGCGGCAAACCCTCCTCCCTATACACCACGGGTGCTTCAATGCCGCACGCAACGTTGGTAGCCCAGCCTTGTCCTTCTGCATACCGGAAGAAATTGCGCAGCGTGCTCGCAAGCGCGTGCAATGACACTCTGGACCAGCCATGGTTGCCCTGGTACGCGAGGTAGGTGTCGACGTCGTGGATAGTGAGAGCATCAATTGCCCTGTCAGGGCGGCAGACCATCGCCAGAAAATGACCGATCTCATCACGACAGTTTGAAATCGTAGCAGGAGAGAGTCCTCGCTGGTCGCGCATGAAATCGACGTAGTGCTCAACATAGCGAACAAATGGTTCTCTCGTGGGATGCCGTTCCTCCAGACGTCCCAGAAAACACAGCCAGGCCGTGGCGGTATGGATGAACAGAAGCCGCGAGCTGCGGGACTCGTTCGTGCGCTCACTTCGAACGAGACGAATCCGGTGGTCAACCGCAAACGCGATTTCCTCGTGCGTTATTAACTGCGGGCGGGACAGATCCATGCTCTGCGAAAAAACCAGCAGGACCCACGCGATCTTGCGGATCGACTTAGGCGGATAACCCAGTTCCTGACAATGTACTAGGAAGCGTTTCCTGGATTCCACGCAGGGCGCGAGCGTGTGGGCAGCAAGAACATGCGGACGCGTAAAGAGAGTCTCAAACATGATATTCCCCAATGTTGATCAGCGGAATATCAGTATCAGCCTGAAATTATGTCGCCATGAACGCGTCAACCTGACAGGTAATACAGGGTCATTAAGAGGCACCGCGACATTTTTTTTACTACACCATACTCGTTGCCTCTGGCTACGGCCACGGCCACGGGCCGCGGTTCATAGCGATGATGTGCGGCGAACGCGAGCAGCGTTGGGTTGAAGCGGATCGCGTCGCCCTGGCGTTCGAGCACTGCACTTTTAAGGTTGTCGTACAGGATGACCCTTGAGACGCCGGACCATGCCGCGAAGGCACCGGCGTGACCGGCCAGGAAGCTGTCCATCCGCGCATCGAGGAAGAAGTGCAGATAGATCTGTCGCGACCACGACAGCACCATCACGAAGGCCATCAGGGGTCGACGCGCACGTCCGATTTGCAGATGGCCGAAGCTCCCCCAGTCGCATTGAGCTTGCTCTCCAGGTAAGGTGCGTAGCCGAAGGTACGCCTCGGCCACCGGGCGCGGACGATGAAGCGAAACCAAGTGTCTGAAGTGGTGCTGTCCGCCGCGGTAGCCGCGCTCATAGACCATGGCATACAGGCGGCTGGCCGTGAGCGACGGAAACCTCTTGAGCGTTTCGAGGATGAATGGGAGATATGCGTCGATCTGCGAGGGCCGCTGAACGGTGCCAATTCGGGGCAGTCCGGCCTGAGCTAGCACGCGCTGGACGGTGCCGCGGTGCACGTGCAACTGGCGCGCGATGGTGCCACAGCGCCACTTCTCAACATGGTAGTAGCGAAGGATTTGTGCTTCAAGTTCGGTTCCAATGGTCATGGGTCATGTCCTGTGTAATGCGTAGGAATGCAAACATCATGGAAGACCCGACGGCGAAGTGGCCCGAGGCGTACGAAGCCCGAACAGACGCATTGGCAGAAGTGGCAATGCTCAAGCACAGGTGGGGTGGTTATGGGTACCGGTGCTGTGGCCGCCGACGTCGTCGAAGTCGGTGCCAGTAGAGCATCGGCGGCAGGCATGACGGAACCGTGATGCGTCACTTTATTCCGGCGGCTGCGATAGCGGCGCATCCGTTCGGCGTGTGCAAAGCGGCCATGGCGGCTGCGCTGGTAGCGCCGGCCGGCCTCGCGCATGCTGGAATGGCGCGAAAGCTCGGCGCAGTCGCTATTGCAATAGATTTGGCCGCGGTCGCAACGGCGGCAAACAATGACCTGCGCCCGACAGCGCACACACACGAACAGTCGGCCTGACGCCGGCATCGAGAATCCCCGTCAATGCCGATGCAGTATCGACAGGGCTAACGAGGCGTGCAATACTTGGCGCGCACTCGTGCCCCGTCGTACGCGTGTTGGGTTCGACACCGGAATGAACCTGGCAGTTTGGGCCGGTGTCGGACCTGTTTGTTCGGCGGTAGGTAAAACCTTCTTCTACCGCATACCGACTCCTGCGTCACCCCATTCAGAAGTGAACCGCACCGGGCGCGTCTACACTCGCCCTTCGGGCTCCTTCCGACGCACCCGATACCCGCCCATCGGCACCTCCGCCAGCCGCCGAAAACCCGCTCTGAAGAACAAGTAATTTAGCGTTTCTGATTGACGCCGCCATCTGGTGTCGCTTTCCGACCACCGTTCACAACCAAGGCTCAGAGCAACAATTAGTGAGGCTCACTCGCTAGCCGCAAATCCCCGACCTCGGAAATCGGTGACCGAAACGAGCCACCGTGGCGCACGGCGTAAGTGCAACCGTCTGACCAACGAGCGACCTTCAGCGTGACGGCCTCGAATCCTGTATCCTCACAACACCGGTGCATAACCGAGGGGAGATTTGGATACATCCATCCGGCGACACTGCCGTCCTGGTAAGCCAAGTCCCAAGCCATGAAAGGTTTCCGTCCGCGCCGCAGGCACGAGATGCATGCCTCAGCGGCGGCGAGCGTAGCGAGTTGCTTCCGCGCGCGGGACACTGATGGTTTGAATCTCTCTTATTAATGTTTAGCTTCCGAAAATTCTGGAAAAACTCCGTGAGACGCTCTGTGTTTTGCATTGCAGCCTAGCCGTAAATCCTCGCCTTTTAGCCATAAATCCCTCGCCATTTAGCCACAAATCCCCACAGCATATCGGGCGCGATGGTCGACGCCCATTCCGCCCGCGCCATACTAGCAACGAGCGCAGAAACGCAGGTGCAGCGTTATGAAAACAAGTCGCGATTGACCAGTACGAAGCCGTGACATTGTCTGCAAAATCTCGCCTTCCGCACTTTGCCGGCATGCATACGTGCGAGTGTCGGGCGTCGAGATACGTGCAGCGAGCATCTGCGTTCGCGGCTCATATGTACGACGGACTTGGTGGGTTTAAGCGCGAATTGTTGTGCCTAAAACCCGAAGCATGTCGCAATGCGAGGGCATGCCGTTTGCGAGTACTTGCGCACTTGCAAACACAAAGGAGAGACAAATGTCTGACGTCAATAAGAGCCTCGGAGCTGCTAACACCCCAACAGGTAGTTCAAGCGGTTCCAACGAAGCGGCGCCGACCACATTCAGCTCCTCTACATCGTCCACCAGCGGCGGCGATGCTGCGGGTGCGACGACAGCGACGCCGCCGACCGGTGCAGGACGTGCTGAAGCGACTGGAGACGCGAGGCATCCAAAAGCATCCGACGCTTCGTCCGTAGTCGACGGGGGGGAAGATGCGACCTCAGGCGTTGGCGCTAAGGTGGCTTTGGTCCGGGACAAACTCGCTGACGCGCGAAACGTCGTGCAAGACCGGTACCACGTTGTCTCCGAATCCACCGATGACTTCGCACACGAAAATCCTTGGAAAGCTATCGCCCCTGCAGCGCTCGCTGGGGTCATCGTCGGAATGCTCGCTGCCCGTTAAACCCGACCTAAGGAAAGTCTGAACAACTCGTTTTCAGCGTGACTGTTCAGCACATTCGAAATTGGTGTGTCTCCGAAGACGTATTTGCGTTGCAAAACTGAATGAAAACGAACCTGAAATTGAGCTTAATGTTTGTGGATCGCCGCTCTTGCGGCGTCTACCACTCACATTTTCATCAGCTTGCGACGTGCCATCCAGAGATTAGACAGCGCGAACAGCGTTGTCAGTTGCGCGGTGTTTTTCTTCAGACCACGGTAGCGTGTTTTCGCGAAGCCGAACTGCCGTTTGATCACCCGAAACGGATGCTCTACCTTGGCTCGAACGCTTGCCTTAAGGTATTCGATTTCATTGACGATGCGATCAAGCGCGTCGTTCTTGTCCAGCGCCGCACGCTTGCCAGGACACATTGCGACCATCCATTGCACTGCCTTTGTGTTCGTGCGTTTTTGTATGCCGCGATAGCCCGCGTCACCGTACACAACAGTTTCCTCGCCGTGTAGCAGTGCGTCCGCTTTGACAATGTCGTGCACGTTCGCCGCCGTTGCCTCAACGGTATGTACCAGCCCGGATTCTGCATCTACGCCGATGTCGGGTAGCAGCAGCGCATTGCTGCGCCACCGCCCCCTAAGAACCGGACGTGCGAGTCACCCCGCATCCGGCTCAAGCCATTCCTCAGCCCCTATAGTAGGACCGAGCAATCAATCATCGATCGCGGCTTCGCGACGAGCAAAGTAAGACGACCACGCAGGTTCAAAGGGATTTGCCTGCCCACGTATCTTCACGTGGCGAACAATTGAAATCATCGTGGCTCGGAACAACCGAATTACTCCGCGGTCGTTAGTCCGCGCCGTAAATGCCCAAGTACGATTTCCCTCTACCCGGAAGTATCTGCTCCTCACCCATCCTGCGCCTTTATTGGGATGCCGACGCATGGCCCAGGTCCATAAGAGGCGCCAAATGTAAGCATCTATCGACGTAAAGCAAGACTTGGAAACCACATGGCGGTGGTACATGGCCCAACCTCGAATAACAGGGTTGAGTAGTAAAATAAGATTCGTCTGTGTGGCGCTTCTGTTCTGCCTCACGATTTCCCTAACCTTTTCCAACAGGGCTTTCACGTTCTTGTTGGCCGGTTTGATGAGCAGCTTACCGCTGTACTTACGTACATTCTGCCCAAGGAAATCGAACCCATCGGCGATGTGAGTGACTCTGGTTTTCTCTTCCGAGAGTTCCAGACCCCGAACGATCAGGAATTGCTTGATCGCAGGGAGTACGTTTTGTTCCAGAATCTCTTTCGATACTCCGGTTACGACGAAGTCGTCGGCATACCGATTGACGTTGACTTTGACTTTTCGGCGCGCGCGTGGCGTCGGCCCTACGCTGGCATCTACTGCCGCTTCAAGTCCATCCAACGTCATGTTTGCGATGACGGGCGAGATGATGCCCCCTTGCGGAGTTCCCGCCTCAGTCGCGAACAGGGTGCCTTTGTCGATAAATCCGGCCTTAAGCCATCGCCGCAGGACCACCTTATCCATTGGTATATGTTTGAGGATCCAGTCGTGGCTAAAATTATCGAAACAACCACGGATGTCTCCCTCTAGAACCCACTCTGGTGACTTACGCTTCGCCAGCGTGGTAAAACAACATTCAATGGCGTCGGCAGTCGAACGTTTTGGGCGGAACCCATACGAGTTTGGATCCGCCAAGCTCTCCGCAATGGGCTCCAACGCGAGCTTCCATAGCGCCTGCATGGCTCTGCATAGCATGCGGGGAATTCCTAACGGACGCTTCTTGCCGTTGCTCTTTGGGATGTAGATACGTCGAAGCGGTAACGCACAATAGCCGTGGTGTTGCATCGCCTCCATCCCTTTCCATTTGGCCGCCGGAGTTGGCCAAATCTTGCCGTCAACGCCCGGCGTTCTCTTGCCGCGATTTTCTGTCACCCGTTTCACGGCTAGCATTTTGCCGCTATGCGAGCGGGTCAGCAGACGCTGCAGGGCACCTACTTTGCCCCATCTGCCTTCCTTGGTTGCCTGAGCGATACGTGCCTGGAGTCGTTTCACCTCGTCCTTGATGCGAGGCCAATCAGCCTGACTCCACATCCTGGTGGGGCGCGAGGGTGCACCAGCGCCGAGCGACGCTGCTTGCGCAGTACCGTCGATTGCCGTCATCTGCTTTCCCTCGTATAACGATTAATCAAGTTCTCTCGCCATGAACGGCCACACGGAAGTCTGCCCGCTTTCGCGTCCGGCCATCGTGCAGCCGATATCCATCCCATTACAGGAGGGCGTTCGCTTTTTCCGCCATCCTTTACCCGCAGCACCAACAGCGTTCCTTGCGGTTCGCCTGCCGTCGCCGGCAGCACTACGGGCTTACCCTGTTCCGCAAGAATTTCAGAGCGGGGCGGACCCCTCCTATCCGCCGGCGGCGCAATGTCCATGATGGCCCAGCACACAGAGGCCATACCTTGCCGCGTGCCATTTTGGCTCAAGCCTGTCAGCACATTTGGCTTGTTCAATGATGACGACGTTTGTAGAGGTTCACTTATGTTGGTCGTTACCGCTCGTTCCTAGTTCCTCACCGCCCTTGTGCTGGCAGATTCTGCTTCCCCTCGCGGGTCTGCGTACCGATACTATCGGTGGTTACATTGTCCCCAGAGCTTCACACCGAGCCGTTGCCGGCTCCGCATGTCTGGGTAGGAAACGGATGATGGAACAGCCGGTTCAATCGCAACGGCACGTTGCGTCGAACAGAAATTCAAGCGACTTTCAGGTCGCACATGCGCTTTCATCCCAAAGTACCACTGATTACCTTTCTTGGTCGAGCTCATCTCCGGATCGCGCTCACCGCTCGCGTTCTTGGTCGAACTGGGCGCTGGGATCAGCGTAGCGTCGATTGCCGTACCCGCTTTGAGCAACAGCCCTTTGCTGCTCAGCACCGCATTGACCACGTCGAGCATCTGGGCGGCAAGATCATGCCTCTCAAGCAGATGCCTGAATCGCAAGATCGTGCTCTCGTCAGGCAGACGCATGTTCCAGTTGTCCAGCGCAGCAAACTCTCGAAACAGCGGCACGTCGTGCAACGCTTCTTCCATTGCAGGATCGCTCAAGGAGAACCACTGCTGCATGAAATGGATCCGCAAGATCGTCTCCACTGGAAACGGCGGGCGCCCTCGCTTGCCTTCGGGGGCATGCGGCGTTATCAGCGCCACCAGTTTGCCCCACGGAACCACACGGTCCATCTCGTCGAGGAACTCCCGCTTACGCGTTCGTTTGGTCGTCAAATCCAATCCCAGATTAGCTTGTTTCATTCCACAATCGTCGCAGTCGTCGGTCTATTTGGCAACTCAATCCTGCACCATTTATGCAGACCTTCCCTAAGGAGGGCGTCATGGAACCTGTCTCGCATGGAATTATTTTTTGGCTGGTTATCGGTGGTATTGCCGGCGCGTTAGCCGGACGCATTGTTGACGGAGGAGGATTCGGAATCGTTGTTGACATCATTGTCGGAGTTGTCACACAGTCCATTCGCAAAAGTTGCGTTTGAGACTTCGCACCTCGGAGAGGGTCTCAACGTGCGGCGTCGCTAATGACCGTTACACGGACTTTAGCCAGTCGCCATCGTCTGCAACGGAGGCATGAATTATGATCAGGGACGTTCAGATTAACCGTTTATTCTGGAAAAAAAACGTTGAAGATCCCGGTCTCCAGACTTCAGGCCTGTAAATACTTCGACATAGTCTGCGACGCGCATCATGCGAATCGAAATATCCTCGCGGGCTTGCGTCGACGCATATCCTATCTGTGCGAGGTACATGGCTCTGGCCCGTACATCAGCGGTCGCTCTGCCGTAGTCAAACCGCTCGAACAATGCAATCAAGGCGGCAATTCGCAACCTGTCGTCCTCGGCCACCTCTCGCGCAACTTCAGGGGACTGGAGTGCCCAACCCCGAATAGCAGACTCAAACGGCGAGTCGAAGACGGAGTCGTCGAACCAGCAATCGAACACGTTCAGTACCGCTTCGCAGACGTTGTCTGCGTATACTTCGGTTCGAGTGATCCAGTTTCCGGTGTTCTTCGACTTCCAGCGTCCTAGCAACGCATTTAGCAATGCATCACGGTCTTCGAAGACCCAATAAAAGCTCGTTCTCGACAACTTAAGTTTCTTTGCTAGAGGGAGTATGCGAACAGCTTCGACCCCTCCTTCAAGTAGGCTTCCGTAGGCAACATCCAGCCACATTTCGACCGAGCCGTGCTGGGGATCGGCGCCGCGTTGCTCCATCACAGAGATTCCTTTTCGTCATTGGAGGTTTCCAGATGATGCGGGTTGCAGCATCCGTTTACCTCGTGAATCTTTGATCATCGATAGATGGGACCCGTACAACCCACGCGTCTCTAGGGCGCGCAAAATGTCATTCTCGGCATCGACTGTCTAGATGACCCGCGATCTCATGAAGCAACTTGATCGGCAGGACTGTGCGCGTTACAGAGGCCAGCTATGCCGATGCTCAATGAGTTTGTCGAAAATCTTGTCAAGGACCGCTCGTTCCTTCTCGTTCAATGCGTCGAGCATGATGTCCTGGAACGCAGATGCAATCGGAAAGAGGCTCTTCAGCATGTTCTGACCGCTTCTTGATATGGCAAGACGCACGTTGCGACGGTCATCGCAGTCGGCCTGCTGTGAGATGAGTCTCTTGTCCGACAAGGTTGTCACCGCACGACTTATGCTATTTTTCGGTCGCGCGGTGACATCACAGATTGTCTTGGCCCGCAGGGCGCCATACGTGCCCAAACAGACAAGCACGCTAAATTCATCGTGCGATATGCCATGACGAGCGGTCATTTCGGCAAATACATTTTCATGCCACGCATTCGACCAGAGAGCGATACTCCATGCAGTTTTAATCGGGCCATCCTTCACCGCGGAGCGGAATACTTCATCATTTTCGATACTCGACAGCGCTCTTTCCGCTGCTTTATTTTCGTCCGCGCGTCGCGAAGCGTTAAATATCTTGATTGTCGGCACGTATCCTCCAGCTTTGTTCACCCAGTTGCCAGCGCCTTGTCCGGCATCTCCCGACTCCGCACTACCTCTCGCAAATCCACGCTGGCCCATTACCACCTGCTTGACCGCCGCGGCGGGATACTCCACCGTGTACTTCCGATTCTGTCCTGATTCATGCCATCCTCCATAAGGCTGATTAACACCCTCATGGCGTCCACTTTTCGGGGATCAGATCAAGGTCGCTCACGAGAGTTACTCAGTCCTCGCGAAAACAGTCGTCCGAGTCCGTCACGTTGGCCTTTAGTCGCGCCATTTTCTGCCAGATCATGGTGCGACTTGGACGGCGAAAGGCAACCATGGGTGAGAGTCAACTCACAGCAGTCGACTCAAAGAGGCATCGACCTGACGTTCTTCTGTGGCCCACGACGTTACCAGCCGAATCGCGGAATGATTGACATGCGCCGGGCCCCATACGTAAAACGCGAAGTTTTGCTTCAATGCAGTGACGACGGAATCCGGCAAGATCGCAAATACCTGGTTCGTCACCGTTTCTGACTGAAGAGCGTACCCGCTCGACACGATCCCGGAGGCGAGCCTCGCCGCCAACGCATTGGCATGTTGTGCATTGGCGAAGAAGAGGTTGGCGCTGCCGAACAGCTCCTGAAACTGGATGCCCAATAGCCGGCCTTTCGCCAGCATGCCGCCACGCTGCTTGAGGTGGAAAGCAAAGTCATCTTTTAAGGCCGGATTGCAAACGACGATCGCTTCACCCAAAAGCGCACCAGCCTTAGTTCCGCCGATCCAAAAAATATCTACGAGAGCGGAAATATCGGCCAGGGTCGCATCGTTCTTGTCTGAAGCCAAGGCGGCTGCGAGGCGTGCACCATCCAAAAACAAAATGAGACCCCGCTGCTTGGCCAGATCGGATATTTTCCGCAGTTCCGCCAGCGTGTAGATCGTGCCCGTTTCGGTCGCGTTTGACAGATAGATCAGCCGGGGTTTAGCCATGTGTGGAAAATGAGCATTGCTGGCAAGCGCGGACTCGATAAGCTCAGGTGTGAGCTTGCCATCGACGGGGGGACGGTGATGAGTTTGTGGCCCGTTGCCTCGATCGCACCAGCCTCTCTCACCACAATATGCCCTGAGTTCGCTGCGATGACGGCTTCGTGTGGCCGAAGGCAGCTTGAGATCGAAACGATGTTCGCTATCGTTCCACCCGCAACGTAGTAGATCGCCCCTTCGAAGCTGTCGGCGAGTCGAGCCTTGATCCGCGCCGTTGCCTCGGCTGAATAGGCGTCGTCCCCGTACGCCGCCTCCTGGATGAAGTTGGATTCAGTCAGGACGCGGAGTATGTCGGGGTGCGCGCCCTCGCTGTAGTCGTCGAGAAAGCTGAAAGTAGTCATTCGGTTCTTCTGCGTTAGATGAAGGCCGTCCAGGATTGGGCTAGGCCGGAAATCGCAGACTACTGATTCGTTACCTGTTCGCCTTGTAAAAAATTGCTGTGCGGAGGTCAGAACCGCGCGGGCGTCACACCGTAAGCATCGCGAAAAACGCGGGTGAAATGGCTTTGATCGAAGAAGCCGACAGCGTGCGCGATTTCGGTGATCGGCATCTGCCTGTTCGCGGTCATTAATGCCACCGCTTTTTCCAGCCGCATCCGTAGCAACCAGGCATGAGGGGTCATACCGACAGCGCGCTTGAAGAGCCTCAGGAAGCGGAACCGGTCGAGGCCGATGAGGAGAGACAGATCCTCCAGAACGATCTTGTCGGCAAGTTTCGCGTCCACGAAATCCCGAACCAGCCGAAGATGCTGCGGCGACAGTGCGCCGGAATGACGCCGAGGTGATGGCTGCTTCATTCGGGCAAACAATGATTCCAATAGTTCGAAGACTAAAATTTCATTCGTCATCCGGTCGGCTGTGGCGTGCTGGAGAGCCGTGTGCATTTTGAGCAACTGGCCGGCGAGGCTGCTGTCTTTTAGCACTGTCGCGGCCTGAGAGGGAAAGTAGTGCTTGCCGGTGATTTCTTCGCCAAGTCCATGTAACAGCGCGGAGGACACGCGAAATGTCTGTAAGGTGTACGGGCCATCCGAAGCGGCGATACCGTCATGGACTTCGCCCGGAGGCATAAGCTGAATGGCGCCCCGCGTGAGTAAGAGAGTCTCGCCACGGAACGATTGACGCTGCACGCCACTCCCAACAAGCCCTATATGATAGTCGAGATGGTAGTGAGGTTCGAAGCGAAACTCGGCATACCGGGCTGTGCCAAGTGTTAAGCCGGGCATGCTGATGGAATGCCTATACTGGACTTCTTCGGACATAACTCACGCTCAATACTCGACGCGCTACGCGAGGTCACCCTCGACAATCAGTAGTTCTCGCTTCGAAGCTTTCATCGCGTACTGTTTCGCTTCTTCGTAAGCCGGGTCCGCATAGCAAGCCTTGGCCTGTCGGTAGGATGGAAACTCAACGAGTACGACCCGCGTTGTTTGCTCGGCCTCCATAAGAACAGCTCCAGGTTCCAACGATGCGAGCTTTGCGCCATATTTTTCGGCTATTGGAGCCCATAGCTTGGCATAGTATTGCTGCGACGCCTGGTCCGCAAGGTCGGAACCGAGAACAATCCAGTATCCTTTCACTTTTTGTACTCCTGATTAGATAAGTGCAGAAACGCTTCCCTTTTTTCCCGAGTTTGATAGGCCTTCGCGTATGGAGGCACGGGTACCGCGCGGTCGAATGAGGACGCGCGTGGTGGACAACATAAAGCTCGACATCGCGACGTCACGGCCTCAAGCGCGTAGAAGTTGCGTTCGTCATCCATTTCACAATCTTTACCTGGCCCAGCGACACTGCCTTCGCGAATTCATAGCACGGTTAAATTGCCGTAAAACTGCCTCCACCGGCGGCCGACGGACGAGGAATTGCACACGAGCCTATGGCCTACATTCGCAACGGCAACGGCAACGCCTATTTTTGGCCGGCAGGGAGCGTCGGACCCGCAGGACCGACATCGTTAGTGATCGATTAGATGCCGTGCTCTTTCAGCTTCGCCGAATACCAACGCGAATACTCGTCGAGCGCGCCTTCCGTGTACTGCGAAAAAGGGCCCGGGATATACGCTGGGTCTTGGGTGCCTGCATGCACGTTCTGGACGAGTTCCGCATCCTGCCGGGTTGTCGCAACCCAGACCTCGGTCAGTGTCTTGAGGTCATAGTCGACTCCTTCCACGGCATCCGCGTGCACGAGCCACTTCGTGCGAACAAGCGTCTTGTCCGGCGCGACTGGAAGGATGAATGCGATCACCGAATGGTCACTCATCACGTGAGTCCACGAATTGTGCCCCCACATGTGCACGTCACCCAGGTCGCGTCTTTGCAGATTGCCAAGCAGTTTCGAGCAGGCAATCTTTGTGCTCAGCGTCTGGGATTCGTTGCTGCCGGCGATGACGAGGCGCTGGGTGCGGAAGTTGGTATGTACGCTCTCGTCGAGAGACTCGAAAATCGAGCATACATACCCGTCCTTCTCCCAGTTCTCCTTGCTCGCAGCATTGCGGGCAACGTACGTTTCGTAGGCCGCGAGCGCTTCTTCTCCTAGGCCATCAGGGCAGAACCCAAAATCTTCGGGGAGGAACGAATTGGTCAACTCCGGATGCGTAGCCTCGCAGTGATAGCACTCCCGGTTGTTCTCCATGACGAGCTTCCAGTTGCCATTTTCAATGACATCCATCTCGTAGGCGATTTTTGTGCGCTGCATGTCATACGGTGCGAACCGGGGTGTCATGACCTCCTCGAGCTTCGCAATGTCGGCCGGGGGTTCGTCAGACAGACAAACGAAGATGTGAGCGCCGACCACCTTGGTGTGCACCGGAATCAGACTCTTGCATGAGCGGTCGAACTCCTGTCCCATGTGTTTGGCATGCTTCAGGCTGCCGTCGAGGTCGTACGTCCACTGGTGATAGGGGCACACGAGCATGCCAACACTTGTCTTGCCCTGTTCTTTCATAATCCGCGACCCGCGGTGGCGGCAGATATTGCGATACGTACGGATGTTCTCGTCTTCGTCCCGAACAATCATGATGGATGCCTTGCCAATTTCCACGGTCGATACGTCGCCGGGCTCGGGTACGTCCGCAGTTACTCCAGCGAGAATCCACAGCTTCTGGAAAAAGACATCCACGTCGTTTTGAAACGCGTCCTGACGGCCGAACAGCTCGCCAGGTAGTCCGTGGCCGGGTTCACGGCTATCAATCAGTTCGCGATGAGTTTTGATGGGGATGAAAGACACAGTAGCGCTCCGGAGGACGTTATTCTCAGTCTCAAGCTTCTGTTTGAAGCCTTGCTATCAGTATTGAAGTGCAAATTTTGAGCGTCAACCGCCTTTATTGTCTCCGTCGTATTACTTCAAGTTATGCAACATACTGTGGTGGCGTAATTGGCACGCAGGCCCTGGTCCAAGGCCTGCCTCAAGTCTTCGTGACCATCTATTTGAGGCGCCGAAAATTGCTGCTTCAGGCGTCGTCTCCCCCTGGAACAGCCGAAGGTGTGGGGCAATAGTGGCGACTTGACATGATGCGGAATTCCTAACAGGATGCCGACTCGCCGCGGCGAACAGGCTGGACGAATGCGCAAGGCGATCCCTCTAGGATGACCTGAGGTTGCGACGGCATCGAAAAAGCTGGCCTGTCCCTGAGTGGTCCAGACTTGCGATGAGAGCCGCTATTAAATTTGATTGAAGGCTGGCGAAAGAAGGTAGAGAAATGAAAATTACAAGAGGCCCGAAGGGCTACCGAAGAGTCATCCCCTCCATGACTGCGCTTGTCGAATTCGAAGCAGTTGCGCGCCTAGGTAGTTTTACCAATGCCGCAAGCGAACTGGGTGTCAGCCAGGCAGCCGTGAGCCGGCAGGTGAAATTTCTCGAGGGCACCCTCGGCGTCAAACTGTTCCATCGTCTTCATCGCTCGATTTCCCTTACGAGCGAGGGCGAGTCCTTGTACCTCGTGGTCGCCGAGTCGATGCAAAAAATAGCCGGCGTTTTCGACCGGTTGTCGACAGGTGTCGAGCAGCGCGAAATCGTTCTCGCGTCCACCGCAGCCTTCTCGCAACTGAGGCTTCTACCGCGCCTAGCCAATCTCAAGAGCCTGGAGCCGAACCTGCAACTGCGTCTGACTACCAGCATGTTCACAGCGGACCTTCGTCACAATGAAGTCGACGTCGCCATCAGGTTCGGTGACGGGTCGTGGAGAGATGGAAGCTCGACCCTGCTGTTTGATGAAGAAGTGTTCCCGGTTTGTTCATCTCGCTGGCTCAAGTCGAACAAAGGTCCTGAGTCTCTGGAGGAGCTTGCCCGGTTGCCGCTCATCGAATCCGATTCAACCTCGGAGGGATGGATGGGTTGGGAGGAATGGTTCAACTCGGTCGGACACAGGCCATCCCGGCTCAGCTACTCGTTGCGCTGCAGCATTTATACGGATGCAGTACAGGCTGCGCGCTATGGACAAGGTATCGCTCTTGGTTGGGGGCGCCTCGTGCATGACTTGCTGGTCTCCGGTGAGTTGGTGCGACTTCAAACCGCAACCAGCAAACCGGTGGATTCGTATTTTCTCATCGTACCGCACGGACGCTCAATTACGTTCTCCGTGCCGGCCCTTATCCAGTGGCTACGAGACGACCCTATGCCCTTGTAGGTTGGTTGGCACACCAAGACGGCCTCGCGCCGTCCGACGGATAACTTGAAGTAATGCGATATGGAAAATAAAGCGGATTGACGGCATTTTTAGACATTCCAATACTGGCATCCTGAAGGTTCTGTAACCGCTTATCCGCGGCTTTCCTCAACCTTCACATCCCACTGTACCCTGCGGCGACAGGCCTTCGGCTTCTAAGCACGGTTCAGCGCAAACCCATGCCGGTTTTGGAGAAAGAATGTCGACTTTGAAAACCATTCATGCCTTGTCTGACCCGTTCGCCTGGAGTCCTGACAGCTCCGATGAGGTCCTCGAGAGCGTACGCGCATATCGGCTCGGCCGCCTCCGGGAGCAGCTTGTCATGCATGAATGTCCAGCAATCATCCTCTACGACCCGGTCAACATTCGATACGCCACCGACACATCGAACATGCAGATTTGGACAGGACGGAATCCGACGCGATATGTGGTTGTGTTCGCATCCGGCCCTGTCATCGCGTTCGAGTTCCACAGCTGCGAGCATGTATGGCGTGGCGTCGATTGCGTCTCCGAGATACGGAGCGCGACCTGCTGGAACTATTTCAATGCCGGTCCGGAAGCCGCTCGACGTGCCGGGCAATGGGCCGAAGAAATCGCAGACCTGCTCCGCACCTACTCGACGGACTTATGTGTAGCAGCAGACCGCCTGGACCCGGAAGGGGTGTATGCCCTCGAGAAGCTGGGAGTACGCGTGGTTGATGGTCAGGCAATCACGGAACTGGCTCGATGTGTAAAGTCGCCGGAGGAAGTTTCAGTGATGCGGCGGTCTATAGCGGTCTGCGAGAGCGGCATCCAGCGTATGCACGAGGCACTCGTTCCAGGCATCACTGAGCAGGAATTGTGGGCCCATCTCCACTTCGAAAACATCAAGCACGGCGGGGAGTGGATTGAGACGAGATTGCTTGCCTCCGGAGAGCGGACGAACCCGTGGATGCAGGAATGCAGCGCCAAAGTTTTGCGCGAAGGCGAACTGTTAGCGTTCGACACTGACCTCGTGGGTCCGTATGGATATTGCGCTGACATATCTCGTACCTGGACGGTCGGCCATGTTCGACCGACTGATGAGCAAAGACATCTGTACTCTGCAGCTCACAAGCAACTCCACTTCAACATGGACGTGCTTCGAGTCGGCATGTTGTTCAGCGAGTTTTCGGAACGCAGTTGGAAAATTCCGGCGCGGTACGCGCGTAACCGCTATAGCTGCGTCGCGCATGGCATTGGCCTTGTCGACGAGTATCCGTCGATTGCACACTACTCGGACTGGACGAGCGGTGGATACGACGGGCGCTTCGAGAGCGGCATGGCGCTTTGCATTGAAAGTTACATTGGTGATGAAGCCGGCGGCGAAGGGGTCAAACTGGAACAACAGGTGTTACTGACTGATGCTGGTATCGAGCCGCTCTCGACGTTCCCTTTTGAAAAAGCTTGGCTCTAATGGTAGCCGCGGAGAGCACATGATTAGCATTGACGACGCATTTGCGCTTTGTAAGAGCGCCGCGCTGGGCGCTGGCGCATCGGAAGATGTAGCCTTGTCTCTGACGACTGCAGCGGTCGCCGCCGAGAGCAGAGGACAGAAGTCGGTGGGCGTGAGCCATTTGTTTGATTACCTTGACGCCATGAAAGAGGGTCGCCTTGACGGACGAGCAGTGCCCGTGATTGAACGACCGACTGCTGCTGTCTTTCGCGTCGACGCTCGCAGTGGCATCGCGCAGTTAGGCTTCGACCGGGTTTTCAACGATCTTGTCGATGCCGCTCGCACCGTAGGAATCGCGCTCTTCTCAGGGAGAAACTCATACACCTGCGGCGCGCTTGGCTACTATGTCGAACGCCTAGCCGAGAAAGGTCTGGTCGCACTGGCTACTGCAAACGCGCCAGCGGCGGTCGCTGCGATTGGCGCAAAGCGAGCGCTGTATGGAACGAATCCAATGGCATTTGCTGCGCCACAAGGAGGCGGTCCGGTTCTATTGATTGACCAGGCGTCGAGCGCGACAGCATATGTCAACGTCCGCATGGCTGCGAAACAGGGAAACTCCTTGCCCGAAGGCTGGGCCATCGACAAAAATGGTGAGCCGACGCGAGACCCCGTCGCAGCGCTGGCAGGTGCGCTCCTTCCTTTCGGGGGAGTCCGGGGCGGCAACATAGCGTTGATGGTTGAAGTGATGTCAGCGATGTCTGGCGCCAACTGGTCATTGGACGCGCCTTCATGGGTTGACGGAAACCAATGTCCAGGAATTGGCTTAAGCGTAATCGCGTTTAACCCGACGTTGCTCGACCCATCGTTCGAATCACGACTGGCCAATCATCTCGCGATGTTGCGTTCAGTCCACGGCGTGTTTATACCTGGCTTCGAGAAAGCCGATGCGCTTGCGGCATCGGTCAACCGCGGACTTGACATCGACGATGATATGTTGCAAAAGCTGCGGACCATGGCTGGGTGAACAAGGCCGTCGCCGAAGAAAAAGCCGCCCAGACCATCGGGCGGCTGTTTTTTCCGCGCTTTAGCTCAACTTTTCGCCCAAATATCGCCAATCGTGTAACCGTTAGGGAAAGGGTCCGTCGGGTCGAGGACATAGGTGGCGAAACCAGTAATCCATGATTGTCCGCCAATGGTCGGGATGACTGCGTCGTAGTCTCCGACCTTCGTTTCCTCGACGAGCCGACCATTCCAAGGCAGCCCGAGTGGACTCTCGTTACGGAATGCTTCGTCGACTTTCAACTGACCCTTGGCATGCAGAGTGGCCATCTTGGCGCACATTCCAGTCCCGCAGGGGCAGCGGTCCAACGTCCCGGTCCAGGTGGCCGGATTGTCGAAGTCAACCGGGCCGCTCGCGACGGTGACGGCGTTTTTCCAGTTGGAAGGCGAACCATCGATTTGCCCCGAGAGTTGAGAAATTGTAATGCCCATCTCCGGGAAGTCCGGATGATGCACCTGCAACTGGTCCTGAGCCGCTTTGAGTATCAACGAGGACACCCGAGTAATCTCGCGCCCCATTTCGGGAACCAGTCGGAGATTGTCAAACTGTTTGACGTCGGCGATGACATAGAACATGCCGCCCCAACCTACGTCTACGGTGACCTTACCGAGATGCGGAACGTCAATCACAGCGTCGAGGTGAGCGGCAAACGCCGGAACATTCTTAAAGGTGACCTGCGTCACCTTGCCGTTGCTGCATTCAGCGCGGATGCCGATAAGGCCTGCCGGGGATTCAAGCTGGAACTCGGTTACTGGTTCCAGCATCGGTATCATGCCCGTCTCGAGCAACACCGTTGCCACGGAGATGGTGTTGCCGCCGCTCATCAGCGGATACTCTACCTGCTCCATGATGATGTAGCCAGCGGCCGCGTCAGGATGCTTGGGCGGAACAATGAGATTGCAACATACCGGAGGGTAGCCCCGCGGCTCACGAAGCATGAGCATACGAACCTGGTCATCGTTCTTTTCCAGCCAACGCATCTGTTCGTAGACCGTGTTTCCTGGGATGTGGGGGACGCCACCGGTGATAACCCGCATCGGTTCGCCCGAGTGTGTATCCACTGCTGTGATGGTTCTCTTGAATGCCATGTTGCTTCCAGTTTGAAATGGTTGACTGCAACTTCCGTTATCGGTCCGGCTGCTAAATCTCCGAGATGGTTGAGTATTTGGTTGTACAAAAAGAGCGTCAATGCGCTTTATATTCGCTCTGACATTACGTCATGTTATGCGTGTCAGTTTGCCTGTGAATTTGCCGGTGACGATTTTTTAGTCTCTCGTGAAAGAATCGGGATAGGGGCAGGCCTCGCGGCCCGACCCCTCCCACACCACCGTGCGTACGGGTCCGTACACGGCGGTTCGGATCGGTTGACCGGCTATGTGCGTAACGATGGAAGACCGAGGGAGCCGAGATAGCGATTGGTGAGCGCCCGTTGCAAAGCGGGACTGTTACTCAGTCGCCATGCATCGTGTGGAGAGCCGACCGTCTGGGCGGCCAGATCCCGATCGACACCGCGCGCTGTCAGTTCCCGGAAGCGGTTGGGGCTTGTGTCCCCCATTGCTTCCAGAACACGCAGCGAATACGGCGTCGTACCCACTCATCCAGCCGCTGTAGCGTGCTGGGCGTCTCGCAGAAGCCGAAGTAGCCGCGCCACCCGGTGAGGTAGCGTTTCAGCCGCTCCATCAACTGTTCGATGCTGATCCCTCGTGTGCGTTGCGTCAGCTCCCGGATTCGGTCCTTGAAGCGAAGCAGTGCCTTGGGCGCAATGCGCCGTTTGACATGCCCGCGGGTCAGGAAGGTGAATCCCAGAAACTTCCGCGTGTGAGGTTTAGCCACCGCACTCTTCGCCTCGTTGACCTTCAGCTTGAGCTTGCCGGTGAGGAAGGCTTTCAGCCCTGCCATCACCCGCTGACCCGCGCGTTCGCTGCGTACGTAGACGTTACAATCGTCGGCGTACCTCACGAATCGCAGCCCGCGTCGCTCAAGCTCCCGGTCGAGATCGTCGAGCATCAGATTGGACAACAACGGTGACAGGGGACCACCCTGGGGCGTACCCTCGTCCGTTGCGCCAACCAGTCCGTTCTCCATCACGCCCGCCGTCAGGAAGGAGCGGATCAGCTTCAGCATTCGCTTGTCGCTGACCCGCCTTGCCACCCGACTCAACAGGATGTCGTGGCTCACGCGATCGAAGAATTGTTCGAGGTCCAGGTCTACAACCCAGCGGTGTCCCGCCTGAATGTAGCCCTGCGCGCGCTCCACTGCCTGATGGGCCGAGCGTCCCGGACGGAAGCCGTAACTGGACTCCGAGAACGTCGGGTCCCACTGCCTTTGCAGCACCTGCAATACCGCCTGCTGAACGAATCGATCAAGCGCACAAGGGATGCCGAGCTTGCGCACGCCACCGCCATCAGGCTTGGGTATCTCGACCCGTCTCACAGGTTGGGGCCTGTACGTGCCGTTCAGCAGCGTGTCCCGTATCGACGGCCAGTGCTCACGCAGGTACGCTGGTAATGCCTGAACCGTCATACCGTCCACGCCCGGTGCACCTTTGTTCGCCTTCACACGCTTCAATGCCTGCTTCAGGTTTCCCCTTTCGCAGACCTCTTCCATCAGTCGGTCACAAGCCGACGGGCTTTCAGGTTCGGGGGACGCCGCCATAGGTTCAGCCCCTCGGGCGACAGTCATCCGGGCTTCACCCAGACCTCCGTCGTCAAGGACGCTTTGCGTTTTCTGCTGCTCTCCCATGTCGAGTTCTCCGGCTTACTCGCCGCTCCTCTCCGTTTGGGCCTTCCAGCGTTGCCGCTGTACTATGCCCGCTGCTGACTCCTGCACGATGGTCAGCGACCCTTGCGGGCCGTTCAGTCCTGATTCCAGGACATCGCACAGGCCTCCCGAGGTAAGCTCAACCGCCTTCGCCACACGCCTGCCAGATCTACCACCCCGGACCTTGATGGTTATGGACTTCGCGATCATCGGCTCGCTCGTCCGCCCGGGTAGGCCTCACATCTGGTTTCTGTTCGTCAGGTCGTGGCTTTGCTACACGCTTCCTTCAGACCCCGCCTCGCGACGACGCCCTTGCGTTTCACTAGCCCTTCACCACCATCAGGTTGGGCAGGGGACTTGCACCCCCAAGCTGTTGCGCATGCTCGGCGCACCAAAAAGAAGCCGGCGTGAGCCGGCTCAATTTCAACCTTGGAGTGGTGCGCGTAGCGCCTGCGTATTCCCGACCTTCAATTTGACAAACGGCAGGGGAAGCTCGGTCTAACCTTTTTGAAACCGGCCTCAGGCTGCTGCTTTGAGGCTGTTGTGCGGGTCAATTACGAATTTCTTGGATACGCCCGAGTCGAATTCGGCGTAGCCACCGGGCGCGTCGTCAAGCCTGATTACTGACACGTTGACGATTTCGGCGATATTAAGGCGGTCCCAGAGAATGGCCCGCATCAAGTTACGGTTGTACTTCATCACAGGTGTCTGGCCTGTAAAGAAGGAATGTGATTTGGCCCAACCAAGACCGAGCCGAACAGAAAGGTTGCCATGCTTTGCGGCGGCATCCACACCGCCGGGGTCGTCGGTAACGTACAGGCCAGGGATGCCTATCTTGCCCGCGACTCGCGTAACTTCCATCAGTGAGTTGAGCACGGTTGCCGGTGCTTCGGCCTGTGAGCCAGCATGACCGTGCCCGCGGGCTTCAAAGCCGACGCAATCAATGGCGCAGTCCACTTCCGGCTCGCCCAGCAGGTTAGCAATCTGGTCCGACATGGAAACATCGAGCGACAGGTCGACGGTTTCGAAACCAACCTTTCGGGCGTGCTCTAGTCGCGTCGGATTAACATCCCCGACGATGGTCACGGCGGCGCCAAGCAGTCGGGCGGAAGCGGCAGCCGCCATGCCTACAGGACCGGCCCCTGCAACGTACACGGTTGCGCCAGGCGTGACGCCGGCTGTTACGGCACCGTGATAACCCGTCGGTAGAATGTCTGATAGGCAAGTCAGGTCCCGAATCTTCGACATTGCACGGTCTCGGTCTGGGAATTTGAGCAAATTGAAGTCCGCAAACGGAACCATGACGAACTCGGCTTGCCCGCCAATCCATCCGCCCATGTCGACGTAGCCGTATGCGCCGCCTGGCCGACCTGGGTTGACGTTCAAACAGACGCCCGTATTCTGCGCCTTGCACATCGGACAGCGGCCACACGCGACATTGAACGGCACCGAGACAAGGTCGCCCTTCTGTAGCGTCATCACATCCGAGCCAACCTCGATTACCTCGCCAGTGATTTCGTGGCCAAGCACGAGGCCGGCCGGCGCGGTTGTGCGGCCGCGAACCATGTGCTGGTCGGACCCGCAGATATTGGTAGCCACAACGCGCAGGATGACGCCGTGATTGGCTTTCCGGCCGGATGGGTCCGTGAGTTCCGGAAAAGCGATACTGCGTACTTCGACCTTGCCGGGCCCGACGTAGACGACTCCGCGATTTCCTGACATAGATGTCTCCAGTTTTGTAGATTCACGAGCCGCGACTTTTGTCGAAGCTGGCACTGCACCGCAGCCAGACGTATTTCGGAGGCTGCGTGACTTCAAATGCCGCCCAACACTTCAATAGGGATACTTTTCGCGGCAGGCCCTCGAACGGCACCTGCCTATGCGCTTGATCGAAGGATTACAGTTCTAGGACGAGGTCTGAAGTAGGTCGGCTGCAGCAGAGGAGTCTGAAGCCCTTCGCAACCTCTCGTTCCCGAATTCCGCCGTTGTGTTTCATATCGACGGTGCCTTCGAGCACTTTGGTTTTGCAGGTTCCGCACATCCCTTGGCTACACGACGAAGGAATGGCCACGCCTGCTTTCTTCGCTGCCGAGAGTACGGTTTCCGACGGGCTCATTGTGAAGCTTCGTGATGAGCGGGAAAGTGTGACTGTGAATGTGTGCTGCGCGGGTATTACCTGAGCCTCGACGGGCTCGGGTGCAACATCAGCGGTGATGTCGAAGCTTTCCTGGTGATAGCGTGCCGGGTCGTGGTTGCCGCTTCGCAGAATGTCTCTTACGGCGTTCATGTACCCGGCGGGGCCACACGTGAACACCTCACGATCTGCAAGGTCCGGTACCCACTCAGAGAGCTGCAGTAGGCTGAGGCGACCAATCGGGCCAGTCCAATCAGCTTCGTTGCCGGTGCCCTCGCACACGAAGAAAACTCGTAGACGGGACGAAAGCGCCACCAGGCGTTGCAGCTCGTCTCGGAAAACGATGTCTGCCGGCGTTCGAGCGCTGTGAATGAAAATGATGTCGCGGTTGAGGCCTAAGTCGATGCTCGAGCGCGTCATCGACATCAACGGTGTGACCCCCGAACCCGCAGACAGATAGAGAAGCTTCGGGGCCTTGGACGCTGTCGGCGTGAACGCGCCCGACGGGCCATACGCGAGCAACTGGACACCGGGCTTCATATTGTCGTGGAGCCAGTTAGACACTACGCCGCCGGGAACGCGCTTTACAGTGATGGAAACGAGGAATGGTCGGGTGGGCGGCGACGAGATGGTGTAACAGCGTTGCACGGATTGACCGCCGACGGTGGCCGAAATCGTCATGAATTGACCGGGCTCGAAGCGAACCGGCAGACCATCGGTGGTCCGGAACTCGAAAGTCCTAACGTCGTGAGTTTCGTCGACCACGCGACAACACTGTAGCGCTTGCTGTTCGCTACTTGCCCATTGGCGAGCGCCGTGCTCCCAAGTACCGGGATTAGCGAGCCGGTCGCTGTCGGCAGATGCGGGGTCGAAGATTGGATCAAAGAGATTCATGGTATGTCTGCGTGTTTAGTGCTCGGGACAACGCTCAGACACCCGAGGCCTGCTTACGGATTGATTTGGCATGCTGGCAATTCATAACAGCAGAAGCGAGAGTCGCGTCGCTGCGGATACAGTCGAGTGCCTCGGAATTACATGTCTCCAGCCACGATCTAAGTATTGGATTGACGAAAAGGACCGTCAATGCGCTTTATTCTTTCTAATGCCATTACTTGAAATTATGCGAGACTCAGAAACATGGCCGTCCGCACCTTGCGCACGGGTTGATGTGGCCCGCTGCGCGCTGGCATCCGAGCGTCCTCCATCGTAAGTTGGTCAGCCATCAGCCCGACCGTCCGGCGGTCGGGGTTTCAGCTTGCCCGCTGCTACGCTGAATGAAGTTCGGCGAGCCCGTGGTTTGCCCCGCCTGCAATCGCCGTGAGCAAACCCCGAGAAAGCCTTTAATTCGTTCCGAGCCACACCGCAAATTTTTGATTCAGGTCGTCGGAATGGTCGGCCCAGAAACTGATGTCTGAGGCGACCGCACCCTTCGAGTTTGCCGGATTCGTCGGCAGATACGGCGCCACCTTCGGGTCGACCAGTGCAATCGAAGACTTTCGCATCGGGCCCAAGCCAGTCGCGGAAGCGAGTTTCGCCAGCGATTCCGTGTTCGTTGAGAACTTCACAAAATCCTGGGCCGACTTGAGGTTTTTCGTTCCTTTGACGATGGCCAGACCCTCAATGTTCATAACCTCACCATCCCACAGGAAGCCGAATGGTTTCTTGTCCTGTTGAACTGCGACGAGAATGCGATTCGGATACGCGCTAGTCATCGTGACTTCACGGTCCGCGAGGAGTTGCGGCGGCTGAGCGCCTGCATCCCACCAGACAATCGACGATTTGATGGTGTCAAGCTTCTTGAACGCACGGTTAACGCCCTCTGGCGTCGCCAGGACCTTATAAACGTCGGCCGGCTTCACGCCGTCCGCCAGCAAGGCAAATTCGACTGCCGTCTCCGGCGATTTTTTCAGGCCACGTTTTCCGGGAAAACGCTTCAGGTCGAAGAAGTCGGCAATCGTCTTCGGTTCGCCGCTTTTGAATGCATCCTTGTTGTAGGCAACCATCGTCGACCACGATACATTGCCGACCATGCAATCCGACAATCCACCGGGCAGAAAGTCAGCTTTGGCAGCCGCCCCACCTTTTGCTGGTGGAAGCGACGCGGAGTCGATTTTCTCGAGCAGTCCCTCATCACAGGCGCGGGTTGCATCGGCGAGTTGCATGTCGACTACGTCCCAGGTCACGTTATTCGTTTGAACCTGACTCCGAATCTGTGCAATGCCGCCGTTATAGGTGTCGGTCTTGACATTGGTGCCGGTCTGCGCACCAAAGGGCTTCGACGCCAGTGCGACCTGTGAGTCCTGGTACGAGCCACCCCAGCTTGCAAACACCAGGTCGCCTGCACTAGCAGACAAGCTCACTGTGCCAAAAGCAACGAGGGCGATAGCCTGCGCGGTCAATTTCGTGTGAAATTTCATTTCGTTATGTTCCTTCTCGTCGTCAGATGGTACGAAATCGCCCATCGATTTCCAGGGTTAAGAGATTACTTCTACTGCTTCCGACTTCACCATCAACTCGAAGCTTCCCTATCATGGGCAGGAAGCACCGGGCCATCGTTACAAGGCACCTTCGCTTAGCACCATCAACTGGGTATTTCCGCCTGCTGCACTGGCGTTCACCGTCGTCAATCTTTCTCTTATGAGGCTTGTGAAGTCACAGCCGCTTGCGAAATCTGTCTCGACAACGGGGATCCGTCCATTCATGCATGCGCCCGCAAGGCCATCAGGGAGCAGCGTCCTCGCCGGAGTTAAAACGACAGCAACAGATGCCGCGGAGCGTCGACCCTCGACAAAGCTTTGAAACTCCGCCGTCTCGGCAATGAAACAACGCTCACCCAGTTCGCCTTTAACTGCTTGAGCACTCTCGCACGGTGCAATCAACACGCTGTTACCGAAAGCACTAGCGATCATTGCCTGAAATACAACCTCATCGTCTTTTCCTGATACGCATAGCACCATTCCGCGGGGCAAGAATTCGAGCGTATTTTCTTCTCCCGCGAGCGCTGGCAAAGTGACTGGGTCCGACCGTGCGATGAGGCGGGTGAGTTCGTCCCTGAGACCGGAGCTGCTTGACCTGCCAGCAACCGACATCATTGCGAAAAGTGCATCGACCGACTTCCGGCGACGAGCTTTCTCCGTCGCCAATGCGTCCCGCCGGTCATGGAATCGGCCAGAACCGTTCTCGATGGGAAATTCATAGAATTTGCTCGCCAGGTTGTTGGTCGAGACGAAAGGACCTTCTTCGGGAGCAAGTTGATGGCTACCTTGTGCGGTCAGGGATGACAGCGAAAGCGGGCCTGCCATCATCGGGCCGCTACCGGTGGCCCCGAAACCCCCGGACGGCTGCATGCCGATAAAAGTGGAATGCATCGCGCGATTCACGCAGACGCTGCTAGCCGTCGTCTTCGAGAGCAATTTGCCTGTTGCCTCGTTGATTCGGGTATGCAGGCCCAGCACACCGCACCCGACTGCGTTGAGCCGCTCCACAAGGTCGGCCAATTCGCCTGTCCGGTAACGCACGACGTGAAGAATTGGGCCGCTCACGCCAGGAACCACCGAGCTGATGTTTTCTGCGATGCCCAGGTCTACGATAGCTGGGCACACGAAGTTTCCATTGCGCATATCCTTGACTGGCCGGCCACGCGTCACCGCAAATCCCGCCTGCTGCAGTCGCTGAAGGTACGACTCGGCAACCGTCTTGATGTCTTGGGTCGCTACAGGCCCGATGTCAGTAGCCGCGTCCAGCGGATTCCCAGTGGCACGCTCGCTGAGTATGCCCTTCAGCATTTTCAGAGTTTTTTCTGCAATGGAGTCCTGAAGACACAGAATTCGCAGTGCCATGGCCGACTGACCAGCGGAAGTGAACGCAGAGACTGTCGCGTCAAGGATCACCTGCTCGGGCAGAGCAGAACTGTCGACAATCATCGCGTTCACGCTGCGAAGCGAGAACAGCAGTTTGGGTGGCTGCGCCAATGCGGATACTTGGGTGGAGATTCTGGCCGCTGCGTCCTGGCTTCCAGAAAACATAATTGCCTTGACACGGCGGTCCATGACTAGAGCACGTCCCGCAGACTCTCCGTTCCCAAGCACCAGTTGCAGCGCGAGCGATGGAACCCCCGCACGCAAAAACGTGGTCACGATTTCATAGGCGACAAGGGAACCGCATTGCGCCGGCTTTGCAATAACGCCGTTCCCCGCAGCGAGCGCCGAAGACAGCTGCCCGACCAACGTCATCAACGGATTGAAACTCGATGCAATGCAGACAACAACGCCAAGCGGCCTGCTATTCTGTAGCCATCGTTCGGCGCGAAGTTCGTACGCATAGAGACGACACATATTGACCGCGCTTCGAATCTCCTCCGCGGCTTCGGCCATCGTTGCGCCAGTCTCAAGTACAAGCAGCGCTCCAAGCGAAGCACCGCGCTCCTCAAGGTTGTTGGCGACGTTTTCGAGCACGGTGCCGCGGAATTGGACGCCGGAGTCGCTCCACTGCGCCCAACCCTCGGTCGCTCCCTGCAAAGCACCTTCGATTGCGCCGGGACGACAGGTATCGATGCTGCCGATTACCTCTGTCGAATCTGCGGCGCTATAGACCAGATTGGTCGCATCCGAGTCAGTCACAACACCACCGGCAACTATCGACCGTACATTTACACGTGCGCTTCGCAGCTCGCCGACAGCCTTGGCAAAGCCATCAGAAGAACTTAAACGGAGCGCTGCAGCATTCACCCGTCCCGGCAAGACGTTGCGCGGGCTTGGAATACCGTCGTGCATCCGGCCATTCGTGCGCGCGGCTTTTTCGAGCGGACTTACAACAATGTCGGCGATGCTGACATTCGGGTCGACGACCTGATTGACGAAAGACGAGTTGGCACCATTTTCGAGAAGGCGTCGAACCAGGTAGGCCAACAGCGTCGCATGTGGGCCGACGGGAGCATACACGCGACAAGCGCGGCCCAATTTGCCTGGCCCGACCACCTGGTCGTAAACGCTTTCCCCCATGCCATGCAGGCATTGGAATTCATAGTCAATGTTGCCTGCGAGCGTATGGACGGCCGCAATCGAGAAAGCATTGTGCGTCGCGAATTGCGGGAAAATGGCGTCAGGGGCAGCAATCAATGCCTTTGCGCAAGCGATGTAGCTGACGTCTGAGTGAACCTTGCGAGTGAAGACCGGATACCCTTCGCTACCAGCATCCTGGGCGAGCTTGATTTCAGTATCCCAATACGCACCCTTGACCAGGCGCGTGTTGATTCGTCGGCCAGTTGAACGAGCCAAGGCAATCAGCCAGTCCGCCACGAAACGCCCGCGCTTCTGGTACGCCTGTAGCGAAATGCCGATTCCATTCCATCCAATCAGACTAGGCTCAAAGCAAAGTCGTTCAAGCATCTCGAGCGTCAAATCGAAACGTGCCGATTCCTCCTGGTCGAGGTGGAAGCCGATTGCATATTTTTTGGCAAGTTGAGCAAGGCCGAGCAGCCGGGGATACAGTTCTTCAATGACACGTTCACGTTGCGAAAGCTCGTATCGAGCATGCAGGCCTGAAATCTTGACGGACACTCCCGGACCTTCAATCACGCCTCGTGTTAAGGCATCCTTACCAATTGCTTCAATAGCGTGTCGATAGGACTGGAAATACGCTTCAGCATCTTCTTCCGTCAACGCGGCTTCACCTAGCATGTCATAGGAGAAGCGGTAACCTTGACCTTCGCGCGATTTCGCGACGCCAATGGCTTCCTCAATCGTTTGTCCCGTTACGAACTGTTTGCCCAGCAGCCTCATCGCGTAGGCCACGCCGGACCGCACGACCGCCTCGCCACCCTTACGGACGACGCTGGTCAGCGCTTCTGAAAGCGATTTTTCGTCCGGCTGCTTGAGCAGTTTTCCCGTAACCAGCAGACCCCAGGCGGTAGCATTCACGAACAACGAGGGAGATTTCCCGAGATGTGCGCGCCAGTCCGCATCGACAATCTTGTCGCGAATCAGTTGATTGCGGGTCGGTGTGTCCGGAATGCGAAGCATCGCTTCGGCCAGACACATCAACGCGATGCCTTCGCGGCTGTCGAGAGAGAACTCCTGGGTCAGAAGGTCTACGCCGCCAGCGTCTATCCGTGTGTCGCGCACACCTTGCGCAAGACGCGTTGCAAGTTCCTGTACACGTGACAGTGTCTCTGGGTCCAGATACGCCGCTTTTATCAACTCACGGACGACCACGTCTTCGGGCAAATTGGATGCGTCCTTGATACGTCGCCGCAGCACCAACAGGTCAGACGTCTGTTCCTGCATTTCATGAATTTTCGACAGCATGATGGAATTGGACTGTAAAAGGCAAAGGTAGCGTGACGTCGAACTCAGACGGCACCGTTGATTCCGCGAAGTCGCTCAGAACGGCGACGCAGAAGCTCCAGCGTGATAAGCAACAGCGTTGAGATTGCGACGAGCAAGGTGGCAACAGCCAGGATGGTCGGACTTAGCTGTTCTCTGATACCGGCCCACATCTGGCGGGGAATTGTGCGTTGGTCCGGACCAGTGAGAAATAGCGCGACGACGATTTCATCGAACGACGTTGCGAAAGCGAACAACGCACCCGACACAACACCGGGAGCGATAAGCGGAAGCTTGACCTGAAAGAAGACGCGAAGTGGAGACGCCCCCAGATTGCGACCTGCCCGAGTAAGGGATTCGTTGAATCCCGCGAGTGTCGCGGTAACCGTCACAACAACAAATGGAGCCCCGAGCGCAGCGTGTGCCAGAATCAGCCCAAGCAGGCTGCTCGTCAGTCCGAGCGGACTGAACGCGAAATAGACGCCAACTGCAGTAATGATGAGCGGAACAATCATTGGCGAAATCAAAATGCCAGTGATGATTGCCTTTCCTCGAATCCGACTGCTTGTCAGACCAAGGGATGCAGTAACACCCAGGAACGTAGCGAGCACCGTCGATGCGACGCCGGTGATAAGTGTATTCTTAAGCGCCAGCATCCAATCCGAGTTGCCAAAAAACTCCTGGTACCAGCGAAGACTCAATCCCGGCAAGGGGTACGTGAAGTACGGCTGCGAATTGAAGGATAACGGTATCACCACCAGTATTGGCAGAACGAGAAAAACCAGTACCGCCAAAGACAGGGCGACATAGGAGATGCGCCCAAGCCTTCCCCAGACGGTTACATACGCAGGAAAGTTGAACATGTTTTACCCCAGTTTCACACCGGCGCCGCCGGTGATACGAACAAAGATTCCGTAGATGAGCAATACGCCCGCAAGAAGAACTGACGCCAAGGCACTGGCCAAGCCCCAGTTGAGCGTCGTGTTGACGTGGTTGGCGATGAAGTAGCTTGCCAACTGGTCATCGGGACCACCCACAATGGCCGGCGTAATGTAGTAGCCAACCGCAAGAATGAAAGTAAGCATTCCCGCTGCGCCGATGCCTGGAAGCGTTTGCGGAAAGTACGCCTGAAAGAAAGCGCGAATCGGGCCTGCACCGAGCGAGCGCGCGGCTTTCATATAAACCGAAGGGACGCCTTTCATTACGCTATAAAGCGACAGAATCGCGTACGGCAGCAGAATGTGCGTCATCGCAATCAGGACACCGAACCGGTTGTAGATAAGGCCCATTCGGGGGATACCAAGTTGCGTGAGAAAGTCGTTCACCACGCCATGCGTCTGCAGCACAACAACCCATGCCGTAGTCCGGACGAGAATCGAAGTCCAGAATGGCAACAGAACCATAATCATGAACAAGTTGCTGTAGCGCGCTGGAATGTTGGCGAGAAAAAAAGCGACCGGGTAGCCAAACAGAAGACACAGGAAACTCACGAGCATGCTGACCCATGCTGTCCTGATGAAGACTCCGACATACAGCCGTTGATTTTCCGGCTGCTGGACGATTGCACCATTAACGTCGCGCTTGAAGTCGAACGCCTTAAGGTAGTAGTCGAAGGTCCAAGGCGATGACGCGTACTTCAGAGTTGTCCAGGTGGCCGGCTCGTCCCAACGTGAATCGACTGATGTGAACCATGAGTGCCACGAACCTGTGCGTTCATCGCCTACGTGACGCGCAGTCTTCATGATTAGGCTGCGCAGTCCCGCTTCATCGTAATTCAGACGAGCTGCAACACGGGTCACGCCGTCGTTCGCCTTCGCAGTGACAAGGTCTTTTCCAAACGCGTCAAATACAACCTCAGAAGGCAATTTCCCATCCGCAGGATTCCAGCTTCGCAAGAGCGCCGCCGCGTGCGGTAATTCTTGCGAGACCGTAGGGTCTCTGACGCTTTTGAGCAGCAGGTTTCCAATCGGCACGAGGAAAGTAACCAGCAAGAAAGCTAGTAACGGTAAGACCAGCATCGTGGCCTTAGCGCGTTCCTTTCGTTCGGCCCTGCGTAGCCGTGCCTTTAGACCTTTAGAGTCGTCGACATTCGACCCAAGAATATCGGTCGTCGAAACTGTCATTTCAGTGGAATGAATCATTTCTCAGTTCGGCGGAAAAATCGCCTTCTCTGGTTAGGCAATGTCATTGCGGGGCATCGTCCGGAAGGCGCCTTCTCGTGGCAGAACCCGATTCGCCACGCGACCAATTTAAAACTGTTAGCTGCTCTGGACGTCTCTGACAACTCTCTTCGTCACCGCTAGTGGAGTGCTACCAAGGCTCTACACGAGTCGGCCATCCATCCCACGTGTACCGCATCTCCAACGCGCAATTGGCGCGCGGCGCCATCGTTTGGCAGCTTCACGATGAAGTCGTCCTTCCCGCAAATTTGCATTACCAGCCGGAGATGGTCGCCGTAATAAATCAAATCCTTTACTCCGCCACTAAAGACGTTGTCGCACACTTTGGCCGGCTCACCGATTGCAATGCGTTCTGGTCGCAGGGATACGCATGTGCTGTCAGATGGCTTGATTGCGGCACCAGTACTTGCCTTTATGGTGTGGCCGCCATCCAGCTTCACGGTGCAACGCTCGCTCTCGACCGCGGCGATAACACCCTTCAACTCATTGCTTTCACCAATGAAGCGGGCAACGAACGCATTCTCGGGTCGCTCGTACAGACTCGAAGGCGTTGCGAGTTGCTGGATAACTCCGTTGTTAAAGACAGCGATTCGGTCCGACATCGTCATTGCTTCGCTCTGGTCGTGCGTGACATACACGACTGTCAACCCGCTCTGAGCGTGAATTTGCTTGATTTCATATTGCATCTGCTCGCGCAACTGCTTGTCCAGCGCTCCAAGCGGCTCGTCCATAAGCACAAGAGCTGGTTGGAAGACGAGCGCTCTTGCAACTGCAATACGTTGTTGCTGTCCGCCAGAAAGCTGCGCCGGCATGCGATTAGCGAACTTGTCCATGTTCACCATCTTCAAAGCCTGCTGAACCTTTTTCTCAATATCGGCCCTGCTCATCTTCCGGACCTTCAGCGGGAACGCGAGATTCTCGGCAACGGATTTGTGAGGAAAGAGCGCGTAGCTCTGGAAGACCATGCCGATATTGCGGCGCTCGGGTGGAATGCGGTTGATTGGCCGGCCTTGCAGCAAAATCTCCCCATGAGTTGCAGTCTCGAACCCTGCGAGCATCATCAGGCACGTCGTCTTTCCAGAGCCCGACGGCCCAAGCATGGTCAGAAACTCCCCCTCTTCAATATCGAGGTTCAGGTTTTTCACCACAAGCGTTTCGCCGTCGTACGTTTTTTGAACGTTTTTGAAAGAGACAATCGTCGACATCACTGTTCCTCATGAAAAGCTTTACTACAGACCAATCCTGGCTCTGGCGCGGACCGGGTCAAACTGGGGTCACGCGGGGCAATTCAGGACGCGCATAACATTCCGTTCAACACCCTCTGCCTCAGACGTTTTTCAGCAATCATTCAATCGCTGCCTCAATCGCCTTACTCATTAGTTGTGCTTATTGCGAAAAATACATTTTCAGAACTAATACGTGGCTTCGACTGGAAGGGCGATTTGCTAGCCCTCTCAGCGGCGCCGCAAGCGACAACGGCAGCGTCGGGCTCATCGTCGCCTCCTAATCTTGGCTCATGCTGAACAACTCATAGCATTAAAAGGCATCCACACCCAGTTGCAAACCGACTATACCCTGAACATCTGTTCAACTCTGTCAGCGTTTCCCCTACTATATACATGTCTCAATCGAGTCAAAAATAATTTAACTAGGGTTTTTGCTAACCAAGAGGGGTTATCTTTCGACGGCGTTGGGTATTTTTCTTAGGAATCTTACTTTTCACAGTGAACATGCGTTCAACATTTGCGTGCATCGATGCCCGTTTTTTGTGAACGTTTGTTCAATCTCGGGTCGTTCGGTAACATGGTTGGCACGATTGGCTGACCAACCGTTGAAACAGAGTGACCATGGCTTGGTCATGAACCCAATTATCAGGAATTTTTCAATGAGAGTGACGACGCCAGAAGTCGCGACACCGGACCCCCGACGTGAGGAGCTTCAGTCTGACGGCATGAGGGTCAGACTGCTTGACGCCACTTTGGCAGTCGTAGGCGAACTTGGGCTTGAGAATCTCACCATAAGGAAAGTCAGCGACTACGCAGGCGTATCGTTGGGCCTTGTCCATCATCACTTCCAGAACAAGAGCAACCTTGTCTACACCACGTTCGTCCATCTGATTCGGCGCATGCGAGACCAACTCACAAGAGGCCGGCGAGGTATCGCCGACCCTGTCGAACGGATGAAATTTACGGCGGACATGTGCTTCAATCATGAGGTCATGAGTCCAGGTGCCGCAAATGTATGGCCTCATATGTGGAGCTCGTCGGCCCATGAAGTTGAAGTGCAGCGACTTTGTTCGGCATTTTCGAGGCGACTTCGCTCCAATTTCATTTACGACTTGCGTCAGGCTGGCTGTGACCCAGCGATGGCCAGGATTCACGCCATTCAGGCCATGGCGCTCGTTCATGGTCTGTGGATTGAGCATCGTGTCGCTGCAAGTATCTCGATGGATGAAGTCATCGGCATCTTTCATGGGATGATTGACAACGCTACTCACTGGGTCTGGAAGTCGAATCTGCAGAAAGCGGCGATGTCTCATTGAGAACCTCTCCAGGCGATGGAACATTCGGCCTCTACATGTTGGAATAGTTCGGACCGCCGCCCCCTTCGGGCGTCACCCAAACGATGTTTTGCGTCGGGTCTTTAATGTCGCAGGTCTTGCAGTGCACGCAATTTTGGGCGCTGATTTGGAGGCGGTCGCGTCCGCTTTCGTCTTTCACAAAGTCGTAGACACCTGCCGGGCAGAATCTGCTTTCTGGACCGGCATAGACCTGAAGATTGACATTCACAGGCACTGTGGGGTCCTTCAGGGTTAGGTGGGCAGGCTGATTTTCCTCGTGGTTCGTGTTTGAAATGAACACCGATGAAAGACGGTCAAAGGTCAGCCGACCATCAGGCTTTGGATAATCGATTTTTTTGCACTGCGCCGCAGGTTTAAGCATCTCGTGGTCCGAGTGCCGATGATGCAGCGTCCACGGCACGTTGCCGCCCAGCAGCTTCTGCTCGATACCAACCATCAGCGTGCCCAGGTAAAGACCTTTCCCCATCCACTGTTTGAAGTTACGTGCCCGGTACAGCTCCGCGTACAGCCAGGATTCTTTGAACGCTTTGGGATAGGCGGCCAGCTCGTCATTGCCACGCCCAGCCTGGACCGCTTCGAATGCTGCTTGCGCGGCAAGCATTCCGGTCTTGATAGCTGCGTGCGATCCCTTGATTCGCGACGCGTTCAGGAAGCCCGCGTTGTCGCCAACAAGAGCGCCCCCCGGAAACACCAGCTTGGGCAGAGACATCAAGCCACCGGCGGTGATTGCACGCGCGCCGTAGGACACACGCCGTCCTCCTTCAAGAAACTTGCGGATTTCCGGATGCGTTTTGTAACGTTGGAACTCCTCAAAGGGAGACAAGTACGGATTTGAGTAGCCCAAGCCGACTACGAAACCGACGACGACTTGGTTGTTGTCCATGTGATAGAGGAACGAGCCTCCGTAGGTGTCCCGTTCGAGCGGCCACCCGGCGGTATGCAATACCAACCCCTGCCGGTGTCTGGTCGGGTCAATCTCCCAGACTTCCTTGATACCGATGCCGTAGACCTGCGGGTCAATGCCATTACGGAGGCTAAACTTGTCGTGCAACTGGCGACCCAGGTGTCCTCGCGCGCCTTCGCAGAAAAGTGTGTACTTCGCGTGCAGTTCCATCCCAGACTGAAAATTCTCGGTTGGCTTACCGTCCCTCCCAACACCGAGATTGCCCGTCGCAACTCCTTTTACCGACCCATCGCTGTTATATAGGACTTCCGCAGCCGGAAAGCCCGCGAAGATTTCAACGCCAAGCCCTTCCGCCTGCTGACCTAGCCAACGTGTCACGTTCGCCAGGCTGACAACGTAATTGCCGTGGTTCTTGAAGTTATCGGGAAGCGCCCAATTCGGAACGGTCGTTGCGCCGGATTTCGACAAAAAAAGGAAGCGGTCTTCTGTCACTTCCACGTCAAGGGGCGCACCCTGCGCCTTCCAGTCAGGAATAAGTTCGCTGATTGCCCGCGGGTCCATGACTGCGCCCGATAGGATATGCGCCCCAATCTCTGAACCCTTTTCCAGCACACACACACTAAGTTCCGCACCGGCTTCCAATGCCAGTTGCCTCAAGCGAATAGCTGCCGCCAGTCCCGCAGGGCCGCCGCCGACAATGACCACGTCGTATTCCATCGATTCGCGTTCCACCCATTGGTCAGCATCCGTACCTGTGTCCATTGCAGAGCCCATTCATCTATCGATTGGCGTCCATCCTAGAGGCGGCTGCGATGTCCTGTCACGTTATCGACATTGTTTATGCTGCAAACAAGCAACTGTTGAATTGCGAAACATTGCTCGCTTGCATTGCTCCCGTCCCGCGCGACCAGTGCGCGCCAAGTCTTCGGACAGTTCGAACCGCACCCGAACAGTGCGGCGTTCTACGGCTGCGGGACGCCCGGTTGCTTGAGCCAGAAACTCACAACACGCAGCGCGCTTCTGCTAAACATCGTCCGCATTTATATTCGCGCCGATTCTTCCGGGAAATCGCACACTGCATGCACGGTCGGTAATCAATAAGGAAGCGGAATCGTGGATACCTATGATGTAGTGGTAATCGGCGCCGGCGTAATCGGCACTTCGGTCGCGTTTCATCTCTCAAAACTTGGCGCAAAAAAGGTGCTCGTGCTTGACCGCGCGACCATCGGCGCAGGTACCACGTCTCAGTCGTCCGGGATATTGCGTACGCACTACTCCGTGAAAGAGAACGTCGAGCTGGCTCGTAAGTCGTGGTCAGTGTTCAACGACTTTGCGACGTACCTCGGCGACGAAGAAGCGTCGTGCGGCCTGGTCAAGTGCGGCTACATGATTGTCGCCGCTGAGGGTGACAAGGTCGCCCCGCTGCGCGCCTCGCTTGAGCAACAGATGCAACAAGGCATCCCGCTGGAACTACTGGACGCCCGTCAGGCGGCAGAGTTGATGCCCATCGCGCGGTTCGACGACGCGGCACTCATTGGATTCGAGCCGGAAGCGGGCTTCGCTGATGCCTACTTGACCGCGACCAGTTTCGCGCGTGCAGCGCGCCGGGGCGGGGTCAAAGTTATGGAAAACGTGACGGTCAACAAGTTGCTTATCGAAAATGGCCGCGTTGTTGGCGTCTCAACGAGCGCTGGGGATTTTGCTGCTTCTACGGTGGTCAGCACGCAGAACATCTGGACGCCGGAACTTGCAGGTTGGACCGGTCAAGAATTGCCCGTCGCTCCGGAGAGGCATGCAGTCCTTGCCCTCGAATGTGACGCCGCGCATTACACATTCAAAATGCCCGTGTTCAAGGACCTGGCCTCGGAAGGGATGCTTTATTACCGCAGCTACGGCGGCAAACAAATGCTGGTGAGCGAAGGTGTCGTGGGTGAGAAACTTAACTCTGCCGACACCGAACAGGGCGATATTCCGGTGGACTACATCATCGATGTCGGCACACAGGTCGCCGAGCGTTTCCCGGCATACGAGACCGCGGGCATCGCATCCTCATGGACGGGCGTCTATGATGTGACGCCGGATTGGAACCCAGTGCTCGGCGCATTGCCAGGCATTGAAGGCCTAATTGTCGGATACGGCTTCTCCGGCCACGGATTCAAACTTTCCCCGACTGTTGGGAAAGTGTTAGCGCAGGCGGCTCTCGGCATGCCGACCGACGTCTCACTTCACCCCTACTCAATTGAACGTTTTGCGTCGGGCAAGCTTCTGACGGGCAAATATGGCCTCGGTGCCGTTTCCTGATGCGGGTCTGCCGGTCGGCGTTGTGACCCGGCCTCTAACATCCTTCGAGACGCAAGCCTGGCGCAACGGCGGCGGCAAAACGCGTCCGCTCGCAGAGGAGTCAGGCGCCAGCTGGCGAATCAGTCTGGCCAACGTTGAACGAGATGGGCCGTATTCACGATTCCCTGGCATGACGCGCCAATCACTCATTGTCAAAGGCGCTGGGGTAACACTTCAACATGAGGCGTCCCGAGTCGAACTTGTACCAGGACGATCCATTGAATATGACGGCGACATGGAGTGGTGGGCCACGCTTCGCGACGGTCCGGTCGTGGCACTTAATACGATGGTCGACCAAAGCCAGTTTCGAGCCGAAGTTATTTTGCTGCGTAAGCCGTTGCTGGTTCCATCAAGGTGCTTTGCACTCGTGCTCCCTCTTAACGGTAGCTGCGCATGGCGCACCAGAGACCTGGCGACTGCAACGATGCTTGACGCGGACATGGTGATGACGCGCGGACACGGAGGACCAGACATCCTGCTCATACCTCTTGGCGATTTAACGCAAGACGAACGATATGCAGCTGGTAATTCTACCGCGCTAGTTCTGATCGAAGATTTAGCCGAACCGATGCCTTTAGATACAGGAATTCCTAAATGAAAGTCTTTGCTGCAGTTAAACGCGTCGTGGACTACAACGTGAAGGTCCGCGTAAAAGCGGACCAGAGCGGCGTCGACATCGGCAGCGTGAAAATGTCGATGAACCCGTTTGACGAGATTGCGGTCGAGGCGGCGACGCGTCTGAAAGAAGCAGGCCACGCGAGCGAGGTTATCGCAGTGACGTGCGGACCGGCTCAAAGCGTAGAAACGCTTCGCACTGCGCTTGCTATCGGCGCAGACAGAGGCTTACACATCCAGACAGACGTTGAGTTGCAGCCGCTCGCGGTCGCGAAACTGCTCAAAGCAGCAGTTGAGCGCGAAAAGCCACAGCTCGTGATTCTTGGCAAACAGGCCATCGACGACGACGCGGGCCAAACCGGCCAGCTACTAGCCGCACTACTTGACTGGCCTCAGGCAACCTTCGCCAGTCAGATCGAAATCACGAACGAAACTGCGACGGTCACCCGCGAGGTGGACGGTGGCGTGGAAGTTATCGAGTTGCAGCTGCCTGCAATTGTCACAACGGACCTGCGCCTGAACGAGCCGCGCTATGTGACGCTGCCGAACATCATGAAAGCCAAGAAAAAGCCCATCGACACGACGAGTCCTGCCGAACTTGGCGTCGACCCGGCACCGCGTCTGAAGACCTTGAAGGTCGTGGAACCAGCATCCCGTGCGGCGGGCGTTCGTGTGCCAGACGTCGCGACTCTGATTGAAAAACTGAAGAACGAAGCGAAGGTAATCTAAATGACCACTCTCGTTATTGCTGAACACGACAACGCTCAAGTCAAGACGTCAACCCTGCATACGGTGACAGCGGCACGTCAGCTAAACAACGACGTGCATGTACTTGTTGCTGGTCATAACGCAGACTCAGTTGCACAAGCCGCGAGTGCAATCGAAGGCGTCGACAATGTGATATCCATCGATGCCCCCCATCTTGCCGACGGTCTCGCTGAGAATGTCGCCGCTCAGGTGATGACACTCGCCACTTCCTACTCGCACATTTTCTTCTCCGCAACTGCTGCAGGCAAGAACGTGGCTCCGCGCGTCGCGGCAAAGCTTGATGCCTCTCAAATTTCGGACGTGATTGCGATTCACTCCGCCGAGACATTCGATAGACCGTTTTATGCGGGAAATGCGATTGCCACAGTTCAATGTGACGACGCGGTAAAGGTAGCCACAATCCGGACAACCGCTTTCGACGCCGCTGCGGTCACTGGAAGCTATGCACCCGTGGAAAAGAAACAAGCTGCGGCGGCCGCTGGCCAAGTGCGTTTCGTTCGTCGCGAAGTTGCGACCAGCGAGCGGCCGGAACTAACATCCGCCCGCATCGTGGTGTCGGGCGGACGCGGCATGGGCAGCGCCGAGAATTTTGGCCTACTCGACCCTCTGGCCCAGAAGCTCGGTGCAGCGGTCGGCGCCTCACGCGCTGCTGTAGATTCTGGCTTCGCTCCCAACGACTGGCAGGTTGGCCAGACCGGCAAAATTGTTGCACCGCAGCTTTACATCGCTATTGGCATCTCGGGTGCTATCCAGCATCTGGCCGGCATGAAAGACTCGAACGTCATCGTAGCGGTGAACAAGGATGCCGAGGCGCCCATCTTTAGCGTTGCGGACTACGGCCTCGTCGCTGACCTGTTCGAAACTGTACCGCAAATTACGCAGTCGCTTTAAATCAATCGAGGGCCGGGTTCCAGTTGTTGTTGTTTTCGAACCTTGCGTTGCCGTCACCGTTGAATCCGGTGACGGCTTTTTTACGTATTGAGTCAGCGCGAAATCTGTTGCATCGCTTCAACAGCGGCGGTCAACATTCGCTCGACGACGGGTTGCACCTTCCGAGCGAGCTCTGGGCGGTAGTCGAATGACGCGTCCTCGTTCATGTATGTCGACTGGCACATTTCAAGCTGGATCGAGTGCACGCCTTCCTCAGGCCGACCGAATTCTCGCGTAATGTAACCTCCTTTAAAGCGGCCATTTGCGACCCACGTGAATGGCTGGTCCCTGAGCGCTTGGGCGACGGCATGGAGAATCCGGGAATCACAGCTTTTACCCGAGTTCGTTCCAAGATTAAGGTCCGGAAGCTTCCCTTCGAACAGTCGCGGCAGGACGCTCGCGATTGAATGCGCTTCCCAAAGCAGCACCGCGCCGAAGCGTTCGCGCATCTCCTTGAGAGTTTCGCGCAACTTGGCGTGGTACGGCGTGTGGAAACGTGCCAGACGAGCTTCTTTCTCGACCGACGTTGGCTCGCGACCATCGCGGTAGACTGGCACGCCACGGAACGTTTCTGTCGGATACAAACCGGTCGTTGTTTGCCCAGGGTAAAGGCTTTCGCCCGAGGGCGGACGGTTCAGGTCAATGACATAACGCGAAAACCGCGCGTTCAGCACAGATGCTCCCGCCTGCGCGGCGAAATCATAAAGCCGGTCGAGATGCCAGTCTGTGTCTGCGACGGTGAGCGCAACATCGGTGTATCCGTCGCGAAGCTCTTCGGGAATCTCTCTACCCAGATGTGGAATCGACACGAGCAATGGCAACGTGCCAGCCTTAAAATCAAATACTGGACTACCGGTCATGGTCCGAGCCCCTGAATTGGTGATGTTGCTCCCAAGTCGTCTAACAATGAATCCGGCTAGTGCCGGTTGTGAGACTCACTGGGGAAGTGCACAGGCCAGCGAAGACAGCGATTTTTGGCTCAACAAATGAAAATGGCCGCGCGAAAATCCGCGCGGCCATCCTCGCTACAACCGATTAGTTTCCAAAAGTCCACTCTCGCGGCGGCAGGTAGGTTTCCTTCACGACGCGCGGCGAGGACCAGCGCAGGAGGTTCAGATACGAACCCGCCTTGTCGTTGGTGCCACTTGCACGACCCCCACCGAACGGCTGCTGGCCAATCATGGCACCCGTCGGCTTGTCGTTCAGATACAGGTTGCCTGCCGCATTGACAAGTGCAGCTTCGGCTTGGTGCAGTGCGAAGCGGTCCGTACAGAAAATTGAGCCGGTAAGCGCATACGGACTCGTCGAATCGATGAGCGTAAGCGTGTCAGACCACGTGTTATCCGCGTAGACAAATAGCGAAAGGACAGGACCGAACAACTCTTCAGTCATCAACGGGTGCTTCGGGTCCGCCACTTCGAGCACCGTCGGCTCGACGAAGAAGCCCGGCTCCGACCAGGTCTTGCCACCGGAAACGACCGTCACCTTGCTGTCGTCCTTCGCTGCGTTCAGCACGGCTGTCAGCTTCGCATGCGAAGCTTGCGAAATCACCGCGCCCATAAACGTTTTGTTCAGATCAGCCGGGTCGCCAACCTTCAGCTGGGCGAGGCGCTCAACGAGTTGTTCGCGCACGGCCGGCCAGAGGCTCTGCGGAATGTAGGCGCGCGACGCAGCGCTGCACTTTTGCCCCTGATATTCAAAGGCACCGCGAATCAGTGCGATTGCGACTTCAGCCGGATTTGCGGACGGATGAGCGAGCACGAAATCTTTGCCGCCAGTTTCGCCCACGAGGCGCGGAATTGTGCGGAACGCGTTGACCTTCGACGCGACGCCCTTCCACAGCGACTGGAACACCGCCGATGAGCCAGTGAAATGAATGCCAGAAAGGTCGGCTGAATTAAGCACGGCGCGAGTGGTCAGCTCTGCTTCGCCCGGTACGAAGTTGATGACGCCCGCCGGCAGGCCGGCTTCTTCCAGCGCTTCGTAGAAAATCCAGTTGGCAAGCGCCGATTTCTCCGATGGCTTCCATAGCACCGTGTTGCCCATAATCGCAGGCGCGGTGGTGAGGTTGCCGCCAATCGCTGTGAAGTTGAACGGCGACACGGCGTAAACGAACCCCTCAAGAGGTCGCCAGTCCGTCCGATTGACGGCCGTCGACACGGACATCGGCTGCTCGGCATAGACGCGCTGCGCGTTATATGCGTTGAATCGAAGGAAGTCGATGAGTTCGCAGGCTGAGTCCGGCTCTGCCTGGTCAACTGTCTTGCTCTGGCCCAGGATGGTCGCAGCGTTGATACGCATGCGCTGCCGCGTAGCGATGATGTCGGCTGCGCGATGCAGAATGGTCGCACGGCTCGCGTACGGAAGCGCGGCCCAGTCGCGCGACACAGTCTTCGCGTTGGCAATTGCTTCGCCAATCTGAGCTTCAGTCGGGCGGTGAATGCGCGCAAGCAAACGAGACTGGTCGTGCGGCGCCCGCACTTCAACCACGTCGTTCGAGAAGTGCCGCTTGCCCCCGATTACCGTGGGAATCTCTACGACGTCGCGGACGCTCAGCGCCTTTTGCAACTGCGCGGCGGCATCTGTACCTGCTCCAAAATGCACTTCGGCTTCATTAGCCGGCAACGGGAAATTAGGACTGGAATTCACCCCTGCTCCTTCGAAAACGGTGGGACGGATGGCCGGCCGACGCAAAGGCGAATTCGACATCGGAAATCAGGTCTTCCGGTCGGTCGGGCGTGGATATAAGACTAACCTCTCCGCAGAAGTGCAGTAACTAAGCCAACTGCAGTTATGTTTAGGATAGGCTTCGCTTGTGAAGAGCCGAGGTTTTCAAGCCTCGTCTATCGTGTAGATATCTTCAGGCTTGAGAGACAGCGCCTTCGAGATGTCCCGTGAAACCTGACGTTCAAACGTCAGCTTGAGCAGCTCGTATATCTCGATAGGTAGACGACCGAGCTCGTTTTCTCGAAATGCGAGATAGAAAGAACGGCTGAGGGTCTGATAGGGCCTGCCCAGACGAGAAAAAGCAGAAAGCGGCAACACACGCACTTCGGGCAAATACTGCCGGGATTGCCACAGACACATCGGGGTGGTCAGCGCAAACCCTAATCCCGCCGCTACGAGGCTCAACAGCGGGTCTGTCGCGTCCAGTTCATACGTGCGTTCGATCGTCTCTGCGTTCGCGGCGAGATAGCCGTCCACCTGCTGCCCGATAACGGACCGCGCGCTATAACGGATAAGCTGCAAATGTCGCGCTAACTCGGTGAGCGTCCCGTACCGGTCCATTTCGAAGTTTCGCGGCAAGACGACAAAGTAGGGCTCAGAAAACAGACGCTGACGAATTATTCCCGGCACAGTGGGCTGCCCGGAGGTGGTCACTGCAATATCAACCTGACGCGCTTCCAACTGGGCATCCAGAGTAGGCCCAATTCCTGACCAAAGCCGAATCTGATGTGAAGTCCCGGAAAGCGCCCGAATGACAATCGGCCCCATGGTAGCTGCGAAGGAGTCCACGCAGCCGAGTCTTACGATCACGCGCTTCGCCCGAGTGACACTTCGGACGCTCTCGACCATCTGACTCGCCCCTTGAAGCAAAACGGTCGCATGCTCGAACAGGCGTTGCCCTGCCGCGGTAGGCCGTGCTGGACGCGTCGCGCGGTCAAGCAACGTGGTATCAAGGAGCGCTTCCAACACTTTGATGCGATGCGAAACCCCGGCCTGTGAAATGGCAAGACGAGCCGCCGCGTCGGAGATAGACCCAGCCTCCACGACGGCGACCCAGCTCGCAAGGAGGTCCCAGTCAGGAAACTGTTCAAGGGCGCTTTCTTTCATATCCGGCAGCTCATGATGTTCTGATATTGCGTTGTGACCTCGTCGGCGTACCAAAGCTTTGCTGCAAGACCGACTACAATTGCTTAGCGTCTGCCCCGCCGCCCGCATCTACTCGTGAATTCCCGGACAAGTCGTACAGGGCGCCCAGTAGCTTTGCGAGAAGTGGCGCCATTGGGGCTCGGTCCTCGACGAGACGGTCACGTCGTAGCGTCGATAGCGCGGCGCCATCAGGCGGACCATCTACCAGCGCCTCGTCGACCTTGGCAGCGCAATCGACCCGCCATTGCCCCGAAGACTCGACATCCACCACATGAACACCCCCAGCAGGATTCCCATAATGCTCTGCCGTAAATACCTCAGCAATATTTCCATTCACGACCCATGAGCGACCTTGCTTCATGACCGTTTCAGTGAGCGTACTCACAAGGTTTCGGCTGCACGACCTGCCGTTGTTTGTGCCTACGTTAAATTCTCTGCCCGTCGAAGCATCCCGATACGGAGACAGCCACCAGCTAGCGTGAGACACAAACACGAGCACTTGCGGATGCATGACGCGTAGGCGTTGAATTTCATCCACGATACTTTGATGAAACGGCTGCCAGTACTCCCTCACCCGGGACGCGACATCTTCACTCGTCAACGGCGTTTGCGAGTCGTATAGCGACTCTCCCCGCGAGCTGTGGGTTCGACATAGGCCGCCCCGGTCCACGCCAACAGCGAGCGGGCGGCCATCAGCTGAGACCATGAAGTCGATGAAGCAGGGGTGATAGCGGGCAGAAATGAGCGAAGCACCCGCCTCGCGAGCGGCAGCATGAAGCGTCAGCCCGGCCGGGTCGGCCAGACGACCCTGTACCGGTTGCCATCCACTGTGCAACAGCAGCGCGTCGGGAATCTGGGTACCGGTATGCGGTGTGACGATTAGCAGCGGCGCATCACCGCGCAGCAGCAATTCGCATCCAGGGTTATGCATGTCATTTTCCATGGCCTTCGGAGCGCAACTGGGCCTGCTCTGGACGAACAGCCTCGAGCTCACGTTAGCACCCTGCGTCCAGCCCTGCAATTGCACAAGCGCGGCTTGCGCAGATTATAAGCACGATGATAGTGCGATCGGGCCTTGAAGTTCCGGACTAAGCTGTCGTTTGCTTTCCTGGCGACCGGTCGCCAGGGGGATTGCTATAAGCATCGTCTGCGTTTACCTGCTCGCGGTTGACGACCAACGAGCTGGCAAAAGAAGTCACCGCGAGAAAGACCACCTTACAAAGGATAGGGCCGTGATTAGGACGTATGCTGCCTTCTTGGTCCTCGGGACGCTTTGGGGCTCGAACTTCATTTACATGAAATGGGCGTCAGTCTTTCTCAGCCCCGGTCAAATTTCTTTGCTACGCGTATTTTTTGGCTTCGCCCCGCTGGCCATTCTCGCGTGGCGAAAAAAGGTTCTGAAATTCGAACAGGTACGGGATCTTCACCATTTCGGTGTGATGGCTGCGCTGGCGACGGCGTTCTCTTATTTCACGATGGCCAAAGGAACTGCACTTCTGCCTTCCAGTATTGCGGGAGTCTTGGGCGGCTCGCCAGCGCTGTTCACGTCCGTCGCGTCCGTCGTCCTGTTGCGCAATGAAAAGATGAACGGCCTGATGGTATCTGGCGTCGCGCTCGGAATGGCTGGGATAGCTCTTATTGCCCGGCCGTGGGCAGGGTTTGCTTCTGGAAGTGCCATTAGCGGCCAAGGCATTATGTGGATGTTGGCAGGGTCAGTTGCTTTCGGCCTATCGTACATATATGTGCGGAGATTCCTTGCTTCCGTCAATCTGCCTCCGCTAGCAATCGTAACGTGGCAGATGGGGTTGGCTTTTCTGATGCTGCTTTTTTCGACTGACATGACTGGAGCAAGCCGTATCCTCGAAGATTGGCAAGCGACCACGGGGCTCGTCGTTGGGCTCGGCCTGCTTGGAACCGGAGTGGCGTTTCTCCTTTACTACTATCTTCTGGACAGACTGGGTGCAGTGGCCGCTTCTGGCGCGGTGTATGTTGCACCGGTCGTCGCGCTTATTATCGGGCGACTTGTAGGCGAACGCGTTGGCGCCCTCGAATTCGTGGCGGTCCTGATTATTTTTTCCGGACTTGCCCTTCTCGAGTTCGGGCGCATGACAGCTGAACGCAGGAAAGAAAGCGTGGTTACATCTTCTGCTCTGAGTCTTGATTGAATATTTTCGGTCTCGCGACAAGCTGTTCGAGACACTCGGAATTGATTGCATCCCTTGCTGGAATGAAAATGTACACGCGACCGAAAGCTTTGCAGGATTTCGTCGACGCAACGGGCGCGGCATTTTGCAGCGATGCTCGTCCTGTCGCGGTAAGAGAATTTAGCAAAAGGGTGTTCGCACTTCTTACCCGAGAAAGCGATAATGGTATCCGCCACGGTGCGCGTTTTCCTGCGTGTAAATACCTCGACAATGCCCTTGAACAACTGACCGACGATAGGTCAGACCTTGGCGCGGTCGCTCGTTCAATCAAACCGTTGGAGTCTTTTGTCGGGTGGCAACGCCGAACATCTGGCGAAAACGGTAGCGTGGATTACATTGACAAACACGTCAATGGAATGATCATTGGCCCCGGCGGCATGGAGAGCCGATATGACGTCCAAGTTGGATTTTCTTTGCTAGCACCAGCTACCAGGTATCCTGACCACCGGCATCCGCCCGAAGAGGCTTATCTCCTGCTGACAGACGGTGAGTTCAAACAGGCGGATGGTCCGTGGTTTAGCCCGGGCGTCGGCGGCGGCTTGTATAACATGTCAAACATTCTTCATGCAATGAAGTCGACGGACGCGCCGTTCCTCGCGATGTGGTGCCTCCTAACCTGACGCCGGCCATCTCCGCACCGCTAACCCAATCTGCAACGGCAAACACCGCTGACTAACGGCCGGGCGGTGGCATTCTTTAAAATAAAGGAGTGCGCGTTATAGCGCCGACGGCAGCGGCTCGGCGACGCCTAGTCGCGCTCCACGTATTGATGTCCGTTATTAGCGCTAGCAGCGTCCAAAGGAGCGCTAATCGTATAGCGTATTAAAACTGTCCCGTTACGGTTCGGCCTCGTCGCTATCGCCGGACATGTTTCGTTGCTCCAGTGCTGCGCGCGTGCGTTCAACCTCTTCTGCAATCAGCGTTTCGTTTCCGGTTGGAGATTTAAGCTATGACGGGCGCCCCATCGTTTGCTGTCCTTTTGACTTTACTGTGCCTGCACAACGGGTTGTCGTTCCAGCGCTGCAGATCACACAGTTGCCGAGGCCGGCTGCCGCGTTTCTTGAGGTGATGCGCGACCGGTTCATGAGGTCCTGAAGAATCAAGTAGCGCAGGACTATTGAGCGAGTTCGTTACATTTGTCTCGTTGAATCGAAATCCGGAGACTGGCACTGTCTGTTGTGACTTCGAGACGGGATAGGCCAACGTCGGAACGACCGTTCCCAGGGCAGTTCCGACATTGGAACGTCCGTATGCGCACTCGATCGGATGACCGAAAGTGGCCGATTTGAGCAATTCGCCGCCAGCAAAAAATCTTTTCACGCACCCAAGGTGCTGCCACTGAAAGCCGGAAGGCATCGTCTAAATGCAACACTCGACGATTTCAAACGGCAACCCCACGTTAAGGCGGCGTTGCCAAGAGCGCCTCCGGGAATGCAACGCCGCTCCAGGTGCCTACTTGTGATTGGGCTCGAATTGCCATTCCTGTGGCGGACCCACGATTTTCGCATTGTGGACGGCGTCGTCTTATTGCCTGTGCTTCAAGCATCCCAAATGCCGATAAAAAGCCGTCAAAATTCGTTCTAAAGTTCGTTGTCGACCACATCGCCGAACAGATCGGACATCCCGCCGCTTGGTTGTGACATCGGCATTTTGCCACTCCGAACTTGACTTAGCGTTTCGTGCGGCAACCAAGTTTCTTCGATGGCGTCGATACCACGCTCGATCATCTGCTGCAGAAAAAATGACTGCTTGCGCCCCGTCGTCTCGGCCAGCAAACGCAGTCGTTGCTCAATCTGCGGATCAATGCGCACGGCGACAACTATCAACTTGTTTTCGGCGTTTCTTCTCACTGTGAACTCCGGTGGTGCATCCCATTCGCGCTCGTGCATCAGCGCCGTCCTTCCGGCATTATTGCTCGACGTCGGCGAGGTCGCAGCAACACGCGTACGCTAGCCGCCGTCTTCTGAATAGTATTGGGCCGCGGCATCGAGCATGCGCTGCCGTTCGGCGCGCACATAAATGGACGTTGTCTGCAGCGAGGCGTGACCGAGAACGCGCTGGACGACGTCGATCGGCATGTCCCGAGCAACGGCCCTTGTACCGAAGGTGTGGCGAAACGCGTGCGCAGAGGTGTCCAACAGCTGCGCATGGGCATCGTGCGATAAGACACCCTCCCGTAACAACTCACCGGCGAGCTGCTTCATGCCCTGCCTCACCAGCCGCGCGAGCGCATCTGGCGCATACGCCTTCTTCGCACGCGCACGATCATCGCCATCAGATTGCACTTCGGTCGGGTCTTCGCCCCGGTCGCCGTCTTTATTGCCGTGCTTGGCGCGGGCGGTCAGGGTCGCGGGGATCACCAGCGGGGCGATCAGCGGCGCATCGTCCTGAGCCGCATCGAAGTTTTCACCGCGATCAATCCAGTGCGCGCGCAACGCGCGAACCGTCGCGGCGCTCACCGGAACCGTCCGCTGCCGGCGTCGCTTGCCGACCACGCTCAATGCCCAGATCTCAACTTGCGCTGCCCCGCCCTCCCCCGCTTTTTTCGCGAAGCCCGCCGACGCCACATGACGGATTGAGCGCAGATCCTGGCGCCCCGCGTTCGCCGCTTCTTCGCGACGCAAGCCCGAATCGCCCATCAGCAAAATCGCCGCGCGCGCGGTTCGCCACTGTCGCACTTGTTCCGGCGTTTCGTTGAGCAGCTGATCCCCGCAGCGCTGATCGAGTGCCCGGCGCACAAGCACCCAAAGATCGGCCGTCAACGCACGGTCGACCTGCACGGAAACTTCCTTCGTTACCGTCGCGGGATCCGTCACCGCGCTCCACGGATTGCCCGCCAGATAGCGGACCGTCGTCAACCATGCAAACGCCGCGCGAATCGCACGCACCGCATACGCCTGACTGTCGGCCGACAGCCCCTCCGGCGTAAAAGGTCTCCACCGGCCGCTTGCTCGCGAGCGCTTCGGACCAACGAAACTCGCGACCGGCCCCTTTAAAAAATCTTTGTACGCCTCGCAGTCTTCCACCGTCATCGACGAGAGCGC
>NZ_MTHB01000110.1 GCF_002220365.1 Caballeronia sordidicola | reverse complement strand
ACTGGGTCTCAGACCGGCGATTTGGCGGCAGATTCTCGTTCGCGGGTCCGTTGAGCTTTCCAGGCTTCACGTCATCTTGCTCATGACCATGGGGTGGGACGGTGGCCACGTGCATGAGTACGTCATTGGAGACAAAAACTATGGGGAGGTCGATCCGCTCTTCCGACCCGATGTCCCCGACGATCCGCCTGTGTTAGACGAAGCCAAGGCAACCCTCGCGGTGGCACTTGGTGATCGGAAATTGTTCACCTATATCTACGACTTTGGCGACAATTGGCAACATCGCGTCAAAGTCGAAAAGATCTTGCCGCCTGATCCCGACTTACGCTCGCCGATCTGCTTGGCTGGCCGCAACGCCTGTCCGCCCGAAGACGTCGGTGGTGGACCCGGGTATATCGAATTCTTAGAAGCTATAGCCGACCCGTCTCATGAAGACCATGAGCAACTGCTCGAATGGTGTGGCGGCAGTTTCGATCCCAATGCTTTTGACCTCGCTGCCGTCAACGAACGACTAGCGGAATTTGAGTTCTGAACGGTCGGCGCGGCCTCTGCATGACGCTTACGAAGTAACCACCCCAAGGCTGGACGGCAAGCGGGGTGGTGACGTTCGCGCCCTGGCTTAGTCGTTCGAATAACTGGTTTGTCTGGGCGCGGTTATCCAACATGAGGATGTGCGCCGAGCCACGCATGGGCTCGGCGTCGTCATTATCTGAGGCGTAGAAAAGAACACCCGGCCCTTCGAACCTGGCATGCATGATCTTGCCTCGCATCGACTCATTCGTGTGGGGCAAGTCGGCTGTGCCGTAGCGCAGGACTTCGACGACCTTGCCCAGACCGCACTGAGTGTAGAAGTCGAGGGCTTGCTCGCACGCCGTAGTGAAGAACAGATAGTTTGATAGCTGCATTACCGTTACTCCCGGAGTGTGTCTCATTGCATCCGACAGGCACGTTTCATCTCGCGCCTTGCTGTATGGCCTCGCCGATCTCGGCGTTGGAATACGCTTTACCCCCGATGCCCCAGGCACCATCAACCGCATACGTCACGTTGACAAACGTCCGGTCACGCGGATGAGCGGCGGCCTTGAACTGGTCGATGATGTCAGTGACCGCGCCAACAAACGCCTGCTTGACCTCGGCATTCGGAAAGGTTGCCGACGGAACCTTCACCTCGACAATGGCCAGCGACTGGTGCTTGCCGCCGACATAACTCCCCGACTGCGGGCTCACAACCAGATGACCGATGACGTTCGGGGTCATGAACCGGTTGCCAATCAGGCCGTGTGTGCGCAGCAACGCGTCCGCAACGAGCGGGAATACTTCACGCTCGCCTTCGCGGGTGAGAAGACCTTCGGTAACGTAGATTGAAATAGGCATTTAAGCCACTCCTTGATGACGGCGGGTCGAATCAGAGTTTTCTCACTTACATAACGGTCGTTATATAACGATCGTGATGTGGCGATAGTTTCATATCAATCGTGATATCGTCAAGCATCAAATATCGATCGTTATCTGGAGGGCGTGGACATGGCAAATCGGGCGGATCAGAAGGAAGAAAGCAAGCTGAGGATTCTCCAGAGTGCGGGTCGGGGGTTTCGCAGCCTTGGATTCGGCGGCGCGGGCGTAGACGGACTGGCGAAGGATGCCGAGGTGACATCGGGCGCGTTCTATGCGCACTTCAAGTCGAAAGCGGCTGCGTTCCGCGAGGCGGTGACGGTTGGGCTTGAAGAACTGAAAGGGGGTATCGAGCAGACACGCGAGCAATTGGGAAGCCGCTGGCGCGAGGGGTTTATCAACTTCTACCTGGGAGACCGCCGTACCTGCGATCTGGCTGAAAGTTGCGCGTTACAAAGCCTTTCGAGCGAAGTCGCTCGCGCCGATGACGAGACCCGGCAAGCCTACGAAACGCAATTGTGCGCGATCATTGAAGCAGTGGCTGGCGGACTGGAAGGAAAACCTAAGGCCCGGCGCGAGGAAGCGACCGCGCTGCTCGCGATGCTGGTTGGCGGGGTAACGCTCGCTCGCGCAGTGCAGGATCCCACCATCAGCAACGACATTGCCACCGCCGTTCGCAAGGCCGCGCTCAAGCTCGGCGTTCAAGCTTAGAGCGAGATAGCCGTTTCGAATGGGCGCTAGGTAAGCAAACCTAAATCACGGAACGGCTTTTCCCATCGACGTGGCGGATCGGGACCTTAGTCGGAATCGCATACCACGAGTTGATCAACATCAGCTTGCAGCGAGAACTTGATGCTGCCGCAATGGCATGAAGCGAGATACTGGTTCATCATCACCCCTTGTCCGCAGGCGTATTTCCATGCCGCTGCGCAAGCTCAGGACCATCGCAACACACCGTCGCGAACATATTGTGCGAATGCCCGCGCCGCCGCTCCACAGTTGGACGGTAAATGCAGACTGATCGCAAAGTTCGGCAGCGCCGGCATGCCGGTACCCGCATCGAGGATATCCAGGTCGGCCGGAACGGTGGACGCCAACCATGCGGTGATCGCCAGATCGCTTCTCACGGTCGCGGTCGTCGCCTCGATGTTGCCACTCTCGAACACGCTTCGCCATTCGAGGTTCTTTTCGCGCAGCGCTTGTAAAACCACCGGCCTGAACGCGCAGGATTCCGCCACGATAGAGACCGGCAACGGCCGCTTCAGATGCGCCATTCCGCCTCTTGCGCCCACCCAGACAAGTCGTTCGACCCGCAGGCATTCGCCCGCCGCTGCGTCCGTGGCGGCTTCTATGACTGCCAGGTCGAGCGAGCCGCTCGCAAGCGCTTTGGAGAGATCTGGCGACGTCGCGCACATGAGCGATATCTCCACATAGGGGCAGGCTTCCGAGAACGCCTTGAAGATGGGCGGGAAGCACGTTCCCACGAGGTCATACGGCACGCCGATCCGCAGCGGTCCCTGCAGCGCACGCGTTGCCATATCCGCCCAGATTTCGTCGTTCATTCCAAGCAGGCGTTTGGCCTTGCCCAGAAAACGTTCGCCGATACGGGTCAGCTCCAGCCGGCGTCCCTCTCGCTCGAACAGACTGCAATCGAACGATTCTTCAAGCCGCTTGATCTGCTGGCTCACCGCCCCTTGTGTCAGATGAAGGCTGTTCGCGGCCACGGTCATGCTGCCATGGTCCGCCACGGCGACGAAGGTCCGGACGAGATTGATGTCGAGATTCTGGGTCATGGACACATTATGTCTCGTAATGCGTTGCATCAATAAGTATCGTTTTTCTAATGCGACAGGGCGGAATACAGTGCGATTCACCTAAACAATTCGGCGGATGGACCATGACAACACAGACGGTCGGTTTCATCGGACTCGGCGCGATGGGGGAAGCGATGGCGCTGAATCTCGCGAAAGCCGGCACGCCGCTAGTGATCTGGAACCGCACGCCGGCGAAAACCGGGACCGTCGTCGCGGCCGGGGCCCAGCCTGCGCATGATGCGGCCGAGGTGTTCGCGCGTGCCATGACCGTCATCCTGATGCTGGTCGATGGCGCCGCCATTGACGCGGTCCTCGACCGCCGCGGTCCCACCTTCGCGTCCCGCGTGCACGACCGCACGATCGTCCACATGGGCACGACTTCCCCAGCCTACTCGCGTGGCCTGGAAGGCGACATCCGCTCGGCTGGCGGGCGCTACGTCGAGGCGCCCGTCTCGGGATCGCGCAAGCCCGCCGAAGCGGGGCAGCTCGTCGCCATGCTGGCGGGCGATGCGGATGCCGTAGAAGCCCTCCGTCCGCTGCTTGCCGCGATGTGCCGCGAGACCATGGTGTGCGGACCTGTTCCGAACGCCCTTCTCATGAAGCTATCGGTCAATCTGTTCCTGATTGCACTCGTCACCGGGCTGGCCGAAGCCGTTCATTTCGCCCAGCGCAACGGCCTCGATCTCAGCCGATTCCTGGCCGTGCTGAACGCCGGCCCCATGGCGAGCGATGTATCACGTGTGAAGGCGCCGAAACTCATCGACCAGGATTTCGCGGTGCAAGCCGCAATCTCCAACGTGCTGGAAAACAACCGCCTGATCGCCGAGGCGGCGCGTGAAAGCGGTATCGCCTCCCCGCTGCTGGACGTCTGTCACGCACTCTATGGGGAAGCACTTGAACTTGGCCTGGGGGAAGCCGACATGGTTGCCGTGCTCAGGGCAATCGAAGCGCGCAGCGGCTCGCAACAATGATCGGTTTCTTCCTGCTCAGCCTGCCGGTCTTCGGCGTCATCGGGGTGGGATGGGCAGCAACGCGCGCGCATCTCCTGGGCTCGGGCGCGCTCGATGCGCTGAACGTCTTCTCATTTCGTTTTGCGCTCCCAGCGCTGGTTTTGCGGCTCATCGCGGGGCAGCCGTTGCGTCAATCGTTCAATCCCGGCTTCTATGCGGGCTACCTTGCATCGGGTGTGGTTGTCTTCATGCTGGTTCTGGGCGTGTCGCGTTTGACCGCCGCGCCCACTCTCGCGGCGGCCGGCGCGCACGCGACTGCGGCCACGGTGAGCAACCTGGGTTTCCTTGGGCCGCCATTGATGCTCGCCTTCTTCGGCGAGCGTGGAGCGGGCCCGCTGGCAATGGCGATCCTGGCGGAGATCATGGTGCTTCTCTCCCTCGGCGGCGTGCTCATGGGCGCGAATGGCGACGCCAGGCGCGGCATCGGTGCTCAGATCCTGCGAGGCACCGCGTTCAATCCGGTTGTTGCGGCAATCGTGTTGGGCGCCGTGCTGGCGGGCACGGGACTCGCGCTGCCTGAGCCGATTACGCGCTTCCTGGCGTTCCTCGGTGGCGCGGCGGGTCCAACGGCGCTCTTTGCGCTGGGCGGTGCCCTCGCCTTGCAGCGTCTTGATCGCGGCACCGCTGTGGCTTCATGCCTGATCAGTCTGGTGAAACTTGTCGTGTATCCGCTGTTCACGTGGCTTGTTCTCAGACACGTGATGACGCTCGATCCGTTCTGGGTGCAGGCGGGCGTTTTGATTGCGTGCTTGCCCTCCGCCGGGAATATCTATGTGTTGGCGCAACGGTATGACGCCGATCCACGGCGGGTGTCGGCGGCCATTCTCCTGTCCACTATCGCCAGCGTGGTGACTTTTCCATGCGCCGCGTGGCTCGTCCTTCGCTAAGGCTCACGTGAACCTGCGCAGTAAATTGGTGAGCGACCGTATATTCAAGCTATCGACGAACTCGCCCGATAAGAGCGTCAGGCCGACGCCCGCGGCTCCCACGCCAGCTCCATGAATACTTGGCACAGCGCTTCCATTCCCTTGGCATCGTCCGCGTCGAAGCGGCCAACCGAAGGGCTGTCGACATCCCAGACGCCGGCCAGGCTCCCGTCCTTGGCAACCAGGGGCACGACGACCTCAGATTGCGAAGCCGAGTCGCATGCAATGTGTCCGGGAAACGCGTGAACATCCTGCACAACCTGTGTAAGCCGGGTTTGCGCGGCAGTTCCGCATACGCCTTTTCCCAGCGCGATGCGAACGCACGCCGGTTTGCCCTGGAAGGGACCGACAACGAGTTCGACGCCATCGAAGAAATAAAAACCGCTCCAGTTCAGGTCGGGCAACGTGTGATACACCAACGCCGAGAAGTTGGCGGCATTAGCAATGCGATCGGTTTCATCGCTGAGAAGCGAGCGCGCCTGAGCGATCAGTTCGTCGTATTGCGCAGCTTTTGAACCAGTGGATTGGTGAACGGTGAAGGACATGATGGCGATGGTGTGCGCCATGACCGGCTGGGTCATGGCTGTTGAAAGAAGGAAGTCATTCGACCATAGCACGGCGCGCCAGATCCGGCTTACATGCGCCTTCAGGACCTGGAAGTGACGCCGATCTATTTCGGCGCTTGCAGCGTTACTGTCGTCATGCCCGGATCGGCGGCTATGGCTCCTTCGGTGAACGGAAAACGCAGCCATTGCTTGCCAGCGAAGCGCCGGGTTGCATCGCCGAAATGGGGCGAGGCGGGGTCGTCGGATTCCGAATGCGCGAGCATGGTGTCCGCCTGCACGCCGTTCGCGTCAAACGAAACCACTTGCAAGTAACTCGCGCCGTGGCCGCTGCGATCGACCGCGTAGCCGCCTGCATCGACCGGATGAAGCACACACACCACCGTGAAATAACCCGCTTCGTCGCAACCACCAAAGAGCGGCACACGCTCACCGTTCCGGTCGGCGTGCAGCAGTTCGCCCCGCGTGGAGTCGAGCGCAAAACCGTAACGCTGCATGGCGAGCACCGCGCCGCCGAGCGCCTGCTGAAGGGCGGGTTTAAGCGCGGGATTGGAGGCATCCAGACCGCGCGGCGTCGCAAGCGGCGCGGCCGGATCGAACGCCACTCGGTAGAAATGCTCCAGCCCTGCCCCGTTCAGGCGACGCCAGAATTCGTCCCAGAGATTGGCGCCGCGCGCTTGGGTGTTGGCAGTGCCGTCCCATTTACGCAGGACCTTGCACGCCGGCGCCAAGTCCACCGTTTGGGATGTATTGCCTGGCGTGACTGGCGGAACTGAAACCACTGAAGCTGACGCATCGGTGCAGACCGCGTCGAGGATCGGCTTGCGGAACAATTGCTCCGACATCGACCGGCTATCCAGCACCTTCGTCTCGAGTGCAAGCCGCGTCACGCCACCCTTCTGCGCCTGCAACTCAGCCGCGAGCATGTGGCCAAAACGCGTGCGCAGCGACTGCTCCGTGCCGGTAATGCCAGCCACGTGCGGATAACCGGTCGTTGGCGCATTGGCGTTGGTCAGCCAGTAACTGCCGTTGAAGTTGCCCACATAGTCACCGCGCGCCATGCCCGGCAGCTCGGAGACCGGCAATGCTTTTGCTTGCACGCTCGAAGCTTCGACGCGCCATTCGCAGGCACTTTTCGAACCATCGAGAAACGGCACGCCGGGCGCTTTCGCATCGAACGCCCGGCCAAGCGGCGTCGTGCAGGCCGCTGCCAGCGAATCAGGCACGTCAGGCACAGCGCCGAAGTCGGCGAACCAGACACGCGGATCGTCGCGACCGATCGCCAGAGTGTTGACCCACGGCGTGGCCGCGAGACGCTTCTGGATCGCGATGAAATCGTCGAGAGAGCGCGCCTGATCCCACGCCAGGAAGTTCTCGAAGGCACGCGTGTTGCCGGTATTCACGTCACGCAGCGCGAACGCGTGTTGCGCGTTCCATGCGAGCGCCGGTGACATCGACGAGAGATCCACGAGCGGACCAAACCGCGAGCGGTAAAGCGTGCGGGTGATCGGTGTCAGGCTGCCGTCGGCGTTTCGGCTCTGGACCGTGACGGGCACGGGTGTCATCGGCTCGCTGACGCCGTCGTAAAAATAACGCGTGGGATCGGCGGGATCGAGCGACAACTGGAAGATGCCGAAGCGCCGCGCGCTCGACACGGTATGCGTCCACGCGATGTCGTTATTAAAGCCGATCATCACGACCGGAACACCAAGAAACGACGCGCCCGCTACATTCAACCGGCTCGGGATGGTTAGCTGTGCTTCATAGAATCGGTCAGGCCCGCGCCAGAACCAGTGCGGGTTGCCGAACAGGAGGCTGCGGCCTTCCTGCGTGAGCGGAGCACCAAACGCCAGTGCATTGCTGCCGATACCCCGCTGCCCGCCTAGGTCGAATTGCGAGGGCGCGATGTCGACGGCACCAGTCTGCACGGCTGGCGCCGTCGGTGCGGGTTTCGCAGGAGGCTGCGCGCGAGCTATCTGCGGCAAAAACCGTACGGCGCCCCCTGCGAGATTGGCTGCCACGAGCCGCCGGTACACGTCGTCGGAGCTGATCTTGCCGACCCAGGGCTTGCCTCTGCACACCGCGTTCTCCCCGCCCATGCGTCCCGCGTCCAGCTCGTCGACGTAGCGGTCATAGCCCGCCGCGAAACCATCTATCAACTCGCGAATGGGCGCGGACTGAGCGGATCGGTATCGCTCGACCGTGCTCGCGTCGTCGACAAAACGAAAGAAGAAATCGGCCTCGAGATTGCGCGGCTGTCCGAAGGAAGCGGCCGTTGGCGGCCGAGCATCAGCACCGAAATTCGCGGAGCGCTCGCCGCGAAACGTGATGAAACCATCGGCGAGCGTGCACAGGTTGTCTTGCGCCTGAACGTAACCGTAGCCATAGCCGAGGCTGGCCCAATCGTCGGCCTTGATATGCGGGATACCGTCTTGCGTACGGCGTATCTCGACGCTAAAGGGCGCCTGCGCGCTCGCCAGGTTTCGGGGCGACTGCATGCAGCCGCTCAACGTGACTGCGGCGAACACCAAGGCCGCCGCGAACCTGACAACTTGCTTCATGAGATCGAACCTTGAATCAATGGGCGAAGCTGATTGGTGAACCGCCGTGAGGGTGCGGGACCGTGCCCATCGGAATACCATAAATCGCGCCGAGTGTCTCAGCGTGCATCAACTCCGCGGGGGTGCCCGATGCCAACAGGCGGCCGCCCTTGAGCGCCAGGAGATCGTCACAGAAACGCGCGGCCATGTTGACGTCGTGCAGCACCACCACCACGCCGAGCCCGCGCTCGATGCTCAAGGTCCTTACCAGTTGCAATACCTCGATCTGATGCGCAATGTCCAGCGCCGAAATGGGTTCGTCAAGCAGCAGGCATTCGCTGTCCTGCGCAACCAGCATGGCGAGCCACACGCGCTGACGCTCACCGCCGGACAGGCTGTCCACCGTGCGGTGCGCAAAGCGCTCGACGTCGGTCAGCCGCATGGCCTCTTCCACCTTCGCGCCGTCTTGTGCACTGAAGCGGCCGAGCGCGCCGTGCCACGGATAACGCCCCAGCGCGACGAGTTCGCGCACCGTCATGCCGTCGGCGGCGGGCGGTTGTTGCGGCAGGTACGCGACCTGGCGAGCGAACGCGCGGCCTTCCCAGTCGTCGAGCGGCTTGCCCGCGAAGCGCAGCGTGCCGCTGCCGGGCGCTTGCTGGCGCGCGAGCAGTTTCAACAGCGTGGACTTGCCGGAACCGTTGTGCCCAATGAGCCCGCATACGCGGCGCTTGGGCAGCTCGAGCGACAGCGGATGCAGCAGCACCCGCTCGCCAATCCTGAACGAAACTTCTTCGAGCGAATACATGGACTCTCGATCGGTCACGCGTTCTGCGTCCTGATCGAGAAATGCAGGGATGGCGTTCATATTGGTTATGCCGATGCAACGGGCGCAGACGCAGATGCAAATGCATGAGCCTGCGGATGAATCGCATTCGGATGATCGACTTGCAGGTCTGCGCCACGGCCAAGTTCAACAACCTGACCGTAGTCGAGCTTGATATAGCGATCGGCAAGATGGTAATAGCGATCGTCGTGCGTGATGACCACGACAGTCTTACCCTTGGCCTGAAGCTCCGGCAGCAACTGCTTGTAGAAAACTTCTTTGAAGGTCGGGTCCTGGTCGGCGGCCCATTCGTCGAAGACGTAAAACGGCCGGTCTTCCAGATACGTGACCAGCAACGCAAGACGCTTGCGCTGACCCTGTGACAGATCGGTCGTGGAAAACGCGCCGTTCTTGATCGTAACCTTGTGATCGAGTTGCAGGTGTTCAAGCAACAACTTCGCTTGGGCGTCGAGCCCTTCCACCTTCATGCCGAACAACGTGTCGAACAGGTAGAAGTCGTTGAAGACGACCGAGAAATGCTGGCGATAAATATCGCGGTGCGATTCATCGACCGGTTTGCCGTTGAGCAGGATCTGCCCGCCTTCGGGTGCGTAGAGTCCCACGAGCATTTTCGCGAGCGTCGTCTTGCCGCTGCCGTTACCGCCGATCAGGTAGATCAGTTCGCCCGGCTTGAACGTCAGGTCGATGGGACCCAACGTGAAGACTTCGTTCTCTTTTTCGCGGAAGTATCGATGCGTCACCTTGTCGAACACAATGCTGTCGAAGGACTTGGCCGGTGTTTCATGCAAGGTATCTTCGAGTGGCAATTCGGCATTGACCTGTTCAATGCGCTCCATCGCAACCTTTGCCGAACTGATGTTCGGGATGGCGGACAGCAGCCCTTCGATCGGCATGATCATGTACAGAAAGATCATGGCGTAGCCGGACATCACGTGCGTGCTCACCGGAAACAGTCGCGCGAGCACGAACAGCGTAATGCCGATAAACGCAAACAGGATGAAGCTGCCCCAGCTCGCGGCCGCTGAGTACAGGATGTAACCGCGCGTGCGCTGGACGCGTACTGCCTCCACGTTGGTTTCCAGCGTGTCGGTCACGAACGCATTCTTGCGCTCGCGATGCAGCTTGAGCTCTTTGGCGCCGTCGAAGAGCGCGCGGAAATGCTTGACGAGATCGTCCTCCTTGCGCCGCGACCCGCGCAGATGAAACAGCGCTTTCGTGTTGGCAATATGAAAACCGAGAGAGCCGATGAAAATCGTCAAGACGGCGAAGAGCAGGATCTGCCATGACAGATAGCCGAGATACGCGAGGCAGCCGGCGATCACCGCGCCGTGCATGGCAAGCGCGGGCAGGCTCACGAACAGGATGACGATCGTATCCAGGTCTTGCGTCAGCACGGTGAGCGCCTTGGAAGCCCCCTGCTTTTCCAGATGCTGATACGACGCTTCGGCAATGCGCCGGATGGTACGCATGCGCAGCGTTGCCTTGGCGCGCTGGCCGAGCTGCATGAATAAGGTTTGTGACAGCGTTCGTGTGCCGAGCACCACTACGCCCACGATCAGGAATTGCCAGCCGAGTTCGACGAGCGTCGTATTCGACGCCCCAAGTGCCTGGTTAATCAGTGCTATGAGGGCCGCATTGCCGAACCCGCTGACGAGGCTCGCCACCACCGCGACAGCCAGCACCCAGCGTGAATTGCGGACAAGATACAAGAACAGCGACATGAAACTCCTTGTGGGGCAACGAGTGAAAACCGAACGTAATCCCGCGAGCGAAAGGGCGGCCCGAAGACGGTCCGACCGCGTCACAGAATAATAAATTTGACAAGTGAAGTCAATTAAATGCGAATCATTTGCATTTGACGAGGTTCGCCGATACGGGAGAAAGGTCGCTGTGGAGTGGCGCGAACTTCCAAGCAATCACCTTCGACTTTGCCCAGCTAGATCGTTGGTCTATCGTCAAGCCAGGCCGCCCGCAGACGGAAGTGCATGCCGATGTTCGCCCTGATGAGGCGTTTAGCTTGGTCGATTTCCAGAGATTTTCCTGCGGCTTCGACGGAGTTGGAGCCCGGCCTCGGCTATTGACGACCGGCTAGGGGAAGTGTGGGTCGGGAGAAGGTCATCGGGACTATCGATGACCTTTGAGCACTACATCACTCAGCATTCCTCATCGAGCGCGTTCTGCTTTCGCCATGACCGCTTCAACGATGCTCATGATCTGCTGACTCGCGACTTTCACGTGGGTCTCGAGCAACCTGGTACCGAGTTTTACATCGCGATTACGGCAGGCATCAATGATCGCCATGTGTTCCGCATGCGATTGCTCACGGATCGGTACCTTCACCACTTGAAAGCGGAAATAGCGATCGCAACGGTCATGTAAGACGCGAAGCATCTGAAGCGTGATTTCGCAACGTGCGGGACGATAAAGCGTTTCGTGAAGCTTCCAGTTCAACGAGCCCCACTCTCCACCTGTCGCCTTGTCCATGTCCTTGACGATCCGCTCTGCCTTGCTGATTTCCGCGTCTGTGATCAGAGGAATGGCCTCGGAAAACACCCACGGCTCGAGGCGCAGACGAATGTTGAATGTCTCCCGCACCTCGTCAACCGACAATTCCTGAACGTACGCTCCCTTATGCGGGACCACATTCAAAAGGCCCTCGGAATGGAGTCTGGAGATCGCTTCGCGGACCGGCACGCGGCTCACGCCCAGCTCTTCGGCCAACACTTCTTGACGCAGAACACTGCCCGGCGAGATCCGCCCACTCAAAATCATCTGCCGGATTTCGTCAGTGACAAGTTCCACCGCGGTAGGGCGAACGATCTTTCGCGTTACGCGCTCCACAACGTCCGGTTCCGGAGAAATCATCGTCTTGGAAGGTCTTTTCTTGTGAGTTGCCGTGGCCATTGCGGACTATCTGATTGGAGGGACAATCAAATGTACCATGAATGGGCTTTCGTATCCAAAATCCAATCAGGACGCTTTGAATGCCGCGCGTCGTATCCACGAACCGTCTTTCATGACGGCTGCGATCCGTTCGCCTTGGCCCGTCAGCACGCTGATATCCTCCAAAGGATCGCCATCAACAATCAGCAGATCAGCGAACGCGTCCTTCGCAACAACGCCCAGCTTGCCTTCCATTCCAACAATTTCGGCGCCGATCCTGGTTGCTTGGCATATGGTCTCAAACGCACCTACGATTGCGGCGCGAATGGACAATTCGTCGCTTTGGAACTCATGCATGTCACCCAGCAGATCCGTTCCCAATCCAATCTTTACGCCGTTGCGTTTAAGAATCTCAAGCGCTCGCAAGCCCTGTATTCGTACGTCCTCGTTCTTCTTCAACGCGCTCTCGGGGACACCGGACTTCGCTCCGACTTTACTCATTGCGTCGTAGGTCACCAAGGTCGGAACCGCATAGGCACCGTGTTTCGCCATCACGGCAGCCGCTTCATCGTCGATCAAGTTGCCGTGCTCAATGGTACGAACACCCAGTTCAACCACGCGCTTGATGGCAGCACCGGTGTAGGCATGCGCCATCACATAGGTCTGATGCGAATGAGCTTCTTCTACTGCCGCCTTGACTTCGTCCACGGAAAACTGAAAATTGCCGATCGGATCTGTGGGCGACGCGACACCGCCTGACGCCATGATCTTGACGTGGTTTGCGCCGGCGCGCATTTCCTCGCGCACAGCTTTGCGCATTTCGTCCACGCCATCCACGATGCGTCCAATTGCGCCGAGATTGCGATTGCACCCGCACGGATCAGGATCGGTGTTATCGAAACGATCGCGAAAATCTCCATGACCGCCTGTTTGAGACAGCGCTTTCCCGGCAATGAAAAGGCGCGGCCCCGCAATGACACCTTCATCGATCGCTTTTGCCAAGGCATAGTCCGCACCGCCGGCGTCCCGCACGGTCGTGAAGCCCCGGTTCAGCATGCCTTCAAGGATTGGCACCGCCTTGAGCACCGCAAAGGTGTTGGGCAAGCGACTGTTGGAGCCTAAATGCGCTACTGACGCAATCACGTGTACATGGCAGTCAATCAAGCCAGGCATGACCGTGCGACCAGCCACGTCAATGATCTCCGCGCCTTGTTCCGGAACCGGCTCGCGCGACACGTCGGTGATCAGGTTTCCCTCGATCACGATCGAATACAAGGCCTTGTCGAGTTCATGATTCGCATCCAACACCCGCGCGTTCTTCAAGATGATCATTCGATACTCCATTGCAAGCAGGCCGCTGAGCCCACTTGATTTATTTGAGCAAGAAACCCTTGGCAAGCGGGTCCCGATCATCCACAAAGATAGTGTTAAACCCTGTGACCCGGGCCCAGCCTTCGATGCTTGGAACAATCGCGTCGTAGTCCCCCACCTTCGTTGCCTCGGTCGCAATGCCGTTGAAGAGTGTGCCAATAATGCTTTCGTGGACGAAAGCCTCACCAATCTTGAGCCTGCCCTTGGCCACCAGGTGCGCCATGCGAGCGGACGTGCCGGTTCCGCAAGGCGACCGATCGATCGCCTTGTCGCCGTAAAACACGGCGTTGCGTGCGCTTGCGCCGGCAACTGTCGGCTCACCCGTCCACATCACATGGCTTAAGCCACGGATCTCAGGCTTTTCTGGATGAACGAACTGGTATTTTTCATTCGCCTTCTGCCGAAGAATCGGGCTTAGCCGCTGGATATCCGTTGGGCGCAAGGTGTGCATGCCCGCGAAGTTCTCTTGTGGCTCGATGATGGCGTAGAAATTTCCGCCATAGGCCACATCGAAACGGATCTCACCGAGCCCTTCCAGCTCCACGTTAAGGTCGGTCGAGTGCAGGAACGAGGGCACGTTTGTCAGTTGGACTGAGTCGACGTTATCCCCGTTTAACTTGTAGCGAGCGACCACAACCCCGGCTGGCGTGTCGAGCCGAACGACGCCTGGCTCACGCGGACGCACAAGCCCGTTCTCGATCGCGGTAGTGACCGTTCCTATCGTTCCATGGCCGCACATTGGCAGACAGCCGCTGACCTCGATGAACAGAATGGAGATGTCGCAATCCGATCGAGTCGACGGATAGAGAATCGAGCCAGACATCACCTCATGCCCGCGTGGCTCAAACATCAGGGCTGTGCGGATCCAGTCAAACTCCTGCTCGAAATAAGCCCGTCGCTCAATCATGTTCGCGCCCTGGAGCACGGGAGCGCCACCCGCGACCACGCGCACGGGGTTACCGCATGTGTGACCGTCGATACAGAAGAAGGTACTTTTCATTGCATGGTTCCAGTTCATCGTTCAGGCTTCGGTCGAGGCCCTGCTACCGCTTGCCGCGACGCTCAACCTCGAATCGTCGTTGCCATGTCTACCCAGGCATAGCAGAGAGCACTTTTAAGGACAAGTGCCAGGGCGAAAGAGATCCCCTTTTTGCCTGCGCGGCCCGGGTGCACCGCTATTCCCGGGACCGTTCCAACGCATGCGTGAAAAACTTACGCGAAAGGCTTACGCGAAAGGCTTACGACAACGCCTTCAAGTCGTTCATCGTCTTCTCGATGATGGCAACAATCTTTTGACGCTCTTCACCTTCAAGTTTAAGACGCGGAGCCTTCAGATTTTCCGAGTAGCCAGCGGTGATATTTTCAGCGAGCTTGATGTATTGAACCAGCTTGACATGGACGTCAAGGTGAAACAAGGGCGTGAGCACACGATACAACTTGCGAGCCTTCTCGAAGTCGCCCTTGACTGCCAGATCGAGTAGCTCAACCGATTCCTTCGGCACAGCGTTGGCCATACCCGACACCCAACCCGTTACGCCCAGCGCAGCCGATTCAAGCACCAGATCATCGACGCCACAGAACACGATGAAGCGGTCCCCAAACTGGTTGTACAGATCGGTCACGCGCGTCGTGTCGTACGACTCTTCCTTCACGGCGACGATATTGGCTTCACCCTTCAGTTGCTCAAGCAGATCCGTGCGCATGTCCACGCCGTAGCCGCGCGGATTGTTGTAGATCATGATGCCAAGTTTGGTCGAGCGGGCGATTGTGCGATAAAACTCAACCGTTTCACGATCATCGGACTTGTACGTCAGGCCCGGGAACACCATCAAACCCTGTACGCCAATCTTTTCGGCATCTTGCGCAAATTGAATCGCGCTGTCCGTATTCGTTTCAGCAAGACCCGACACGATCGGCACGCGGCCGTTGACCGTTTCAACGGCGATCTCAAGGACGGTGCGCTTTTCGTCTGGCGTCAGTTGGGCGTTCTCGCCGACCATGCCCATCATCACAACACCGCCCACACCATTGTCGATCAGGCGATTCAGACCAGCCTTGATAGCTTCCTGATCGAGCGAACCATCGTCCTTCAACTTCGTCGTAACTGCGGGGAAAACACCTTTCCAATTAACTTGCATGACAACACCTCTGAGAATGAATGAAAAAGCTTAAACGGGTTTGTCGCGAAAAACCGAGGTCACGTGGACGCCTCGCTTATTTCCGGAACCGTTCGATGGAATACTCGTCGAGCGATGTCCGTGGTGTTCTGTTCACTAATAAGTCTGCTACCAATGCGCCCGTTGTTGCAGATTGGGTTAGCCCGAGATGCCCGTGACCGAACGCATATATCACTGACGGTGCCGAAGGCGATTTGCCAATGACAGGTAGCGAGTCCGGTGTGGCCGGCCGATGTCCCATCCACTGCACCGCGCCTTGATCTTGAATTCCGGGCAAAAATCGCTTTCCTAGTTTGAGCAACGCTTCGCTACGCTTGTAGTTGGGCTCCGCCTTCAGACCGGCGAATTCCGCCGCTCCTCCGATCCGGATACCGATATCAAGAGGCGTTGCCACGAATTTGCGCTCCGCAAAGATCACCTCTCGCGACAGGGAGATGCCTGGTTGGGGCAACGTCGTGTTGTACCCGCGCTCGCTATCGAGCAACACCCTGTCCCCGACAGACTCTGCCAACGACGCCGACCATGCTCCTGTGGCGACCACTATCTGCCGCGCTGCGATTGATGCTCCGGTCTGAAGAACTGCAAATGGCGCCTCCGGTTTCGTTACGTCCAGCTTGGTTACCCCCCCTTCAACGAAACGAGCGCCCAGCGCCTTAACCCGTGCTCGAATCTGCGAAACCAATTGCTTCGGATTCCCAATATGCGACCAGTCTTCAAGGAACACTCCGTGCTTGAACACAGGCGCAAGCGCAGGTTCTAATTCTTGAACCTCTTGTTGGTTCAGGGCGCGCCAGCGAACGCCGAGATCCTTTTTAAACTTCCACTCTTCTGCGTCAGCCTTGAACGCCTCGTCGGTTTCATATAACGTCAACGCGCCGCGGCGATAGAACGCACTCATTGCGCCAACATCTTCAAATAGCGGAATCAGATCGTCGTAGACGCGGTTGTTCAGCGCGGCCAGTGCTAATGAAATCTGCTTGAACCTCGCAGGACTGCTAGCACGCCGAAACTCCATGAACCACGGCAGAGCACTTGGCACATGTTTCCAATCAAGTGCGAGCGGGCCCAGTGGATCGAATAACCACTTCGTCGCTTTGAAGAAAAGGCCTGGCACCGAAATCGGCGTACTTTCGGTCACTGCGATACCACCCGCGTTACCGTGGGAAGTGCGATCACCGTCGAAATCGCGATCAATGATCGTGACGGACAACCCCTCCTTGAGTGCAGACCATGCGCAAGCAAGCCCGACCACCCCCGCTCCAATTACGAGGACGTCTGAGGTGCTTGCGGTCAGCGTCATTTGGTGAGCCATTACTTGTTCAGCCCCAACAAGACATTCTGAGTCTCGGCGTGCGCGCTGCCGACAACACCCAGTGCACTGATTGAAGCAACTGCTATCAAGGACAATTGAGTGACCATTGTTGAGTTTCCGGAAGTTCTGTCATTTCGACCAACAGTTGCGTCTGAATCTGTTTTTTGGATCCAGGATACTCTTAGAAACTTGATGATGCCGCCCGTGGTCACTGATGTCAATTGGATTGTTCAACAACCACTGCTTGGCGACCAGCGCTTCCGGCCGCGTACTCGGAAATTTACACATGCTCCAGATCGCCGCTGTCTGTGCTGTCAAGTTGGAGCGTTTCGCGGCATGCTTCCAACGGGGTGACCGCGAGCTGAGCGAACACGTAGGCCTGCTCGATCCGCGCTTCGTTATAGTGCCCCGCCTTATCGAGGAGATTGAGCGAGCCGATGACAATTCCTTGCTTACGGATCGGGATATTCAACACGCTCTCACAGCCGATCGACCACAACACCTCGTAATCAGAGAAGACCGCCTTGATGTCTTCGCGCGTTGCCCCACGAAAAATTTTCCCGTCCTCAAGCACTTGCTTCGTCCAAGTGCTCTTCGTCACACGCTTTCGGCCACCCACGGGGTTGATTTGCTGCTGCGTGCTGTACACACGACCCAGCAGCCCGCTCGAAGCGTCGTACGCCAGTACCGTGAAGAGTTTGTGGCCAAACGCATCCTGCAGGCCGCGATCCAGCTCTTTCCAGAAAGTCTCAACCGGCTCGCCCCGATGCAAGGAAAATGCTAGCGAGCTAATGATCGACATCGAATTAGGTTCATCCATATCTATACCCTCGCCTTCGCTTGCCGGAGGCTTGCGCCACGTTCGTTACCGATGCCATATTCATCCGCCGTGATCTCTTCCAGCGTTTTCCCGCTGGTCGACACGCCCAGAAAGATGACTGCGAGTGCCCCGATCATCAAAATGACGGTAGTCATTCCAAATACGCCTGCGAAGCCCCAGATCGGGTAGATGTAGCCCACCAGCATTGGGGAGCAGATCGCGCCGATGCGACCAAACGCGGATGCCGTGCCCATGCCCGTCGCCCTGAGATGCGTCGGGAAGACTTCAGGCGTATAGGCATATTCACCAGCATTTACGCCATTCATCGCGAACGACATGAAGATGGACGCGAGCACGACGGCGGTGTCGCCCTGCGCGAACGCCAACCAGATGCCGGCGAGGCAGGCAAGTCCCATATAGGTGACGATCGTCCCCTTGCGGCCAATCTTCTCGCAGAAGTAGGCGGACGAGTAGTAGCCCGGAATTTGCGCCAGATAAATCAGGATCGACACGGAGAAGCTCTTCGTAATCGTCATGCCGCGCGCCACCAGCAGTCCCGGGATCCACACGAAGAACGCGTATGAGCAGAAAGTGACGGCGAGCCACAAACACCAGGACATGGCAGTCGTCTTGGCCAGAGGCGGCTTCCACAGAAGCTTCAGATTGCTAAAGAAGGAGCCCGACTCGCGAGGTTGAAAAATGTACCCCGGGACCGGAACAACCGGAGGCAGTGCCACACCAGAGCGTTCAATACGACGTTCGATGTCCGAGACAACGGCATCCGCTTCGTCGTGCCGTCCACGCATTTCCAACCAGCGCGGTGATTCGTGCAGCGAACGGCGCCACCACAGCAAAACGACAACGGGCAATGACACGACTATCAGCGAAATGCGCCAGCCTTCGGGGCCGAGCGGAATCACAAAGTAGCCAATCAGTGCTGCGGCAACGAAACCGAAGGAGAAAAATCCTGCGAGTGCACCCGTGAAAGCGCCGCGATAGCGGTTGCTCACAAACTCGACAAGGAAGGGGGCGATGATTGCGCCTTCGGCACCCATGCCGATGCCCGAGATGGCGCGCAGCAGAGCGAATGTGTGCCAGTCATTTACAAACGCATTGGCAAACGTAAGCACGCAGAAGAACGTCAGCGCCCACATCATGACGACCTTGCGACCAAAGCGATCGCCAAGCAACCCAGCAAATAGCGCACCTACCAAAAAGCCTACGTAAGTGCTACTGCCGAGGATGCCAGTTTCAAAACTGGTCAGATGCCACTTGATGCGTACCACGGGAAGAATGAAAGCGATGATGCCGGCATCAACGGCTTCGAACATGAACCCCAGACCACCCATGATGAGCAGTATGAGGTGGAAGCGGCTGAACGGGAGCCGCTCGAGCCGCGCTGCTATTGGTGACATAAAGACTCCGCAGTGAAGGAATCGCTGAACAATCTTGAACAACGACTGCCGGATCAATCATTAGTGCGTCCAATATCTTGGATCCAAAATCCGGTGTCAAGCTGGGGCACGCCCTATTACACTTTTAACCGGGTAAACCCTTGTCAATCAGAGGCTTTGGAGAAGCTGACCTTCGTGCAGGGAATCGTCGTACTAGAACGTGTGACGCACACCAACGCGAACAGCGATCTGGTTTGCCGTGCTTGAGGGCGTCAGGAACGACAGCGCAGCGACGGCTTGCTTCCCCGTCGAATCAGTGCCGGTAGCATGTTCCCAGGCCGTAATCGCGTAAAATAAAGTCCGCTTTGAGAGCGAGTACTCCGTGCCGAAATTTACTTGGCTGTACTTCGCCGTCTCTGCCTTCGTATAGTCATACGAGACACCCATCAGCCACGCTGGCGTGATGTTGTAGGCGCCGAGCGCCTCGAAATTGTTGAAGGTCGCAGTCCCTGAAAAAGGCGTCGACGATGTGCGAACGACGTCTTCGAAGCGGGTATTGGTGTAAATAAATCCGAGCTGTGCCGCCCCGATTTTGTAGTTCACGCCCGCTCCTGCCACCTGCAGGGTCTGAGCAGAGGTATAGCCGCTAAATGTCGGATTCGTGATTGGATTGACGAACGTCGTGCCTGCGGCCGGATTCGCGGTAGCGTCGTAAATAGACGTGCCCGGGTTCCTAACGCGCGAAAACACGGCGCTTGCGCTCAGTGCGTTATAGCCGTAGGTGACGCTCAGTGATTCCTTGCGGCCATTAGCGAAATCGCCCGCCACCCCACCTAAGCTGAACAAAGCCGATAGCTTGAAGCCGCCGTAAACTGGCGACAGATATTTGATCGAATTGCTAAGCGAATAGTCGCCCCACATGTTGTCGACGTCTGCTGCGTGAGTTCCCAGAATGCCGGCGAACTTGAAGGCGCCCGACAGCGGAAGCAAGGAATCCAGCACGAGGTCATATTGCCGCCCGAGCAGGACCGATCCAAAGGGGCTACCAAGACCCACGTAGGCCTGCCGCCCGAACTCGCGGCCGCCGTTGTTGAACTTCCCGGTGTTCACGTCGAACCCGTTCTCAAGGCGTGCCACCGCGCTGTAGCCGCCCCCCAGGTCCTCGTTCACGAAAAAGCCCCACTTACTGCTCCCCAAGGCTCCGTTGGATGCCTGGTAGTCCTGGTGACCGCCTTGGTTGTTGGTAAAGGTAATACCGTCGTCCACGACGCCGTAAAGCGTGACCGTACTTTGCGCATGGATCGCGGCGGAAGAAGCCATCAGCACAGTCATTCCAACAAGCTTCTTTTTCACAAATTTCTCCTGGAGTTTGACAAGATTAATTGAGGATTACTGTGTTATTAAGGTGGCTCGAACGAGACCTTCACATCCTTCCTGAGCGCTCGAAACTCGCTTGGAAGCAAGTATTTCCGGTTACAAGTTATGCGCGCTTCGCCGGCTTGACTGTCGCAAGAGGATTGGACTGAAGCGTTCATAGGGGGACGAAATTTTCATTTCGCGTTCAATATCTTGGATCCAATATCAATGGTCAAGTAATTTTCGCCGGGCGTTTTCGCTAAGTTGTTTTTGGACGAAATAAGCGAATATCACGTATCCTGTGAATGGTAACTCGCCGTTTGGAGCGGTCGCTGGTCCTGCGCAAACAACCAATTTTTGTCAATTGCATATTGTATCCAATGTTACATGAAACCGATTTACCGCTTGAATCACTCTTTGGATCGACATGGACAACATGGTTAATTTGACTCTGGCGGAGCTATCCGGGCTCTCCAACCGGGTGCTCACGGCAAACGGAATGGCGGCCGATCACGCTCAGGCGATCGCGGAAGTGATCGTCGCAGGACAGCGTGACGAATGTCAGTCACACGGAATCTACCGGTTGATTGTCTGCGTCAACACGTTGCGCAACGGCAAGGTGGTTCGCGATGCAAAGCCTGAACTGATCGATGTTTCGCCAGCGCTGGTTCGTGTCGATGCCAAGTTCGGCTATTCCCAGCTGGCGTTTCAGATGGGAAGCAAGGTGCTGGTTCAAAAGGCTCGGCAGGTCGGAATCGCAGCGTTGGCGATTAACCATTGCTTCCACTTTTCGGCGCTGTGGCCCGAGGTGGAATATCTCGCCGGCGAGGGCCTCGCAGCTTTGGCAATGACGCCCAGCCATAGTTGGGTTGCACCGGCAGGCGGGACCAAACCTCTGTTCGGCACAAACCCAATCGCCTTTGCGTGGCCTCGACCAGGGCGCTTTCCCTACGTGTTTGACTTCGCGACAAGCGCAATCGCGCGCGGGGACATTGAGCTCCACCGGCGGGCCGGCAAGACAATCCCTCTGGACTGGGCTGTAGACGCAACAGGTCAGCCGACTGACGATCCCGCCGCTGCCATGCGCGGCGCAATGATGACATTCGGAGGCCACAAGGGCTCCGCCCTCTGCGCGATGGTCGAATTGCTAGCTGGACCACTCATTGGAGACCTTACGTCTGCCGGGTCGACGGCCTACGACCAAGGCGTTGGCGCAACACCGTGTCACGGCGAATTGATCCTTGCGTTTAATCCATCCATGTTCTCAAGTGGCAACAGTGATGACGACCTTCAGCGTGCCGAAGCGCTTTTTGGCGGCATTGTCGACCAGGGTGCTCGCTTGCCATCACAACGGCGGTTCGACGCTCGTCTTAGAAGCGAAGCAAACGGTGTAGAAGTGCCCCGCCAACTTCTCGCCGATGTGTTGGCCCTGATACCGGGCTGACCCATTGTTGTCTGCACGCACGCGTTGTCCTTCCCAACGATTTCGTTATGAACCGGACGCATCACGCGGGTTGCGTTTGAACATCGTGATAATCAGGTACACGCCGCCCAGCAGTGTCGCCATCACGCCCGCCGGCATTTCCTGCGGGAACAGGACCCAGCGGCCGAGCCAGTCGGACGCGACCATCAGCGCCGCGCCCAGGGCCGCCGAAATGAACAGCAGCGGCACAGCCCGCCGGATACCGAGCATGCGTGTCATGTGCGGCGCCATGAGGCCGATAAATGACAGCGGGCCGATCACCAGTGTCGCCACCGCCGTCAGCAGCGCGCTCAACAGCAGCAGCGCAAAACGCGCGACGGCAACGTTTACTCCCAAGCCTCGCGACACGGCCCCGCCCAACGGCAAGATTTCAAGCCAGCGCCGGCAAAACGGCACCGCGCCAAGCGCCGCCAGCGCAACCACGGCCACGAAACCTGCTGCATCCGCGCTGACGTTATATGTCGACCCTGCGAGCAGGTTGTAGAGAACGATCACGCGGGGATCGTCGCTGGCGACGGCAATCGTCGACACTGCCTGGAAGACGGCGCTGATTGTCACGCCGGCGAGTATCAGCGTGTCGGGTGCATAAGAAGATTTGCGTGCAAAGAGCAGCAGCGCGCCCAGCGTAATCACAGATCCGCACGCGCACCAGACAAGAAACGTCGGCAGCCCAGGACTGGCCGTGAGGAAAAGTGCCCCGGTGAGTCCCATCGAGCCGCCGGCCGTGATGCCGAGCAGGTCGGGACTCGCCATCGGATTGCCGGTCATGCGCTGGACAATACCGCCCGCGAGCGCGAGCAGCACGCCTACGCCCATTGCCGCGACTACGTGTGGCAAGCGCAGGAACAGCAACGCAGCGATCTCGTCCGGGCGGCTGACATGCCAGCCTTCCAGACCTCGCCCCACACCAAGCGACAAGCCGATGACCACCAGCAAGAGCAGTACGCAGACGCCCGTCGTGAAAACCAGCGCGCGCGATGACAGCGCCTCTGAATGGATCGCGGGCGCATGGTTCAGGTCGGGCCGTCCACGCAAGCGCCGCAACATGACCAGCAGCAGCGGTGCGCCCAGCAACGTGGTGATCGCGCCGGCCGGAATCGTGGTTCCGTACCGCCCCGCGAATTCCCGCGCGATCTGATCCGCCAGCCACAGCAGCGCTGCGCCAAATAACGGCGACCACAACATCCGGTCGCGCAAACGGCGCGCGCCAGCAAGTCGCGCAAGCGTCGGTGCAGCGAGTCCAATGAAGCCGATCACACCCACTGCGCTCACCACGAACGCGGTCACGAGCAAGGTCAGGAAGAGCGCCGCGCCGCGAGTCATACGCAACGACACACCCAGGCTGCTGGCGACGGTGTCACCCAGATCGAATACGGCCATGGGCCGCGTGCACAGCAGCAGCAACGCCACGCATGGCACGAGTCGCACGAGCAGCGCCAGCGCGACGCTCCAGTCGTGCTGGCCCAGCGAACCGCCGCCCCAGATCATCAGGGCGCTCAACAAGTCATAGTGGGAGATCGCGAGCGCGAAACTCAGCGCGCCGCAGCACAGGTTGACGATCATGCCGCCGAGGATCAGCGCGAGCGGCGAGATGCCGCGTCGCGCAGCCAACGCGAAAACAATCGTCAATGCCACTGCGCCACCGGCCAGCGCAACCCCGTCGCGGCCCGATATCAGCAAGCCGGGGGCGTAGACAGTCGTTATCGAGAGCGCAAGATAGGAGCCGGAGAAGATCCCGAGCGTCATCGGTTCGGCAAGGGGGTTGCGCAGCACCTGCTGGGTGGCCACGCCCGCAATCCCGAGCGCCGCGCCACACAACCACGCAACCGCGATGCGCGGCAGGTCGCCGTAGTGGACAAGCAGCTGCCGCAGATCCGTGGGCGAAGGAGCCGTCAACGCTTGCCACCACAATGACGCCGGCAAGCGCTCCTCCAGCCTGTGCAGCGACAACAGCGCGGCCAGCACGATCACAAGACAAACCGGAAGGAGTGGCCAGCCTCGTGCGGGCGCCCCGGGGACGGTCGCGACGCTTTTCATGCGTGCTCCTTCGCGGCAGTGGTCTGCTCGCCGGTCTGCTCGAAGGCATCGACAAGCACGCGGGCGAAGAGCATCGCGGATAGGACGCATCCGTCGGGCGGAACACGCGGCAGGCCCACCATGCGGCCCTCGTTAGTGAACGGCATGGCGTGCCACAAGGGACTGGTTTTCATCATGTTCGCAACGGAGGACGCAAGCGGCTTCATGTAGAGCAGGGCCGCGTCCGGCACGCTGCCCAACACGTCGAAACCGGTGGTGGAGTAGGCGCCCGAGTGGACCGCGTTTCGTAGTCCGAGCGTGGCCATCAGTTCGCCGTAGAAGCTGTTCGGACCGAACACGCGCACGTGCGCTTCATCGATAAAATTCACCATGTAAAGCGGCCTGCCCTTTTCACTACCTGCACCACCTGCGCCGCCCACACTACTTACACCTGGCAGCGCGGCAAGCGCCGTGCGCGCGTGGTCGAGCGCCGTGTCCGCTTGCATGAGCAGTGCTTCGGCACGCGCTTCACATCCCAGCAAACGCGCGAGCTGCAGCGTTTCGGCACGTGCCGCGCAATAAGGTGCTTCACTCGAACGGTAACGCCCGAGCGTGACGGTAGGCGCAACCTGCTCGAGCGCGGTCCGAAGTCTCGCATGAGCCGGCGAGATGACGATCAGGTCAGGCTTTAACGCGAACAGCAATTCCATGTTGGGCTGGAACATCAGGCCGAGATCGACCACCGACGCGGGCACATCGCATGCCGTAAAATTTCGGCGAAAGTCCCGGGTATTCGCGATCCCGACCGGCACCACGCCAATCGACAACACCATCTCCGTCAGTCCCCAGTCGAGCACGACAATACGGCGCGGCGTAGCGGCGGAACCCTCACCAGCAAGTGCAACATCGGACAGTGCGGTTGCGGCAAGTGCGCCGGCGCCCAGCAGCGCGGAAAGCATGGCGCGTCGGTTCATTGCATGAGGTCGGAAAGGATGGATTGCATGTCGTCGGTCAAGCGGTCTTGTCCTTGTCCTGCTGCCGCCGCGCGCGCTCGCGCCGTCGAGACGACGGCGGCAAATGCCTCGAGCGTCGGCGCAGCGAACAGCGCCGCGAGTTCAACTTCGACTGATAACTGCCGCGAAATTCGCCGCTGGACCTGGAGGCTGAAAATAGAGTCACCGCCGAGTTCGAAGAAGTTGTCGCGGCGGCCTACCCGTTCAATTTGTTCTATACCAAGCACGTCGGACCAGATCCCCGCGATAACCGCTTCTACTTCGCCTTGCGGTGGTTCGTAATGCCTCGCGACGAGAAGTTCGGGCGATGGTAGCGCATGCCGGTCCACCTTGCCATTGGGCGTCAACGGCAACGTGTCGAGCACGACTATCAACGCGGGAACCATGTAGTCGGGCAGGACGTCGTGCAATGCGGCTTTCAGGGCCGGCCCGTCGATCACCGTATCGGTCTGTGCGCTCACGTATGCAACAAGACGCGTGTTGTCGTGAAGGATTGCTACCGCGGCCCGCACGCCGGGTAACGCAAGCAGCGCCGTCTCGATCTCGCCCAGTTCAATACGGAAGCCGCGCAGTTTCACTTGATGATCGATGCGTCCGAGGAACTCGAGCTGCCCCGAGCTGTTCCAGCGTGCCAGGTCACCGGTCCTGTATAAGCGCCCGCCTCTGTTGGTCTTATCTAACGGATCGGGTACGAACCATTCCGCCGTCAGCGCCGCACGGCTCAGATAACCCCGCGCCAGTCCCGCACCGCCCATGTAGAGTTCGCCCGCCATGCCCTGCGGCACGAGACACAGCGCCGCGTCCAACACATACGCTGTGCGCTCGCCGACAGGGACGCCGATCGGTGCATACGCGCTGTGGAATTCCGACGCCCCGTCGGCGCTCCACACAGTCGACGTGATCACCGTTTCCGACGGCCCATACGCGTTGAAAATCCGCTCGGGTTTCAGGTGTTTCTTGACGGTTTCGAAGCCGCTTCGCGACCAACCTTCCCCACCGACAATGCACGTTCTGACCGACACCGTTTCGGGCTCGATCTCCTGAGCAAACGCATTGATATACGCAGGCGGCAAATCCAGTATCGATATGTTTTGCGCCTCTATCTCGGCCGCGAGCCGCTGAGCCGGCCAGACGGTGTCATCGCGCAATACGATCGCCGCGCCACTGAGTAGAGGAGCCAGCCACTGCTCAGCGGCGGCATCGAAGCTGATAGAAGCGAAGTGAAGTTGCCGGTCTTCCGGGGTGATGCCGTAGCGAGATGCAATCGCCATGCAATGCATCGACAGCGCTCTGTGTGCCACCGCCACGCCCTTGGGCTTGCCAGTAGAGCCCGATGTGTAGATCACATACGCCAGGTTCCCGCCGGCGAGCTTTACCGACGGATTGCTTGCCGGCTCCGCCGATACATCCAGCGTGTCCAGATCGAGCCGTGTGAGTCCCGTTTCCGAAGGCAACCGTCCATGCAAATGCGACTGCGTGATCAGCAAAGTGATCGCGCTGTCGGCCACCATATGAGCGAGACGTTCGACGGGATACGCCGGGTCCAGCGGTACGTATGCGCCACCCGCTTTCAGGACAGCCAGGAGGCCCACGATCATATCAACCGAACGCGCGACTGCAAACCCGACCCGCACCTCCGGTCCCACGCCTTCCCGCATCAAACGATGCGCGAGGCGGTTTGCCCGTGAATTCAGTTCGCCGTAACTCAAGCGGAGATCACCGGCCACGAGCGCGAGTGCATCGTGTTGCTGCTGTTCGCGCGCTTCAATCAACTTGTGCACCGGCTGCGCGTTGTCTGTTGACGCAGCCAATGTGTCGGCATTGCCCAACGTCAGTAACGCATGCCGCTGCGCGCCATCGAGCAGGTCGAAGTCAGCAAGCAGCCGGTCCGCTGCGCCCGCAAACGCGTCCAGCAGGCGACCCGTTTGCTGTGCAATGCCTGCTATGTCGCGGTCGGAGAATGCCTCATGCGCAAACCGGCAGTCCAGCTTCAGGGTATCGGCGAGCATCACGCCCAAGGTCAGCGGATAGCTGGTTTCATCGCAGGCACGTACGTTGTCGATCGTCAGGCCACCGGGCGATGCATCCTTCAGCGCGGTATCGACGGGATAGTTCTCAAAGACCACGACGGTATCGAACAGACCCTGGGGCGTTGCACCGGCCCAGCGCTGGATCTCGTACAACGGAGTGTGCGCGTGTTCCTGCGCCGTCATGCCTAGCAGCTGTAATTCGCGCAGCCAGCCGCCCAGGCGCTTGCCGGCATGCGGCTGCGCGATCACCGGCAGCGTATTGATGAAGAGGCCGAGCAACTGCGATGCACCGGCGAGGCCGGCAGGCCGGCCAGCCAGTGTTGCGCCGAAGGTCACTGTGGGCTGGTTCGTGTAGCGATGCAACAACAGCGCCCATGCGGCCTGAACCAGCGTGTTCACCGTCACCCGTTCTTGGCGGGCAAATGCAACGAGACGTGCGGTCGACGGCGCATCCAGTTCAAACGTATGCTGGCCGTAGCCCCCGTCCGTCCCGCTACCGCTACCGGTGCGCTCATAACGGCTCGCGACTGCTGTAGCCAGCCGCGTTGGTTCCTCGATTCGCTTTACCTGCTCGCGCCAGTGCACAGCGCTCGCGTGCGCGTCGTGCTTCTGCAACCAGCCGATATAGTCACGATACCGACCCCCGTGCGCGGGCACGCTCTGTCCGCTGTAGTGGCGCAGCACTTCGCCGAGCAATTGCGCGACACTCCAGCCGTCCATCAGCACATGATGGTGCGTCCAGATGAAGTGATAGCGATGTGTATCGACACGCACTAGCGCCAGCCTTTGCAACGGCGCACGCGTAACATCGAAACCTTGCTTGAGATCGGCTGAGGCCAGATCGTCCAGCGCAGCAGCGAGGTCGTGCCGGCCACGCAAGTCGTGGTGCTTCAGCGGTAGTTCCACGGACCGTGCCACCCATTGCAGCCAGCCCTCGCCCTGCGGCACAAAGCCCGTTCGCAGGATGTCGTGCCGCGCCGTTACCGCGGTCCACGCCGCACTGAAACGCGCGACATCCAGTCCATCGATATCCGCCCGTAACTGATTCAGGTACACGCTGCTGCCGGGCGCATACAGGGTGTGGAACAACATGCCCGACTGCATGGGCGACAGCGGATAAATATCTGCGACGTTGTTCATCGTCAGTGGCAACCGGTCGAGTTCTTGCTGCGTCAATGAAATTAACTCGAAGTCCGACGGTGTTACGCCAGTGTTGCCGCTCGTGCAATGCTCGATCACGCTTTCCAGTTCTGCGCGGATTACATCGATCAGCCCTTCAACCGTGCTCGCCCGATAACGCTCGCCGCTATAACCCACGCTTAACGTGAGCGCGCCGTCCAGCACCTTGCCGCTGACGGACAAGTCATGCGGCAACGGCGCACCTTCGTCTTGCGAACGGCCAGCCGCTTCGGGCGCGGGTTGCCATGCCGACGTTGCATCAAAGCTCTGGTCGAACTGGCCGAGATAGTTGAACACTACCCGCGACGGTTCGATGCTGCCAAGCGCGTGCCGGTCCGCGTCGTCACCGAGGTATTTGAGCACGCCAAACCCGAGGCCCCGGTCCGGTACCCGGCGCAGCGCTTCCTTGACGCGCCCAAGCGCCGTGCCCACATCGCCCTGCGGCTCGAGAGAGAGGGGATACAGGCTCGTGAACCAGCCAACCGTGCGACTCAGGTCGACATCATCGAACAAGTCTTCACGGCCGTGCCCTTCAAGGTCGATGCGGATTCGCTCCCCTCCAGTCCAGTTGCAAAGCGCGCGGCCCAGTGCAGTCAGAAGCAGATCGTTGACATGCGTGCGGTACGCAGCAGGCGCCTCCTGCAACAGCCGCTGCGTCCAGGCGCGGTCGAGTCTGAGCGTAGCGTGCTGCTGATGGGCCACGATGTTCGCGCCAGTCGGAAAATCGCAGGGCAAGCCAGCCGGTGTGCGTGCCATGTCCAGCCAGTAGTCGAGTTGCGCACGCAGCGCCGCGCTCGTTGCGTGGCGAGCGAGGCGTGTCGCCCACTGATCGCATGAGGTTGTCTTCGGCGGCAACGTGACGGCATCGCCGGCCTGCAACCGCTCATAGGCCGTTTGCAAATCCGCCAGCAAAATCCGCCACGACACGCCGTCCACCGCCAGATGGTGGATCACCAGCAAGAGCCGCCAGCTTCCGTCGGCAAGATTGATCGCCAGCGCTCTGAGCAGCGGTCCGTGCCCGAGATCAAGGCTGCGTTGAGCTTGATCGCATGACGTCACGATGTCAGCCGGCGTAGCCGCTTCGCGGACCCATAGCAAGTCAGCCGACGGTTGCTCGCTAGCCAATGTCCATCGGCCGCTTGCGTCTTGTGCAAGCCGAAGCCGCAGCGCGTCGTGGTGCTGCACCAGCGCATGCAGCGCGCGCTCCAGCAGCGCAGTGTCCAGCGGCTCGCGACTCGCCAGCAGCACCGCCTGGTTCCAGTGATGCCGCTGCTTCATAGGCAGGTCGAGGAACCATGTCTGCATCGGCAAAAATGCCTTGGTGGTGTCCTGTATTGCCGCGTTAGTGCCGACTGCGGTTGCAACAACCGGCTCGGCGACGGCGGCCAGTTGCACCACGGTCTGACGCTCGAACAGTTGACGGGGAGTCACCTTCCACCCGGCCAGCCGTACACGCTCCACAATCAGCAGGCTCAGGATCGAGTCACCGCCTAACTCGAAGAAGTTATCGTCGCGGCCGACACGTTCGACACCCAACACCTCCTGCCAGATGCGTGCCATTGCCGCTTCGATGTCGCCTTGCGGCGCTTCCCAAACTCGTTCCGTTTGAGCAGGCGCGGGCAGCGCACGGCGATCCACCTTACCGTTCGGCGACAGCGGCAGACGCTCGAGTTCAACCCACGCGGGCGGCACCATGTATTCCGGCACGACGTCGTGCAGATTCGCAGCCAGTAGATCGCGCCGCAGCACATGACCCGCACGCGCCGTCACATATGCGACCAGCCGCTTGCCGCCCGGCCCGTCCTGCGCCACGACGACGGCTTCATCGACACCCGGCAAGGTCTGCAATACCGCCTCTATCTCACCCGGCTCAATGCGAAAGCCCCGGATCTTGACCTGATGATCGAGCCGTCCGAGATAGTCGAGTGCCCCATCCTCACGCCAGCGCGCAAGATCACCCGTGCGATACAGCCGCTCACCATCCACGCACGGATCGGGCACGAAACGCTCTGCCGTCAGCCCCGGCCGGTTGAGATAACCGCGAGCCAGTCCCGCGCCACCCAAATAGAGTTCGCCCGCGACACCCACCGGCAAACGATTCATCGACTGATCAAGCACATGCGTGCTTACGTTCGCGATCGGCCGGCCGATCGGCACGACCGGATCGCCTGCTTGACAAGTCCAGTGCGTGACGTCGATAGCTGCTTCGGTCGGGCCGTACAGGTTATGCAATTGAACCTGCGACAGCCGTTGCAGCGCACGATCCTGCAGCGTGGCCGGCAACGCTTCGCCGCTGCAGATGATCTGGCGCAGGCTCACGCAAACGGCGCCGTCACCATCGAGTGAAGCGATGAAGGCCTGCAACATCGGCGGCACGAAATGCAGCGTGGTCACCTTGAAGCGGTCGATCAATTCAACCAGACGTGCAGGGTCCCGATGATCGCCCGGCCCGGCTACCGCCAGACGCGCGCCGAACATGAGTGGCCAGAAGAACTCCCAGACCGACACGTCAAAGCTGAAGGGTGTCTTTTGCAGGACGGTATCGGTCGCGTCGAGCCGGTATGCGGCCTGCATCCAGGCCAACCGATTGAACAATGCGCCGTGGCGATTCGCCGCGCCTTTGGGACGTCCTGTCGAACCTGACGTATAGATCACGTAGGCCAGGTTTTCCGAGTGAATCTGAACATCAGGACGAAGCTGGGATTCACCCGACGTATCCAGCACGTCCAGTTCGAGCACGGTGCACGCGTCGTCCGGTGGCAAATGCTGGTTCAGGCGTTCGCGCACAGCGCGCTGCGTAAGCAACAGCCCTAAGCCACTGTCGCTGATCATGCAGGCTAGCCGCTCGGGCGGATAATCCGGATCGAGCGGAACGTAAGCGCCACCTGCCTTCAATATCGCCAGCAAGCCGACCACCATCTCCACCGACCGCTCAAGGCCGATCCCGACCTTCACTTCCGGTCCAACGCCAAGCTTCACTAGCCGATTTGCGAGTTGGTTAGCCCGCTGATCGAGATCGCGATACGTCAGTACTTCGTCGACGAACAATAGCGCGGGTGCATGCGGTGTCTTTATCGCATGGCGTTCGAATAAACGGTGAACAGGCTCTGCTTCGCCAAACGCCGCAGATTGCGTGCACCAGGCCAAAAGGCGCGACAGTTCCTCTTCATCGATAAACGCAATCTCCGCCACCGGCCGATCCGGATCGCGGCACAGGCCGCTCAGCATTGCTTCGTAGTGGCGGCCGAGCCGCGCGATGGTCTCAGGACGATACAATGCGCCGTCATAGCGTGCGGTACATGCGATGACGTTGGCGCTTACGCGTATGTCCATGCTCAGGTCAAACTTAGCCGCCTGACTTTCCGTGTCGACGATATCGACCTCGAGACCGGCCAGTTGTAACTTCCCCGAAGCGGCAGCGGCCTGCACGTTGAAGAGCGTCTGGAACAGCGGGTGACGATCGGCTTCGCGCTTCACGCCCAACGCATCGACGAGCGTGGCCAGCGTGACGTTGCCATGATCGAGCGCGGCGCGGGTGTCGTTGCGTACCGCCTGCAGCAGCGAGCGTCCGCTCATGGACGGCTGGACACGCGCGCGATACACCTGGGTATCGACAAAAAGACCAATCAGGTCTTCGCTTTCCTCACGGGTTCTTCCGCTCGTCGGCACGCCGATACAGAAGTCGTCGCTGCCGGAATGGCGCGACAACACCAACTGCCACGCCGCCATCAGCACGCCAAACAGCGTGCAGCGCTCGGCCTTGCAGCGCGAGCGCAGGGCGTCAGCAGTTGCTTCAGTCAGCGTAAAAGTATGGGTACGCGCCAGACGTTCCTGAGCCGGGGCTCGAGTGAAATCGACTGGCAGTTCGAAACCTGCATTCGGCGAGCCGATGTACTCGGTCCACCACGCCACGTCGGCGCGGGCTTTTTCGCCTGCCAACATATCGCGTTGCCAAGCGGCGAAATCGGCGTACTGCCACGTCAAGTCTGGTAATTCAGAAGCCGCTTCGTCACGCACGATCCGGCCGTAAGCGTGGGCGAGCTCACGCGCGAAGATCGCGGTAGACGTTCCGTCCGAGACAAGATGATGCGCCACGACAGACAGCACATTCCATTGCGCCGACATCACGAAAACCCGCAAGCGGATCGCCCCTTGCGTGGTGAGCTCGAATGGCTGCCGAGCCTCATGAGCAAGCGCTTCTGACAGCGCTTTGTCACGTGCATCGGCTTGAAGCGAGGAAAGATCGGTCAATGGCAACGACACATCGGCCGGTGCATCGACGATCTGAAAAGGCTTGCCATCCCGTTCCGTAAAACGGGTACGCAATACTGCCTGCCGTGTACGTACGACATTGAGCGCCTGTTCGAGCGCGCTGATATCGGCAAGTCCGCGCAAATGAAAAACGCGCGCCAGATGGTAGGCGGTGGACAGCGGCGCGAGCCGCTGCATGAACCAGAGTCCTTCCTGCGCAGGAGACAGCGGCTGGGGTCCGGCCTGCTCGCCGGGCGTCGTTAAATCTCTCGTCGAAAAAAACCGCATCGGCGCCGTGCCTCCTGATGAATTACCACTGATACTTCAATCCCGCGAGGACGAGCCGGCCTTGAGCCCAGTTGCACGAGCCATTGCTGCACGACGCCATGTAACGGCGATCGAGCAGGTTGCTTGCATTGAGCGAGCCGGTCCAGCCGTGCATGGAAGGGAACGCGCGACCGAGGTCATAACGCAGCGCGAGGTCGACCAGCGTTGCCGACGAGGTCAGGAGCGTGTTTGCCGTATCGCCGTATGAACCGCCGATATAACGCAGGCCCGCGCCAGCTTGCACACCGTTGAGCGGCCCGCTGGTAACCGTATAGTCCGCCCACATGGAGGCGGTATTGCGCGGAATGCCGAGCGGCACCTTGTCCAGGTTCGACGTATTGCTCTTCGTGTTGAGCAGGTTCGTGTACGTGTAGCTGAAGATCAGTTGCAGGTTGCTGGTCAGGCTCGCATGGGCTTCAACCTCGAAACCCTGGGACCGCACTTCGCCGGTCTGCACCTGGAAGTTGATGTTATTCGGGTCCGTGGTCAGCACGTTTTGCTGCGTCAGGTGAAACGCCGATACCGTGACAAAACTGTTGTAACCCTTCGGCTGATACTTCACGCCGACCTCGTACTGCTGGGCGGTAGTCGGCGAGAACGACGTACCCGAGAAGGTCGAGCCGACTTGCGGCTGGAACGACGTCGTATAGCTGGCATACGGTGCAAAACCGTTGTCGAACTTGTACACACCGCCGGCACGCCAGGTGAACGCGCGGTTGAACTGTTTAGTTTGCGCACCCGTCACGTACGACTGACTATCTTCGTTCGTCCAGTCTTCGCGCACGCCCAGCAGGAACGACCACCGGTCGATGTCAATCTGGTCCTGAGCGTACGTACCAAGCTGCTTGACCGACTGCTTGTTCGAGGTGCCCAACTCGAAGGTTGGGTACGGAATGTACTGGCCGTATTGCGGATTCGTAATGCTGAGCGACGGCACATTATTGTCTGCCGATGCGAAGAAAACGTGGTCGAACTGCGTATTCTGGTAGTCGACACCCACGGTCGCCGTATGGGACACAGGTCCCGTGTTGAAACGCGCGGTCGCCTGGTTGTCAAGCGTGTGCGAGTTCAACCGGCCGCTGTTCAAGTACGCCTCGCGCGCCAGCTCCGTACCATTGTTGATATAGCCCAGGTCGTCGGCCACATATTGAACGGTCTGGCTGTTATGAAGGAAACGATAGCTCTGCTTGAACGACCAGATGTCGTTCAGACGATGATCCAATTGATACCCGATAGACTCTTGTGTCTTGCGGAAGCTGTCGAAGGTCGGCTCGCCCGGATAGAAACTACGCGGCAGTTGCGCCACGCCGGTCTGGATCGTGCCCACCACCGGTACGAAGTTATAGATACCCGCCTCGGGGTCTGCCTGATAGTTCGCAAAGACCGTAAACGTCGTGTCTTTTGTCGGCTTCCACGTGATGGTCGGCGAAATAGCGAAACGCTGCTGGTTCACATAGTCCGTTTGCGTGCCGGTATTAAAACCGTCCGCTGTCAAACGGTAGAGCACCTTGCCGTCTTGATCGATAGGACCACTGAAGTCGAAAAACCCTTGCAAGCGCCCGTAGCTGCCGGTCTGGAATCCGACTTCGTGCAGCGGCTCGGCTGTCGGCATCTTGCTCACGAGATTCACCGTGCCACCCGGCGAACCCTGCCCGTACAACACCGACGCCGGTCCGTGCAACAACTCGATCCGCTCGAACATGTACGGATCGAAGCTCGTCACGTTGTAGCCGAAACCGCCGGCCGGGCCGGGCGTGCGCAAACCGTTCCAGAACTCGTCGACGAGAAAACCTCGTGCGTACAGGTACTCGAGCGAATCCGTGTTGGTCCCGCGCTGCTCCGGGTTGATACCCGACGTATAGCGCAGCGCTTGCGCCACGCTCTGCACGTTCTGAATGTCCATCTGGTCACGCGTCACAACCGAGATCGCCTGCGGCGTCTTGATGATCGGCGTGTCGGTCTTGGAACCCGCCGTGCTCTGCTTCGCCACGTAACCCTTCACCGGTCCCGTGCCTGTTTCCGCATCGCGCTGACCTTTCACCACCACAGCCGGCAACTGTTGACCCGCGGCGGCTGCAGCCGGCTGGCCTGATCCGTCCGCCGGTACGACGGCATCACTTTGCGCCAACGCAGAGGTCGCCAGGAACACGCCCGCTGCGATCGGCGCGAGCCGCCAGGGATTCCTTGCGCGCCCGCGCGCCCGGATACGGTCTGCGCCGCGTCGTTCTGATTGTTGTCGTGCCATGGTCTCTTGCAGTTAGTGTGGTTGGATTTGTGAACGCTAATGCGAATGCGAATGATTATTAATCACAGATTATATCGAGGAGCTATTTCTTTGTGTGAAATTTCCCTACTGTCGTGTGGATCTGTCGTGTGGATCTGTCGTGCGGGATCGTCGATCGGGTCAGTCAGGCATGGCCGAGAAAGCGGGCGAGGCTGGCAACGCTCGGGTGATCGAAGACGTCGCCGGGTGAGACTTCATGGCTTAATGTGCGGCGAATACGGGCCACTAGCTTGATGACCAGCAGCGAATCGCCGCCCAGTTCGAAGAAGTCGTCATCGTCGCCGATCGCACCCGGATCGATCTCCAGCAGCGTTGCGAAGAGTGTGCGTAGAGCTGCATCAAGGGCGGGCTCCTGGAGTTGGGGGGTCTGTTGGTCCATGTTCGTTGGGTCTGCCGTCTGTATGGGATATGGGAAACGGGGGTGGGTCATGCGCCTGCGGAACGTGCGAATTGCGAGCGCTCGACCAGCTCGCTCATCGCCACGACAATCTTGCGAGGTCCCTGATAGGGATCGCGAGCGTGCGCGACAAGCATGTTGTCGAGCATCAGCACATCGCCTGCGCGCCAGTCGAAACGCACCGCACAGCGCTCGTACGCTTCACCGATCAGGGCGATGTCGTCGTCGCTGATCGCGCTGCCGTCGCCGAAATACGCGTGCCGTGGCATACGTTGGAGCCCGACCGTATCGAGCAGATCCATCCGGAGATCCGGTGCGAGGCAGGCGATGTGATGCAACTGCACCTGATTGAAGAACGACCGCTCGCCGGTCAGCGGATGCACGATCACCGCCGGACACACGGTGCGTGTCTGCAGCTCGTCGTTCGGCAGCCATTCGTACCGCACACCCGCCGCGTCGCAGCGTGATTCCACCGCGCGCCGGTCGTCGGTATCGAAGAATTCGCGCCACGGCACATCCAGACCGCGAGTAAAGGTGCGCACGTACATCAACTGCTTGCGCTCGAACGTATCGATCAGTTGCGCCGGCAACTGCCGCAGCATCTCGCGGCAATCGACAATGGGCGTAGCGCCGCCCAACGCAGACGCCAGTTCGCAGAAGAAAAATTGGCGACGCGGCCAGCGCGACAGGTGCGAGCTTTCGTTGTGGTAAAGGATCATCTGCCGCTCGGGGTACGGCGTGGAACGGTAGGTATTGCGGCCGCCCTCCTTCTTTGGCAGGTCGCCATATTCGCCATACAGCGCCGGTGAAATGGCTTCGGCGAAGGCTTCGAAAGCAGCGGGTCCCGGCAGGCCAAAATCGCGGAACAGAATGGCGCCGTGGCGGGCGAGCCAGGTCTCGAGTTCCTCGCGATGCGCGTCGATCCAGCCGGGTAAATTGTTAATCGGAACGGTTGGTGTCAGGACGATGGGCAAGCGTGAGTCGGCGTTGAAAAAAGAGGTCTCGACGCAAGCATCGGCGATCGGGGTCGCGTTCATAAATGAGTGGTCTCGTTCATTGCGAAATGGTTTCCCGTACCCGATGGAGCACGGCGTCGGGCGAGTTGTCGGGAAGCGTCCGGTCGAGATCGAGCCGTGCATCCGGATTGGCCGATACCTGATCCAGCAAGTCACGCCACAATCCGAACCACCGCTCCACCGTGGACCTTACGAATAGCGAGGATGCGTACACCCATTCGACCTCGTAACCGCCATCGGCTGGTTCCACGAACAGCGCCATGTCGAATTTCGATTGGGTTCTCTGCGGGCGCAACAGTTCGATCGCAAGACCCGGCACGCTCGCGTTTTTGCGCGGCAGGTCGCGCAGTACGAACAACATTTGCAGCAGCGGATTTGCATCACGCCGACGCGACACGGCAAGCGCGTCGACAATCCGGTCGAACGGCAACGCCCGATGTTCAAGCGCTTCCCAAGCTGAATGCTTCGCGGTGTCTAGCCATGCGTTGAAGCTCGACGTGCTCACGCCGTCTGCGGTTATGCGAGAGCGGACCGGCAACACGTTGATGAAAAAGCCGATCAGCCCTTCGAGCTCGGTGCGCTCGCGCCCTGCTACGTCGGTTCCAATCAGAAGATCGGGCTGGCCCGTCAGCTTGTGCAGGAACAGTTGGAAACTGGCAAGCAGCACGCCGAACGGCGTCATACCTCGCGCGCTTGCGAGCGTCCTGACCCGCCCGCCCGTCTCTTGAGATAACGACAGTCGCGCAGTGCCGCCATCGTGAGAAGCGACCGGCGGACGCGCACGGTCAGCCGGCAAGGCCAGGAAATGCGGAGCATTCGCCAGATACGTGCGCCAGAAGTCCTGTTCGTCACGCACCTTCACAGGAGTCAATTGTTCGCGCTGCCACGCCGCGTAGTCCGCGTACTGGACCCGCAAGGCCGGCAACGCGGGCGGTATGCCGCTGCGCCGTGCGCGATACCCGGCGCACAGCTCATCGATAAGAACATGCACCGACGCACCATCCGCCACGATGTGATGAAGTACAAGAATCAACACGTGATGGGACGTATCGAACCTGAGAAGCAACGCACGCACCAGCGGTGGCGCAGCAAGGTCGAATGGACAGTTCGCTGCATCGGTCAGGTAACGGGCGACGGCCTGTTCGCGCTGCGCATCGGGCAATGCGCTGCAGTCGACCAGCGGCATTGATACATCAATATGATCTGCAATTGTCAGGAAAGGATCGCCGTCATGCTCGTCAAACGACGAGCGGAGGACTTCATGCCGGTCCACCAATGACGCGAGGCTCGCATGCAGGAAGTTTGGATCCAGGTCACCGCGCAGGTCCAGGCCCGCGGCCATGTTGTACGACGCGAGACCACAGCCCGCCAACTGGTCCACGATCCAGATGCGTTGCTGCGTGAGCGATAGCGGCATCTCCTGCTGCCGTTCGACGATACGGATCGTTGACGTCTCGCTTCTGACCGGGTGTGCATTGCACGATAGTTCATCGATACGCACAGCGAGCGTCTGAAGCGTCGGTGCGCTGAACACTGCGCGCAGCGGCAACTCGATCGGCCACTCGGCTCGCACGCGCGACACCATCCGCATGGCGGCGAGTGAATGACCGCCGAGCGCGAAGAAGTTGTCGTCGCGGAGGATGATGCTCTCGGGTTTACTTTCGGGTTTGCTTTCGGCCAGTCCCAGCACCTCGGCCCAGATACGCGCAAGTGCGATTTCGGTTGCGCCCTGCGGCACGCGGTGAACGCTAGCGCCGCTTTTTGTCGCTGTGCGCGCCAGTTCGCCCAACGCCTGCCGGTCGAGCTTGCCGTTGCGGTTGAGCGGCAACGCGTCGAGCACGCGCAAACTTGACGGCACCATGTAGTCCGGCAGGGCAGCTGCGAGTTGCTTCTTCAGCAGGGCGGTATCGAGCGTACATCCACCCTTTGCTGTTGCAAACCCAGCCAGACGCCCCGCTGCCGAGACAATCACCGCTGCATCGAGCACGCCATCCAGCGCACGCAACCGCGCAGCAATCTCGCCCGGCTCCACGCGATAACCGCGAATCTTGACCTGATCGTCAATGCGCCCAAGATATTCGATAGCGCCATCCGCCAGCCGGCGTGCCCGGTCGCCACTGCGATACAACCGCGCGCCTCTTGTGTAGGGATCGGGAACGAAGCGCTCCGCGGTCATTCCAGGCTGGCCCAGATAACCCCGCGCGACACCCGCGCCGCCCAGATACAGTTCGCCGATTTCGCCTGCACCGACGGGGTTCATGTGTGCATCGAGCACCCATGTCGCAGTGTTGGCGAGCGGCGAGCCAAGAGGCAACGTAGCCGCGCGAACGTCCGCATCCGCCGCGTGTTGCGTCAGGATACCAACGGTTGTCTCGGTCGGGCCATAGTGATTGATCACGCGGCATGATGGCTTGAGCGCGCGAATCTTCTCGAGCAACGGCCAGGCTGTCGCCTCACCGCCCAGCACCAGCGTGTGGGCTGGAAGCACGTCCGCAGCGTTCCGTGTCTGCAGCAACGCATTCAGATGTCCTGGAACAATCTTCAGTATATCTATGCTGTTATCAGCCATATACTGCGCGAAGCAATCCGCGTCCAGCGTCTTGTCGCGGTCGATCAGATGCAGCGTGCCACCGGATGCGAGTGCGCCGAACAACACCGTGTGGCCAAGATCCGCAGCCACGGTCGACACCATCGCGAACGTCGCGCGCGGCGGTAACATGAGACGGTCAAGCACAGCTTCCACGTAATTGCTCAATGCAGCATGCGGTATTACTACACCCTTCGGCGTGCCGCTTGAGCCCGACGTGTAGATCACATAGGCCGCTTCCCGTGAGTCGACGCTCGGCAGCACGCGGGTTAATGCATGCGCATGTTGTTGCGCGTTATCGATGGTCGTTTGCTGCAGAACATCAAACGCAAGTCCAACCTTTTCCGACAGCACAAACTGCGCTGCGCAACCGCGCAAGGTCTGTTCAAGTCTTTGCGGCGGATTGCCCGCATCGAGGGGAACATAAGCACCGCCTGCCTTCAACACACCGAGCATCGCAACGACGAACTGCGCCGAGCGGTCCGCGACTATGGCAACGAGCTGTCCAGCCTCAAGACCGTGATCGAGCAACCAGCATGCGATCCGTTGCGCGCGTTGGTCGAGTTCGCGATAGTTCAGACGCTCCTCTCCATCGATCACCGCCAGCGCTTCCGGCTGGGCTCGTGCATGGCTCGTGACGCGCGCATGCACCGGCTGCTCGCCGGAGAGGTTTGTTTCCATGCCGCGGCTTGTGGCCGCCACGCGCTCCTGCTCTTCAGGATCGAGCAGCTCCAGCTCTGCGAGGGTCAGGTCAGCAGCAGGGTCATCAGAGAGCAACGCCGTGGCAAACGCTTCAACTACCCGCTGATATTGCGTGGCCATCCGCTCAACGCTCTTCGCATCGAATAGATCGCTGGCATAGGTCAAGTAAGCACGCATTCCACCGTCCCCCGATTCGCGCAGGTCCAGTGCGAGCGGAACCTTCGCGTGTGCTTCTTCAAGCTCATAACGCAATGCGGTGAGCCCCGGCAGACGCGCGAGTGCCGGATAGTCATCGGTGAGATAGTTGAACGTCGTCTCGAAGAGCGGCAGACTTTGCGCGCCGCGCGCCGGGTTCAGCCGCTCGACCAGCACATCGAACGGCAGTGCCTGATGCGTCTGCCCGTCGATCGCGGCCCTGCGAAGCGCGGCCAATAAAGCGGATACGCTCAGCGACGCCCCGCAGACGCTGCGCAGCACGATGGTGTTGGTGAAAAAACCAACCACGCCGTGCATCTCAGGCCGGTGTCGATTCGCTACCGGCACGCCGGTGCGGATATCGGCCTGCCCAGTCACGCGATACAACCACGCGTGATAGGCCGCGAGCAGCAGGATGAACGGCGTGGCGCCATGCCGGTTCGCTGCATCGCGGACCCCGCGTGCGAGGCTTGCCGGAAGCGCGAACGGCATGCGCGCGGCAGCCAGGCTGCCGGTACCGGCAGCGGGCGAACGATCGAATGGCAAAGCCAACGCAGGCGCTTCGTCGCCGAGTTGGCCGCGCCAGTAATCGAGCTGGCGCTGCGCTTCGCTGCCGTCAAGCCAACGGTGTTGCCACGCGGCGTAGTCGGTATAACCGAACTGCGGCGCGGCAATCGTGGTGGGCGTGTTCGTAACAGCAGCGCGATAGTGCGCGACGAATTCATCGACGATGATCTGCATCGACCATCCGTCGGTGGCGATGTGATGCAGTGCCAGCAGCAACACGTGTTCATTGTCGCCGTAGCGGACAAGGCCCGCGCGCAACACGGGTCCATGCGCAAGATCGAAGGGCTCGGCGGCGAAGCGCTGCGCGAGCTTGGCGAGCGCTTCTTCGCAGAAGTCTTCATCAAGCAGATCAGCGCGCATCCAGTCGAGTGGTCTTGCCGGATGGATTTGCGGCACGTAGACATGCGCCGTGCCCGGTGTCTCGACAAAGCTCGTGCGCAACACAGCATGACGTTCGACGAGACTGTCGAAGCTGCGGCGCAGCGCGTCAATATCGAGTTGGCCACGCAGCCGTATGCCGGTAGCAATGTGATAAGCGCGACTCTGCGGATCGAGTTGCCATGCGAACAGTTGCCGCTGCTGCGCGTGCGATACGACAAGCTCGTCGCCGCGTTCGAACTGGGTGGTATTGGCTGGCTCGAACGGCGGCTTTTCAAGCGCCTGAGATAGCACTTGAGTCATGGCCGCGAGTGTCGGGAATTGGAAGACCTGCCCGATCTCGAACGGTCGTTGCCAACGTTCGCAGATGCGTGCCACTAACCGTGCCGCCGTCAGCGAACTGCCGCCGGACACGAAAAAATGCGCGTCGCGTGTAGCGATCTCGTTTTCGAGCACATCGCTCCAGAGCGCTGCGAGTTTCTTTTCGAGGCCGTCGAGCGAAGCGTGCTGCGGCGTTTGGACCCCGCCTTCACCCACGACAAAGCGACCATGCTCCCAAAGCGCATACGCATCGAGCGCTTGGTCCTGCCAGCCTTGCCGCGTAGCCGCGCGCTGCAACTTCCCGCTTGATGTCTTGGGCAACGCCGCAGGATTGAGCAGCACGACAGCGACGGGAACCTCACCGCACGCGTCGAACACGCAGCGATTCAACTGCGCCAAGATAGCAGTCGCCGTGAAGCGCTTCTTCATCATCGGCGCGATTTCGAGTGCGAGCGCAGGACCTTCGACGCCATCGATATCGGCGGCAAATGCGATGACCCGACCTTTGCGCACGAACTCGCAGCGCGCCTCAACAGCCTGCTCGATATCCTGCGGATACAGGTTCTTGCCGCGCACGATGATCAGGTCCTTGCAGCGGCCGGCAATATAGAGCTGACCGTCGTGCATGAAACCCAGGTCGCCGGTACGTAGCCATCGCATCGCGCCATCGGTACGAAACGTCGATGCGCTAGCATCGGCGCGTTGCCAATAACCGTGCGCCACGCTCGGCCCGCCTACATGAATTTCCCCGATATGGCCGCTGGTGAGCCTTTCCCCATTCTCCGGATCGACGATCTCAATCAGGTGGCCCGGTTGCGGCGCGCCGCATGCGACCAGCACCGTGCCCGGCTCACTCTCCGACGTGACGTCCACGCGAGCGGCAGACAAAGCGTCGCTCTCAAACCTGGCCGATACCAACCCAGCGCCGCGCCGGCCACCCGTCACGAAGAGCGTTGCTTCGGCGAGGCCATAACACGGATATAGCGCGGCGGCATCGAAGCCGGCAGACGCGAAGCGCGCGACAAACGCATGGAGCGTGTCGCGCCGCACGGGTTCCGATCCGGAGAAAGCAAGCCGCCAACTCGAGAGGTCGAGTTGCGCGACCGCGTTGTCGCGCATGCGTTCGGCACACAATCGATACGCAAAATCAGGTGCACCGGAAATCGTGCCGCGATGCCGGGCGATCGCCTGCAGCCAGCGCATCGGACGTTCAAGAAAATACTGCGGCGACATCAGCACGAGAGGAATGCCGCTGAACACCGGCTGCAACATGCTGCCGATCAACCCCATGTCGTGATAGAGCGGCAGCCAGCTCACGAACACGTCGTCGCTCCGCACGCCGAGGCCCGCCTTGATCGCTATCTCGTTCGCGATCAGATTACCGTGGCTGACCATCACGCCTTTCGGCGTTCCGGTCGAACCCGACGTGTATTGAAGGAACGCGATATCGGCAGGTTGCACGTCATGCAGCGCGAAAGCACGGGTATCGGCGGACGCACTCGTCGCGCACAGCGTATCCACCGCGATGATCTCGGCGTCCGGCGCCAGTTCACCGTACTGGTCCGCGAAGCGCTCCTGCAACGCCGACGTGGTCAGCACGTAACGCACGCCCGCGTCCTGCGCGATCCCGCGTAGCCGCGCCAAATGCTGCTCGCGTTTCGATTCCGGCGGATAGACCGGGACGGCGACGACTCCGGCATAAAGACAGCCAAAGAAGGCACTCACGTAGTCGACACCGCTGTCCATCAAAAGCAGCGCGCGTTCACCGGCCGCCCGTCGCTTACCGAAGTGCGCTGCCACGGACGCCGCTCGGCGATCGAGCTCGGCATAGTCATACTGCACTTCCCCCGTCGCGTCGATCGTGGTCAAGGCGACCGCGCCGGGACGTTCGAACGCCAGCGTACAGAGGTGCGTAACCATCCCGGCCTCACCGGGTTGCCATGTGCTCGTCAGGTCGTGCGCGCTCATGACAAGTGCTCCGGCCGATGGTCATGATCACTCGAAGCACTGGATGCGAGTGCCCGCGCGAGGTCATCGAAAAGGTCGTTGTGCCGCACGATATGCGTATGGTCCGCGTCGATCTCGTTGGCCACCGACACGCGGCCCGTCGAGTGCGCCGACCACATAGCCGTCGCTTCGCGTGCTGGGCGGTAGGGCCGGTGCCGTGCCCACCAAAGCTTCAGGTCGACCGGCAATGGCGCGCGCTCCGTGTGGCGGACGATATGACCCAGGTGCCGCTGGAACAACATCACCTTGCTGAGCAGCGCGCGAGTGCCGGCATCGGACAATTCACCTTGCATTGACGGCCACTTCTTGCCGGCATCGTCGAGCACCTTCTGCAGTTCATGATCCGTGGCGCGATACGTGCGCATTTGCTCGTGAGTCACCTTAGCTTCATCGCGAATCTCGCGATTGTCCTCGACCCTCAACACGTGTGCGTCGATCAAGCCGACGAACGGCACATCACCGCCGTCGCGTGCCAGCACACGTGCTACTTCGGTCGCGATCAGGCCACCCACCGACCATCCGATCAACCGGTATGGCCCGACCGGTTGTACAGTGCGAATACGCGCTGCGTAGTCGGCAGCCAGTTCTGACAAATCACCGGGCCACCAGTCCTCCGTATAAAACGGCGCCTGAACGCCGTACACGTTGGCGACGCCATCGAGGGCTGCGGCAAGCGGCCGGTAGTCGGCGACCAGACCCGATGCCGGATGGATTGCGAAGACAATCGGCGCGTCGGTACGCTCGCTCATCGATACAACATTCGCGGCATGTCCCGCGTCCTCTGCCCCGGCCTCGCGCTGTGCGGCCAGATACGCGGCGAGCGTGCGAACCGTGGCGTGCTGGAACAACGCTTCGAGCGTCAGGCTGGCCAAGCCTGCCTGCGCACCCTTGGCGAGGACCTTTAGCGCGAGCAGCGAATGTCCGCCTGCTTCGAAGAAGTTATCGGTGACGCCGAGGTCATCGCGCGCCAGCACTTCATGCCAGATGCCAAGCAACTGCGTCTCAAGGGGCGTACTTGGTGCGGTTCTCTCAGCGGTCTTCCGGTCGCCCGGCTCGGGCAGCGCGGCACGATCGAGCTTGCCGTTCTGCATGAGAGGCAAACGCTCGAGCCAGACCAGCACCGACGGCACCATGTAGCCCGGCAAACGGCTCTCCAGCACGGCGCGTACGGCTGCTTCTTCGAACTGGTCACGATCCCCGACCACGTAGCCGACAATCCGCTTCGCATCACCTTCACCGTGCAGGGTAGCGACCGCTGCCTGAACACCGGACGACTCCCGCAACACCGCTTCGATCTCCCCCAGTTCAATGCGCAAACCGCGCAGCTTCACCTGGCTGTCCAGCCGCCCGAGAAAGTCGATGCTGCCGTCCGCGCGCCGCCGGCACAGATCGCCACTGCGATACACACGCGCCCCTGTCGTATGCGGGTCCGGAGCGAACCGTTGCGCCGTCAACCCGGGTCGATCCAGATAACCGCGTGCGAGCGTAAGGCCACCAATGCACAACTCACCCAGCGCACCGACCGGTGCTTCGTTACCGTGCCGGTCCATCACATAGACTCTGCGCGACCCATACGGCTCGCCGATCGATACGATCGCCTGTGCCGTATCCGCAGCGCAGGTCTCGCGATACATGCACGCCACCGTCGTCTCCGTCGGGCCGTACAGATTGTCCAGGCGGATACGGGCGAGCGGCCCATCGCGCCACTGCGCGAGCGCATCGCCGGGAAGTCCCTCGCCGCCCACGGTGATTTGCCGCAACGAAGCGAGGTCGTCCAACGGCGGCGGCGTGCGCAACCATTGTTGCCAGTACGCGGTCGGAATCCGCGCAAAGGTGACGCGGCCGTCCTTCAGGTGGCGGCTCGTCGTCTGGATGTCCCATAGCTGCGGACCCCGCATTTCGACCTGACCGCCCTGCATCAGCGCCGGCAGCATTTCATGCAGCGCCACGTCGAAGTTGATCGTCGACGATTGCAACTGGATGTCCGCTGCATCGATTCCATATGTGTTGATGAAATCCTCCAGATGGCGGCTCAGCGCAACATGACTGATCGCCACGCCTTTGGGCCGTCCCGTCGAGCCTGATGTGTAGATCACGTACGCCAGTTGTTCGGGATGAATGGGGACATCGAGCGGATTGTCAGGCGATGATTCAAGCGCGTTTATGTCGATGATCTCGCGGCCCGCGAAGAGCGGCCCGCATGACGCAAAGGTGGCTGCATCGCCGAGTACACACGACAGTTGCACGTCATCCATCATGGTCCGCAGACGCTCGGCCGGATAGGCTGGATCGAGCGGCACGAACGCCGCGCCGGACCGGAGCACACCGACAAGTGCGGCGACCAAGCCGACCGAGCGCGTCAGACACAGTCCTACGCGAGTCTCGGCACCTATTCCTCGTGCATTCAACGTTCGCGCAATGCGGTTCGACCAGACATCGAGTTCTCCATAAGAAAGGCGCATACCCTCGCAATGCACGGCCGGCGCCTGAGGCTGGCGACGAGCCTGCGCCGCGATGCGTTCGCCGGCCGGCACGAACGCGTGAGCGCTGAGCGCAGGTCGGTCCACTTGGACATCTAGCACGAGCTCAGCCAGATACGCTTGATCTTTCGTCGCAATCTGCTCAAGCAACGAGACGTAGTGGCCAAGCATCCGTTCCACCGTCCGAGCGTCGAACACATCGCGTGCATAGTTCAACGAGACCGTGATCCCGTCGTGCCGTTCGCGGGCCGACAGCACAAGATCAAAACGCGCCGTACCAGTCGACGTTTGGATCGGCGAGACCCGCAGGCCAGGCAAGCTGAGCTTTTCGCTTTCCGTGCCGTGGTCGTAGTTGAACATGACGCTGAAGAGAGGCGTCTGCGTGAGGCTTCGGCCAGGATTCAGCGCATCGACAACCCGCGCGAACGGTACGTCCTGATGCGCCTGCGCTTCGAGCACGCGTTCGCGAACATGGCGCAGCAGCATTTCGACGGTATCGAGTCCCGTCATCTCCGTGCGGATCACCAGCGTGTTCACGAAAAAGCCGATCAGCGATTGCGTCTCAAGCCGGTCTCGCCCCGCGACAGGGACGCCAACGCGGATATCGGCTTGCCCGCTGTAGCGCGCGAGCAGGACATCGAAGGCCGCCAGCAGCACCATGAACGGCGTCGCCTGATGTCGTCGGGACAGCGCTCGCACGGCATCGACGACCGGTGCTGCGAGCCTGACGTCGACCCGTGCGCCTGCCTGATTGCGCGAAGCCGGCGGCGAGCGGTCGAACGGCAGATCAAGCACCGTCAGTTCACCGCCAAGCCGCTCACGCCAGAACGCGAGCTCCGCGTCGGCGCGTGCCTGCTGTTCCGCATCGTTTTGCCAGAGCGCGTAGTCGGCGTACTGGACCGGCAACGCCGCAAGTTGATGCGCGCGGCCTTGACGGATCGCTGTATAAAGACGCGAGAACTCGTCGAGGATGATCCGGTTCGACCATGCATCCGAGATGATGTGATGCGTCACGAAATGAAGCACATGTTCGCAGTCGCCAACCCGGATCAACGTGACGCGAAACAATGGCCCTTGCTCCAGCGAGAAAGGTGCACGGGAGATCGCGTTCACGGTGTCGGCTACGCGCTGGGCTCTGCTCTCCTGCGGGACGTCCTCGAGATCGAGCACCGACCAACCTGGCTCGACGACATCGACTTGCTGCATCGCCACGCCATCGACCTCAATGAAGCGTGTGCGCAAGCTTTCATGACGTGCGGCGAGCGCCGCGACTGCTTCACGCAGGATGTCGCGGTCGAGCGCGCCTTCCAGCTTCACCGCTCCCGTCAGGTTGTACGCAGCACTCTGCGGACTCAGGCGCGAGAAAAACCACAGCCGTTCCTGTGCAGGCGAAAGCTTTATGCTGAGCATTCCTTCTGGTCTTGCGGAGATTACGCCGCGTGGCGCGGCGGGTGTAACTGGTATCGCGCCCGGTATGTCCCTCTCGATCGCACGCGCCAGATCCGCCAGCACTGGAAAAGCGAACAACTTCTGCACCGGCAACTCAACGTTCAACGCCTCACGCAGCGCCGCCATTGCGCGCAATGCCAACAGCGATTGCCCACCCATCTCGAAGAAATTATCGTGACGGCCAATACGTTCGACACCCAACACGTCCTGCCAGACGCGTGCGAGCGCCGGTTCTATCTCGCCTGTCGGCGCTTCCCAGATTCGTTTGGTTTGCTCGGGCAACGGCAACGCGTGGCGATCGACCTTGCCGTTCGTGTTCAGCGGCAGACGGTCCATGACCACGATAAGACCGGGCACCATATAGTCAGGGAGAACCGCGATCAGCGTTTCTCTTAACTGACTGGCGAGCGCGGCAGCGTCGGCATGCTGCCCGGCCCGACGCGACACATAGGCCACCAGCCGCGCACCGCCGGTTCCTTCGTGCGCCACGACAACGGCTTCGGCAACCTCCGGCTGCGCGAGCAACCGCGCCTCGACTTCCCCCAGTTCGATACGAAAGCCCCGGATCTTCACCTGATGGTCGATACGCCCCAGATACTCAAGGCGACCGTCGCCCCGCCACCTCACTAGATCTCCTGTCCGATACAGACGCGCGCCGTTGCCGTTGATCGGGTCCGCCACGAATCGCTCTGACGTCAGCCCACCCTGCCCGATATAGCCGCGCGCCAACCCGACACCACCGACATACAACTCGCCCGGCACGTTGGGCGGAACGAGCGCCATGCTTGAATCGAGGACGTAGAGTTGCGTTCCCGCGATAGGACTGCCCAGACCCGGCGCTGCATCCAGCACGCGCGAGGCCGCCGACCAGATTGTGGTCTCGGTCGGGCCGTACATGTTCCATAGCTCGACGCCCTGCTCGTTGAGGTCGCGTGCCAGATCCGGCTGCAAGGCCTCACCTCCGCACAGTCCCTTGAAGCGCACGAGCGGCGCGTGCGGCCAGCCACCGGCCCGCAGCAGCCGCCAGCCGGCAGGGGTCGACTGCAACACCGTTGCCTTCGACTCCTGTACCAGCCGTGCCAGCGCCGCGCCGTCCCGGGCCACTTCTCGCGTCGCCAGGACAATCCGCGCGCCGACGACTAGCGGCAAGTACAACTCAAGCGCGGCAATATCGAATGACAACGAGGTCACCGCAACCAGTACGTCGTCTGCTGCCAGGCCGGGCTTCGTCTGCATGCTGTGAATGAAGTGGCTGAGCGCGTGGTGGTGAACCATCACCCCCTTGGGCTGACCGGTGGAGCCCGACGTATAGATGACGTAGGCCAGGTTGTGTCCACGCACGTCGACATGCGGCTTGTACGCCGGTTCATCGTCAAGATTCAGCGCGTCGAGTGCCAGCAGCGGCGGGGTCTGCCCGTCCGCGCTGAAGCGCTGTATAACGGCTCTTTGCGTGAGCAACAAACGCACGTCGCTATGGGCCACCATGTAAGCCAGACGTTGCGCCGGATACTGCGGGTCGAGTGGCACATAGGCACCGCCCGCCTTCAATACGGCCAGCAAGCCGACCAGCATCTCTACGGAACGCTCCATGCCGACGCCAACCTTCACTTCGGGTCGTACTCCCAGCCGCACCAGTTTGTGCGCGAGCCGGTTGGCCCATTGGTCGAGTTCGCGGTAGGTGAGCGTTTGATCACCGAACACCAGCGCGAGCGCATCCGGCGTCTTCATCGCCTGACGTTCGAACAAGTGGTGCACCGGCTCTGCCCGCACAAATACCTGGTCGTTGCGGCCCCACGCGGTGAGTTGCTGCTGCTCGCGATCTCCCAGCAGCGGCACCGCACGCGTGTCCGGCCGGCTCGCGATTGTCTCCAACACAGCGACGTAACTGTCGAGCAGACGTGTGGCCGTCGTCGGGTCGAAGAGATCGGTTGCGTAGTTCAAAGCGACCCGGAGGCCCTCGCCACTAACCGATACATCCAGCGACAGGTCGAACTGCGCCGTTCCCGTTCCGCCAGTCAGCGTGCTCACTTCGATGCCGGGTAGTTCAACTTGCGAGCGCGGCTCTGCGCTGTAGTTGAACATCACCTGGAAAAGCGGTGTGTGACTGATGCTGCGTTGTGGCTGCAGCAGTTCAACCAGCTTCGCAAACGGCACGCCGGCATGCGCCTGCGCGCCGACCATCCGGTCACGCACCTCGGCCAGCAACGCGCTGAACGGCTCGGTCCGGCGCGTCACCATGCGGATCACCAGCGTGTTGACGAAAAAGCCTATTAGCGGCTCGGTCTCGAGGCGGTCGCGGCCCGCTACCGGCACGCCCACACGGACGTCGTCCTGTGCGCTATAGCCTTGCAGCAGCGTGCCATAGGCAGCAAGCAGGGTCATGAAACGCGTGGCGCCATGGTCGAGGGAGCATTTCTCAAGGGCATCGGCCAGCTCAGCACCGAGCGATCTTTCAATGACTGCACCCGCACTGCTGCGCGCCCCATGACAAACCCGGTCGACAGGCAACGCCAGCAGCGGCTGTTCGCCGCCGAGTTCGCGCTGCCAGTAGGCGTAGTGGGTATCGAGTGCGGCTTCGTTCCGGGGGCTGCGCTGCCACAATGCGTAGTCCCCACATTGGATCGGCAGCGGCGCCAGATCGGCCACTTCATTGCGACTCGCCGCTCGGTACAGTTGCGAGAACTCTCGTAGCAAGATAGCTTGCGACCACGCATCCGACACCACGTGTGGCATCGCGAAATGCAGCACGGTCTCGGTCTTCGAGCGTGCCAGCAAAGTGACGCGCAGCATTGGCCCATGTTCGAGATCGAAGGGCTCGCGGCCCAATTCAAGCAAGCGCGCGTCGAGTTCATCCTGAGCGCGAACGTTTTGTTCGCGCCAGCCATAGCGGCCATGAGACCCATCATGCGCCGCGTTATCGACGACTTGCCACGGCTGCCCATCCTCTTCGACAAAACGCGTGCGCAGGCTTTCATGCCGCTCGAGCAAGCGATCTAGTGCTCTGCGCATCGCTTGCCGATCGAGCGCGCCGCTCAGGTTGACGGCGCCGGTAATGGTGTAAGCCGCACTGTCCGGTTCGAGCTTCCATAGGAACCACAAACGCTCCTGCTCGTGCGTCAACGGAATCCGGGCCTCGTGCCCACGCGGTGAAATACTGTCTGCCGCACGCGCTTCGCGTAACGCCAGTTCCGCCGCCAGACTTTCAAGCACGGGGTGCAGGAACAGCGTCTGCAGCGAGACGTCACGGCCCAATTCCTGACGAATGCGCGATGCCACCCGCATCAGCAGCAACGAGTGACCGCCGATCTCGAAGAAGTTGTCGGTCATGCTCAGACCGTCACGACCGAGCACCGATTGCCAGATCGCCAGCAACGCCGCTTCCAGTCCGGTACGTGGCGCAATGCGCTGGCGCGCCGCTTCCACGCCTGGTTCGGGCAACGCCGCGCGATCCACCTTGCCGTTCTGCATCAGCGGCAAGTGCTCCATCCATACGAGCGCCGACGGCACCATGTAACCCGGCAGACGACTCTGCAAGATTCGTCTGACCACCCCGTCGTCAGCGTCGCCGACCACATAGCCCACAAGCCGTTTCGCATCGCCTTCGCCGCGCAACGCGGCTGCCGCCGCCAGCACGCCGGGCGCTTCCCGCAGCACCGCCTCGATCTCGCCCAGTTCGATACGATGACCACGCAGTTTCACTTGCTGGTCCAGTCGCCCGAGGAAGTCGATGCTGCCATCTGCACGGCGGCGGCACAGATCGCCCGTCCGATAGAGCCGGCTGCCGGACGGACCGTCGGGATCCGGTATAAAACGTTCGGCGCTCAGCGCGGCACGCCCGAGATAACCGCGCGCCAGCGTATGCCCACCGATGCACAACTCCCCCAGCGCGCCAGCCGGCGCCTCATTGCCGTCCGCATCGCAGACCTGCACCGAGCGCGACGGATAAGGACCGCCAATCGATACGATCGCCTGCTCCTCGTCCTGAGCACGTGTCTCGCGGTACATGCAGGCGATGGTCGTTTCAGTCGGACCGTACAAGTTGTCGAGCCGGATGGAGCCTAGTGGACCGTTGCGCCATTGGCGCAGCGCGTCGCCGGGCAGTCCTTCACCACCCACTGTGATTTGCCGAAGCGCTCCCAACGAAGCAGCCGGCGGCGGCTCCCGTAACCACTGCTGCCAGTAAGCCGTCGGGATGCGTGCGAACGTCACCTTCTCCTCGATCAGATGACGGCTCGTGGTCTCAGGGTCCCAAAGCTGCGGGCCGCGCATCTCGACCTGACCGCCGCTCAACAGCGCGGGCAGGAGTTCATGCAGGGCGACGTCGAAGTTGATCGTCGATGATTGCAGCACCTTGTCGGCCGCACCAATGCGATACGTGCCAATGAAGTCGTCCAGATGCCGGCTCAGGGTGCCATGGTTGATCGCCACGCCCTTCGGACGCCCCGTCGAGCCCGAGGTATAGATCACATAGGCAAGTTGTTCTGGATGAAGCGGCGCGCAAAACGCGACATCGGCCTCGTCATTGGCGGTCGAATCCGCTTGCAGCGGCCTGTCATCAGCCACATGGATCGGCTCGCGGCCGTGCAGCAATTCGCCCAGCCGCTCAAAACCCGTGTGATCGACGAGCACTCGCACGATGCCGGCGTCGTCGAGCATCGCGGCGAGTCGTTCGAGCGGATAAGCCGGATCGAGCGGCACAAATGCAGCGCCCGATTTCAGCACGCCGAGCAACCCCGCGGCCAGCGCGGCCGAGCGTTCCACGCACAGCCCAATGCATTCATCGGGACGAACGTCCAGCCGGTTCAGGCGGCGTGCAATACGGTTCGTCCAGCGCTCAAGCTCGCCGTATGAAAGGCGCTCGCCCTCACAATGCAGCGCGGGCGCTAGGGGATGTTTCGAAGCCTGCCGGCTGAAACGCGGCCCGACCGGTTCGAATGCAGTGCTTGCCACTGGCCGCTGCGTCGCGCCACGCGTGCCATCGCGGCTCAGTACGATCTGAGCCAGCGACTGGTCCGCCACCGCAGTCACTTGCCCCAGGATCTCGACGTAGTGCTCAAGCATCTGCTTGACGATGGTTTCGTCGAACAGGTCCGCCGCATAGTTGAAGGAGAGCCGCAACTCATCGTCGCGCTCGACAGCATTCAGCACCAGATCGAAGCGGGCTGTCGGCACGTCGTTCGCCACCTCCGACACGCGCAGTCCAGCAACGTTGATGTCCGTCCGCTGCGCGCGGGTGTGATTGAACATCACCTGGAACAGCGGCGTCTGCCCGATGCTGCGTTCAGGCTGCAATGCCTCGACAAGTTGGGCAAACGGCAGCGCATCGTGACGATGCGCTTCAAGCACACGCTCATGAAGCTGGCTCAGCAAGGTCCCGAACGACGCGACGCCGGCAAGCTCTGCCCGGATCACCAGCGTGTTGACGAAAAAGCCGATCACCCGTTCCGTCTCCAGCCGGTTGCGTCCTGCAACCGGTACGCCGATACGCATATCCTTCTGACCACTGTAACGCGCGAGCAAGACCGCGTAGGCCGAGAGCAACAAGGTGAACAGCGTCGTTTGGTGACTGGCCGCCGCTTGCTTGAGCGACCGGGCGAGCATCGCGTCGAGCGCGACACTCACGCGCGCGCCTCGGGCGTTGCGCGTTGTCTGAACACCTCCGCGGCTGCGCACGACCGGCAGTTCGAGTACGGGCTGTGTCCCGCCCAGTTGCCTCACCCAATAAGCATGATGTGGGTTGTTCTCGCCATCGACAGCCCACTCTTTCTGCCAGGCGGCGTATTCGCCGTACTGCACAGGCAACGGTTCGGCCGTCGGCGCCGTTGCATTGCATAGTTGCTCGTATGCCGCGATGAACTCATCGAGCAGCAGCTTGACCGACGCGTGGTCGGAGATGATGTGATGCATCGACACATGCAGCACGTGAGCGCCGGTCGCTTCACTCAGCAGCGCGACGCGCAGGAGCGGCCCGCGCGTGAGATCGAACGGTTGCAGCGACAACGCTTGCAAGCGTCCTTCGAGCGGACTTGCTTCTGCCGAATCGATATCGGTCCAGCCGTAGCCAGCTTCGCCCACGACCTGCCACGCCTGCCCATCAGATTCCATAAAACGCGTGCGCAATACTTCGTGCCGTTGCACGACGTGAGCGAGCGCCGCACGCAGCTTGTCGATGTGCAGCGACCCTTCAAGCCTCAGCGCGCCCGACAGGTTGTAGCTCGCGTCGTCCGGATCGAGTTGCCACAGGAACCACAACCGCTCTTGTGCCGGTGACAGCGGAAAACGTCCTGAACGGTCCCCAAGCGCAACGATGGGCAACTGGTCGCCCGACATGCCGCGCTCACGCAAACGCAGGCGAAACGCCGCGCGTTTTTCCGGCGGCAAGGTCGCATAGGTTTGAGCGACGGCTTGCAGGCCGCCTCCTGCCGGTTTGGCGTCTTGCGCATCAGGTACCGCGACTTCAGGCTTCGCGGCAATCGCCCCAGGCAGGTTCTTGCGCGCCTGCCGTTTCAGGAATGGACAGACGTCTTGGGCGGCGACGTTCTTGTCGTCGAGGAAATACTGCTTCCATTCGAGATTGCCTGCATCGCCGTAGAAGCCCAGGTCAGGATGCGCAGGGGTTTCGTCCCAGGTCTCCAGGCGTTTGCGAACCTGGTTGCGAGCCTCTCGGCCGATGACCTTGTTGGTGATCGTATCGACAAACACACTGCGCGGCTGGAACAGCAGCACCATGCCCGGGCCGAGGTTGCGGCTGTGACGCAGCTTGAACGAAGGACACGCGCAGACCACGAACATCTGCACGCCCGCGAACGAAAATTCCCACTCTTCATGCGACGGCTCGGGCTGCTGGTCCGCGGCAGGATCGGGGTCGACGTCGTGAAGATGCTGGAGCGTCTTCCAGAATAGTTCGTGATACTCATCGTGTGAAAGCGGTTTAGTGTCGGGCTCGAAAAACACCGCGATGTTGTTCTTGCGATACTGCGGCAGCGTTGCGAGTTTCGCGAAAGTCTGCATGGTTGCGGGCAAATCGCGGATGTTCTTGTCGTGGCCACTGACGAACGAGTAGAACATCTCGCCGCGCCGTTCCGCCGTCGTACCGAAGAAGCACGGATAGGCCGGATGCATTACCTGCTCGCGCAAGGTCTCATACGCGCTGTCCAACCACCCGGGCAGATCGACCTCGGCGCCGGTCGAACGGCCCACGATGATGCGGCTTTTCCAGTCGCCCGGATCGAACTCGGGGCTCCTCCCCGATGAACCCGATGAGCCCACGGAGTCCGGATCATCAAGCGACTTCGCCGGCTTGGCGGGATTTTGCTGCGTCGTCTCTTCGTTTGTCAGCATCTTCATTCCTCTCGTTCATCACCCAACCTCGCACCCAACCTCGCACCCAACGTCGCACCCAACCTCGCCCTGACGCGCATATGCCGCGCACTGCGCGACACAAACGGCGGGCGAGCCGGTACCGGCCCTGTCATGGGCACTTGCCATATCCGTGTTTTTCGTGGGGAGAACCGGCGCCTTCGAGAGAGGCGCCTGGACAGCGAAGCGCAACGCACTCCGCTTGATGCTGGCCAGCGCGGCTAGTGTGCCGCTGGCGCCTTCGCGTCCAGCTCGGCGACCAGTGCCCGCACCCAGTCGTCCGGGATGATCGGCTGGTGGTACGTGCACTCACCCGATACCACCGTCGAGCCATGCAGGCGACCGTCAGGAATCAGGACCATGTCGCCTTGATGCATCTTGAGCTGCATGCCGACGTTGCCCCAGAACAGCATGTCGCCTTCCTGAATCGTGACAAGCCGATGGTCGTTATGCACATGCGTCGTCGAACACATTTCATGCGGCTCGATAAACGTCTCGCGGTCAATGTCAGGGCACTCGACATCTATCCGCTTGCTGATGCGGCGCGCGAACTCACAGTATTGAGGGATCGCACCAAGCCATTGCAATTGCTCGCCCAGATCCCAACGGCCGCGTTCCGCCAGACGCTCACCCGCTGCCGCACCCGACACGCATTGCTCGAACGCGGCATCGCCATAGCGATCCGCCACGGTTTGCAGCGCGGTGGCGAAACGCGCGACCAATGCAGCCTTGCGCGCCCCGGCTTCGCCGGGGCGCCGGCCCGCGGGCTGCAGCCAGGCGCACGCGCGCTCGAGTGCAAGACCGAAAGCCAGCCACTCGGCCTCGGCCGCGAACACCGCGCCAGTCAGCGCAAATGCGCGATCCGGACGCCGGGCGAGCGCATACAGCAGATTGGTTTTCGCCATGCTCGTCGGCAGATAGAACTGCCAGTACGCATGCTGCTGGCGTGTCACGCCGCAAGTAGCGGCCACACGTTGCAGCAAGGCGTCGTCGGGGAGGTCGCCTTCGAGCGTCGGCCACGCGTCCTGCGGCAACGCGTCGAAGTAACCATTCGCCGCCGCCCGCGCCACCGCGCGCCGCTTCGACGGCGCGAGCGCCCAACGCTGGACCATGATGAAGCGCAAGCCCTCTTCCAGATAGTCATTGCGCATCAGGCGCGCAAACGTTGTATCCCAGAACGTGCTTTCATCGTCGATGATGCGTGCAAGCCGCGCGCTCGCAGCCGCCACGCTTTCCCCTGCCGGCGACGCATTACTCAGGTACGTGAACGCATACGCTTCGAGGAACGGCGTGAGTTGTGCACCCAGCGTCCTGACGTCGTCACGATAAAACTCGGTGAAACGCTGCCAGTCCGCCGCTTCGCCGCTGCGCGGCATGCGTGCAGCCTCCAGCTCGTAGATCGACAGCAGCGTGCGGTTCGACGCCAGCGACGGAAGCCGGCTGACATTGTCGGCGCGCACTGGCTTCATGAACTTGAGGAATTCGAAATCTTCCGGACGCAACGGCCGGCGATGATAGTCGTCGTCGAGCAGTAATTCATCGACGGTGGCACTGCGAAACGGATGCGCGGCCGCGAACTGCCTGATCAGCGCCACGAACGCTTCGCTTCGTCCGGCAAAGGGCTCGAAGTCGAACAGCGCAGGATAAGAAAACGTCATGAATGGAAACTCCTTGGACCGGCCGCGCCGGCGGAATCAGTGGACGCAGTGCGGGAAACTGCGCTTGGGGCACCAGTGGCAACGGCGCGCAAGTGTGCGATGCCGGCATGAGGAAGCGGATGCGCGACGGCGGTGTGTTCCGGGACGGGCGTTAAAGCTGCCGCCAGCGAAGCCACGACCGCATCGATCAGTTCGGCGCGCGCCGTATCGATGAAAAAATGGCCGCCGTCGAACACTCGCTGAGTGAAACGCCCCGACGTCTCGTGCATCCACGCCGACAGGTTCTCCGGTTGTTCGGACAACGTATCGTCTCGACCGCCGAGCGCCAGCAAAGGACAGGCGAGCGAAACACGCACTGCGTTGCCGGTACGAACGTATGTCGCGCACAGATGGAAGTCGGCGCGTAGCACGGGCAGCGCAAGATCGAGGAATCCACGATCGCCGAGCAGTTCTTCGGGCGTTGCGCGAAGACGCCTCAGTTCATCGATCATCGCTTCGTCGGTGCAATCGAGCCAGGTTGCGTCGAGCGTCCGGCAGGCCGGCGCCGCGCACGCTGCCGCACCAAACCACACGGGCATGAGGCCATGGGTGCGATGCAACCAGTGCGCCAGTTCGAGACCGGTCAGCGCGCCCATGCTGTAGCCGAAGATAGCGAAAGGTCCGTCGATCGCCCGCAAGGCTGCGCGTCCCAGTGCGTCCGCCACGTCCGGCCAGCGATACAGCGCAGGCTGCGCGCGTTTCGCACCGTGGCCGGGAAGGTCGAGGGCGTGAACGCGTATCCACGATGGCAGCAACGCGCCCCACTCCCGATAAACCGCCGCGCTTGCGCCGGCGAACGGCAGACAGATCAGCGTGACGTTCATCCGCGACCTGTCTCAGCCCGCTTTGGCGCTAGCATCGGCCGCCGCATTCGCTGCTGCATCGGCTGCCATCGCCTGACGCAGGCTGAGCGGGCGCATATCGGTCCACACTGCGTCGATATACGCGAGGCATTCGTCCTTCTTGCCGGTCTTGCCCACAGCAGTCCATCCTGCGGGGAGCGCCTTGTAGTCCGGCCAAATTGAATACTGTTCCTCGTGGTTCATCACAACGTTGTAGGTCGTGTTTTCGTCGCCCCAGCTCATCGAAAGCTCCTTAATGCGAATGAGAATGACTATTATTACAGTTTAATTCATTTGATGCAAAGATCGCTTGTCAGCGCTGGGGCAACAGGCTCAGATGCCGAATGCCAGCGCGCCCAGATAGCCGTCCAACTCATTCAGGAAAGCGAAACGCAACGCCGTCGGGGCTTGCGCGCAGGTCACATCGATTGATTTCAGCCCCTCGCCAATGCCCGCGCCAGTCGCTTTCAACAGCGCCTCTTTCGCAGTCCAGCAGCGATAAAACGCTCGCACGGTCCCGATCCGCCGCGCCTCTTCGGGCGCGCAGACCAGGTCGAGCAACGCGCGCCAGTCGAGAGCCGGATCAATCGACTCGATATCCACACCCACCGTTCTGAGCGCTGACAAAGCGATCAAAACGCGCTCGCCCGAGTGCGATACGTTGAACGACAACCCGGGATGCGCAACCAGCGACGGCCGCCCGTATTTGCCCACCTCGAACTGCAGTTGCGCCGGATCGCAGCCGAGATGCGCGCCGAGAATCCCCCGCAGGACCGAGCGGGCAACGGCGAAACGCACCCGGTCCGCATGCTGCGCGTAGCGTGTCATCCGCTCGATCTCGCTTGCGGCAAGGTAGCGGCCTGCGCCCGCCGTATCGGCGTCCACGCTCAACTCCACACGCCATAACTCGACGTCAGCGGGCCAGCGCCCGGCTGTCGGAATCGGGATCGGCGCGGGGGTCATCGACGGAAAATCTCAAAAATTATGAACAGGACCGAAGCATAGGCATCTACCCTGACAAAATCAAGTTATTGAGAATCATTTGCAATACGGCGAGTTTTTCGCGATCATGGATGCCTTGAGAAAGCCTGGACCACTCCATGGAAACGATGAATCCCGGCGTCAATGCCGACGCCCTGAACGTGCTGATGACACGCCAGTCGCACTGGCCGCTAGCCGAACCCGCGCCCGACGATTCCCAGCTTCAACAGATTTTCGATGCCGCCTTGCGCGCCCCCGACCACGGCGCGTTGCGGCCGTGGCGCTTTGTACTGATTCGCGGCGACGCGCGGCTGAAACTCGGCGAATTGCTGGTCGATCTCTCCTGCGCCCGGGCTCCCGGAGAGCCGCGTTCGGCGCATGAGCATCGTGGGCGCCGCGCGCTCGCGGCGCCCGTTGTGATAGCGCTTGTGGTGTCGCTGACACGCGAGACGAAGGTCCCGGAGCTCGAGCAGGTGCTGTGCGTTGGGGCGGCGGCCATGAACATGCTGAACGCGATTCATGCGCTCGGTTTTGGTGGTTTCTGGGCGACCGGACCGGATAGTTACGAGCCGCACATGCATCGCGCGCTTGGGTTGACCGAGCGTGATCGTTTGCTTGGATTCTTGTTTGTCGGCACGCCGCCCGACGGCGTGCGCGCGGTGGAGCGCCCCGCAAGCGGACGCTACGTGACCGAATGGCTCGAAGCCTGCGCCTGAGCGGTGGCCGACAGAATTAGTGCGAAAGGAACGGCGACATCAACGCCATTTCCGTTCGAGCAGACATCGACGCAAAGATCTCGGCGGGATTTTATCGATACCCTCGATGCGACGATCCAGCCTCCTGTCTACGAAACGCAGCCGCAATTCCTGCCGCTTCGCATGAACGAAACGCTTTCGCTCAAGCCGTGCACGCCGGCACCGGGCGAGATCCTTGTGTTCCGGTTCCGCAGTCAATGGCAACGCGTGAGTGCACACGATTCGGCGCAGTGGCTGACTCAGGATGAAACTCGGCGCGCGGCCTTGTTGCCGAGCCCTGCGCTACGGTACCGGTATATATCGAGCCGCGCGGTGTTGCGCCTGGCTGTGGCCCGGATGCTCGGATGCGAGCCCGATGCGGTTGATCTGCGTGACGACGCCAAGGGTCGGATGTTCGCGCAAGACGCCACAGGGGACGCCATTTTATGCGCCGATATAGCGTATGCCGGTGTCTGGATCATGCTTGGCATCAGCGCCAGTCATCTGGGTTTGGGAACGTCGCTGCCTTCGTACAAGATGGCATCCGATGACGAACCATCGCCGCCAAGCCGCGTATCGAGCCAGATCTCACCGCCATCGGATAGTTTGCTCTTTAGCAAGCAACGAGCGCGCGACAACAGTTTGCTTAGTGCCGCCGGACATCGCTCGGCTATCGATCATTCGGCCCTTGCGCCAAGCGAGCCCGCCCCAGCTTTGGCTAGCGCGTCCAGGGGCGAGTCCTGGTATGTCTTTGACTTGCCTATGCCTGGACAACTCTGCGCTTCGGTGTGCAGTTCAACGCCGCTAAGTACCATTCTCGCTTTCGGGTGGAGCAAGCGTAACGACGCTTAGCCTTTGATGCATGCCCTTGCGTGCCTTGGCGGTGCTTAAGTGCCCGATGGACGGGCAGCCGCTTGCTGAGCGTGCTGGCGTGCCAACGCGTCTTCCTTGGCTTTCTCGCTCGCCATATGGTGACCCGCGATGCACCCCCCGGCTGCGCCAAGCACTGCATGGCCTTTGCCGACATAGTGCCCAGCCACGCCGCCCACGACAGCGCCCTTCATGCATCCTGCAGCCTGAACCTGAGCGGCGAAGCTCGCTGCTGAAAGCGCGACGGCCAGCATTGCAAATTGCATTTTCATTGAATACCTCATTGTTTATCAGGGCGATCCTTAATGTTCCTAAGGTCATTAAGGGACGCCCGGGTTCTCTTGGCCAGGCAACTTTGTAAGCTCACCGTTAGCGCCATGCATCGGCGCTTCGGCAATAGGGCTTAACGCGCATGACACATGGGATGCAAATGCTTCATCTGTGCGCCACGCTAATCAATGGGGTCGACGACCACGCATTTCAAGCCCGCTTAAAGCACCGCCGGCCGTGAGCGCAAGCCCAACCATCCCGCCACACTCGCAACCACCGCGCCGACCAAGAGAATCAAGACCGATCCCCACGCCGCCTTCGATACCCCTCGCGCCGCGGATGCCGCCGCCTCACGCGCCTGCTGCTCCGCCTGCGTTTTCAGTTGCTGATACTTCGCGAGCGCTGCGTCATAGGTTTGCGCGTAGTTATCGACGATCGACTGCGCTTGTTCGTGCGACTTTCCGGTACGCGCCGCCACGATGTTCACCAGCGCATCCTTGTCCGCTGAATCGAGCGCGGGCTGAGCCTTTGCCTTGACGCGCGCAAACCATTGCGAGAGATCGTCGCTGCCGTTTTGCGGCGTCGTGCCCGCTTGTTGTGCCGTTTGAGTCGCGTCGCTGGCAGCGCTTTGCGCCGTCGCTTTCAGTTGCGAGGGCTGCAAAGCGGTCTTGCCCGAATCACGCAGCAGGCCGTTCAATTGATCCTGCAAGCTGGTCCAGTTGAAGTCGATGCCGCTTTGCTGAAGCTGGCCCTTCACCCCCGACGCAAGATCAGGCGCGGCGGCAGCTACCCCGCGGCCGACCATCGACAAACCGCCGCCCACCACGTTAGCGGCAGCGCCCGTCACGCTGGACGCGAACGAAGCGAGCAACCAGGTGGTTGCGACCGTCACGACCGACCACGTCAGCAAGCCGTGCAAAACGCCTTGGCGGGGAGCCGTGCGACCGCTGACAAATGCACCCACGAAAATGGAGATCAACGTCGTCACCGCGAGCCATATGCCAACGCCGGTTCCCGCGCCGGACAACGGATTCTTGTCACCGATGGGATCGACAGCCGAGGCGCCGATCGCCGTGCCAAGCACGGTTAGAAAGAGATAAACGACGAGCGCGAGGAAAAAGCCGGCTATCACGGCGCCCCACGAGATGCTCCAGGGAAGACGAAAGCTCACGCGTTCCACGTGCTCGGCGCGATCGATGTCGCTGCTTCGATTGCTTGGATAAGGGGTATTCATGTCGCTCCAGTATTTCCGATGTTTCGATGGTTGAACAAAAGCTGCGGACCGCAGGCGGACCGGCTTGATGGAAGTCTAGGAGCGCGCATGGCGCAACACATGATGCAGTTGCACCATTGCACCTAGTGCATTAGCTACTGGCACGCCGGACGGATTCAGGCGATTCTTCGTTCGTGCAAGCTTCCTACGCGTGCGCTCACGCGCGCGAACCAAAAAAATGACCGTAACGAACCACGCCGCATTGCAGGACGATTCACCTACACGCTCGCAAACCGACCCGACCGAGATCGCCGACGACAAGGTGCTCCGTGCCCAGACCGACCGCCGCCAGTTGCAGCAGATCATCACGGGCCTGACCGAGGGCGTGATCCTGATCGAACCGGACCAGACCATTCTCTGGGCCAATCAGGCCGCCCTCGATATGCACGGCGTCACGGAAGTGGCGGAACTTGGCGCAAACGTGACCGAATACCGCGAGCGCTTTCGCCTGCGTTACCGGAACAATCACCCGCTTCAGGCGGGCACCTACCCGATCGAGCGAGTGGTCGCGGGCGAATGTTTCAGCGACGTGATCGTGGAGGTTTATCCCGCTCACGACGAAGAGACGAACTGGGTGCATCGTGTGCGCAGCCTGGTGCTGACCAATGCGCAAGACGAACCGGACTGTCTGGCGCTGATCCTTCACGACGCCAGCGAATGGGCCAGCGCCGAGAAGCGCTTCGAGAAGACTTTCAATGCCAATCCGGCGCCGGCCGTGATCTGCCGGCTGAGCGATCAGCGCTACATCAAGGTCAATCAGGGTTTCCTCGAGATGACCGGTTATGTCCGCGAGAACGTGATCGGCCGCTCGGTGTATGAGCTCGATGTCTTCGAGAATGCGGACCGGCGCGACCTTGCCATCGAGCGTCTGGGCGAGGGTGCAACCATCCCTCAAATGGAGGCCGTGCTGCGCCTGCCCGAGGGCGGCACGAAGTTCGTGGTGGTGGCGGGGCAGCCTATCGATATCGGCGAAGAAGGCTGCATGCTGTTCACCTTCATGGACCTGGAGCCGCGCAAGAAGGCTGAGAACGCACTGCGCCAAAGCGAAGAGCGCTTCGAGAAGTCGTTTCGCATGACGCCTGTGCCAACTGCGCTATTCACCGCCGATAGTTACCTCACGCTCGACCTGAACGACGCGTTCACTGCCACCACGGGTTACTCGCAGGAGGAACTGATGGGCAAGCCTATCGATGAGGCGGGCCTGTGGGTTGGCGATGCACGCAAGCGAATCAGCGCGTTGTTGATCGAGTCCGGCAGCCTTCGCAACGTCGAGTTCCAGATTCGGATGCAGACCGGCGAAGTGCTCGATTGCCTGGTGTCGGCGGAAGTGGTGGGTATTCACGGCCAGGATTGCGTGCTGGTGGCCTTGCAGGATATTACCGAGCGCAAACGCTCCGAGATGGAGTTGGTGAGCGCGGTCGAGACGGTGATGCAGGATGCGTCGTGGTTCAGCCAGACGTTGATTGAAAAACTGGTGAACGTACGGCGCGCCAATGCACCCGACGCGGGCGCTCATCTTGCGGATCTGACCGCGCGGGAACGCGATGTTTTCGCGTGCTTGTGCCGCGGCCTCGCGGACAAGGAGATTGCAAAGGATCTGGGGCTGGCGCCGAATACCGTACGCAACCATGTCTCCACCATCTACGCGAAGCTCGATGTGCACAGCCGCAGCGAGGCGATTGTGTGGGCGCAGTCGCGCGGGCATTTCGGACTGACGCCGTCCAAAGCGCCGCAGAAGAAGTTGCGCAAAACCGCGGACTAAGCGCCACGTATTGCCGGTACCGGGAACGGATTGTGCTCACTGACTCCGGCGCTTGGAAGGTTCTGTATGTTTTGCCCGTCATCTACGGCGCGGCGGCACTTCAAATGCACCAGGCGGACTGATGCATTTGCGACTGTCAGCAATTGAACTGAATGGGCACAATGAAAGCGTTCGTCGGGTTGAAGGTAGTCGAAGTAAATCATCGCTCGACGTACGTCTAGCACGTTGATAACGCAAGTTCTCTAAAGGAAAACGTCATGGATAAGAATCGGGTTGAAGGTGCAGCCAAGCAAGTGACAGGCTCCGTCAAGGAAGCGATCGGCAAGGTCACAGGCAACAAGACGACGCAGGCTGAAGGCGCAGCCGAAAAGGTCGCGGGGAAGGTCCAGTCGAAGGTCGGTGAGGCAGCCGACGCCGTGCGCGATAAATTCAAGAAGTAACTGGAAAATCCGCACGATGAAGGCCGACCTGAACCGGTCGGCTTTTTTTGCCTGGCGTTTAGGTAAGGAGCCTCATTGCACGGCCCCGTCCACCACATGCCTTGAGGCCAACCGCCCGGCGATGCCCATTGCGTCATAGATCAGAACGGCGAGCAATCCAACAATAACGCCGCCTTGCAGGATAAACGCCGTATTCGAGGTCTGCAAGCCGGCAATGATGACATCGCCCAGCCCCTTCGCCGCCACGGTCGACCCGATAGTTGCTGTCCCCAGGTTGATCACCACGGAAAGGCGCAGGCCCGCGAGAATCACCGGCAGCGCAAGCGGCAGTTCGACAGCAAGCAACTGCCGCGTCGCGCTCATGCCCATGCCTCGCGCCGCATCGATAGTCGCGGACGGAATCTCCTTCAGACCCGTGATGGTGCTCTCGAAGATCGGTAGGAGACCGTACAGAATCAGCGCGACCAGGGTCGGCTTCACACCAAACCCGACCACGGGCACCGCAAGGGCCAGCACGACCACCGGGGGAAACGTCTGCCCGATATTCACCACGCTGCGCGCGAGCGGCAGGAATTCCGCGCCCGCCTCGCGCGTGACGAAAATCCCGGCAAGCAATGCGATCACCGCACCCACCAGACTGGCGCCCGCCACGATCGCGAGATGCGCAAGCGTGAGGTCCAGCAGGCTCGCCCGGTCATAGAGGGCCGGCGCGCCGTTTTCAGCGAGCGGCGCAAGAATTGGCTGGAACACCTGCGGCTTGAACAGCAGCAAGAGCAGCACGGCAAGCGCAACGATACGCGCTATCCAGGCGGCCGATTTCATGCGGACCTCTCGGCTCGCGCCAGGATCGATGCGAGCGAAATACGGCTCTGCACCGCACCGTCCGCCGATGCGACCGGCAAGCTCTGCGCGCCACGCCAAAGCAGCTCGGACAGGGCATCGCGAAGGCTCTGCGTGCCGGCAATGGGGCTACCCTCGGCGGCGCCAGTCTCAGCGATTTCACTAACAGGAATCAGCGACAGCAGCCGGAACGGCCGGTCGACGCCTGCGACCAATCGCTCGACAAACCCCGGCGCGGGCCGCTGCAAGATCTCGGCGGGCGTAGCCGCCTGAAGCACCCGGCCACCGTCCATCACCACAATGCGGTCGCCCAGATGCAACGCCTCTTCCATATCGTGCGTAACGATCACGACCGTGATCCCCAGTCGCCGCTGAAGCGCGAGCAAGTCTTCCTGCGCCTTGGCGCGAATGATGGGATCGAGTGCGCCGAACGGCTCGTCCATCAGCAAGATTGCAGGCTCCGCCGCCAGCGCCCGCGCCACACCCACACGCTGCTGCTGTCCACCGGAAAGCTGATGAGGATATTTGTGGAGGTACGCATTGGCGTCGAGATTGAAGAGTGTCAGCAACTCGCGCACGCGCTGGTCGATCCTGGCCGCGCTCCATCCCAGCAAGCGCGGAACCGTCGCGATGTTGCGGGCCACCGTCCAATGCGGAAACAAGCCGTTACCCTGGATCACATAACCAATGCCGCGCCGCAATGCCTCGGCCGGCACGGTTGCGGTGTCGCTCCCGTCTATGCGGATCGTGCCGCTCGTGGGCGCGATCAGGCGGTTGATCATGCGCAGGAGCGTGGACTTGCCACTGCCCGACGTGCCGACAAACGCGGTGATGGTGCCGCGTTCGATGGTGAGCGAGACGTCGTCGACAGCGACGATATCGCCGAAACGCCGGCTGATTTTTTCGATTTCGATCATGCGTGGCGTCCTTAGTGGCGTCTTTTAGCGAGTTCGGTCACGGCGTTGAACACGATTGCAGCGGCGAGACCGAGCGCGATGGTTGGCACGGCACCGAGCAGCACGAGATCTGTCGCCGCTTGCCCGAGGCCCTGGAATACGAAGGTACCGAATCCGCCTCCGCCGATCAGCGCGGCCACCGTCGCCAGCCCGATGTTCTGGACCAGCACGATCCGCACACCCGTCAGGATGACAGGCAACGCAAGCGGCAGTTCAATCGCAAAGAGCCGCTGGCGCGGGGTCATGCCCATCGCCACAGCCGCTTCAACACTCTCGCGCGCAAGCTGCGCAAACCCCACCACAACGCTCGCCGCGACCGGCAGCAGCGAATAGAGGAACAACGCAATTCCCGCAGGCGCGACGCCGATACCGCGAATGCCAAGCGCATCGAGCAGCGGGAATCGGGCGGCAAGAAGTCCTAGCGGAACCATCATCAAACCGTACATCGCGATACTCGGGATAGTCTGGACAATGTTCAGCACCGGTAACGCGACGGCACGCAGCGCCGACCACTTTGCACACGCAACGCCAAGCGGCACGCCGACCAGGACTGCCGCCGCAACCGAGCCCGTGACAAGTTCGATATGGCGGGCCGCTTCGAGCCAGAAGGTATCGGCGTGATTCGCATACTCCAGCATGACCGACAGCCCGCTCCACAGTCCGCTGCTCAGAATGGCGGCAATAGCGGCCGCAGCCAGTGCAAGCGCAAGGAGATGTTGCACCGGTCCGAACGAGAGCTTGGCGATAGCGTCAGTGACCAGCACCGAGAACGCGAAGAACAAGATCCAGAAACCACCGGCGGGCGACACCCGCGCCAACGGGTTATCGGCAGTGACGAGATGCGCGGGCACAAGGCCGAGTAACAAACAGAGCGTCAGGAGCAGGACAACGCCGACCACGAACCGAAGTGCCGGGCGGCTACGCAGCAACGCGAATAACACTCCTGTGGCGAGTACCGCAAGAAACGCCCACGCCTGCCCGGCTGTGAAGATGTCGGTCAACCCGAGACCTTTGCCCGACACGATCCGGTTCGCACGAAAGGTCACGAACGGTTCGAACACCAGCGCGAGCAAAGCCAGCGCTGCAATCAGCGCACCGACCTTGTCGATACGCAAGCCGCCTGCACCGTGTGCGGTAACGGGCACAGCCCGTGTCTCCTGGACCTGTGTGTCAGCCCCTGTCCCGGCAATCATTTAACGAAACCCTTCGATTTCAGATAGCTCGCCGCTACCGTTGCGGCCGGCTCGCCGTTGACCTGAATGCGGCTGTTCAACGTCTGCAGGGTCTTCAGATCAAGGCTGGCAAATACCGGCTTCAGATAACCGGCAATTTCCGGGTGTGCTTTCAACACGCTTTCGCGAATCAGCGGCGTGGGCGCGTAGACGGGTTGCACGTCCTTGTTGTCCTCCAGCACGACCAGGCCCGCGGCCGCTATGCCGCCGTCCGTGCCGTAGACCATGGCAGCGTTGACCTTGTCGGTTTGCTCGGCGGCCGCCTTGATCGTCGCCGATGTATCACCGCCCGAGAGCACGAGAAGTTGCTCAGGTTTCAGCTTGAACGCATAGGTCTTTTCGAACGACGGCAGCGCGGCAGCGGTATTGACGAACTCAGCCGATGCCGCGAGCTTGACCTGACCGCCTGCCGACACCCACTTGCCAAAGTCTTCGAAGGTCTTGATCTTGTTGGCCTTCGCAACGGTTCCCAGCAGGCCTACGGCCCAGGTGTTGTTAGCCGGGGCGGGCGTCAGCCAGACGATCTTGTTGGCCGCGTAATCGAGCTTGGCGGCTTCCTCATAGCCTTTGGCCGCATTTTTCCAGAGCGGGTCATCAGCCTTGTTGAAGAAGAACGCGGCGTTGCCGGTGTATTCCGGATAGATGTCAATTTCACCTGTCGTGATGGCCTTGCGCACGATCGGCGTGGTCCCGAGGCCAATCTTGTCGGAGACCGCGATTCCATGCGACTTCAGCACCTGCGCAATGATGTTCCCAAGCAGATTGCCCTCAGTGTCGATCTTCGATGCCACCGTGACCGAGTCCGCTGCATAAGCGGTGGAAGCCGTGGACATGGTCAGAACGAGCGCGGCGGCGCCCCATGCCTTGATTGATTTTGCGATTCCCATGGGGATGTGATCTCAGTTGGTTTTAAAGGAAGCAATTTCTTCGCCGCATATCAGCCACTTATTCGGCCGCTTAAGCGCGGGGTCGACATTATCGACCAGTTAGCAGTGAATCGGCTGCAATAGCTGAGGAGAGTAACGGTACGCGAAACCATCACAAACCAACAAATCCCGATTTGCTAATAGGTATCGATGGAAATGCGTCTATGTCACAGAAAGTATGCGACGTGAAAAGATCCTCGCCGTAGCCCGCCAGCGCGTTCAAGTTGCACACGCCATGGAATTCCGTCCATTGCCCCACCGCCCGGCTTGCCCATGCAACAGGCGCGCTTAGCCGCTCGCAGTCCGCTCGCAGTCATTTGCATCCACTACACGCTGAGATAGCGGGTAGGCGAGCGACCGAACAACGCAGCAATGCGCATCGCCAAGTGTGAAGCGGGACTTCCCTGCTGTTCACCGGGAACGCAAAAGGTTTCCGGGGCGGCAATCCATCGGGACAACCAGTCAAAAATTAATTGCCTTGCTAACTACTTTGTGATTTAATGCGTCCATGTTCGATCACTGCCTTTACTTCAACTCGGCTGCCCTCGCCCGTCTCGTGGAGCGAGAGTGGACAACTGCGTACGCAGAATTCGGACTGACGCCGCCACAGGGATTTGTGCTTCGGGTCGTGCTTGCAACGCCCGGCTGCCTCAGCAGTCAGGTGGCCGAAATCCTTGGCATAGCGCGCCCCACCGCAACCAGGCTTATCGACAGTCTCTGCGAAAAGCAATTGGTCGAACGGCGCCAAGCCAGGGAAGATGGTCGTCAGTGGACGGTTCATGCAACTCCAGCCGGTCTGGCGCTCGATCGGCCAATCAACAATGCGAGCGCCAAAATTGCTCGGATCTTGCGAGCAAAGATCGGCCCCGAGTTATTCGAGTCGGCCGTCACGTCCATGCACGGCGTGAGGAAGGCACTCGTATAAGTCAAGCGCGTTTTTTTAAAGCCGATAGTTGTCTTGCTAATCATCATGGAGACAAGCAAATGGATAACGAGTTGCGTCAAATGGCCGTAGTTGACGAGCGCATCGGGTGGCGGTGGTCGCCGGTACGCGCCGCCAGCGCTGTAATAGCAATCCTTGGATTAGCAGCGTTGCTGGTCGCGCTTGCCTGCTCTCTTTCAAGCGGCCGTGCAAACAATGCACGTTGTCTTGAGGCGTTCGCCAACGATGAACACCGCAGTCTCGACGCTTTTTTCCAGGATCCGGCGCTGCAGGATTCGCTTGTCCAGGCGATCGAACAATGTTCGCGTTGAACGTCGCCCGATCATCGTCTTTGGCATGGAAGTGGCGCCGCGAGCATCAATCGTCTTTCAGATGCTTTGCATATAGTCGCGGTCTTCAGCGGACAGCGATGAGAGCCAGGTGTGTTCAGAACCGGGTTCCGGTAGAACGTGGCCATATTCGATCATCTGTGCCGGGGGCAGCTCCGATATATAGGCCCAGACGTATCGCTTGGCAACTTCGGTGGTTTTCGAAATCGCGTCGACAATGCCCTCAAGCAACTCACGCTTGCGCTCTGCGCTGCGACCGGCGCGAATATGTCCGTGCACGAAAATCTGCTCCGAGCGAAGCGGACTTCCACCCACGAAGTGATTGCCTTGAGGCACTTCGTTGAAAATCACCTGAGCGAAGAAAGACTGCGCACCGGTCGCCTGATTGTGAATCCGGGTGATCTCTTTCGCGATGCGTTGCTTGGCATCGGCAGAAAGGCGGCCAGTCGCAGCAGAAACAATATAGGTAGGCATATAGACCCTCCTTGAATAAGGAAACTACGCTTTCGCTATTTCAGCTATCTGTTGTACATACAACCATTATGCAGAAGATAGGCATCGATAGCGTACAGTTGTAGCTACAACTAATCCAACGAATAAGAATGTGATCAGATAGTTGTAGCTACATCTTATTGTTTGCGTGGCCGACCAGATACGCGTGTTTACCCGGCAATCGATGCGACGAACCGTCAACCGAAATCCGCACAAATGTCACTCTTCTCGCCCCACACCTTGAAGCGTTTCGAGCGCCTCCAACAGGCGCTTGCTAGCTGGCCCCTTCATGAACCTTTGAACTTCGCTTTCAACCTGCTTCTGGGCGACCTGCCAGTGAGGCTCCGCACGCCGCAGCATTTTCAAACCCTCCTTGCTCAAAGTGGCGACCTTGAAGCGGGCGTCTTCTTCGCTGCCGACCTTGACCCAGCCGGCATCGATCAGGACTTTGAGGTTTCTCGAGATGGTGGTCTTATCCAGCGCCGCTTCCACCGCGATTTCTGTGAAGGTCGCCGATCCAAGCCGCTCGAGCGCGCGCAGAAGCGAGAACTGCGTGATTTTTAATCCGATGGGCCGGAGCGCGTCGTCGTAGACGCTCGTCAAAGCGTTCGCTGAGCGACGGAATTGTGTGCAGTAGCAGTCCGTGAACATGACATTCCAGAATCGATTAGCGGCGAATAATCACAAGCCGTTGCACCAGCGCAAGTAACCACCCTCATAGCACCGGGAAAAACGTCGTTGACGCCAAATCAGATGCATATGCAACTGCTTGAGTATAGCTCGCATCTCGCGTAGTGCGTCAATACGGGAATGGAGGAAGTGCTTCGTCGATCAGAACGCGCGACGCCCGACCCGCCCGCTTATCGACATCGGGCGAAGGCGTCAATTCGTCTTCAGTGGGGCCTTACGTGTCGCTCAAGCTTTTCACCCGGACGTCGGGATTTTTTGGAATGCCGCGAGCGAGGCTTGCCCGCTTTGCGTAATCGCATGGCGCACCGCCGATGCGTCGATGCCCCACGCAACGATACCGGTTCAGGCAATTACCAGGAACTCGTCACGGTTCTTGTCGACGATCCAGTGAGGAGCCCGGCCACGTCCCGTCCAGGTCGCACCGCTCACTACGTCACGATATTTTGGTGCGCCCGTTGTCGCGGCCACCGCTGCAACCGCCTTGACTTGAGTGGTGTGTCCCATCAGTTCGGCAAGCGATATCTTATATTCGCCCATCTTTGCGACTATTTCAGCGAGGACGACTTCGGCCTGGCGCTGTCGAGCGACGTTCAATTGATCTTGAAGTGCTTCGCGTTGCGCGAGCAGTTCTTTAAGGGTGGGCATTTCCGTTTGCATTATAAAAAGTCGTTCTTTGAAGTTGTATGGATGTTCAACTGCGTATTGATCAACGAAGGTCGGCGCAGAGTGTTCGCTTTTTAATGGCTTGCGCGCCGCAAGGTCTCAGTCAGCCTGTCCGATCGGCGAACAGACCACGTCTGCCTGATTAGCGGCATTCCGGCCTGCGAACTTCGTCGGAGTCTTCGTAGCGGTGACGCCGCGAACGGCAACATGCTTTACCAGCCGGCGATTAAGGAGGGGCTGCCTGCACGCAGGGATGGTTCCCTCACGGGCCTATTCGCTGAAACAGTTACTAGTGTACGCGCATCACGACGGGTCGCATCGGAAACAGCCGCGTTGCAGGTCAATAGGACACAAATACCACGCCTAGCCCAACAGATCCAGGCATTGATATTAACGATATCTTACACGCAGGGTCAGACTCCGAAGCGGGTGAAACAATTCGGTCACCGGAATTCCGGCTCATTAAAAAACGCGTATTTGCAAGCGTGCGATCTTTCAGGCTGCCGAGTGCAACGTATTGCTGGAGCGATACGCGCACGGCAATATTCTGGTTCTATTCGCGTTTTCCGTTGCGCATTGACCAGCGTTTCGCCGGAAGCTTATTGAAAGCAGACGGTGGAGGAGTTAAATCGAAGGGACTACAGGATTCACGCAGTCGCCAATCGATCGATAACCAGGTCAAGCAGCGCCCGCAGCCTTCCAAGCCGGCGCAGGTCGCGATGATAGCCGAACCAAACGTCGCGGCCGGGCGGCGTCTCTCCCAGATCAATGCGGTGTATGCCGGTCGTATTGTCGCCGAGCGCGCAGGGGAGGACCGCCAGTCCGCCACCCTCCGCACACATCCTGGCTTGCGCGCCGCGGTTGTTACTGCCAAACGCCACGTGCGCTTTCGGCAAAACGCGTCTTACCCAATCGACATCGGGCAGCGTTCCAAATGCGCTGTCCATAGTGACGAGGTTATACCCCTCACCGTCGCCCAGCTGTGGAGGAACCATGTCGACCGGAGAGTAAAGCGCATAGTCCATGTGCATGAACTTACGCTGAATCACGTCGGCCTCGTCGAACTGCGTGATGCGAAACAGCAGGTCCGCGTCACGCCTTGCAAGATTGAATTGGCGGGAATCGGTCACTAGTTCGATGCTCACGCGCGGATTGGCCTCAAGGAATTCAGCGAAGAGCGGCGTCAGGACGTGAATGCCAAACCAGTCCGATGATGACACCCGCAGCACGCCAGTAAGATGCTGCTCCTTGCCGGCCAAAGAGCGCTCGAAGGCGAGTGCGTCCTCCTCCATACGCTCCGCGTGCATTAGAACGGCTGCGCCTTCATCTGTCAGGACAAAACCGTCCGTGGTGCGTTGAAACAGGGTTTGGCCGACTGCCGATTCGAGCGCTCGCAGCCGCCGCCCCATTGTCGGTTGTGTTTGACCGGTCCGCTTAGCGGCCGCGCCAAGCGAACCCGTGCGGGCAATCGCCAGGAAAATCCGAACATCGCCCCAGTCCATTTTTCCTCATGCATAAACGTTTGGTCGCCGTGCAATAACGTCGATTGTCGTAATTTCCCGCATGGACGAAGATGAATCAAGCAAATTCGCTCGATTTCCCGGGAGAAACACCATGAACATGCAAGCGCTGGTTCTGAACCGCTATAACGGCCCGCTTGAACTGACGCAGACTCCTCAACCGAGCGTGCAAGCCGGCCAGGTGCTGGTCCGTATTAAGGCGAGCGGCCTGAATCCGCTGGACACCAAGATTCGCGCCGGCAGCGCAGCACATGCCAGGCATCCACTGCCTCTGGTGCTGGGTATCGATATGGCGGGCGTGGTCGAAGCAGTTGGGCCGGGCATCACTCAGTTCAAGGTGGGTGATGAGGTGTACGGAATGACTGGCGGTGTTGGCGGCATCCAGGGCTCGCTCGCTCAGTGTGCAGCAGTCGATGCGCGGCTGATCGCGTTGAAGCCTTCCAACCTGTCGATGAAAGAAGCCGCAGCCCTGCCGCTCAGCTTCATCGCTTCTTATCAGGGGATCGTGGACAGGGCGCAGGTGAAAGCGGGGCAAACAGTGCTTGTACAAGGCGGAGCGGGTGGTGTCGGGCATGTATCGGTGCAACTCGCGCAAGCATTGGGCGCGCGCGTTTTTGCAACGGTGAGCAACGGTGATGCCGAACTCATGGGGAGCTATGGCGCGACTGCTATCGACTATCGTGAATACTCGGTGGAGCAATACGTTCAGCAATACACGGGCGGAGAAGGTTTTGACCTGGTGGCCGATACGGTTGGCGGGGCAACGCTGGACGCGTCCTTTTCGGCGGTCAAGCAATTCGGGCATGTTGTGAGCGCGCTCGGCTGGGGCACCCACGCCCTCGCACCGCTGTCATTCCGCGAAGCAACGTACTCGGGCGTATTCACGCTCGCACCGCTGCTAACCGGCAAACACCGTGAGCATCATGGAGAAATCCTGCAGGTAGCGACGCAACTCGTCGAAGCGGGAAAGCTCGTGCCCAGAGTAGACCCACGCGGTTTCGATCTGGCTAGCGCCGACCTCGCTTACCAGGCTATTGCAGCGGGAAGCAACAAGGGAAAAATAGTCGTCGACGTTCAATAGCGGCATCGGATAAGGATGGATCGCCGCGGGTAAATAAAAAGAAGGTTTCCGGGCGGTCGTGATGAGCTTGCCCAGGCTCAACCAGCGCCGAGCCGCGCTCATTGCGGCCGCCGGGAATACCGCCGGGAATACACTAACGCGATAACACGGCATTCGACGGTCGCGCGAACCGCTTGGCGCCGACCACACACAGCACCACCGCCGTTGCAACGGCCACCATCGGCCAGCCGACCGGCTCATGCAACAACGTCGCGGCAAGCACGAGCCCGAAGAACGGCTGCAGTAATTGCAACTGCCCCACCGCCGCAATACCACCCTGAGCCAAGCCTCGATACCAGAACACGAAGCCAATCAACATGCTGAACAAGGACACGTAGGCAAGTCCCATCCATGCCGATTGACCCACGTCGGCCCACGTCGAAGGCATGGTGGCCAGTGCCAGCGGCGCCATGACAGGCAGCGACAACACGAGCGCCCACGAGATCACCTGCCAGCCGCCAAGCTTGCGCGAAAGCCTGCCGCCTTCTGCATAACCGAGCCCGCAGACGATGATAGCCGCGAACATCAGCAGATCGCCTACGGGTGATGCCCCCGTTCCTCGAACCAGCGCAAAACCCGCTACAAGCAAGGCACCGAAGCCAGAAAACAGCCAGAACGCAGGACGGGGGCGTTCACCTCCACGCAGCACGCCGAAGATCGCCGTCGAAAGCGGCAGCAACGCAACAAAGACAACCGAATGAGCGGCGGTGATGTGCTTGAGCGCAAGGGCAGTGAGCAGCGGAAAGCCGACGACGACACCGAACGCCACCACCGCGAGTGAAATCAGATCACCTCGTTCGGGCCGCTTTTGCCGGAACACCAGTAAGAGCGCAAGACCCAACAAGCCCGCAATTCCAGCACGCGCAACCGTGAGGAAGACCGGGTCGAAGGCCGCGACCGCGACGCGTGTCGCGGGCAATGAACCACTGAAAATCAGCATCCCGAGGAAACCGTTCATCCATCCGCTTGCCGTCTTATCCATCATGCTCCCCTATTTCAGCTAGCCAGTATCGGCCCACAAAGCATGGATTTTCCAGAGACAGTGCACTACAGTCAGGGAAAACTGTATGGGTTAAAAATCAGTACACATGGAAGACACCACTTTTTTTGACACCGACGCTGGCACACTGGTCGAGCGTGTCATGCAGGCCATCCGGCAGCGGATTGCCGGACGTACCCTTGCGCCCGGTGCCAAGGTTCCATCCATCCGGGGCTTCGCCGAAACCTTGCAAGTTTCAAAGTCCACCGTGGTGGAGGCCTATGATCGCCTCGCTGCGGAAGGGGTCATCCAGTCACGCCGCGGTTCGGGCTTTTACGTCGCCGGACACCTGCCGCCGCTGTCGCTCGCTGAGTTGGGCCCGCGCCTGGACCGCGTTGTCGATCCGTTGTGGGTGTCGCGGCAATCGCTGGAGGCCGGCGCGAATGCCCTGAAACCCGGTTGCGGCTGGCTGCCTGCATCGTGGCTGCCCGAGGCGGGGCTGCGCCGTGCATTGAGATCCGTCGCGCGCACCGACGCGGCCGTGCTGGCCGACTACGGCACATCCCTCGGGCTCCCGGCGCTGCGGCAACTGCTTGCCCGCCGCATGGCGGATCGCGGCATCGAGGCGGCGCCCGATCAGATCATCCTCACCGAATCCGGCACGCAAGCCATCGACCTGTTATGCCGTCTGCTGCTCGAACCGGGCGATACGGTACTCGTCGATGACCCCTGTTACTTCAATTTCCTCGCCTTGCTGCGTGCTCACCGGGCCAAGGTCGTCAGCGTTCCGTATACGCCGGCAGGTCCCGATATCGAGCTGTTCGCGCAGGCACTCGCGGAGCATCGGCCGCGGCTCTATATCACCAATTCGGCGCTTCATAACCCGACGGGCGCAACGCTTTCGCCGGTCGTGGCCCATCGGCTTCTGAAGCTCGCGGACCAGTCGGGTCTAACAATTATCGAAGACGATATCTTCGGCGACTTCGAGCACGAATCCGCGCCTCGTCTGGCAGCGTTCGACGGTCTGGAGCGAGTCGTTCATATCGGCAGCTTTTCCAAGAGCCTCTCGGCGTCGGTACGCTGCGGTTTTATCGCGGTGCGACGCGACTGGGTCGAGCGATTGATCGATTTAAAGATTGCCACCTCGTTTGGCGGCGGACGTCTTTCCGGCGAACTCATCCTCGGCGTGCTGAAAGACGGCACGTACAGAAAGCACATGGAGAACTTGCGAGAGCGGCTGTCCCGTGCGATGGGTCAAACAAGTGCGCGGCTGGAAGCACTTGGTATCGAACCGTGGATCGAGCCGCGAGGCGGGATGTTTCTCTGGTGCAAGCTGCCCGAAGGACTTGATGCAACGGACGTTGCCCGCCGGGCACTGGCCGAGAACGTCATCCTTGCGCCGGGCAATGCGTTTAGCGTCGCGCAGTCCGCCAGCCATTTCCTGCGCTTTAACGTCGCTCAGTCGACAGACCCGCGCGTTTTTACCGTGCTCGAGGCAGCGATGCATGGGTGAGCGCTTTTAACGCATTGTCCGCATGAAACACGCAGCGTGAACGTCACGGCAGCACGTCAAGCCTGGGCCATCTTCGCCAGCGATTCGCTGATCAACACGCGCGTCAATTCGCCCGCAGGCAGTTCACGCCCAAGCCGAGCCGCTTGTCCCGACCACAGGCTCGTGAAGTCGCCCTTCCCTGCCTGCTCTGCCTTGGCCTTGAGCGGCGCCAGCGCGGCGCCAGCAAGTGGAAAGGCAGGCGCCACACTGGACAGCGGGCCCAGTTCGCGGATCGCCCGATTGATGATGCCGCGAGCCGGCCGGCCCGTGAATATGTTCGTCAATACAGTGGAGTCATCCTGGCACTCGCGCAGCGCTATACGATGCACCTCCGGCACTTTCGCCTCCGGGCAAAAGAGATAGGCGGTCCCCATCTGCACAGCCGACGCGCCCAGCGCGAACGCAGCAACAATTCCGCGCGCATCGGTTATGCCGCCGGCGGCGATCACGGGAACGCTGACGGCATCCGCTACTTGCGGCACCAGCGCGAATGTGCCGACCTGAGCGGCATAGTCCTGCGTCAGGAAATTGCCGCGGTGCCCGCCTGCTTCAACGCCCATCGCAATCACAGCGTCACACCCGTGCGCCTCGAGCCAGCGCGCTTCCGCTACGGTCGTAGCCGACGCGATGACTTTCGCGCCAGTCGCCTTCACGCGATCGAACAGGCTTTTATCCGGCAGTCCGAAATGAAAGCTCACGACCTCGGGTTTGAATTCTTCCACGACCGCGCAAAAGTCGTTGTCGAACGGGCGACGGCCCGCCGCGGGCGGCGTCACTTCCGGATCGAGTCCATATTCAACGTAATATTCCGCCAGACGCGCGCGCCATGCCATGCTGCGCGCTGCATCGGTTTGCGGCGGAACATGACAAAAGAAATTGATGTTGATCGGGCCACGCGTTTTCGAGCGGATCAACGCAATGCCGTCACGCGCCTGCTCCACGCTGAGCAGCGCGCAAGGCAGCGATCCCAGGCCGCCTGCTTCGCATACGGCGATGGCCAATTCGGGCGTGCCGGGGCCTGCCATGGGTCCTAGAACAATAGGTGCTTCAATACCAAACAAGTCGAGAATCCGACGATCGCGCCAGGTGCCCATGCTCTTTCTCCTTGATGATGTTCGCGGTGCCTGAGTGGCTTAAGGTCATTCGTTGCACGCGGCTTGACCCAACGCGCGGCACGGCTGCACCACGGTTAAAAGCGTACATCACTGCCCCATTGCTTTTCGATAGAACCGCCTGCTTTCCACTTAAAGACTGCCTTTAACCCGCGCCGTCAGCAGCGCAAAGCTTAGCAAGCTTTCAAGGAGCGAGCGGCGCTTTGATGTGATAATTGCTATCACTTTTCCCGATATCGAGAGTCGACATGGACGCAGCCGATTTACGCATATTCGAGTCGGTCGCGCGAAACGGCAGCATGAATCGCGCAGCCCTGGAGCTTCATACTGTTCAGTCGAACGTCACGGCGCGGGTTCGCTTGCTGGAAGAAGAATTAGGCGCACCACTCTTTCACCGGCACCATCGGGGCGTGGAACTGACGGCTGCGGGCCACAGGCTATTGCCTTTCTCCAGACAGATGGCGCGGTTACTCGACGACGCACGCAGCGCCGTCAAGGATGACGGCGTTCCGCGCGGGCCACTGATCGTCGGTACGCTGGAAACCACTGCCGCGCTGCGCATGCCCGACGTGCTCGCGTCGTTTGCGCTGGCTTATCCGCAAGTGGACATGGCGCTGCGGACCGGGACCACGGCGAGCCTGATCGACGACGTCCTGCAATACCGGCTGGACGGCGCGTTTGTCGCGGGTCCCGTGCATCACGAAGACCTGTCCACCGAGGCCTTCTTTCGCGAGGAAATGGTGCTCGTGACAGCGCGTCATGTTCACTCTATCGCTGAGCTTGCGCGGTCGGGCGAAGTGAAGACGATCGTATTCCGGATTGGATGTTCGTATAGAACACGACTGGATCTCGTGCTGGCGCGGCACAGCTTGCGAGTCAGCACGCCGCTGGAATTCGGCTCGCTCGACGCCATGCTCGGATGTGTGGCCGCAGGCGTAGGCGTGACGCTGCTGCCGAAAGGCGTAGTCGCCACGGCGTGGCGCGAGGGCCGCGTGGCGATGCATGATGTGGCACCCGAAGATGCTCACGTCGACACCATGTTCGTGCGTCGACGCGATGTGTATGCAAGCACCGCGCTTAACGCTTTTCTCGAGATTGCGCGTCCTCTTGCCACGCCCGCGCCCGCACCCACGCTTGTGCTAGCTTGAACGATGCGGGCGTGAGCGATGCGGGCTGAGGCTTCAAGAATGGGCACTTGCGTGACCCCGCTCAGACGTGATCGCGGAAAACTTCCTTCGCGGCGAACAAGCCATTGAGCGCAGCCGGGAATCCCGCATACACGGCCATTTGCATGATGGTCTCGACAATCTCCTCGCGGCTGATACCCACGTTAAGCCCCGCGGCAATATGAACCTTAAGCTGGGGCGTTGCATTGCCTAGCGCAGTGAGTGCTGCAATGGTGGCGATTTCACGAGCACGGATGTCCAGGCCCGGTCGCGAATAAATATCGCCGAATGGAAATTCAAGCAGGTACTTCGCGAAGTCCGGCGCAATATCCGCGAGCGAGTCGATCACCTTCTCCCCGGCTTCCCCGTCGATTTCCGACAACACCCGTTTGCCCCGTTCTAGGCGACTTTCCTGATTCGCTTGGCGTTCGATCGTGTCTTGCATTTTTCAGTCCTCAGTTGAGCATTGGCGTAACCATCTATCTTGTTGTCGAGGACGAGAAGGCATGCCTGAAGTTCCGCCACCCTGAGTCGGACCTGATCGCGGTGTTTTGCCAGCAGCTCGCACCGGGCTTCCTCGGTCGCCTCGCCTTGTGCGCGAAGCCCGGCATAACGCAGCATTTCCTGAATCGACATGCCGGTTGTTTTAAGCCGGCCCAGAAACTCGATCCATGTGAGGATGGAAGCGTCATAGACACGTTGACCCGTACTGTCTCGCGGCGCGAACGGGAGCAATCCGATCCGTTCATAGTAGCGAATCGTATGGGCCGTGAAGCCCGTCTGCTCGGCAATATCACCTATCTTCATGGCTGCGTTCTCGTTTCGACAAAGAGCATGGTAGGACTTAGAGCGCACTCTAAGTCAAGCGCTTTTCCGCATTGTGCCGCTAACGCGGCGCAATGACGGCGGGCGTCGTGTTTCAAGGCTTGATCGCGGGAACAGCGCTCATGACCGGATCGTTTTTCGCAAAGCCGATCGTCGTCCTCATGGCGCCATCGACGTTCAAGTGGCTAGCGGACGGACTCAAGCTGTCGTCCGGTCTCTCGTTACTGTGGGCGGCGGCCGGCCAGTAAACGCCAATCGTCTATCTAGTTGCGGTGCAATAGATCGCCCGGTAGTCGGCCGCGTGGCGCGATGCGCACCGGTTCGCACGTGGCGAAAACCGTACCGTTGCTCAAGCGCCGCATGATCGACGCGGAAAACGATTTTCGTGGCGTAGAGCGTTCACAACGGCCGCCAAGCGCGATAACTTCTCGGTTGCGACCACATCAGGATTTCACGCACACCGATGAAACCTTCGACCCAAACGCTCTCCCGGAAAAGACGACGTCTTTTGCAATTCGCAGCCGGCCTCCCATTTTTGTCCAGTATCTGGGAATGGATGCCCATGCCTGCCCATGCGGCGGCGTCCAATGCACTTTCTCGCGTACGCCCGGGTGAACCGGGCTGGCCAACTGACGCACAGTGGAACGAACTGGGCCAACAAGTCGGCGGTGCGTTGGTCAAAGTGCAATCACCCCTGGTGACCTGCCTGAACGCACCCGAAGGCGCTGACTGCCAGCAGCTATTCAAGGAACTCAAGAATCCCTACTTTCTAGGCGACGAAGCCGGCCTGACGCAATCCCTCGGCTGGGTCGACGCCTGGACATCGATGCCCAGCGTCTATGCGGTGGCTGCCCGCAATACGAACGATGTTGTTGCTGCTATCAACTTCGCACGCCGTAATAATCTGCGGCTGGTCGTAAAAGGCGGTGGCCACAGCTACCAAGGCACGTCGAATGCGGATTCCCTGCTGGTCTGGACGCGAAAAATAAACGACATCACCGTGCGAGACGCATTTGTCGGCACAGGATGTGAGGGTCATGCATCACCGGTGCGGGCAGTCACGGTCGGTGCCGGCGCGCTTTGGGCGCACGTCTATGATGCGGTCACCACGCAGGCGGGCGGTTACGTCCAAGGCGGCGGCTGCATGACGGTCGGCGTGGCCGGCCTGATCCAGAGCGGCGGGTTCGGCAGCTTTTCCAAGGCCTATGGACTGGCGGCGGGAAGCCTGCTCGAAGCCGAAGTTGTTACCGCGGACGGTGTCGTCCGGATCGCCAATGCCTGCAGGAATCCCGATCTGTTCTGGGGGCTGAAAGGCGGCGGCGGCGGCAGCCTGGGCGTGGTCACACGGCTGACGCTGCGGGTTCATGATCTACCCGAGAAATTCGGCGCGGTGAACATGGCGATCAAAGCCACGTCGGCGCCCGCATTTCGTCGGCTGATTGGACTGATCGTGGACTTCTATCATCAGGACCTGATGAACCCGCACTGGGGCGAACAGATCAGGTTTCGTCCCAACAACGTCCTCAATATCTCGATGGTTTTCCAGGGCCTCGGCCGCAGCGAAGCGCAAGCGATCTGGCAACCGTTCATGGAGTCGCTTGCCTCGACCCCGGATGATTTCAAGGTCGAGTTCTCGCCACTGAAGATCCTCGCCCTCTCGGCCCAAAGTTTCTGGGCTCCAACGATGTTCAAGAAGCTCCTCGGCTTCATCAGCACCGACGACCGGCCGGACGCGCCCAAGGACAATATCTTCTGGTCGGGTAATCGCGGAGAAGCGGGACAAGTGCTGCACGGCTACGACTCCGCGTGGCTCCCTGCGGCGTTGCTGCACGATGACCAACGTCAAACGCTGGCCGACATGTTGTTTGCCGCGAGCCGCCAATGGAGCGTGTCACTGCATGTCAACAAAGGTTTGGCAGGCGCGCCGGCCGAGGCCGTCGCCGCAGCGAGAGACACGGCCACGAACCCGGCTGCGCTGGATGCGTTCGCGCTGCTTATCGCCGGGATGGAGGGGCCACCCGCCTATCCGGGCATCCCGGGCCACGAACCGGACACAGAAGCAGCGCGCAGGAACGCGCGGGCCATCGGGCGCGCGATGGACGAAGTACGCAAGCTGGTTCCGGATCCCGGTTCTTACGTCGCCGAAAGCAATTTCTTCAACCCCGACTGGCAGCGGGCTTTCTGGGGTTCGAATTACAGCAGGCTGCTCGCCGTGAAAGATCAGTATGATCCCGATGGCTTGTTCTTCGTTCATCACGGCGTAGGGAGCGAACGCTGGAGCGCCGACGGTTTCACGAAACTTCTATAAGACCGATGCCGGTTGAACAGTCGCACAAGCGCCGCTCGAGATGCCCCGCCTACCTTTTTAGAGTCACTTCAACGATGCCATCCAATACTACTCAATCGTCATCCGATGAGGCATTCGCGCCTGGGGCACCGCATCGCCGGCTGGTGTTGGGTGAAAACCGGCATGTCATCACGCACGGCCTCCAGACCTACTTCTGGCAGGACATTTACCACATCGCACTGACCGTTGGATGGCCGCTGTTCTTTGTGGTCGCGGCGCTACTCTTCCTGTTGCTCAACTTCGGGTTCGCGTTGTTGTACCTGCTGGGACATCACGCAATTGCAAACCAGGCTCCCGCAGGTCTGCTAGGCGCGTTCTTCTTCAGCGTGGAGACGCTTGCAACGGTGGGTTACGGCGACATGCATCCGGATACCATCTATGGCCACAGCGTCGCCACGTTAGAGATCTTCGTCGGGATGTCGGGCATTGCGTTGACGACCGGCATGATCTTCGCGCGGTTTTCGCGGCCCCATGCTCGTATCCTGTTTGCCAAGCGCACCGTGGTGCGTCCTATCGACGGTCGGATGACGCTCATGGTCCGCGCCGCCAATGCCCGTCAGAACGTGATTGTGGAAGCGAAGGCGAAGATGCGGCTGATGCGTTCGGAGACCACTCCAGAAGGATTCTATTTTCGCAAGGTGTTTGATCTTCCGCTGATCCGCGAACAGCACCCGATCTTCACGCTCGGCTGGAGCCTCATGCATGTCATCGATGAAGAAAGCCCGCTCTTTGGGCAGACGCTCGAGTCGCTCAAAGCGAGTAACGCCGAGTTGATGCTGATGGTGGAAGGCCTGGACGAAACAACCGCGCAGCCCATGCAGGCACGTTATGCCTGGCCGCCTGAATGTATTCTCTGGCAGCATCAGTACGTTGATCTGATGTCCGAACGGGACGGCGAAACGCATCTCGACTACGGCAAGTTTCACGATGTCGCGCCGCTCTGAAACGGCTATCGGTTCGCCGCGCTGCGCCGCGCTTCAACTGATCCGGCGGTTCATGCAGTCACTGTATCTGTCGGGCGGATTTTTTAGCGGATAAGCTAAAGCACGCTGTTGCGCTTGATTTGATGCATCACCATCCGATACTTGCCATGGAAAGAACCCATGACTGCCGCTAACAAGACCGTCCGAATATTGACCCGCTATAAAGCCTGGGCCAACGATCTCACCTTCTCCATGCTGAGGAACATGCCGTACGAAGAGGTTGTCCGGCCACGGCAGACACGCTTCGGAAACATGGTCCACACGCTGAATCACATCTACGTCATAGACGCCGTGTTCCAGGCCCATCTTCAGGGACGCGAACATGGTTACTCGGCACGCAATACGCCGAGTCATCCGTCTCTGGAAGAACTGTGGCAAGCGGTCCGGACGCTGGACCAGTGGTATGTCGATTTCGCCGAGGGTCTATCGGCCGACGATCTCGACCGGTCAATTCACTTCAAGTTTATTGGCGGTGGCGAGGGTGTCATGACCTGCAACGAAATGATCCTGCACGTGGTCAATCACGGTACCTATCACCGCGGGTTTGTCGGCGACATGATGTATCAGGCAGGGGTCACGCCATCCGCTACCGATCTTCCCGTGTTCCTGCGCGACGTGGTGCAGGAAGCTTAGTACCTTCGTGGATGGATTTGCGATTGCAGCGACGCTGCGAGCAGAGTCACCCGAGGACTTCCGCCTGCTATGCGAGCACCCGGTTGAGTTCTGGAACAAGGCGCCGCAGAGCGACTATCGCAGCTATGCACCTATTATTGGCCTCGACTCGCGCGGCGAGGTGAGCGAGATCCGGCTGGCGAACTGGCTTCGTGCGCCCTTCACCTTGCCGGCCTCCGAGATGGGCGCGTTCTATCGCGCGTACCGGCGCTTTTGCGCGCTTACCCGGGATTCGCGATTCATGGTGAGTCGCCGCTTGGAGGCTGGCCAAATGTGGTGCTTCGATAATCGCAGGACCATGCATGCACGCAAGGCCAGTACGCGCCCGTCAATCAGCGCCGCTTAGCGATCGTTAAGCGTCCTCACTCGCCTTGCTTAGACGGCGCAGCGGCCCATCGTCGCTGCATCGCTTCTACCAGATGCCGCCATAGGAATTCGGCAGCCGGGGAAAGGCGCCGGCCGACGCGCCGGATTGCCTGGCTGCTGAATTCGCGCGCAATCGGATGCTCCAGTTCGAGTGCAACCAGGCGCCCCGCGTCAAGGTATTGCCGCGCCGCATCCGTCGACATAAATGCAACGCCCAGTCCCGCTGCGGCAATGGCCTGGGCAGCCGAGAACAGATCGCAGCGGTACGACGGCGTCAGGTTCAACCGCTCCGCCCGAATGATGGCATCGAGATATTGTTGAGCGCCGAAGCGCTCGGGCATGAAGATGAGCCGCTGATCGCGCAACTGTTCAAAGCGGATACGCCGCTCGCCCGCCAAAGCATGGCGTGGACTGACGAGCGCACAGAACTGTGCCGCGCGGAACGTGCGGGCGCGTATGGCGGGGTCGCTGCCGCCGCCCGCGCATAAGCCAAGATCGACGTCGTCGTTGCGGACCATCGCGATGATTTCGGACGTCGCGCCACTGCGCAGTTCCACCACGATGTCAGGAAACTGCAAGCTGAAGCGCTCCAGTACGGTGGCCAGAAGGTTCTCGACGAACCCCTCGCCCACGCCAATGCCCAGCCGCCCGCGCCGCAGGCTCCTGAAATCTTCCAGTTGTGCCAGCATGTCCGCATCACGGCGGCAGCTCTCACGGAAATGCTCGACGAGGCTTAGCCCGATCTCAGTCAGCACCGCGCGCCTGCCGCGCCGCTCCAGCAGCACTACGCCGTGGTCGCGTTCGAGTTGCGCCACTTGCCGGCTGATCACGGAACCGTTAATGGCTAGCGCGTCGGCCGCGGCACGGACTCCGCCGTGCAGGTCGATTTCATGCAAATAGCGCAGGCTCCGGGCGCTAAGCAAATTCTCGCGCGCAAGCGTATTGTCTTTAGGCATATCGTTATCTGTTGACATCCAGGTCAACATTATCGGTCGACGAACGTCATTGATTAGCGGATTTTGCAGCAGAATACTCCCCCATTAGATTTCTTACAGAGAGACACCCGCGACCATGGAAAATACCAAGGGCTTTTGCTCACTAGACGACACGATGGATCTGCGCGATGAACTAAGCGATATCCGTCATCGCCTGCATCAGAATCCGGAGCTTGCGTACAAGGAGTTTCAGACCTCCGACCTCGTTGCGCAAAGCCTGGAAAGCTGGGGTTACAAAGTGACGCGCGGCCTGGGCGGAACTGGCATGGTCGCGTCGCTCACGGCGGGTACGGGAAGCCGTGCCGTGGCCGTACGCGCCGACATGGATGCGTTGCCGATTGCCGAGGAAACCGGTTTGCCGTACGCCAGCCGCAATGCGGGCCTGATGCACGCGTGCGGCCACGACGGCCACACCACCATGGTCCTGGGCGCCGCGCGCCACCTCTCGCGCACTCGCGCATTCAACGGCACGGTTCATCTCGTGTTCCAGCCCGCCGAAGAGATCGGCGCGGACAGCGGCGCCATGCGAATGATTGCCGACGGTTTGTTCGAACGCTTCCCCTGCGAGGCCATCTTCGGCTTGCACAATCATCCCGGCTATCCAACGGGCACGTTCATGTTCCGCAGTGGCCCCTTCATGGCGGCGTCGGATACGGTCAACATCACCATCCACGGCCGTGGCGGCCACGCAGCGCGCCCGCATCTTGCCGTGGACCCGGTGGTCATCGGTGCCGGATTGGTGACTGCCTTGCAGACGGTAGTCGCGCGCAGTATCGACCCCATGCAAACGGCTGTGGTCACGGTCGGCGCTTTCAACGCAGGTCATGCCGCCAATGTGATTCCTGAGTCGGCGCGTTTGCAGATCAGCGTTCGTTCGTTCGACCCCGCTGTGCGCAAACTGCTCGAAGCACGTATCCGCGCCCTGACGGACGCTCAGGCAAGCGCCTATGGCGCACGCGTGGAGATTGAGTACGTTCCGGGTTATCCGGTTGTGGTCAACAGCCAGGCCGAGACGGAACTGGCATTGCAAGTGGCACGCGAACTGGTGGGCGACGACCGGGTTGTCGATAACTTCGGGCCGATCGCAGGCAGCGAAGATTTCGCTTATTACCTGCAGAAGAAGCCGGGATGTTTCCTTCGCTTGGGCAACGGTGAAGGCGCGCCGATGCTGCATAACGCGTCCTACGACTTCAACGACGACAACCTCACCGTCGGCGCAGCCTACTGGACGCGTCTGGTCGAGCGTTTCCTCGCGCAGTAGGCTTCGCGCGGGTGAGTCGGTAGCGCTTCAGTAGCCAATCGGTAGCAACGCAAAGCTTGCGCAGCGTGCGATGCCTTGGCATCGCGCTTAGCCGTGCGCAAGACCCAAGCATCCACGGGACTTCCATGTCAGTCATTACAGCCCAGCCTGCTAAAGCGGTATCGCAAACCAAGATCGTGATCGCCGCGATCATCGGCAACCTGCTTGAGTTTTACGACTTCACCGTCTATAGCTTTTTCGCGCTCACGATCGCCAAGCTCTTCTTCCCGGCGCATGACCCGGTTGTCTCCACGTTGCTCGCGCTGTCCGCGTTTGCGATCGGCTTTGTCGCGCGTCCGGTCGGCGGCTTCGTGCTGGGCCACTACGCGGACAAACGCGGCCGGCGCGCTGCGCTGACGCTGACCATCTTCCTGATGGCGATCGGCTCTGCCATGATTGGACTGGCGCCGAGCTATGCAAGCATTGGCCTCGCCGCTCCAGCGCTCATCATCTTTGCGCGACTGTTGCAGGGCTTCGCGCAAGGCGGCGAATTCGGCGCCGCCACCGCGACGCTGCTCGAGACGGGTTCGGCTAAAGGCCGCGGTTTTCGGGCCAGTTGGCAGCTCGCGAGTCAGGGTGCTGCTGCATTGATGGGCTCGGGCATTGCCGCACTGCTGACTTACCAGTTAAGCGGCGAGCAACTGCTCGACTGGGGATGGCGCGTGCCGTTCCTGATCGGCACGCTGATCATGCCGGTCGGTGTGTATTTGCGTCGGCATATTGTGGAAGAGCCGCCGAAGCAGGCCAAGGCAGCCAAGTCCAATCGGGAGCCGGGCCTTGTGCGCAAGTGGTTCCTGACCGTCTTCGCCATCATGGGCATGACGGTGGCAACCTACGTCCTCATGTACTACATCCCGACCTATTCGATCCAGTACCTGAAGATGCCGCCCAAGCTTTCCATGCTGGTGTCGATCTTCGCGGCGATCGTTTCGTTGACACTTTGTCCGCTCTGGGGTGCGCTATCCGACAAGATGCAACGCCGCAAGCCGCTGATCCTCGCGGGACGCGTTGCGCTGATCGTGCTGCTTTATCCGGCGTTCTGGTTGATGAACCAGTTTCCTTCGTTGCCGGTCATGGTGGGATTGATCGTGCTGCTGATGCTCTTCTACACGATGGGCTCAGCACCGGCTTACGCACTCATGCCCGAGAACTTTCCGAAGCATGTGCGCGCGGGTTATCTCGCGAGTGCGTATGCGGTGGCGGTGTCGGTGTTTGGTGGCTCGGCGCAGCTAGTTGTGGCGTGGCTTATCAAGGTGACTGGCAATACGATGGCCCCCGCTTGGTACATGATCGTGTGCGTGATCATTTCGCTGATCGCCGTTTCCATGCTCGATGAAACCGGTGGGCGCGAATTGACCTGACGCCCGGGAAATAGCGGTAGAGGTTACTGAACCTGCATAAAACGCGATTCAACGATAAGGCTGGGCGCTCAGGCGTCCAGCCTTTTTTCTTTCGTTTTGAGCGAACCCTTCGGCGAGCTGGCCCGCTTAAACCTTCTTCGTCAACATCCTAGTATGTGGATTCGTTGCGCTGCGGCTTGCACCGTTTCCACTACCGGTCCTAAGCTCATTTGCATAACATCGGAGCCGGACGGGCCCAGATTGGTTACCACTACTTAGGTAACCAAAATAGTAGGAGACGATCATGACAATGCGAGCAGTTGGCCTAGTACATGTTGTACTCGTTTTCGTTTTGCTGGCGAGTTGCGGAGGCAACGGCTCAGACGGAGGCGCAGTTTCTTCCGGCACACCCGATCCCGGCATCGCAAAAACTACCGTACGCTACGCGTTACCTCCCATGGGATGGAATTCATGGAACACCTTCGCGTGCAACACGAACGAAAACGTCATCAAGTCGGTGGCGGATACCATCGCCGCAAGCGGCATGGCCGCGGCGGGTTATCAATACGTAACGGAGGATGATTGCTGGGTAGGCGGACGCGATCCCGCCACCGGCCAGCTCTCTGCAAATCCCACCACGTTCCCAAGCGGCATCAAGGCGCTTGCCGACTACGTCCATAGCAAAGGCCTGAAGTTCGGGCTCTACACATCCGGTGGCACCAACACCTGCGCCGCGCTTGCGCACGGCACACGCCCGCCGACCTATCCGCCTGGAGTGGGCGCCGGCAGCCTGGGACATGAAAGTGTCGACGCAGCCACCTTTGCGAGCTGGGGTGTCGACTACATCAAGCTCGACTATTGCGGCGGCAATCTCAGCGCATTCCCGGCCATGCGAGCAGGCATCGCCGCGACCGGCCGGGCGATGTACCTAAGCATCAACCCCTACAGCGCGAATCAAACGCTGCCGACCAGCTTCGCCTCCGACGGCACGTTATACGTGCCCGCGTACGCCGATACGTCGCGCATCTCGCAGGACATCACGAATACCTTTACGTCGGTGACATCGATCGTCGATATCAGCGCGCAGGACGCATCGTGGACGATTCCAGGCTACTTCAACGACATGGACATGCTGGAGGTAGGCCGCGGCATGACCCCGGACCAGGACACCGCCCACTTCGCGATGTGGGCAATCATGTCAAGCCCGCTGAACGCCGGTAACGACGTCCGCAGCCAAAGTGCCAGCACACTCGCGTTGCTCACCAATACCGGTGCGATCTCGGTGAGCCAGGACGCGCTGGCCTTGCAAGCCGTGCCGGATGCCGCCGATAGTTCCGCCACGCTGCAGGTCTGGACCAAGCCACTGCAAGCAAGCGGCACGCGCGCCGTGGCCCTGCTCAATCGCGGATCGACCGCTGCGACCGCTACGGTCAACTTTGCCAACCTTGCGCTGAGTGGACCGGTACAAGTGACGAATCTTCTCACCGGAGCGGTCTTGTCACCGGCTGTGTCGACGGGGAGTTTTAGCGCAAGCGTGCCGGCAACCGGCGCGGTGCTGCTGAAGCTGACCGGAACCGATCCACTCGCGTTGAATGCCCCACTCGCGCTTCAGAACTGGATCTGGGCTAGCACGCAGGCCGGGGCGGTTGCCGTCAAGGTTTGGCCCAGCAATGATGCGCTGCCGGTCGGGGCGACCGCGGCGGCTGCGGTCACTGTCAATGGGACGTCATACCGTGATGGCCTCACGGTGAACGCACCAGCGCAGATGGTCTATCGTCTCGGCGGCCGCTGCAGCACTTTCCAGAGCGATATCGGACTGGACGCTGCAGCAAAGGGAGCGGGTACCGTGGACTTCCAGGTTTGGGCCGACAACGTCATGCTCTATGACAGCGGTGTTATCACCGGGTCATCACCGACGAAGACCGTCCGCGTGGGCCTGAACGGCTACCAGACCCTTCGGCTTGTCGTGACCGACGGACAAGACGGGGTTGCCAACGACGTGGCGGACTGGGCGGATCCTACGCTCGTCTGCGGATCATGAGGGGATAAGCAATTACGTGAATGCCTTGCCAGCATCGAAGCGAATGTTCGCGGTGGCAACTGCCTTTTATGGTCGGGCCGGAGCTACTGATATCCGGCTCTTCATGTGAGGAAGGCGAGCCCCGCCGTGCAGGCTGGGACTCGCGCAATATCACATTGGAAGATCAGTTCGAGGCAGGTGCCGGAGCGGACGCCGCAGGCTTATGTTTGCGCGGCCCCGCATGCCTCTTCGCGTGATCATTTCGGAACAGCGGGTCGGCAATTTTCTTCTGCTCGTCGGACAGCGTGGCGTAAAGGGCGCTAAACGACGCAGACAGCTTTTGCATATTGTCCGCATGCAATTGAGCCAACTCGGCGTAGGACTTCATGGCGTCATCTGCATTCTCCGAAGGCAGCTTGTGCGCACGATCGTGGAAAGCCTGATCCGTCTTGGCCGCATTGTCACGCATCGTTTGCGCAAAAGCATCCCACTGCGGCGCTTGCTGGCTTGTGATCTTCATCTGTGCGTGCAGGTCGTCGATCCGTTTCTCCACAAAATCTGCGTGCTTCTGTGCATGGCTAACGGGCGCCGACGCGGCCGAGGAAGGCGCTGCGGATGAATCGCTTGCCGCCGTGGTCTGCGCCCATGCGGAAGTCGTGAAGCAGGCAAGTGCCAGCAATGCTGGTGCAACAGCAATACGAATGGATGGTTTCATGTTGGGAGGCTTGAATGAGTTGTTAGATTCGCGACGTTTTTATCAGTACGCGTTGTGGTCTTAGTGCCGGCCGATGTGCCAGATGAGCTCGATGTGCTTTCGGCGAGGTCGGCAGGCTCTGGGTGCCAAGTTCAGTAACCAGGAGGATAACTGTTCGGGTAATAAGCGACGCCCGGAGGCGGCGGGGGCGGCGGTGCCGAATACACCACGGGAGGAGGTGCCTGTGTGGCGGCGCCCACGATAGCCGCACCCGCGACAACACCCAGCAGCGCGCCGACGAGCGCGCCACCACCACCGCCGCCGCCTCGATAACCACCACGGTCGCCGCCGTGACCACCACCATGGTATCCACCTCGGCCACCGCGATCATCACGGTGCTGCGCTTGCGCCGGTAGCACGGACGTTGCAGCGATGGTCGCTATGGCGACCATCGCCAACCGGCGATACAACAAACTTCGGGAACGCTGCGTCATCAAGCTCGTCTCCTTTCATGTAAGAGGTGAAGTGTCTGCATCGACAACCGCGGCAAGATTACCGATGGAGGACGATCGGGGCCAAGACGACCGGCGATCGAATGCAGAGGAGAAGTGGCTCCCCGTTATTGCGCGACCAGCTTAGCCCCCATTACTTACAGTTCCATCGCGCGAAACCACCGGCGCCACCGACGGTCCTCGTGCGTCTGATAACCCGTCGCTCAAAAAAGTTTCCGAAACGAAAGCGACTGGCCGATCCATCCAGTGAATCTCATGGCCTGAAAAGGATTCAATCTCACTCCGATACCCGCAGGAACCAAGCCAGTCCGCCCAAAAACCGAACGGACGTTCGCCCGCTCTTCTAACTCGCTAACTAAATAAAAATTCAGGCCGGAGCCGTGGTCCTTTACACCCACGAAGTAACGATGAATGAGTTAGCAGGCCCTTGTCAGCGACCTATAATCGTCGCAGGGGCTTGTTCGTTGTCAGGCGCGCGGAGCCGTCCCGGGCCCTTCTTTGTCACTTAACCCCGTACTACGTAATTGGGGGATAACACCATGACCCGCAAATACATCGACTGCCGCGAGTTTCCTAGCGAGATGAACTGCACCATCGCGCTGGCTGCTGACTCCGATCAGGAACTCCTGGACGCCGCCGTCCAGCATGCCGTGTCTGTTCATAAACACACCGACTCACCCGAATTGCGTGCCCAGTTAAGCACGCTGTTCCATCAAGGCACTCCGCCGGTCGATTCACCGAGAAGCGCATGACTTGCTGTTGAGCGATCGGAACCCTATTCTCCTCAAGTGGCGCAGATAACATAATAAGTATGACGAACAAAAGCAACTAAACGCCCTTCATTTCACACGGGATGCTTTTAAGGGAGCATGTCATGGCAGTCGACCAGTCAAAACTCGATGCATTCATGGGCGGGTTTGTCCACGACCTTGGCGCCGTGATGCATGCGGCCACTGTAGTCGTCGGCGATCAACTCGGGCTTTATAAGGCGCTTGCCGCCAAGCCGCTAAGCGCGGAAGAACTCGCGCAGGCGACCGAGACGGACGCCCGTTATGTTCGCGAGTGGCTAAGCGCCCAGGCCGCGAGCGGCTACGTCACTTATGATCCTGCGTCGGAGCGCTTCGGCTTGAGCGAAGAACAGTCCTTCGCGCTCGCCGAAGAAGGCAGCCCGGCGTTCATACCCGGCGCGTTCCAGATCGCCGTCGCGCAGTTCAAGATCATTCCGAAGATGGTGAAGTCGTTCAAGACCGGACTGGGCGTTGGATGGCATGAGCATGATGTCTCGCTCTTTCACGGCACGGAGCGTTTCTTCCGACCGGGCTACGCAGCGTATCTCGTGAACGACTGGATTCCGTCGCTTGGCGGCATCGAGGCGAAACTGAAAAACGGCGCACGCATAGCTGATGTTGGCTGCGGACATGGTGCGTCCACCATCATCATGGCGCAGGCTTATCCGCAATCGACATTCGTGGGTTACGACTATCACGAAGGGTCTATCGAGCATGCTGGAGAGTCGGCGGCAACGGCAGGCGTGAGTGACCGCGTGAGTTTCGAGGTTGCTTCGGCCAGTGATTACCCGGGGCGTAACTACGACTTCGTCACCATGTTCGATTGTCTTCACGACATGGGCGACCCGCTCGGGGCGGCGCGTCACGTCCATGAAACCTTGGCTGACGATGGCACGTGGATGATCGTCGAGCCGTTTGCCAACGACACACTCGAAGGAAACCTGAATCCCGTTGGAAGGATTTTCTATTCGGCATCTACGTTGATCTGTACGCCGGCCTCGCGAGCGCAAGCAGGCGCCATGTGCCTCGGCGCGCAAGCGGGCGAGCGGCGGATTCATGACGTGGTGACAGAAGGAGGGTTCCGGCAGTTTCGCCGGGCGACGGCTACGCCGTTCAATCTCATCTTTGAGGCGCGGCGATAAAACGGGGCCAGGATTTCCTGCGTTGCGTGACGGGGACCCGCACGCAGCGCCCCCTCTGCTACTCTTTCGCGGCAGCCGCCGTACGTTTGCGGGCCAAAAGTTTCTTGGGCGCCGTCTTCACGACGGGTTTCTTGCGTGCACTCGATTCTGGCTTCTTGGCCATTCCCTCCCTGCTCCATTGCTCAAGCAAGACCTGCGTCTGCGCACGTACCGTCGCCTTGAGCAAGTCACCCTTCGCGGTGTCTATGTCGTTCCATCCGAGCAACGCAAGCGTCGTGCGCGGCGCGACATGGAACATCAACAGTTGGCCATGCAAACTCAGCATTCGGATCAACGTAAGCTGATCGTCGGGTTTCGTACCAGTGATGCGCGCAATCAACCTCGAGCCAACGTCATTCAAGGGCTGCCGCACACGCCGCATCATGATCTCCGATGCAATGCTCGGCTCATGGCCGGCTTGTTCACGCGTAAAGAAGAGCCGCTGGTTAGACGTATCGCAAGCCTTCGCGAACATACGGTCCGCAATCGCTTCCTGAATGCGAATGAAAGCATCGATCAGCACCGGAATATCACTGTCCTTGCTCAAGACATCGGCTGCGTGGGTCACCACCGGCTCAAGCGTGACCCAGGACGAGTCGGCGAGATATTCCGCACACGCCCGATACACCCCCTCTTTATTCTCGAAGTAATACTGCAGCGCGGGTGCATTGACGCCGGCGCGCGCGGCGATATCACGCGTGGACGCGCCCTCGAAACCATGCTCCCCAAAGGACTCGATCGCCGCTTCGATGATTCGCAGCCTTGTCTCGTCGCCTCGCACATATCCGCCGGCCGACGGACGGCGTAGCCGTTTCGTGTCGTTCATTCGTGCTTCTCCCTTCAACGAAACAAATATATCACTTGACACAATTTTACCAACTGGAATAATTGTTCCGATTGGAATAATTTGGATCAAAGATGTCAACGACCGCCGGGGCGCCTCCGCACGAAGTACCGCAAGATTCCGCCGCTTCGCCCACGCGACGATCTGGAAGACGCCTGTTCCTGATCGTGCTTGGGATTATTGCGCTCATCCTTGCGGGGATCTGGCTTGCCCGCTGGTGGACAGTGGGGCGCTTTATTGAAAGCACTGACGATGCCTATTTGCAAGCTGACAGTGTCACTGTTGCGCCCAAGGTCAGCGGCTACGTGACCGATGTCTACGTCGGTGACAATGCCACGGTCAAGGCCGGCGACCCGCTGGTCCGGCTCGATACCCGCCAGTACCAGGTCGCGCTCGACCAGGCACAGGCGACCATCGCTGCACGTGCCGCGGACATCCAGCGCGCGCAAGCTGACATCCTCCAGCAGCACGCCAACATTGAACAGGCCAAAGCGCAGCAGCAAGTCGCACGAGTCAGCGCCCAGCATGCCCGCGACGAAGTCCAGCGCTACGCACCGCTCGCCGCCACCGGCGCTGAAACCAGCGAACGGCTGTCCGAGTTGACCAGCACACGCGATCAGGCGCTGGCAACGCTGGCGGCCAATGGCGCCGCGGTCGATGCCGCCGAGACGCAGATCGCCGCCACCACCGCGCAGATCGCCCAGGCGCGCGCCCAGCTCGAGGCAGCAGAGGCAAGCGCGCGGCAAGCGCACCTCGACCTGCAGGACACGGTCGTGCGCAGCGCACTGGCGGGCAAGGTTGGCGACCGCTCGGTTCGTGTCGGTCAGTACGTACAGCCGGGCACGCGGATGCTGTCGGTGGTTCCGGTGCAAAGTACCTATCTGACGGCTAACTTCAAGGAAACGCAGGTCGGTCACATGCGCGTTGGCCAGCCCGTGATCCTGCACGTGGATGCGCTGCCGGGCACCGACCTGCACGGCGTGGTGGACAGCTTCGCTCCCGGCACCGGCGCCCAGTTCGCGCTGTTGCCGCCGGAAAACGCCACTGGCAATTTCACCAAGATCGTCCAGCGAATTCCCGTGCGCATTCGCCTCGAGACAGGGCCGGAGACACGCAGCGTGCTGCTGCCCGGCCTGTCGGTGACTGCCGATGTCGATACGCGCTCCTCCCGCGAGGGCGACCAGCGCATCAAAGCCGAGAACGACCATGGCTGAGGTAACCACGCCAGCCGCTTCCTCGCCTGCGGCGCCCGCACCGGAAGCGGAGCGCGCGAGCGCGGCGGACTGGCTCGCGGTTGCGGCCGGCTCACTGGGCGCGTTGATGGCCACGCTGGATATCTCGATCACCAATTCCGCCTTGCCGCAGATCCAGGGCGAGATTGGCGCAACCGGCACCGAGGGTACGTGGATCTCGACCGGCTACCTGATGTCCGAGATCGTGATGATCCCGCTCGCTGCATGGCTCACGCGCGTGTTTGGCTTGCGTAACTTCCTGCTCGCCAATGCCACGCTGTTCATCGCGTTCTCCATGATGTGCGGATGGTCGCACAGCTTGCCCATGATGATCGCTGGACGCATTGGCCAGGGCTTCGCGGGTGGCGCGATGATCCCGACGGCGCAAACCATCATTCGCACCCGGTTACCGCGTTCGCAAATGCCCGTCGGCATGACGATGTTCGGCTTGATCGTGTTGCTCGGTCCGCTGCTGGGGCCCGTGCTCGGTGGATGGCTGGCAGAGAACATCAGCTGGAGCTGGTGCTTCTTTATCAACCTGCCCGTATGTATCGCGCTGATCACCTTGCTGATCGTCGGGCTGCCCTCGGACCGGCCGCAGTGGAGCACTTTTTTCAAGGCGGATTGGGTCGGCATTATCGGCCTCACGATCGGCCTGAGCTCGTTGACCGTGGTGCTCGAAGAAGGTCAGCGCGAACGTTGGTTCGAATCCAGCATGATCATCTCGCTGACCTGCGTGTCGCTCGCCGGCATGGTGCTGATCGCCATTTCGCAACTCACCGCGAACCGGCCGATCATGCGTCTGAACCTGATGCGCAATCCGCGCTATGCCAGCGTCATTGTTATTGTGTTTGCGGTGGGTGCGGGGCTGTATGGCGTGTCGTATCTGCTGCCGCAGTTCCTCGGCATAGTGTCCGGATATAACGCGCAGCAGTCGGGCGCCATCATGCTGATATCCGGCGTGCCCGCGTTCCTGATCATGCCGATCCTGCCGCGCATTCTCGGCAAGCTCGACTTTCGCATGCTGGTGATCGCCGGACTGTTGTTGTTTGCGTTGAGCTGCATGCTCGATATCGACCTGACCGCCCAGAGTGTCGGCCACGACTTCTTCTGGTCCCAACTGATCCGCGGCTTTGCGCAAATCCTCGCGCTGATGCCGTTGAACCAGGCGTCGATGGCAGCGGTCTCGCGCGAGGATTCAGGCGATGCGGCCGGTCTCTACAACATGGCCCGCAATCTTGGCGGCTCGGTCGGGCTTGCGATCATCGGGACCGTGATCGACCGGCGCACCACCTTCCATACCGCGATGATCCGCGAGTCGCTGACGGCCAACTCGCTGGTGGGCCAGGAGCGCGTGGCGTCGAGCGCCGCAAGCTGGTTCGCGCAGACAGGCGACCTGGCCTACGCCAAAATGCGTGCACTCGGCCAGATCGCGGCGCAGATCCATATGCAGGCCACTGTCATCACGTACTCTGAAACGTTCTACCTGCTCGGTCTCGCGCTGCTTGCCTGCGTGCCGCTCGCGCTCCTCCTGAAGACTCCGCGCGGCCCTGTTTCGCCGTCCGCCGGCCATTGACGGCAAAGACACTATCCACGATGTTCGCTCGCCCTACTGCCTCTCTCCTTCTTACGCTGCTGGCGTCCGCCTGCGCGCTCTCGGCCTGCACCGTCGGCCCCGACTATGCCGGTGCGCCGCAGGTCGCGCCCGACGCGGCGCATGCCTCCAACTTCGTCCGCACGCCCGCGCTCGGCATGGTCTCAGCACGCGCACCCAGTCAATGGTGGCTGTCGCTCGACGACCCGCAACTTAACGTGCTGATCGACGCCGCGCTCGCGCATAACCCGGACGTTCACGCGGCGCAAGCGCGTCTGCGCGAAGCGCGCGCGCAGTTGCAGCACCAAAAAGCGAACGGCATGCCGACCGCCTCTTTCGACGCCGCCGCGTTGCGCATGCGCGAGCCCAACCTGAGTTCGCTGTCGTCGTCTCAAGGCAGTTCCGGTAGCTCATCCTCGTCCGGGGGAGGACCGCTACAGCTCTATACAGCGGGCTTCGATGCATCGTGGGAGATTGATCTGTTTGGTGGCACGCGCCGCGCGGTCGAAGCCGCTACAGCGCAAGCCGATGCGGTCGATGCCGATCTCGCCGACACGCAAGTGTCGCTCGCCGCGGAAGTCGCGCAGGCTTATGTCGATCTGCGTGATGAGCAGGAACGTCTGACGCTTGCACAACGCTCGGCTGAGCTGGAGCAGCAAATGCTCACGTTGACGCAGCAGCGCCGCGCGCACGGCACGGCGGCCGACGTCGATGTCGAACGCCTGACCACGCAGGTCGAGAACACCCGCGCGACGTTGACGCCGCTGGACGAGCAAGTGGCCGAGTCGCTCGATCAGCTCGCCGTCTTGACGGGCCAGGCTCCGGGCACGCTCGATCAGGAGTTATCTGCGCAACGCCCGTTGCCGGCCTTGCCGGCATCCGTGGCTATCGGCGACCCGGCTTCAATGCTGCAGCAACGGCCCGATATTCGCGCGGCGGAACGGCGGCTCGCTTCCAGCAACGCTCAGATCGGCGAGCACAAGGCTGACTTTTTCCCGAAGGTGACATTGTTCGGCGATATAGGCTATACCGCGGCCGATCCGGGCCACCTTGTCCGCAAGAACAACTTCAGCTGGATTGGCGCGCCTTATCTGCAGTGGAACATACTGGACTTCGGCCGCACGCTCTCGAGCGTTCATAGCGCCGAAGCGTCGCGCGACGAGGCCGATGCGAAATACACGCATACGGTGCTCGCCGCGTTGCAGGACGCGAATACCTCATTGTCGCGTTATGGGCATCAGCGCGAACATCTGGCAACGCTGCAGCAGGTGCAGGCGTCGGCGGACCGCTCGGCTACGTTGATGCGTCAACGTTATACAGCGGGTGCATCAAGCCTGATCGACCTGCTCGATACCCAACGCACGCAGTTCAGCGCGCAGCAGAATGTGGTCTCTGGACAAGCCGAATTGCTAAAGGATTTTGTCTCTTTGCAGAAAAGTCTGGGACTCGGCTGGCGCGTACAAGGGTGACGCGAGTGCTCCGAGGATATCGCCGCCGCTTGGGCGGCGATATCCTCATCCGGCGTTAGCGCGCCAACCTCTATAGATTCAAGTCGGCACAGCGTGGACCTAACCCTGGACGATGCCGGGAATATCCACCTTCAGGTTGACATCGGCTTCATAGTCAACCCCGGCGATCTCGAACCCGAACAGCCGTAGAAATTCGCTTTTATAGCCGACGAAATCGGTGAGTTCGTAAAGGTTGTCGCTAGTGACTTGATCCCATAGTTGCTGCACGCGAGCCTGGACTGACGGGCTGAGTTCCTTGTAGTCCGCGCGCAATCGGCCCTCCTGATCCATGCACGGCGAATTGCCGTACAAGCTGTCTTTGTATAGGCCATAGACCTGTTCGATGCAACCCTCGTGCGTCCCCTCTTCTTTCATGACCTTGAACAGCAAGGACAAGTACAACGGCATCATGGGGATGGCTGAGCTTGCCTGCGTGACAACCGCTTTCAATACCGAGACGCGCGCATCGCCACCGTGACCGGACAGGCTGCTGCGGATCGCCAGGACCTTATGATCCAGGTCTTTCTTGGCAGCACCTATGGAACCGTTCCAATAGATGTCGTGAGTGATCTTCTCGCCGAGGTACGTAAACGCGGTGGTCTTCGCGCCCTCTGCCAGAACGCCGGCTGCACGCAATGCATCAATCCACATCTGCCAGTCTTCACCGCCCATCACGGCCACGGTGTTATCGATCTCGCTTTGCGTCGCCGGTTCCAGCCTGCTTTCCTTGACAATTTCCTTGTCGGTATCGAGCCCGCGCAATGTAATGGCCTTACCAACGGGTTTCAGTGTCGAGCTGAAGACCTCGCCGGTCTTCGGGTGCGTGCGTCGCGGTGACGCGAGGCTATACACGACCAGGTCGATCTTCCCGAGATCTCGCTTGATGACATCGATGGTCTTCTGCTTGATTTCGTCGGAGAAAGCGTCGCCATTGATGCTCTTTGCATACAGGCCCTTCGCAGCCGCGAATTTGGCGAATGCTGCGGTGTTGTACCAGCCGGGCGAGCCGGGCTTGTTTTCTTCCCCGGCACGTTCGAAGAAGACACCGAGGGTCTCTGCGCCGCAACCAAATGCCGCCGTGATCCTGGCCGCAAGCCCGTATCCGGTCGACGCACCGATCACCAGGACTTTTCGGGGTCCTCCCGTAATGGGGCCTTGCGCCGTCACATAGTCGATCTGTTGCTCGACGTTGGCTTCACAGCCGACGGGATGAGTAGTCACGCAGATGAAACCGCGCACGCGTGGTTTGACGATCATGAAGACCTCGCAATGTGGGGATGCCCGGATTGCAGTCGGGCGGCACGAAAAATTTCGAGCATTGTAAATGAGGAGCGTCAGGCAGGTAGCCGCTCGCTCCATTACACGGTGGCCCACCGGGTTAAGATAGTGCTTCGTCAAGGCGGCGACAGGCGCGGCTTTCCGCTGTATCCATGAATGTATCCCCACAACGCCATGTCATTAGCGACGTCCGTGAACACATGACGCTACCATCATGATCTCTACCCAGTACATCAGCCGGATAAGCTTGCAGCGCGACAAGGTCGAGTCATTCGATCGTTATCCGTTCTCGCTGCCGGCAGTCCGGTCGCTGGAAACGCTTGAACTGCATCCAAAGATTACTTTCTTCGTCGGCGAAAACGGCTCCGGGAAATCGACGCTCCTCGAGGCCATTGCTGTCTCGATGGGATTCAACCCGGAAGGCGGTACGAAGAACTTCAACTTTGGAACCCGGCTGTCGCATTCGGTGCTTGACGAATACCTGCGCATTGCCAAAGGAGTGAGGCGTCCGAAGGATGGCTTCTTCCTGCGCGCAGAGAGCTTCTTCAACGTGGCCACCGAGATCGAGAACCTCGATGCGGAGCCCTCGTTCGGTCCTCCCGTCATCAACTCCTACGGCGGGAATTCCCTGCACGAGCGCTCGCACGGCGAGTCTTTTTTGGCGTTGCTGATGAATCGCTTCGGCGGCAAGGGTCTTTATCTCCTCGACGAGCCGGAAGCCGCGTTATCTCCACAACGTCAACTCACCGCTCTTGCCAGACTTCATGACCTGGCCCGCGACGAGTCGCAGTTCATCATTGCCACTCACTCGCCTATTCTGATGGCGTATCCGGACGCGTGGATCTACGAGTTCACCACGGAAGGTGTAAAACGCGTCAGCTACGAAGAGACAGAACACTTCCAGGTCATGCGGTCGTTCCTGGCCAACCCCGAGCGCATGCTGCGCACGCTTCTGGGTGACGAAGCATGACATGACCTGTGGAGCGTTGCGTTTCGTCGATCGCGGCACCACGGGTGCATATACTTCAACTCCTTACCCTATGAGGTTCTAACGTGGAACACATCGTTTTCCGGACCGCTCTGCTAGCCGATGTCCCTGCAATCGTCGCCTTGTTAGCCGACGACGAACTCGGGAGCCAGAGAGAAATCATCGGCACGCCGCTCGACCAAAGATACGTCGACGCGTTCAAGGCTATAGAAGCGGATGCGAACCAGCGACTAGCGGTGGTTGCCGATGGCGACGAAATAATAGGCACGTTGCAACTTTCATTTATCCCCGGCATTGCACGCATGGGTTCGTGGAGGGGACAAATCGAGGCGGTTCGAATCGCCGCGCATCGGCGTGATTCCGGGTTGGGCCAGAAGATGTTCGAATGGGCGATCTCCGAGTGCAAGTCGCGAGGATGCAATCTTGTCCAGCTCACGACCGACAAGAGCCGTAGCGACGCCCACCGCTTCTATGAAAAGCTCGGCTTCAAGGCTAGCCACGAGGGTTACAAGCTCGCCTTGTAGCGCCTCAGGGCGGCCCTGCCCGAAAGCTTCCCACACGTCTCCGCAGTCCTCCAGAACACAAACGCACAGGCATCCGTGCGTTTTCGTTTTTGCCAACACGGGGCCTTATTGCGCCTAGGCACGCAGCAGAATTTGCTTGCCTAAATTGCTGCACGGGATAATATATTGGCATATGCAACTACTTTGAATGGTCTTGCAACGGGCCGATGCGCCCAGCCCGGCCGCCGTTATCCCATCAAGGCAAAGATATGCAGAAAAGATTTCTGTTGTTGTTATGCGTGTCGGTACCGTCATTCATGATCAACCTGGACGCGAATATTGTCGCGGTATCGCTCTCGTCAATCGCGCGTTCCCTGCATGCGGATTTCGTCGCCATTGAATGGGTCATCTCGGCTTACACACTGGCGTTTGCAACATTGGTGATGCCCGCTGGCGCGCTCGCCGACCGCTTCGGCAGAAAGCGCCTGTTGATCATTGGCCTGTTCGTCTTCACCACTGCGTCTTTCATCTGCGGCGCCGCTACAACCACGGTTGTGTTGAACGCCGCACGCGCGCTGCAGGGAGTGGGCGCCGCGTTGCAGCTCAGCGCGGCACTCGCAGTCCTCGCACATGGATTTCAAGGTAAGGAACGCGCCAAGGCGTTTGCATTCTGGGGCTCGGTGATCGGCGTGGCCATCATGCTCGGGCCCGTGGCAGGCGGATTGATCACGCAGTCGCTGGGCTGGCAGTGGGCTTTCTATGTCAACCTGCCCGTTGGCGCAATCATGATTGCCATGACGTATTTTGTAGTCGATGAATCCAAAGATCCGCACGCAATCGCGATCGACATGTGGGGCGTGGTGACGTTCAGCGCATTTCTCGGGCTACTCACCTGGGCACTGATTTCAGGCAATCGCGAGGGATGGCTTAGCACTTCCGTCAGGGCGCGACTAGCGGCCTCAGTCATTTTCCTCGTAGCGTTCGTGATCGTCGAACTTAAGCAGGCGCGGCCCATGGTCGAGCTTGACTATTTCCGCAAGCGGACCTATCTCGGCGCGAATCTCGCCGGCGTGTCGTACGCGGTCGCGTTCCTGACCATGCTGACCTATCTGCCCTTCTTTTTCCAAAGCGCCCTCGGCTATTCGCCGCTCAACGCCGGCCTGCTGATGTTACCGCTCGCCGTGCCCTTGTTCGGGGTGCCGCGTATTGTGTCCGTGTATCTCGATCATCGGATGTCGGGACGCATGCTGCTCGTTTGCGGCTTGTTGCTGGTCGCAGCCGGCCTGTTCGGAACCGCGCTGCAGATCCAGGCGTTCAGCTTCAGCGCGATCTTTCTTCCGATGCTGGTGGCCTCGACGGGCGCCGGCATTCTCAACGGTCAGATCGCCAAGGTCAGCATGACGGTGATCCCCGTGGAACGGGCGGGCATGGCGTCCGGTGTATCAGGGACCATGCGGTTCAGCGGCATTGTGGTGGGGTTCGCGGCGCTCGGCGCATTGTTGTTTTATCGAATCCACGCGAGCATTGAGCGAGAATTGCCGGCACTCGGCGGCCACGACAAGCTGGAAATTACGCGTTCCATCGCGAATGGGAACCTGGCTTCCGCGGCGTCGCTGATTTCATCGCATCAGGGACTTGGATCAATCGCGCGAGCCAGCCTTGGTTACGGATACGAGGGTGTGCTGTTCGCGGCGTCCGCTGTTGCATTTGTAGCGAGCGCGCTGTGCTGGCTGTTGATCAGCGCCGAGGAAACGGCGCCTCATCAGGATCGGCAGTCTGCCATGCGTCTGGATGTGTCAATAGACTAAGATTGCCTGACGATCTTTCGAACCGTCATTTTCAAGTGAACCATGAACACTTCGAATAAACAGCACTCTTCGGCCGCAGTCTCGTTATGCAACGGCGCCGCGTTGCGCAAGGCCACGCGCAGGCTCTCGCAACTGTACGAGAGCGTACTTGCGCCTTGCGGTCTCAAGCTGTCGCAACATTCCACACTGGTGCATATTGATCGCGCGGGCACGCCGAACATGAGCGATCTTGCCAAAGACATGGTGCTTGACCGCTCCGCACTTTCGCACAATCTCAAGCCGCTTGAGCGCGACGGGTTTATTGAATTGCTTCCCGATGAAACCGATAAACGCGGACGTCGTGTTGCCTTGACCCCGGCAGGAAAAAAGAAACTGGCCGAGTCGAAGGCTCTATGGAATGAAGCGCAAATACGCTTCGAAAACGCCTATGGCGCAGCCAAGGCGTCGAAGCTGCGCACGCTGCTTGCGGAGGTATATTCCGACGAACTGGAGCAATCATTCCTTGACGGATGATTGCGACAGGCAACCTTGACCAAGCGCACTTGCGCTACGCCACGCGTGCCCCCAATGCTGCGAACAGTGGAACGAAAACGGTCGAATCGATTAAACGGTTGGCAGATCTTCCAACGTTTTTTCAATTCGACCGTCTTCAAAAGACGTTTCGATGCCAATGTGCCCGTTAGCGTAAGGGATGGAGCTAACCTGAGGACCCAGATAGCTTCGCCCCCCCAGCTTGAACACCGTGCGCACCAGCTCTCCTTTCTCCAGGACTTTCACCACGCGGTCCACATCCACGACTTTGGGTACCGACGTCCAGTTGGCCGTCAATTCATCGATGCTGCCCCAACGTACGTGGGTAACGCGATCATTAGTCCAACGAACACCATCAATGGCAACAATAGACATGGCGGACTCCGTCTATTAATGAAGCACCTTAATGAAACGGCAACCGTGTCCTGATGTGCTTATTTTTCTTGTATTGACCCTGGGGACGAACGGCTCGCGTGACACAGCTCGCCGCATTGCGGGCTTCGGCGGGAATCGCTATTAATCGATTCTTTTAATGCAGCCACCGCACGGCGAATGGCAAATAGATTGACACGGTTCAGGCGAATGTACAAGCGAGCACCGCCGCCTCGAATGCGATCGCGATCTTGTGTTCAAGTTCGGCTCTGTCTGCACATCATGAGGTGGAGCGCGAAGTGTCTGCTGTTACCCGCAGGTCCGCTATCAGGTGCTCGATCACGGCGCGACCAGCCGCACGGGTGGCGCGACCAAGCGGAAAATAGGCGTGCACGGGAACATCGACGGTTTTCCAGTCCGTGAGCAACGCGACGAGGGACCCGTCTTCGAGTTCACGGCGGCACGCCCATCCAGTCGTCGACGTAATGCCGAAGCCGGCCACCGCAGCAGCAACGGCACCTTCGTTCTCGTTCGTCGTGAAATGCGGCGAGACATCCGCCACCACGGTTTCGCCATGACGCTCGAACTTCCACGCCCACGGCACCGATGCCGCAGGGCCGCCCACAATCCTGTGCGCAACGAGATCATCGGGCGTGGCTGGTATCCCCGCGCGCTCAAGATAGCTCGGCGCCGCCAGGATCAGGCGAGGGATCGTTGCGATAAGTTTCGCTGTCGCGCCCGAATCTGCCAGCGAGCCAAGGCGGATCGCGACATCGACCGCGTCGCGAACCAGATCCTGCCTTCGATCCTCAAGCAGAAGATGGATTTGCAGATGGGGATGCCTGGCAGTAAACGTCTCGAGGCGCGGGATGACTTCGCGAATCGCCACGCTGGTCGGCATGCTCATTCGCAGCGACCCGCGCAACTCGCCTCCCTCGCGAACGCTATGTTCCGCTTCATCGAGAGCAATCAGAATGGGCTCCATTCGGGCGAGGAATTCGGAACCGGCTTCCGTCGGCACGACGGCGCGTGTGGTGCGCGAGAGCAACCGGGCGCCGAGCCCTGCTTCCAGCTCGGCAATGATGCGCGAGGCCTGTGACTGCGAAAGTCCGCATTCGCGAGCGGCGGCGGAGAAGCTGCCAAGCCGGGCGACGCGGGTGTAGAGCTTGAGCGCGAATATGTCTTTCATCAGGGTTTCCGTAGAACGAGATAACTGCGCCGGCACCATTCTCCGGAAGCAAGGTGATTGATGTGCCTAAGACATAAAAGATAACTGAAATCATCGGCTATCTGTCTCTTGGCACGCGCAGACCTGTCGAAACCACTGTTCGCGATGCGTAGAAACCTCGGACTTATGCGGACGCGGCAAAACCGTACTTCATGGCGTTGCGTTCTTCATTCCCGCTATGGCATTCGCCCGAACCCATGCGCAAACCACATAAGTCATAGCGAAAAAGACCGGCTACCGGCTCGAAGACAGTCGCTTTAACCTGTGTTCATCGACAACGCGAGCCCACCCCTCCTTACGCGTCGTTTCTTTTCACCACCGGAGATTGACCATGAACGACCTGCTTGCCTTTGCCATTGACGCCCACGGTGGCCTGGACCGTTGGAACGCGTTCAGCCGACTCAAGGCCGAGCTCTCGGTCGACGGCGCGATCTGGCACCTCAAGCAGCAGCCCGGTCTGCTCAACGACAAGGTCTTCGAGATCGACACGCATCAGCAGCGGCTGACGATCACGCCTTTCCTGGCGGCCGGTCATCGCAGCGTGTTTGTTCCGGGTCGTGTATCAGTCGAAAAGCTGGACGGCACGGTGCTCGAAAGCCGTGACGATCCCGAGGCCGCCTACGCCGGTCACGTCCAGGAAACGCCATGGGACAAGTTCCACGTCACCTACTTTGCGAGCGAGGCGTTGTGGACCTATCTCACGTCACCGTTCCTCTACACCTATCCCGGGTTCGAGAGCGAGGAGATCGAGCCGTGGCACGAAAACGGCGAGGAATGGCGCCGGCTCGAGGTGACGTTCCCTGCTGATATTCATAGTCACACCCGGACGCAGATCACCCATTTCGGTCCGGACGGGCTGATGCGGCGCCACGACTACACCGTCGATATTTTGGGCGGCGCATCCGGCGCTAACTATGTCAGCGATTACGTCGAATTCCAGGGCATCAAGATGCCGACCAAGCGGCGCATCTATGCCTATGACGAAAACATGCAGAAGGTGCCTGAGCCGCTTCTCGTTTCGCTCGACTTCGGTCAGTTGAGCTTTAGCTAAGCGTCAGCTTAGCCGTAATTGCCTGACGGCACGTCTTTCGCTCCATACCGCATTCGCCCGGGAATCTCGCCATGTCTACCGACCCACTTTTCGTGCCTCTGCAACTAGGCGCGCTGTCGTTGCCAAACCGTATCGTGATGCCAGCGCTTACCCGCATGCGCGCCGGACCCGGTGGAGTGCCTTTGCCCATCAGCGCCGAATACTATGCGCAGCGAGCCACGGCGGGTCTGATCATCACCGAAGCGACGGCAATCAGCGTCAACGGACACGGCTATCCGCAGATGCCCGGCATCTACTCGCCGGAGCAGGTTGCCGGTTGGCGCGCTGTCACCGAGGCCGTTCATGCCAGGGGCGGCCGGATCGTACTCCAGATCGTTCACCACGGGCGCTGGTCGCATTCGACCTACAACCCCGACGGTAGCCTGCCCGTCGCGCCTTCAGCTATAGCAGCGCCGGGCCTCGCTTACACGCCGGCGTTTCAGCAGGAGCCCTACGAGACGCCGCACGCGCTGGACACGCTCGAAATATCGGAGATCGTGGTGTCGTTCTGGAGCGCAGCGAGAAATGCGCTCGACGCTGGTTTCGATGGCGTCGAGATCCACGGAGCGAACGGCTTCCTGCTCGACCAGTTCCTGCAGGACGGCAGCAATCATCGCACCGACGAGTACGGCGGGTCGATCGAGAACCGGACGCGGCTGCTGCTTGAAGTGGTCGACGCGATCACCGACGTCATCGGCGCCGATCGCACTGCTGTTCGCCTGTCGCCGCACGGCAACCTTGGGGGCTTGCACGATAGCGACACGGTGCTTCATTTCACCCACGTGATCCGCGAACTCGGCCAGCGCAAGCTTGCGTATCTTCACCTGATCGAGCCGCGTGCGTCGTCGGCGGGATACGGTGATGACGCGAGCGTGGACAGTGCCAACAACGCCGCGCTTTTCCGCCATGCGTTCGACGGCCCGATGATCACCGCCGGCGGCTACAACCCCGGGACGGCGGTCCAGGTGCTCGAGTCCGGGCTGGCCGACGCCGTTGCGTTCGGACGGATGTTCATTGCCAACCCCGACCTGCCTGAGCGCATCCGCGAAAACGCAGTACTGAATCCGTTCGATCGGGCGACGGCTTACGCCGGGGACGCTCATGGTCTCACGGACTATCCGGCGCTAACAGCTGTGCAACACAGGGGATCTCAGACAGGAGCCGGCTTGGCTGACCTTGCATCGACGTAGACCCACGCCGAGGTGCCTGATGCGAGCAGGACCCGGTCGCGCCGATAAGCGGCGACTTCGTAAGCGTCCGCATGCTGGAGCTCGTCAGCCGTGATGGAGAAGACCGTGCCGCTGACCTTGTCGCTCGCTTGGCCGCTGTAGGTAACCACAGGTAGAAATAGTGCTCGTGCCCGATTGACTTGAACTTCAGCGCGACGAATTCCGTAGTGCCGCCTAGGATGGCCGTGGTCAGGGCATACGGCAGGCCCACAGCCAGCGCCCGCATGCGCACGTGAAACAGTTCGGTTTTAGCCAGCATGCTTCTTCCATTCGAGGGGCACTCATAGTCGGCCTCTTTTTATTTGTTATGTGGTGCAGCTTGTGATCCGCTGGTTTCAGGGCGCAGCGGGGTTAGTCATCATGTGCGGCGTATTTTTCGTCGAGCCGGTCGTAGAAGGGTTTGTCGACCAGGCGCTGGCGCTCGCTGAACGGCACCACGAGGTCCGGATCTTCGTCGAGCCTCCCTTGAGCCTTAAGTACGCCCAAAGCCCGCTGCATGCCACGTACGGCACTCTGAAGCGGTGCGTTTGCGTAAAGCGCAATCCCGAAGCCAAGTTCCGCCAGCCTGGATTGCGGCAGCGTCGGCGTCTTGCCGCCAATCACGATGTTGATGAGCTGCGGCACATCGAACATCGCGGGCAAGCGTTGGATCTCCTCGATTGTTTCAACTGCCTCGATGAAGAGCACATCCGCGCCAGCCTCGGCGAAGCGATGCCCACGTTCAATGGCGGCATCGAATCCATGAGTCGCGCAGGCATCGGTACGGGCAACGATCAGCAGATTGGGGTCCTCGCGAGCATCAACCGCCGCGTGCAGTTTGCCGACCATCTCACTCGTCGATATCACCGCCTTGCCAGCGAAATGCCCGCACTTCTTGGGGCTCTCCTGGTCTTCGAGCTGGATGGCGTCGGCGCCCGCGCGTTCCAGGGTGCGAACCGCATGACGCACGTTGAGCGCATTGCCGTAGCCGGTATCGGCATCGACAATTAGCGGCAGGTCCACCGCGTCGCGGATACGGGCGGTATGGTCAGCCATTTCGTGCAGGCCGACAAAGCCGAGATCCGGAAGCCCGAGAAACATGTTGGTCACGCCGGCACCGGTGATATACAACGCACCGAACCCGATATCGGCAGCAACGCGCGCACTCAGCGCGTTGAACGCACCGGGCACGAGCAACGCGTGCCGGCTTTCGACCAGCGAGCGGAAGGCGCTACGACGTTCAGCGGATGGAAGCGACATGGTTGAACTCTCCGTGTTGATGTTAGTGACGTTAGTGACGTAAGGGGAAATTTTTATTCGAATCGATACAGCGCACGGGCCGAGCGCGTGAGGATAAGCTCGCGCTGCGTCGCGTCAGGAACCCATTGGTCGAGCGCACGCCGCGTGGCGTCGTAATCCACCAGTTGCTGGTGCTGCGTGTGCGGCCAATCGCTGCCCCAGACCAGACGCTCGGGCGTGTAAGCGTCAAGCAGCTGGCTTGCAAGTGCGGTCCCCAAAGCCGTTCCGTCATTGCCGGGCGCACTCCGGTACGCCGCCGACAGCTTAATCCACACGCGTCCCGTTGCCGCAACCGACAGCAGGTATCCGAAGCCCGGGTCGTTGGTGCCGGTGTGCGGATTCGGACGGCCGAAGTGGTCGACGACCACCGTGCATCCCTGCTCGAGCAGTGGACCTACTACAGCGTGCAAATCCACCGCTTCACGATGGACCTCGACATGCCAGCCGAGCGCATTGACACGCGCCAGCAATCGTTGCCACTCAGGCGCGCTCAGTTGAGGAACCGGCAAGCCGATCAGGTTCAGGCGGATACCCACCACGCCTGTGCGATCGAGCAGTGCGAGCTCGGTATCGGTGACCGAGCAATCGACGACCGCCACTCCGCGAAAGCGTCGCGGATAACGCCTCGCCACATCGAGGAAAAAGCTGTTGTCGGTGCCGAGAAAACTGGGCTGGACCAGCACGGCGTGCGAGATACCGTTCGCGCGCAAATGGCCTGCATAGGCATCGAGCGTCGCGTCGTAGTCTGGCGCATGGCGACGCTGCGCCGCAAGCGGCAAGCCGCGCACGAAGACGTGGGCATGGGCGTCGACAGCGGTGATCCGCGCATCGTTAGTGCCATTGATATCGTTGGCGTCAGACCACTGATCCGCTACCGTCGTGTCTTGTGCCTGCATCGTTTCAATCCGTTCGTCGATCATGTGGTCCCCGTCTAGGCGCGAGTCGTGGCATTGGCCGCTACCGTCGCGATAGGTCGGTTCTTTGTTTCCGGCAGCATGAGAGCGGCCACGACCACGAGTCCGTAGGCAATGCCGGCGTCGATGCCAAGCGCCGAGCCAAGCGGCATCGAGTTGCCCATGTGACCGACCAGCACTGGAAAACCTGCCGAGACGATCCGCCCGAAGTTATAGCAAAAGCCCACGCCGGTGCCTCGGATGCCTTGCGGATAAAGCTCGTTGAAAAGCGCGCCGAGCGTGGCCGGGATGCCGGCCGCGAAGAGACCTAGCGGAAAGCTGAGGAACAGCATCGCGGTGTCGCCCATTGGCAGGAAGACGTAGAGGTTGACCGTCGCGACACAGCATACGGCGAAGAGGATCACGTTGAGCCTGCGCCCGATCCGGTCCTGAAGCCAGGCGCTCACAAAACAGCCGCAGATGAATGCCGTGATGACGACGGCGAGATAACCGCCCGTGCCGAGCACGGACAGATGCCGCTCGGTCTTGAGGTACGTGGGCAGCCATGTGGTGATCGCGTGATAACCGCCGTGTGCACCCACGCCGATCAGTGCGCCCACGATCGTTGTGCGCATCACCGACCGGTCGAAGATGCTGCGTGCTGCTGGCAGTGCCAGCCTGGATGACCCTGCGCTGACGACGGCGCGCGGCGGTTCGACCACATTACGGCGCAGATAAAGCACGAGCCCGGCAGGAATCACCCCGATACCGAACAGCAGCCGCCACGCCCACTCCGGGGACACGAACGAGAACACCAGCAGGTAGAGAAGCACCGCGCCCGCCCAGCCGAAACCCCACGCGCTTTGCACAATGCCCATTGCCTTGCCACGATGTTCCGCGCGAATGGTCTCGCTCAGGAGCACCGCGCCCGCGGTCCATTCGCCGCCAAAACCCACGCCCTGCAGGGCCTTGAGAGCAAGCAACTGTTCGAAGTTCTGCGCGAAGGCGCTAAGGAAGGTGAAGAGCGAGAACCAGATCACGGTGATCTGCAACGCACGCACGCGGCCATAGCGGTCCGACAGCATGCCGGCGAGCAGTCCTCCCAACGCGCCGGCGACCAGCGTCGCGCCGCCGATCAGCCCCGCCTGGCCCTTGCCGATACCCCAGGTCACGAGCAAGGTCGGGATCACGAGGCTGAACAACTGCGTGTCCACGCCGTCGAGTGCCCAGCCGGCGAAGCAACTCCATAAGGTGCGTTTTTCCGTCGCCGATATGTCGCGGTACCAGTTCACTGTCGTCTCCATCATATTTTTCACGACGAGGTCACTCACGCATCTCGTCCATGGAGGCATTTTAAGGATCGTCTGGATAAACATATATGATGCAAACGATCATCTTTCATATCGTTTTAATATGGACACGCGCAACCTGAAGTACTTTCTCGCCGTCGCCGATGCCGGCAGTGTCACCCGCGCCGCCGAACGTCTGAACATCGCGCAGCCCGCGCTGAGTCAGGCGCTCACCCGCATGGAAAACGACCTGGGCGTGAAGCTTTTCAGCCGCACGCGGCGTGGGGCGGACCTGACCGCGGCCGGGCTGGCGATCGTGGAGGACGTGCGGATGAGCGTCGCGAGAATCGATGCCGCCTCGCACCGCGCTCGCGCGATCGGCGCTCAGCGCGCAGGGCGGCTGACGGTGGGGTTCGCGTCGGCGGCGCTGTTCGAGGTGCTGCCGCGTGCGATCGCAGCGCTGCGCGCATCGGTGCCGGATGTCGAACTGGTGCTGCGCGAGATGAGCAATGCCGAGCAGGCGAGCGCGCTGGAGAAAGGTGAAATCGATATTGGCTTGTTACATACGCCGGTGGCCGTCGCGGGCAAGATGCGCGAAAAGTTGATCGCGCGCGAGCCGTTGATCGCGGTGTTGCCCGAGACTTTTCCGCTGCCGGCGGGTGCGAAGGTGTCGTTACGCGAACTCGCGCCGCACGGGCTGGTATGGTTTCCACAGGGCCAGCTGCCCGGCGTTCGCGCGGGCATTCTGAGCGCGTTCCGGCAAGCGGGTTGCGAGGTGGAGATCGCGCAGGAAGCAAATCGGTCGCTGACCGTGATCGCATGCGTGGCTGCGGGATGCGGCGTGTCGCTATTGCCGCATTCGGTTCGGGCATTGCAATTTAGCGGAGTGAGACTGTGCGAGATAGTCGATGGCGCCGCGCTGCCGCGTTTTGAACTCAGCGCGATATGGCCTGCACGGGCAAGACAGACGCTCGCCGATCGTTTTGCCGATTTGATCGAGCCTTATTCTGCGGCTTAGATGGTATCGAAGTTGCGGGCTGGTAGCTTGTGCGGCGTCACTCCGCGCGACGCCGTGCAGTCCATCCTCATACGACCTCGGGATGTCCACGAAGCACGCGACCAAGGAACGCCCGCGTGCGTTCATGTTGAGGCGAGTCGAAAAATTGGTCGGGGGCGGCCTCTTCAACAATCCTTCCCCCGTCGATCAAAATGACGCGGTCAGCGACTTCTCTCGCGAACCCCATTTCGTGCGTGACGCAAAGCATGGTCATACCTTCTTTGGCGAGGCCGACCATGGTCGCCAGGACCTCTTGCACGACTTCGGGGTCCAGTGCGGAGGTGGGTTCATCGAAGAGCATGATGGACGGCTGCATGCACAGCGCACGCGCGATGGCGACGCGTTGCTGTTGGCCGCCGGATAACTGTCCAGGATACTTTTGTGCCTGATCCAGCACGCGGACTTTTTCTAGAAAATAAAGTGCTCTATCTCGCGCCTCAGCCTTCTTCACACCGCGCACTTTGATGGGTGCCAGCATGCAGTTTTCAAGTATCGACAAATGCGGAAACAGGTTGAAATTCTGAAAGACCATGCCTACTTCGCGACGGATATCCTTGAGTAGCGTCAGATGTTCGCCGCTACTGACATCGGTGACACATATCGTTCCGGACTTGAATGCTTCCAGCCCGTTGATGCACCGGATCAGCGTCGATTTCCCCGAACCCGATGGACCACATATAACGATTCGTTCTGCCTTGTTGACGCGAAGGTCGATGCCCTTCAGAACAGGAAGCGTTCCATAGCTTTGCTCAAGCCCTTCTATCCGAAGGATTTCATTCCGAAGCGAAAACGGGTCATCCATGATCAGACCTCGAAGCTAGAGATGGTTCAGGGGCGGGCAATGCCGAACATACGCTTGGCGCGTTCGAACCTGCCGCGAGGCGAGCGGTACCCTTGTTTCTTCCGGAAACGCTCTGACAACTCGGACCCCATCGAGCAAATGAGCAGATAGACAACCGCGACCGTCGAATAGAATTCCACCAGTTTCGAATCACGCTGGGCGATCTTTGCTGCCGCGCCAAAGAAGTCGGTGAGTGACAGTACGTACACGAGCGCCGTGTCCTGAAACAGAATGATCGTCTGCGACACGATGATCGGCGCGGTGACCCGAAGGACCTGGGGCACGACAACGCTCCAATACATGGTCAAGCTGGAAAGACCAAGCGCCTTCGCACCTTCGTATTGCCCTTTGTCGATCGCCTTGAGCCCGGCGCGTACTATCTCCGCGTAGTAGGCGGACTCAAAAAGGGTGAAGGTGATGAAAGCGGTGAATTTCGGGCCGAGCGGGATCGAACGGCCCGCTGGCGTCAAGTGACCCAACAGCAGCGGAACCAGGAAGAAGAACCAAAAGAGAACGAGAATCAGGGGAATGGAACGCATCAGGGTGACGTAGGCACGAATGGCCTCGGCCGCAACGGGCACACGCATGTGCCTGATGATTGCCATGAACGTCCCCAACAGCATTCCGCCGATCATGGCCACCAGCGTGAGCTCGGCCGAGAACAAAAGTCCCTGCAGCAGGTACGGGGTGGCGTTGAGCACAGCGGCGAAATCAAAAGACATGACACCCCCTACTTTCTGACCGCGTTGTTTTGGCTCACGCCAGGAATACGAAGCATCCGCTCCACCTGAAATGCGACCTGGTGTAATACGAGTGCGATCAACAGGTACAGAACCGTTGCACTCGCGAAGGCGTCGAACGTCCTGAACGTGAATTCGTTGATCTGTTCCGCGCGGGCGGTGATCTCGAGCAAACCGATCGTCAATGCAACCGACGTATTTTTGAGGAGGCCAAGTGCTTCGCTGGTTAACGTCGGGATGGTTATGCGAAGGGCCTGCGGCAATAAGATCAGCAGGTAGGTTTGGAAAGCGGTCAGGCCGAGTGCATCCGCCGCTTTTTTCTGGCCATCGGAGAGCGCATTGATACCGGCACGAACTTGCTCCGCAATACGCGATGCCGTGTACAGGCTCAGCCCGGCTACAGCGGGATAAAAGCTGGCCCATGGCGGTGCGACCTGCTTGATTGAGTTCCCCCATGCGGTGGGGATTACTTCGGGAAGGACGAAGTACCAGAGGAATACTTGCACGAGCAGCGGGACATTGCGGAACACCTGAACATAAATCCTCGCCGCGATTCGCAATGGAAGATAGCGGACCGTGCGAGCTGCACCCACGGTTATGCCGATTGCGAACGCGAACATGCCGGAAACAAACCACAAGAGCAGCGTCCAGCATAAACCGGACATCAGCCAACCCAGGTAGGTGCCCCCTTCCGCCGTCTGGTCAAAGAGAAATCGCATTGTTTTTCCGCTCACTGAAAAGGCGCACGTGAAAGGGCGCCGCATCGTCACGTCGACGACCCAACGATGTCCCTGTTTGATCGTAGCGATCCACCCGGCACGTACCGGCTTCAATCGGCCGAAGCCTGGACAGGGTCTTTAGCGAGACCGCGTTGAGCGCTACTGCGTAAGAGAATCGCTAGGCGCTGCCACTCGCGCCTTGAGCGCTTCGTTCATCGGTAGCGAAAGGTTCTGTCCGTGGGGCGGAATGGGTTGCGTGAACCACTTGGCGTAAGTCTTTGAAAATTCCCCGGACGCCATTTGGGCACTTAAGGCACCGTCTACCAGCGACTTGAATCCCGGGTCGTTCTTTGGAATCATCAGGCCGTAGTAATAGACCTGAACGCCTGCATCCGGCAGATATCGGAATGCCTTGGGGTCAGGCGATCCCGCCACCAGACCCGCTTCCAGAATGTTGTCTTCAAACCATGCCGACGCGCGTCCTGTGCGCAGCAACAGGAGAGACTCTGCTTGTTCCTTCGATTGAAGGATCGTCATGTTGAGCTTGAGATCGGTATTGATCTTCATGGCAAGACCCAGGTTAAGCGACCCCTGCGTCAGTACGACGGTCTTGCCCTGAAGCCCTTTCACATCGGTGATTCCCGACGATGACGTGGTCAGCCAGGTCGGCCCGCCGGCAAACGTGGCGACCGAAAATCCGACCTGCTGCTGGCGTTCGGCTGTGTTGGTCGTGCTTCCGCATTCAATGTCGATCGTGCCGTTTTGCAGGAGCGGTATTCGGTTGGCTGCGCTAACCGCCAGATAAGCCACGTTCAGCTTCGGCAGCTTCAGATCCGCCTTCACTTTTTCCGCGATTGCCGCGCACAGGTCTAGCGAAAAGCCGACCGGCTTTTGCCCGGCGCCAAGAAAAGAAAAAGGAATAGATGACTCGCGATAGCCAAGCGTAAGCGTATTGGAGGAACGGATTTTTTCCAGTGTTGAACTTTCCGCGTGCGCTGCGGGCGCAGTAAGTCCAAACCCACTAATGGCCGCAATGAACAGCCAATGTCTCGCCGCAATCTGCTTCATGGTTTCCTCAACGTTGAAAAATCCGTTCCTTACTCGCACCCATGCCCAATGTCAGGCGGCTTTCGCTACCGCTGTTTCGTGCAGACTGTCGCGCAATGCCTTGTCGAGGATGTCCACCGCGCGATCGATCTCGTCCGTTGAAACCGTCAGCGGAGGTGCGATGCGCCACACGGAGCCGCGTTCCGGACGACGGCGAATATTCATGCTGAGACCGTTTTCAAAGCATTTCCGGGTCGTCATTGCGCCGAGCTCGTGGGCCGGGTTGCGCGATGCGCGGTCGGTCACCAGTTCGACGCCAAGCAGGAGACCCGCGCCCCGGATGTCGCCGATGACCTCATAGCGCTGCTGCAATTCTTCGAAGCGGCGGCGCAGATAGCCCCCCATTTCATTCGCACGCGCAATGAGGTTTTCTTCCTTGATCACCTTCAACACGGCCAGTCCCACTTCCGCTGTGAGCGGGTCCGAAACGTGGCTGGTGTAAAACGTGAAGTGCTTCTGATGGAGGACTTCTTCGATCTTTGCGGTCGTCGATACCGCGGCAAGCGGCAAGCCGCCACCGAGCGTTTTTGACATGGTCATGATGTCGGGAACCACACCGAAGAATTCGGATCCGGTACGCGTTCCGATCCGGCCAAACGCGGTTTGCGCTTCATCGAAAATGAGCAGCATGCCTCGGTCGTCCGCCGCCTTTCTGAGTGCCTGCATGAACGACTTCGGTGGCACCAGGACGCCCCCTGCGCTAATGATGGGCTCGACAATGATCGCCGCACCGCGCCCGCTCGACTGCATGTCGAACATCCTCAACGCCAGGTTCAGGTTTGCCAGCGCCGCTTCTTCCGGTGTTGCCGCCTGAATGTACGGTCGATACGAATTCGGCTCGGGAATCAGGAAAACGCCGGGTGCCGGTACGCCATAACCCTTGCGGTCGCTCGCGAAAGACACTGTACTCGCGCCGCCCGTGATGCCATGCCAGGAGCCGCCCAGCGCCAGGACTTCATAGCCGTCGGTATACATCTTGGCCATGCGCAGCGCGACCTCGGTGGCCTCGGAGCCGGTATTGATGAAGATCGTCTTCTTGATGTCGCCGGGCAACCAGTCACGTGCAAGCGTCTGCCCGAGTTCGGCCACGACCTCGGGGATCATGCCGCTGAACATGTGGAAGGCCTTCTCGCCTGCCCGGTGAACGGCTTCGACTATCGCAGGATGGTTGTGCCCGATCGTGGCGCACATCTGCCCTGATGTGAAGTCCAGGTACTCGCGTCCGTTACTATCCTTTACGATAGTGCCCTTGGCAGATGTGAACAGGTTCGGGAAGGCGTCGCCGCCGTATCTGACCAAATAGTCCCTGGATGCTTGCAGAAGTCCTTCTTTCATCGTTCACTCCGTTGGCTCGTTGGCTGTTCATGGCCGGATCTGATCGCTGGCCCATCGTCGAACGGTCGCCACCGCGTCATGCTCGTCGACGTGCACTATTTGGCATACGGCTTGCTTTGGCTGGCGGCCGTCAGAAAAGATCATAGGGAGGCGAAAATGTCCGCGCCAACGCATATAACTCAGCACCCCGTCAAATGAGCTCAAGTAGAAGCATGACGAAATCCCGCCTGCCGCCGCTCAAGGCACTCCTTGCGTTCGAAGCCGCGGCACGACGGGGAAGCTTCGCGCTTGGTGCGCAAGAGCTTGCGGTCACACCATCGGCCGTCAGTCATCACATCCAGCAACTCGAGGATTTCCTGGGCATGCCGTTGTTTCAGCGGCATCCGGGGCGAGCCGCGCTGACGGCTGCGGGGCGCACGTACGCCCGCGAGCTTGAACACGCATTCGGGGTGATCGCCGAAGCCACCAACCTGGTCGCGCCGCAGTCACAGCGCGGTTATCTGGTGGTTGCATCGGGTCCAAGTTTCGCCGCCAAGTGGCTGCAACCCAGGCTTCCGGAATTCCTGCGCGCCAACCCGGAGGTCAGGATCCGGTTATCCACGCTGTCAGATCACGATGACCTCGACACCACTCGATTCGATATTGCGATCGCTTACGGGCATCCGAATACCTCAAAACTCGATGTCGAGCCCTTGCTGCTGGAGCGACTGCGCCCGTTGTGCAGCCCCGCCCTGGCGGCCACGCTCGCGCTGCGCACGCCACAGGACCTTTTGCGCGCGACCTTGATCCACTCGTCCAATGGGCTGACGTGGTCGGAGTACTTGCGGCGGGTTTGCGGCGAGGAAGTCCGGCCGGACAACGAACTCTGGCTCGATCGGTCGGTCATGGCGATCGAGGCTGCGGTCGACGGGCTGGGCGTCGTACTCGAAAGCGAACTTCTGGCGGCAGAAGAATTGAATGACGGGCGGCTTATTGCGCCATTCAATGACGCTCAGTTCAGCATAGAAGTGACGTCCTACTACCTGGTTCGATCGAGAGGTTATCAATCCAGCTCGCAAGCAGCGGCGACATTTGAGGCGTGGTTGCGGTCTGCCTTTACTGCGGCCAACCTGACGTCGAACTAGGTAGATCGTGGGTCAGGCGGGATCTCTCCCTGGCGGTCCCTTGCCACTTGCAAGGAAATGCCGGATGACGTGGACGCCTTGTCTCACCGTCGTGGATTTGCATATTGGATTGAAGCACATAATTAGCATGACTGACCACTTACCAAGGTCCGCAAGCGTTAGCTCGCATGCAGCACAACTTGAGCAGTGGGTCGACAACCTTCAGTAGTCGCCACGGATCGAACTCGACCTCCAACACCCGAAAGCGGTTGACTATATTGTCGAAAGAATGGTAACAGGTACACTACTCCCGCTGCCCGTGTGTTCCGCTCCATGCAACAACTGTTCCGCCCGTTCAATGTACTACTGTCTGGCAATCCGCTTTTTGCACGTGAGCGCTGTAACGCAACCACTGCAAAGCAACTGCTGAAGAGCATTTCGGTGTGACCCAAAGGTGATGAGTTTTTGAAGAATGATGGTTGCCCTGCCCGCAAGTGCTTCAAATCATTTTTGGTGAAATTTTAGCGCCCCATTAAAAGATTGAGTCAGATTTATGCATGCCAGAAAATTAAAATTTTACGCAAAAAATGTTATTTTCGATCTGTTTCCATCGTTGATTTTTGAAAAAAGATATGACCGCATGTTCAGGAATCTGGACGAACAGCAATGGAGTTATATTCGCTCGCGTGCCAATTATTATAATAAACTTGAGCAGCAATTCGTCCTGAACGAAACGGCGAGCCGCAGCAGCGCGCTACCTTTGCGCGGCAATCCAAGCGCCTATTACTATGATTTCAAAGAAATATCCCGATACTTCGCGCGCTCCGTAAAATTCAACTACGTGTTCAAGGACATTAAAGAAACGGTAGACGAGCCTACGCTTCTTAAAACCAGGCCCCTTAATGAAGCCAATGAAAATTCTGTCATATTGAAGCTGGACAAAATGAGGCACTTCAATTTTATTGAAGATACGCGATCATTCGAAAGCAAACTTGACATGGCCGTTTTTCGGGGGGCCTGCTACCAGGAACACAGAAAAGCATTCGTCGCCAAGTATCACGGCTCACCCATAGCCGATATTGGCGACACTGATGACGCCAGAAAGGGGCAACGCGGTCATCGACCTTATATGAGTATCGCTGACCAGCTGAAGTACAAGTTCGTGATCAGTCTGGAAGGTAATGACGTCGCGACCAACTTGAAATGGATCATGCTCTCGAACTCCGTTTGCTTTATGCGCAAGCCGCGAGTGGAAAGCTGGTTTATGGAAGGCTCCTTAATCCCCGACCATCACTATGTACTGCTGGACGATGAATTTTCGGATTTGGAAGATAAAATAAATTATTACGTTAAGCATACAGACAAGGCGATGGCGATAATTAAAAATGCCAATCAGTACGCCATGCAGTTTCTCGACACGCGGCGGGAAAAGCTTATTTCACTGCTGGTTCTTAGAAAGTACCTCGATCTTTCCGGTCAATGAAGGGTCTGTCACATCGTAGACATGCCGCCATGTTCCCCGCATGTCAGGACAGACGTTCTTCCAGTGAGATCCTGAGCCGGCCGGGCGTCACGCCGTAGACTTCCTTGAAGCCGCGGATGAAGTGTGCGGAGTCGGCAAAACCGCATTCATAGGCAATGACCGTGATACGTTTTTCCGTATTGAGTAGTAGCCAGCGCGCGTATCGAAGCCGCATCGTCCGGTAAAACTCCTTGGGAGATACCCCCATTTCAGTCAGGAAGTTGCGTTCGAGTTGCCTGACGCTCGTACCGGTCATCTTCGCGATTACCGCGACGTTGAGCGGCGCCTCCAGGTTTTCTTCCATCAGCACAATCGCGTGCCGTACCAGCAAATCACCGACTGCCAGATAGCCCAGTGCCTTACGGCGCTCGACGAACGACGTGCCGCCGTGACGGCTGACTGTCATTTGATGAATCACCTTGGAGGCTCTGTCCGAGCCGCAATGCAAGCTGATCAAACGCGTGGCCAACTCGAGGACGGACACGCCGCCGGCGCACGTAATGCGGTTGCCGTCGATCAGATAATCTGAATTGGCGATGACCCGCAGGTCCGGGAACATGGTCTTGTAGTCCTCCAGGTGGAACGCGTGGACACAAGCAACCCGGTCCTGCATCAAGCCGGCTTTCGCCAGCACGAAACTGCCCGTGCACATGCCGATCAACGGCACACCTTCGGCGTCGGCCTCGCGCAAATAGTCCCAGTAGCGCCGGTCGACCTGTTCAAGTTTCGGCAAAAGGCCACCAATCACAACGAGGTAATCGAATTGCCGCGGCGAGCCTTGTACCGCGTGCACCGGCACGGTCACACCGCAGCTCGCTTCCGCGGTTTCATCGGCCATGCCGAGCAGTGTCCATGCGCAACGCAGCGGACGGCTCTGGTCGCCGAGATCGGCTGCATGGCGCAACGCATCGCAGAAGCCCGCCAGCGAAAGCAGCGGGAAAGTGGGCCAGAGAAGAAATCCGATGTTGAGTTCGGCCCCCGAGCGGGACGCCTTGCCCTCTCGTTTGACGCTGGCGCGATCGAGCCGATCGACGAGATCGCGGCCAAGGGACGGCTCCCGGCCATCGTGCAGTGGTTTTTCGCGTGCCATGACGTTCCCGCAGGGCGTTGGTGAACCTGAGTATATAAGCCAAAAAATGCGCTTGGCCGCCATGTCGCATTTCTTCTATTTTTTTGCGAGTCGGTGCAATGCCGGCCATTTTTTCGTCACTAAAGTCGCTCCTGTCACCTGCCCGCAATCGATCACTGGCAAGCGCCAGTGCACCATCGTCCAGCAAGCTGCATAACCAGGAGAGTCTCATGTCGGCTAGATTTCACTGCGCGCTATGCGCCAATATCGGAGTAAGTCTGATCATGCTCGGCTCGGCCAGCGCATTCGCAGACGAAGTTGTCAAAATTGGACATGCCGCGCCGTTGACCGGCGCAAATGCCGAGTGGGGAAAGGACACCGAGAACGGCGCCCGGCTGGCAGTGGAGGAAATCAACGCGAAGGGTCTCGTGGTCAACGGCCAGAAGGTCACGCTGGAGCTCGATGCACAAGACGACGCGTCGGACCCGCGCCAGGGCACGCAGGTGGCGCAGAAGCTGGTCGACGACCAGGTCGTCGCCGTGGTTGGCCACATGAATTCGGGGACCACTATCCCTGCGTCGAAGATCTACAGCGACGCAGGTGTGGTCGAGGTCTCTCCTTCAGCGACCAATCCGGTTTATACGCAACAAGGCTTCAAGACCACCTACCGGGTTGTTGCAACCGACGCCCAGCAGGGTCCGGCGCTGGCCGACTATGCGAAGAAGACGCTCGGGGCGAAATCGGTGGCGATCGTGGACGACGCGACGGCATACGGCCAGGGACTCGCCAATGAATTTGAAAAGCAGGCGAAGGCGGACGGGTTGACCGTGCTCTCACACGATGCAACCAACGACAAGGCAGTCGACTTCCGCTCGATTCTCACCAAGATCAAGGGCGAGCATCCAGACATCATCATGTACGGGGGAATGGACGCCACGGGCGGTCCGTTCGCGAAGCAGGCGCAACAGCTCGCCATTGCAGCACGCGTGCTCGGCGGTGACGGCCTGTGCGCCGATTCGCTCGCGAAACTGGCCGGTGATGCTGCAGACAACGTCGTGTGCTCGATCGCCGGCATGCCGCTTGAGAAAATGCCGAATGGTCCCGCTTTCGAGCAACGCTACGAAGCACGCTTTCATCAGCACGTACAGCTCAATGCCCCGTTCGCCTATGACGCGGTGTACATCATCGTCGACGCAATGAAGCGCGCCAACTCGATCAAAGCCTCGGACATCCTTGCAGCGATGCCAAGCGCAAATTTCGTCGGCGTGCTGGGCCGCACGCAGTTCGACGCTCACGGCGATCTGAAACAAGGCGCGATCTCCCTGTATGACTACAAGCGCGGCAAGCAGACGCTGCTCACCGTCGTGAAGATGTAGTGCTCATGGACGTCCCTGTTCCTGGCGCGGGCGTAATTGGCCCTGCTGCTCCGCCGAAAGCGCGGATCGTACTGATTGGCACAGGCGGCACGATAGCGGGCCGTGGCGCGTCGCCAGTCAACACGTCCGCGTATGACTGCTCCGTGCTGTCCGTCGACCAGATTCTTGACGGTCTGCCTGCCGCGGCATCGATTGCCGACATCAGCGCGGAGCAGCTATTTCAGTGCGGCTCGGAGAATTTCGGCAATGGACAATTGCTGCAGTTGGGCAAGCGAATCTCAACGCTGCTGAAACGGGATGACGTGGATGGCGTTGTCATCACGCACGGCACCGATACCATCGACGAAACCGCTTATTTCCTTCATCTGACGCTCAAAAGCACGAAGCCGGTAGTCGTGGTGGGCGCAATGCGTCCTCCCTCCGCGCTCAGTTCGGACGGACCGCTTAACCTGTACAACGCGATCGTCGTGGCGGCGAGTGAGTCAGCTCACGGAAAAGGCACGCTCGTCGTTGCAAACGATGAGATTCACACCGCGCGTGATGTTGCGAAGACCAATACGTTCAAGCAGGAGGCGTTCAGCTCGCCGTACGGTCCCTTGGGATATATCGTCGAGGGCAAGCCGGTCTTTTATCGACTGCCGGCGCGTCGGCATACAGTGCAAAGCGAATGGTCGATCGACGAGATCGACGCGCTGCCGGAGGTCGGTATCCTCTATGCGCACGGCGGCATGAACGACGCCATGGTGCGCGCCATGCTCGACTCAGGTGTGAAGGCGCTCATCTATGCGGGGACCGGCAACGGCAACGTGGCGACCTCGGTAGTGGCTTCGCTCGTCAATGCGAGAGCGCGTGGTGTTCACGTCGTCCGAGGTTCGCGCACGGGAAGCGGCGTGGTCATCCGCAACGCCGCACAGCCCGATGATCGCTATGACTGGCTGGTAACGGACGATCAGGTTCCGCACAAGGCGCGCATCCTGATGATGCTCGCGCTTACCGGAAAGCATTGCACACGAAAACTTCAGAATGCCTTTTTGACGTATTGATTCGGCCTCTGTGCTACGACTTGGCGGCCGAAAGATCGGGTACATCCCAGCGGTCAATACGCTCAAGCTGGTGCAAACTGGGTTCCTTGACTCCCGGCGCTCAACCATGTGGCAAATCGACCAAATGAGTCTTCGACTTTTCATCGCGGTATGCGAAGAAGGGACCATCGCGCGCGCAGCCGAGCGCGAATTCATCGCGCCTTCGGCTGTCAGCAAGCGGTTAGCGGACCTGGAAACATTGGTCGGTACGGCATTGCTGTCGCGCAGCCAGCGCGGCGTCAGGGCGACCGCAGCGGGCGAGGCGCTGCTCAAGCACGCGCGCCTCATCATGCTTGACCACGAGCGCCTGCAAGCTGAGCTAAGTGAATACGCCGCGGGCGGCCGCGGACATGTGCGCGTGCTGGCGAACGTGTCGTCAATGGTTGAGTTTCTTCCGGAAGTGCTCTCCAGATTCCTGCAAGCGAACCCGGGTGTGCGCGTCGACGTTGAAGAGCGTACGAGCGCTGACATCGTCCGGGGACTGGAAGAGGGCGCAGCCGATATTGGTATCTGCCGCGATTTCGTCTCCACCCGTGAACTCGATGTGACGACGTATCGCTCGGACCATCTTGCCCTGGTGGTTCCGAAGGACCATCCCCTGGCGGGGGCGCCGGCCATCGGCTTCGTGCAGACGCTCGATCTGAACCACCTCGGGCTATCGTCGAACGCGTCCGTGAACGCCCTGATGCAGCGCATTGCTGCGGAGAAGGGGAGAGAGCTTAGCTACCGGGCGTACGTATCGACTTTCGATGCAGCCTATAGATTCATCCAGGCGGGACTCGCTGTAGCGATCCTGCCTCGCGAAGCGGTCAACCCTCAGGTCAGGCAGCAGTACGGGCTTGAAGTGATTCCGCTGGCCGAAGCCTGGGCCGAGCGGCGCTTCGTCATTTGCGTACGTGATCGCGCGGCCCTGACGCTGCCGGCGGCGCGACTGATCGAGCACCTGATGGCAACTCGCTGACACATCGCTGATGCATCGCGCCGCTCCCCAAAAGCCCTTAAGGGTTTTCCCTTTTCAGCCATTTCGCCCCGTCAGGCAACCGTCAACCGCCATCGCGGGGCAAGATGGACTGCATCGCCAAATGAGTCTTTTCACCGCGTACCCGGCCCGTCACGCTTGATCTCAACTTTGTCATCATGAGTTGAGAAACGATGAACCACCCTACCGAACGCGTGATCGTCACCGAGGTCGGCATGCGCGACGGCCTTCAAAGCATTTCGCGGATCATGTCGACCGACGACAAGAAGCGTTGGATCGACGCTGCCTGGGAAGCCGGCATTCGCAGCATGGAGGTCGCTTCCTTCGTGCCGGCGAAACTGCTGCCGCAAATGGCGGATGCCGAAGCGGTCATTGCCCATGCGCTGACTCTTGAAGGCCTCGTTGTAACCGCGCTGGTTCCAAACGTGAAGGGCGCACAGCGCGCGATCGAATCCGGCGTCCACAGGATCGTCGCACCGATATCGGTCAGCGTCGCCCACAGCCTCTCTAACGTGCGAAAGACCCCCGAGGAGATGCTCGGCGCGTTTGCCGAGATGTGTTCGCTCGCCAAAGGTCATGCCGAGACCATTGCCGGGCTATCCACCGTATTTGGCTGCACGTTGCAAGGCAACGTGCCTTATGACGACATCGGCCACATTACACGGCAAGCACTCGAAGCAGGCGCTGACGTCGTCGCACTCGGCGATACGACGGGTCAGGCCACGCCTCGACAGGTGGGCGAAATCATCGACCTGGTCCGTGGCATTGCGGGCCACAGACTGCGCTCCGTGCACTTCCATGACACGCGCGGCCTTGGCCTTGCCAACACGCTCATTGCCCTTCAGCACGGCATCCGGGAGCTTGATTCGTCGCTCGCCGGGCTCGGAGGGTGTCCGCACGCCCCGGGCGCTACCGGTAACGTCAACACCGAAGACCTTGTCTTCATGCTGCAAAGCATGGGCTATGAGACCGGCATCGATATGGAAAAGCTGATTGCCTCGCGCAGCGTGCTCGAACAAGCGTTGCCCGGCGAACTGCTTTACGGATACCTCGCCCGCGCGGGTGTTCCCTCGCAATTCCACGAATCAAAGGTCACCCGATGAACGCCTCTACGTCGTCTGCGCAAACCAGCGCCCTGCCCCTGGCAGGCATTCGCGTGGTCGAGCTGTCGCACATGGTGATGGGGCCGACGTGCGGCATGATCCTGGGAGACCTCGGTGCTGAAGTCATCAAGGTCGAGCCGCCACGCGGCGACGGCACCCGGCGCCTGCTCGGCACCGGCGCTGGTTTCTTCAGCACTTTTAACCGCAACAAGAAGAGCATCGCCCTCGACCTCGATACCGAAGCGGGTCTTGGCGCGCTACACAAGCTCGTCGACACGGCCGATGTCTTTATCGAAAACTTCAAACCTGGCCGCATGGCAACACTGGGTCTGGACTACGAGAGTTTGAAAGCGCGGGACCCAGGCTTGATTTATGTGTCGCACAAAGGCTTTCTCAACGGACCCTACGAGCATCGACTCGCGCTTGATGAAGTCGTGCAGATGATGGCGGGTCTCGCCTACATGACCGGCCCGGTCGGCCGGCCGCTGCGCGCAGGGAGCTCCGTGAACGACATCATGGGCGGCATGTTCGGCGCGATTGGCGTGCTTGCAGCGCTCTTCGAGCGCAAATCGACCGGCATTGGCAAGGAAGTGCAAAGCGCGCTGTTCGAAAATTGCGTGCTGCTGTCCGCCCAGCATATGCAACAGTTCGCCGCGACCGGCGTCGCCGCTGCCCCGATGCCTGAGCGCATCAGCGCGTGGGCGGTGTACGACGTCTTCACGCTTGCAGGAGGCGAGCAGATGTTCATCGCGGCGACAGGAGATACTCAATGGCGCGCCCTGTGCGCCATTCTCGATCGACCCGATTTGCTCGAGGACCCGCGGCTCGCAACCAACAATGATCGCGTGATGGTGCGCCCGTGGCTCCTGCAAACGCTGGGCGAAACGTTGAAACAGCTAGATGGCTCAGCGCTGATACCGCAATTCGAACGCGGTCATATTCCGTTTGCTTCGATCACCAAGCCCGAAGACCTTTTCGAAGACAAGCATCTGATCGAAAGCGGCGGCCTTGCAACGTTGACACTCGACGACGGAACCGAAACGGCGATGCCGCTTCTGCCCATCTCCATGAATGGTGAGCGCCTGCAGCCACGTCAACCGATTGCGAAGGTTGGCGAGCATACGGCCGACGTGTTGCGCGAACTTCGCTACGGTGAAACACAGATCGACGAACTCACCGCCGCCTCACACCCGAAAGCCGCCTGAGAGCGTATGGAAATCCCGAACATTACTCAAGCCGGCCCAAGACCGGAACTCATGGAGACAGGCGATGGAGTCGTCGAATCATGCTGTTTTTTCTGCCGCCGTTGCGCATCCTCGCGCAATGCCGGATGCATCCGCCCAGGCCGAAGCCGCTGTGGATGAGGTTGCTCTGGGCGCGGCGCGGATCTCGGCGCGGCTGGACCGGCTGCCCGCAACGAGAACGATCTGGCAACTCGTGATGCTGTTGAGTCTTGGCCTGTTCTTCGAACTTTTCGACCTGATGTTTTCAGGTTATATCGCCCCAGGCCTGGTCAGGAGCGGCATTCTGACCTCGACCACACATGGATTGTTTGGGACAAGCGGAGTGGCAAGTTTTATCGCGGCGCTGTTCGCCGGTCTCTTCATCGGAACGGCAGCATGTGGCTTTCTCGCCGATAAATTCGGGCGTCGCGCGATCTTTACCTACTCGCTGCTCTGGTACACCGCGGCGAACATCATCATGGCGTTTCAGGACACCGCCTTCGGATTGAACCTGTGGCGCTTTATAGCAGGCGTTGGAATAGGCGTGGAAATAGTGACTATTGGGACGTATATCTCAGAGCTCGTTCCCAAGCACATTCGTGGACGAGCATCGGCATGCTCGCAGGCGATCGGTTTCTGCGCAGTTCCCGTTGTCGCGTTCCTGTCTTACTTGCTCGTTCCTCGCCAGGTTTTCGGCATCGACGGCTGGCGTTGTGTGGTCTTGACAGGCGTGGTTGGCGCGATGGTCGTCTGGTGGGTAAGGCGACGGCTTCCTGAGAGTCCACGCTGGCTCGCCCAGCAGGGCCGCCTGAATGAAGCCGATGCCGTCATGACACGGATCGAAGCGCGCGTCGAGAAAGAATATGGAAAACCTTTGCCTACACCCGCGCTGCCAGAACCCGTGAGAGCCCGTGCATCGTTTCGGGACCTGCTTGTGGCACCTTATCGAAAACGCGTAGCCATGCTGATCATTTTTCACGTCTTCCAGACAATGGGGTACTACGGGTTCGCCAACTGGATTCCCACCTTGCTGATCAAGCAGGGTGTGACGGTCACCAGCAGCCTGATGTATGCATCGATCATCGCAATTGCGTCACCGCTGGGCCCGCTGCTTGGCATGCTGATAGCAGACAGATTCGAGCGCAAGACCGTGATCATTGTGATGGCGGCGATGAATGTTGCGTGCGGCCTGATGTTCAGCCAGGCGCGCGATACCCTCATGCTGGTCAGCCTGGGCGTATGCCTGGTCCTTGCTGGCAACATCATCTCGTTCAGTTACCACGCGTACCAGGCCGAACTGTTCCCGACCAGTATCCGGGCGCGGGCCGTAGGTTTTGTCTATTCATGGAGCCGGATCTCGGCGATATTCTCCGCTTTTGTGATCGCCTGGTGCCTGAAGGAGTTTGGTGTATGCGGGGTGTTCGTGTTTATCTCCGGCGCGATGATCGTTGTAATTTGCGCAATCGCGATACTGGGACCGAAGACCCGGAACGTTGCGCTGGAGGATATATCCACCTGAGCACTTCACGAAGTCAAGAAGCAGTTTTCACTCGGTCACGGGTGGTCCTGCTTACAGAGTCTTGACCCAGCCAAGCGCATCATCCGCAAATTTTCTAAGCAGACGGGCAAGCTCACCCACCTCTTTGGCTTCCCAGCCGGCAAGCAATTCTTCGATGATTTTCCGACGCGCCGCGTCAAGCGCATCCGTCATGACCCGCCCCTGATCCGTAATGACGGCCGCCCGAACCCGGCCGTCGTTCGGGCTTGGACATCGCGAGACAAGTCCGAGGCTTTCCAGTTTCGCGACCTGCCTGCTGACCGTGCTGTAGTCGCGCCCCGCGAGTTCCGCAAGTTCGACAATACCAAGCGGCCCCAGCCGTTCGACCCTTGCAAGCAGCGGGAAAAGTGCGCGATCCAGATCGACACCTGCCGCTGCAATCAGGGCAGCATCCGGTTGCGGCCGATTGAGCACGCCCGTAAGGTCCAATAGTGCTTCCCGCAACTGGCGTATCTCTTTCCCCATCGCGATTCAATTCCTTGTCAATGACTTTATATGTGTATAATACACATATATTTGATGATCCAATCCCGGATGAAGCGTACGCTCGGATACTTGGCAAAGGAGAGCAACCATGAAAGCAGCACTCGTTAGAGAATCCGGCGCGACGCCGGCTTATGCCGACTTCACCGAGCCCGCTGTCACCGAAGGCGTGGTCCGTATCGCGGTTGTAGCATCCGCCCTGAGTCATGTCACCAAGAGCCGGGCATCGGGCAAGCACTATAGCTCCGCGGCCAAGCTCCCTTTCGTGCCTGGGATCGACGGCACCGGGGTTCTTGAAGACGGCACGCGTGTCTATTTCGTGCTGCCCGAAGCGCCCTTCGGCGGCATGGCCGAGTACTGCATCGTCAAGAAGGCGCGTTGTATTGCTTTGCCGGCCGCCTTGGATGAGGTGACTGCGGCGGCAATCGCCATTCCGGGCATGTCGTCATGGGCGGCTTTGACCGAACGTGCAAAGCTGGTGAAGGGAGAGACCGTACTGATCAATGGTGCAACAGGCGTATCGGGCCGTCTCGCTGTGCAGATCGCCAAGTATCTGGGCGCTGGCAAGATCATTGCGACCGGGCGGAATGCGGGAACCCTGCAGTCTCTGAAAGCGCTCGGTGCTGACGAGACGATCAGTCTCACACAGGACAACGACGCACTTGAAAGCGCGTTCCAACGGCAGTTTCACGATGGCGTTGGCGTCGTGCTCGACTATCTTTGGGGGCAAAGCGCAGAGCTGTTGCTGGCGGCCGGCGCCAAAGCTTCGCCGGAGGCGGTGCCGCTCCGGTTTGTTCAGATTGGGGCCATGAGCGCGGCAACCATCACGCTTCCCAGCGCAGCGCTGCGATCATCAGCCATCGAACTCATGGGCAGCGGTATAGGCAGCATTCCAATGCCGCGCCTTCTTGGTGCGATCGAACAACTGTTGAACGCCACGGTCCCCGGCGGTTTCGAGATCGCGACTAACTCAGTACCCTTGTCTCAGGTCGAGGATCACTGGGCCAATGAAAACCAGGCACGTACGGTGTTTACGACAGGGTTTCAACCGTGACAACCGGGCATTGCCTATTTGCCGAACTTCGCGATTCCGCAACATCTGACCACATGATCACAATCCGTCTCCTCGCCCCCGGCGACGCCGATAGTTTTAAATCCCTGCGCCTCGCCGCCGTAGATAACTCTCCAACGTCCATATGGCCGACACGCGAGGAGGAAGAAGCGCGAACGACCGAACAAACCGCTGCCCGCATTCAATCGACAGGGACGCAGGCTGTATTTGGAGCATTTGCCGGTGCAGCGTTGGTCGGTATCACGGGAGTGCGTCGGGAGCCTCTCGCCCAGGTTCGTCACAAAGCGACGATCTGGGGCGTATTCGTCGAGCCCAGGTATCGCGGAAAAGGGATTGCGCAGGCGCTTTTAGCGGCTGCCACCACACACGCGTCACGCGACTGGGACAGTGTCCAACTCATGCTATGCGTGAACGCGGAAAACCTGGCTGCCAAGAAGCTTTACGCTAGCCATGGCTTCGTGACGTTCGGCGTCGAGCCATGTGCGATGCAAGTTGATGGCCGATTCCATGATGAAGAACACATGGTAAAAAGGCTTGGAGAGCCGTTGGCGAGCTAGCAATCACCCCATCCGGCCGCCAAGAGCTATTCAACAATCTCTATTCAAAAGTGCATCCCACCGATGCCCGCTTTCACGCCAGTCACGATTTCCCCGACCGTCCAGACATTCGACCGGCGTCGATCAGTCACATTCGATCTTCGGGCTTCAATAGCAGCGTGCGTCGGCAACGTTGAAAGGAAAGACGAACGAGCTTAGAGGCCTTGCCCGGTCCGATAATTTACGCTTGAGTGCTGAGCGTCTGCTTGCACGGTACTGGCACATTAACTGCTGCTTTATCGGGTTACCTCCTCCCGATGGGGGTACATTCTCTAGGCAGCCTTACTCAAAAAACTTTGCGTAATCGTATGAATTAATTTCGTCGAAATATCAGATGAAATGAAGGGAGAGTAGTGTGATGTCCAAGCATACCGAGTTGCCATCGGACACAGACGGAACCGATACAGACTTCGCTCTTGACGCCGACCCCGCGTTTGCACGAACGCCCGTGAGATTCGGACGGCTTGCGCTTTGGGTCGCCTCGGCAAGCGCGCTGGCAATCGGAATCATGGGCACGGTCGCGTATGGTGTCTGGTTCAACCAGGATCAACACGCCTACGCCGAAGCCATGGAACACGCCCGGCAGACGCTCTGGCTCTCAGCACCGGCACCGGAACCGACTCCGGTGGTGCAGCAAACGGCTTCGTCCGGTCACGTCCCGGCGCCCTTGGCTCCCGTACGTCCGGTCACCGTCGCCAGTACCGATCTGAACGCGCCCGTGCCTCCCCCCACCCAGTTCAATCGCCGTGTAACGGCTTCTGATTCGGCCGTGCCCAAGCTTGCCGTCACCCGCCCTCCGCGAGCGAGTAGCACTGCAAGCGTGGAACGCCACCGTCCATTGTCGCGCGTCAAGTCCAATGGCAACCTCTTCACCCGCGTAGGTTCATTTTTTCATCGCGTAAGCTACCGGCAGCATGGCACCGAAAGCCAGCGAGATATCTACGGCCATCCGTGAGCGGCAGCGCGCCTGCAAACCTGTCCCCCGTTCGCGTTTCAGGCCAGGTCCGGCTACGATCGCCTGCATTTCCTTCCTCTGCCTGCTGATGGGTCTGCTGTTCCTCGCATTACAAATCCGGTCGATCTTCTCGGACCAACTGAAGCAGGAATACAGTGGGCTCGTTCTCGAAGGAATTGAAAGGGCGGAAAGCGCCCGCAATCTGGTCCGCGTCTGGCAACGACAAGCCGACAACAGCATTGCGAGACCAGGACAACCGGAACAGTCGGACGACTATCGGCGTGCACGAATTGACCTGGCTGGGCGCCTCACGTCGCTCGCGGCGCTGGTGAACGCGAGCCCGTCGGCGGCGCCCCCCATCCCTCGATCCGCCCTGTCACCCGACACCAATCTCGACGATACCGACGCGCTGCTCGCCGTGCAATCCGTTTACTGGCGGGCGCAGCGCACCAATGACAGCGCCGACGCACGCACCCGCATAGCGCGCGTGGCGAGCACATTGATCGTGTTGTCGGCATGTGTATTCGGTGCGCTGGTCACCGCTCTGGGCATGTATGCCAAGCGCGCGCGCCAACTGGCCGGCGAGTCGCACAAGTTCGAGCATGCAGCGCTGCATGACGCAATGACCGGCCTGCCGAACCGACGAAAATTGTTCGCCACGCTGGCGGAAACGGCAACGGGGTCATCGGGCAATCCGACGCTCCTTAAAATTGCCGTGATTTACATCGACCTTGACGGGTTCAAACAGGTCAACGACTCGCTCGGCCATGACGTCGGTGATGAATTCCTGATTGCCGTTTCAAAGCGCTTTCGCAAGACCGTGCGTCTGGTCGATGTAGTCGCCCGCTTTGGCGGCGACGAGTTCGTTGTACTGGTCCGCGAGTTTTCGACTAACGCCGAATTAGAAGCGATTGCACAGCGCCTGATCGACTGCGTACTCCAGACGGACGAGCAAATGGGCATTGGATTTGTCCGCGCCAGTATCGGCATAGCGAGCTTTCCACATCCCGTCAGGGACTACCATCAGCTCGTCGCCGCCGCCGACGAAACCATGTACCAGGTGAAGCGCAACGGCAAGAACGGTTACGCGTTCGCGACACGGGTGGGCTGAGCAGGATCGTGTCAATGTCTACGCCGCGCGCGTTGCGCGCAGCATCCCCCGCTTATCGGCACGAACACGCAGAATCTGAAGGCGCACATTTCCCGATGTCGCTATCACGCGGCGTGCATGAGAATCGCGTAACGAGCCTTATCGACTAGCCTGCCCGTTCCGGCGATCAGCTTGACTCGCCAGAGCCGCGGCCGGCATCGTCCGTCGTTTATTAAAGAAAACTAAACGACATCGGCCAAAGACCAACCAAGGATAACCACGCGTGCGGTGTTCGCCCGCGATCAAGACCATGCTCAAGAACTTTACGATTCGCCGCGGCCTCACGATTACCATCGCCGGTTATACGCTCGCGCTCGTGGCGGTGCTGCTTGCAGCCGCTTTGTGCCTGCGCCAGAGCAACCAGGCGCTGGAGCAGATGGTCGCCACCGATACCGTCGCCATCACGCACCTCAAGACGAGCTCGCAACGGCTGCTGCAAGTACGCCTTGCGCTCGGCAGCTTTGAGACGTTGTTCATGCTCGGCAAAGCTGGCGACGACCTGCTGCCCGACGCGCGCAAGACGCTGAAAGCGAGCGATGCCGAGTTCGATGCGTACCTCGCCAAACCGCGCGACCCGCAGGAGGAGCCGCTCGTGCAAGCCGCGAAAGCCGCCCGCGATGCATTGATCGCGAAAGCGCTCAACCTTGAATTCGATGCCCTCGCGCAGAACGACTTCACGACGTTCCGCACGCTCCAGGTTCAGACGGCGGACGGTTTATACGCCACCTACGATCACGCGATGTCCGCGCTGGAAGCGTTCCAGGTCGCGCATCAGCAAGACCGCTTTGCGCAGGCACAGGCTCAATTCCATACGATGGCGACGGCGGCCGTGATTGTTGCCGCGTTGGCGCTAGTGCTAGGGTTCATCGCGCGGGCCGCGTTGGGTGCGGCGGTGATGAAGCCGATCGAGTCGGCGATTCACCACTTCGAACAGATTGCCGCGGGCGATCTGACGGCGAGTATCGATTCCTCGCGCGACAACGAAATGGGCCGCTTGTTTGCCGCGCTCGGCAAGATGCAGCAGGGGCTGGTGGGGACGGTGCAACAGGTCCGCGGCGGCACTGGCGCGATCTCGCATGGTGCGCGCGAGATTGCGGCGGGTAACATCGATTTGTCGCAACGCACGGAAGAACAGGCGGCGTCGTTGCAGCAAACAGCGTCGAGCATGGAGCAGTTGACGGCCACCGTCCGCCAGAACGCCGACAACGCGCGGCAAGCGAGCGAGCTGGCCGTCGATGCATCGGCAACAGCCGTGCGTGGCGGCACTGTCGTCGGCAAGGTCGTTCATACGATGGACGACATCGCGACGAGTTCCACGCGGATCGCGGACATCATTGGCGTGATCGAGGGGATTGCGTTCCAGACGAATATTCTTGCGCTGAACGCGGCGGTGGAAGCCGCGCGTGCGGGTGAACAAGGGCGGGGTTTTGCGGTGGTCGCGGGCGAAGTGCGCAACCTTGCGCAACGCAGCGCCGGGGCCGCGAAAGAGATCAAGGAGTTGATCAATGCATCGGCGGGCAAGGTGCAGGCCGGCAACGTGCTGGCGGGACAAGCGGGCCAGACCATGAGCGAAGTGGTCGCGGCGGTGAAGCGGGTGTCGGACATCATTGGCGAGATCAGCGCGGCATCGAATGAGCAGACCGGCGGTATCGAACAGATCAACCGCGCGGTCGCGCAAATGGACGAGGTGACGCAGCAGAATGCGGCGCTGGTGGAGGAAGCGGCTGCGGCTGCGGCGTCGCTTGAGCAGCAAGCTGAGAAGCTGGATGTCGCGGTGGCGGTGTTTCGGGTTTAGGGGGTTTGCGTCGGTGTTCCTGGCACCGCACTGTTATCGCTCACCGGTACTCGTGCGAGCCTGGCTTGCTCCTTTCATCAAAATCTGCCCCTCGAAGTGATATCAATTTGTGATATCATCCAATAATGAAAGCCAAGCATAGGAAGACGCTCGAAGCGATATTCAGAAAACCCACGAACGGCGGTATTGTTTTCGCGGAAATTGAATCACTGGTCATCGCGCTTGGCGGTGAGGTACGGGAGGGCTCTGGCTCACGAGTCGCATTCGAGCTGAACGATCGCCGCCGATATCTGCATCGGCCGCATCCAGGCAAAGATGCAAAGAGGTATCAGGTGGAAGAAGTGCGAGAGTGGTTTATCGAATTGGAGGTGAAGCCGTGATAAACGCAATGAGCTATAAGGGGTATCTTGCGCGAGTCGAGTTCGATCCGCGCGACAACATTTTCGTGGGACATGTGCTCGGTGTATCGGAGCACATCAGCTTCCACGGTGAGACGGTGCTTGAGTTGACCACCGGGTTTCATGAGGCAGTCGATCACTATCTTGAGGATTGCGCCAAGACAAGCCGCGATCCGCAAAAACCGGCATCGGGCAAACTCATGTTGCGGATTAGACCGGAAGTCCATGCTGCCGTGGGCATAGCAGCCGCAGCAGCTGGTAAAAGCATCAGCCAGTGGGCGGACGAAGTATTGGCACGCGCTTCGCACGCGTAATAGCCTCGCCCTTGGGGGCATCCGCGAGGGCCAAAGATTCTTCGGTATCAGCTAGGTTTAAAAAACAAAATGCCCGACGGCAAATAAGCGTTTCGTCACCCCATGTGGCAGAAGTCGCGTACTGCCGCTTCCCGGTGCTTCCAGCATACGTCGTGCTCAAACGCACAAAGCTCGATCAACCTCCCGCCGGCAGCGCCGCAAACGTCTTCGAGGGATAACCACGCCCTTGCGCCAAGTGCGGCTCAAAAGCAAATCCACGGTTCAGCATGTCGTTCATATCGGCGCGGGTGATTTTCATCACGTAGCTGTGCTCAGTCGTGACCAACCGGCAGTTCCCCGAGGTCTCCGATGCGCTGAACCACTTGCCCGCATCGGCATGACCTGCCGGGTCGGTGTGGCCGTCATGCTCCACTTGCCAGCGGCCATCGAGCAGGATCCAGAAGTCATCGCTCTTGTCCGCCGCCGAACAACTCGCGACCACCGTGCCCGCCTGCGCTTCCCACTCTCGCGAGTGTCCGATGGTCCAGCGCAACTGTTCCGTATCAAGCCCTGCAAAAAACGGCGTCTTCCTGAGCAGATACAAATACGTCGTCGACGCTTTCATGGTCTTGCCCTCCTGCTGCGCGTAACCCTGCTGAGCGCACGCAGCGCTCAGCATAAGAAGTCTCAAGCGAGACCGCCATTGGCGCGCAGGATCTGGCCGTTGACCCAGCCGGCATCCGGACCGGCGAGGAACGACACGACCGAGGCGATATCTTCAGGTTGGCCGAGGCGTTGCAGCGGCGGCATCTTGGCGAAGGTCTGGATCTGTTCGTCCGTCTTGCCATCGAGGAAAAGCGAGGTTGCGATCGGACCAGGCGCAACCGCATTCACCGTGATGTTGCGGCCGCGCAGTTCCTTCGCGAACACGTGCGTGAACGCTTCAACGGCCGCTTTCGTCGCGTTGTAGATAGCGTAGCCGGGCATGTTCAGGGCGAGCGTCGTGCTCGAGAAATTAATGATGCGGCCACCGTCGTTCATCCGCGCCGCCGCTTCGCGCAGCGTGTTGAAGGTGCCGCGAACGTTGATGCCGAAGGTCTGGTCGTAGAGCGCGTCTGAGGTATCGGCGAGCGGAACCGTCTTCAGCACGCCTGCGTTGTTCACCAGCACGTCGATCTTGCCCAGTTGCTGTTCGGTCGCGTCGAACATGGCGCGAACTTCGTCGGCGTTCGATACATCGGCCTTGATCGCGATCGCTGTCGTGCCCTGGGCGGCGAGTTCCGCGACGAGCGCATCGGCTTCCTTCGAACTCGATGCGTAGTTGATGGCTACCGCAAAACCGTCGTTGGCGAGACGCCGCGCCACTGCTGCGCCGATACCGCGCGATGCGCCCGTGACAATGGCTACCTGACTGTTCTTGACTGTGTTCATGATTCGCTCCGTGTGAGTGGTGAGTGTGTGGAATGAAGTATTGATCATTCACATCGATTGATAATTACGCCTGATTTGTTAATATCGTTCCGTTTACTTTAACAATCAGCGCTCGCGAGTCGCCCATGGACCGGTATCAGGAAATGCAGGTGTTTATTCGTATCGCCGAGCGGAGCAGCTTCACGCAGGCTGCCGACGACCTGCAGATACCGCGCGCCACGGTCACCAACCTGCTCAAGCGTATGGAGGAACGGCTCGGGACGCGGCTGCTTGAGCGCACCACCCGCACGGTGCGGCTTACGCACGATGGCGAGGCGTTCTACCGGCGCTGCGTGCGGCTGGTCGCGGACATGGAGGAAGCGGAGGGATCGTTCCGCAATGTCGCGCCGAAGGGTCTGCTGCGTGTGAATTTGCAGGGAACGCTTGCCCGGCATTTCGTGGTGCCGGCGCTGCCTGAGTTCATCGCGCAATATCCGGAGATCGAATTGCAGATTGGCGAGGACGACCGGCTGGTGGATCTGGTGCGCGAGGGGATCGACTGCGTGCTTCGGGCCGGGACGCTCCAGGATTCGTCGATGGTCGGACGCCGCGTCGCGCTGATGGAGCAGGTGACGGCAGCGAGTCCCGCCTATCTGGAGCAGTTCGGGGAGCCCGAGACGCTCGAGGCGCTGGGTGCGCACCGGGCGGTGAACTATCTATCGAGCGGATCGGGGCGCGTCTTGCCGATGGAATTTACCGTCGATGGCCGCGTGATCGAAATTCAGCTTGCCGCGGTGGTATCGGTCACTGGCGCGGATTTATATACGGGGTCAGCGGTGGCGGGATTAGGGCTGGTGCAGGTGCCGCGGTATCGGGTGACGGGGGAATTATCAGCGGGGACGCTGAAGGTCGTGCTTGAGGACTTTCCGCCGCCCGCTATGCCGGTTTCGGTTTTGTATCCGCAGAACAGGCAGTTATCGGCGAGAGTTCGCGTTTTTGCGCAATGGGTCCGGGAAATTTTTGAGGCGGCGGGAAAGGTTTGATTTTGGCACCCATTTGGTCAGTGGTCATTCGACAACGACGTCCAAATCGTTGAAAATCGCTGTTTGAATTTTCGACTTCCGGGTCGGAACGATCAAGCAACGCCAAGGCGCCCTCGACTCGGCGGCGCAGCTCCGCCTCTCACAGCTCATACGCCACCCCTTAACCAGACGATTCCACCATGACCACTATTCTCGAAAGCCTTCCCGTCCAGCAGCGCGTCGGAATCGCGTTCTCCGGCGGCCTCGATACCAGCGCCGCGCTGCATTGGATGCGCCTCAAAGGTGCCGTACCGTTCGCGTACACCGCCAACCTGGGCCAGCCCGACGAGGAGGATTACGATGAGATTCCCCGTCGAGCGACACAGTACGGCGCAGAAGGCGCGCGGTTGATCGACTGCCGGGCGCAGCTCGTCGCCGAGGGCATTGCGGCTTTGCAGTCTGGCGCGTTCCATATTTCGACCGCTGGCGTGACCTATTTCAATACGACGCCGATCGGCCGCGCCGTGACGGGAACCATGCTCGTCGCCGCGATGAAGCAGGATGGCGTCAATATCTGGGGCGACGGCAGCACGTATAAAGGCAACGACATCGAGCGGTTTTATCGTTATGGCCTCTTGGTGAACCCGGACCTCAAGATCTACAAGCCGTGGCTGGATCAGGCGTTCATCGACGAACTGGGTGGGCGCGCCGAGATGTCCGAATTCATGCGCAAGGCCGGATTCGACTACAAGATGTCGGCAGAGAAGGCTTACTCGACCGACTCCAACCTGCTGGGTGCGACGCACGAAGCCAAGGACCTCGAAAGCCTCGAAAGTGGCATGCAGATCGTCAACCCGATTATGGGCGTGGCGTTCTGGCGCGACGACGTGCAGATCGCCCGCGAACAGGTCACGGTCCGTTTCGAAGAAGGAAGGCCGACCGCACTGAACGGCGTGGAGTTTCCAGATGCGGTCGAACTGATGCTGGAGGCAAACCGTATCGGCGGACGCCACGGACTCGGAATGAGCGATCAGATCGAGAACCGGATCATCGAGGCGAAGAGCCGCGGGATCTATGAGGCGCCGGGGCTGGCGCTGCTGCACATTGCGTACGAGCGGCTGGTGACGGGCACCCACAACGAGGACACGATCGAGCAGTATCGTGAAAGCGGCCGCCGTCTCGGACGCCTGCTGTACCAGGGCCGCTGGTTCGATCCGCAGGCAATCATGCTCCGCGAAACCGCCCAGCGCTGGGTGGCCCGTGCAATCACTGGTGAAGTGACTATCGAACTTCGGCGCGGCAATGACTATTCAATCATGAGCACGAAGTCGCCGAACCTAACCTATCAGCCGGAGCGGCTGTCGATGGAAAAAGTGGCGTCGACGTTCTCCCCACGCGACCGGATCGGGCAGCTGACCATGCGCAATCTGGACATCAACGACACACGCGAAAAGCTCCGTGTCTACGCCCAGGTCGGCCTGCTGACTCCCGGCGATACCTCAGCTCTGCCGCAGTTGAAAGACGCCGCCGAGTAGGACAGGGGAGACCGATAGGATGATAGGAGCGCAGCTTGCGCAGATGGTCGACTGATACCTGGATCCCGCTCAACTGACTGCTATCGGGCACGTACCGGTCACTTTGGCAACAATCGCTGGCATAGGGGTGCAGCCGAACATCAGCTCAATCCATTGGCCGCTATTGCTGCGTGAGCATCAGGTTCAGGTTCTGAACCGCAGCGCCAGATGCGCCTTTTCCGAGATTATCGAAAACCGCGGATAGCAGCACGTGCCCGTGTTCCATGTTGGGAAATACGCTCAAGCGCATGTCGTTCGTGCCGTTCAGCACTTGCGGATCGAGGTGCTTTAACGCGCACGATTCCTGCAGCGGCAAGACATGCACATGAGTCGCTTCGGCATAGTGCCGCGCGAGGCATGCGTGTAACGCGGCGCCATCCACGCCGGGCGCCAGCAGCCGCAACGCCAAGGGCACCGTCAGCACGATGCCCTGGCGGAAAGCACCATACGCAGGGACGAAGATGGGACGCTGCGCGAGCCCGGCGTGCTGCTGGATCTCCGGGGTGTGCTTATGCGCGAGTTCCAAACCATATACCTGGTAGGCAGACACGTTGACGGTGCCCTGTCGCTCATGTTCTTCCACGCCGGCACGTCCGCGTCCGGAGTAGCCGGACACCGCGTGAATGCTGACCGGATAACTGCCTGGTATCAGCCCGGCTCGCAGCAGGGGACGCAACAAGCCGACTGCGCCGGTCGGATAGCAACCGGGATTGGTGACCCGATGCGCATTCGCAATGCGTTCCGCCTGCCCCGGATCCATCTCGGGAAAGCCGTATATCCAGCCCGGTTGCGTGCGGTGGGCGGAACTTGCGTCGATTACTCTCACGGCAGGATTGACGATAGCGTCCACCGACTCACGCGCGGCGGCGTCGGGCAGACAGAGGATGGCGATGTCGCAAGCGTTGATCGCTTCGGCGCGACGCTGCAGATCCTTACGTTCCGAAGCGGGAAGCGTGAACACGCTCAGGTCGGTCCGGTCTCGCAGCCGTTCGTGGATTTGCAATCCGGTGGTGCCTTGGTCGCCGTCGATAAAAACAAGGGGAGAGCTCATGCGCGCAATACTCCGGTGACTGGGTCATAACAAGTAGAACGAGCCCTATCTTCCGCGCACCGCTAGAATAGCAAAAGTTGAATTTCACAACGCTAACATTCAGTTTTTCTGAATTTGGACGTCGACATGCGAGAGATCAGCCTAGACCGCTTGCGCACGTTGGTCGCCATTGCCGACCGTGGTTCATTCGCTGATGCGGCCCGTGCGCTGCACCTGGCTCCGCCAACGGTCAGCCTCCACATCGCCGAACTGGAAGACCGCATTGGAGCTCCGCTCCTGTCACGCAAGCGCGGACATGTTCGGCCGTCGGCGATAGGCGAGCTATTGGTCGAGCGCGCGCGCCGACTGCTGGCCGACGCGGAACAGGCGTTGGATGATGTTCACCGCCAGGTGCAAGGGCTCGCCGGACGCGTTCGGCTCGGAGCATCGACCGGCGCTATTGCGCACCTGCTGCCGCAAGCGCTCGACGTACTGCGCCAACAGCATCCCGCTATCGACATTCAGATTGCGGTACTCACGTCGCATGAAACGCTGTCCCGACTGGCCGATGGAACGCTGGATGTTGGGCTGGTCGCCCTGCCTCAGTCCCCGGTGGCTGGACTCACGATAAAGCCCTGGCGTCGCGACCCCGTCATGGCCTTCATGCCGGCACATTGGCCATGTCCGGCTCGCATCACGCCTGAGTGGCTCGCAGCTCAGCCTCTCATTCTTAATGACACCACCACGCGTCTCTCGCGTCTGACTGCCGAGTGGTTCGCGACCGGCGGTCACCACCCTGCGCCGCGCATTCAGCTCAACTACAACGACGCAATCAAGAGCCTGGTCGCGGCAGGTTATGGCGCAGCGCTGTTGCCCCATGAGGCCAATACGCCATTGCCCGACCGGCGCATTGTCATGCGTGCGCTGCGCCCTGCGTTGTGGCGCCGGCTTGGCGTTGCACATCGTGCGGGGTACATCGAACTTTCCACGCAACACGTACTCGATGTGTTGTGGGATCTCCGATCGGGATAAGAACTGCCATTTGTCGCTTCGGTTCGTTCTCGCTGGGACAGCAACCGCCTGCGCGCCACGAACGAATGGCCGGTTTGTAGAAATTCGACCGACCGAATTGGATCGGTCTGAGAAGGTCGGCATCGATCACGGTGCTGACCTTAAACAAGCAGCGGAAATCGTTTCAAAAACAACCTTCAGGATATGTTCGCCATGTTCCCCGACCCTTGGCTAGACAGATGGATGACATTGATAAACGCGCGCGCTGGCGAACGGCCTGTACTTGAGATTGGCTGTGGCTACGGCGACGACACCGCAACCCTGGCGAAAGCCGGTCTACGCGTGATCGGCTTTGACCTGTCACGCGCCTCGGTCGCGTCGGCGAGGATCAGAGTGCCCTCTGCGAGCATCGAACGACGAGATGTTCGTGATCCGCTTCCCGAAGATGCCACGGACCTGGGCGTTGCGTTGGCCAGTCTGTCGCTTCACTACTTCGCTTGGGAAGAAACGGTGTCGATCGTGGATCGTGTGCGATTGGCGCTACGATTGGGTGGCGTACTGCTATGCCGTTTGAACTCTACCGAAGATAGAAATTTTGGCGCGTATGGATGCGAGGAAATCGAACCGAACTATTTTCTGGTGAACGGACAGCCAAAGCGATTCTTTGACGAAAGCGCGGTGCGTCGACTCTTTGCGCAAGGCTGGAACACGATCGCGCTGGAGCATATGACGACTGACAAATATCAGAAACCCAAGGCAGCTTGGGAAGTCATTCTTGAGCGGGTGCGGTGATCCGTTGTCGAACGGGTCTTTAGTTGGATCCGGCCAAACACGATCCCACCGCCTAGCCCTGCAATCAGCTAGCCGATTTCAATGCAGCGGGCGTAGAAGGCGCAATGGACGATACCGAAATTGGTATCGATGCTAGGGTTTTTTTATATTGGACGCATGCTGACGCCGGACGTAGACTTGCTCCCAACCCACCAGAGGGCAAAAATCAAAACGAGCGAGACCGGAGCGGGAGACACGAATTACATCAATGGGCGCCGGGTCAGCGGCGTCACAAGGGGCTATCGCAACCATCCCCCCGACGCGCGTGAAGTGGCCGCCAGATAGGCGCACGGTGGCCGGGCGCAAGCCTGCAAGGCCGTTCGGGCCGCCGCGAGTGCGTTTTCCCAATGGCGCCTGGGTCTTCCGTGCATGATGAATTTGTACCGAAGACGGGTGCACGCTTGAGTGCGCGCGAGCCGGGGCTTGATAAGGCCGAGTTCCGTTCCATCATCGACACCACCTGCATGCGGGCCTGACACGGACTAGTCAAGATCAAACCGCGGTGCTTTAACAATACGCTCGCCTGGACCGCGGCCAGAGCGGCACTCATTCATACAACGAAGGAGACATACCAATGAAACGTCTGTTCTTGAAAACCCTGATTGCGGTCATGGCGCTGCCAATGATCGGTGTCGCGCATGCCGACAGCAAGGGGCTGGTTGCCGTGTCCATGCCGACCAAGTCGTCGGCGCGCTGGATTGCCGATGGCAATAACATGGTCAAGGATCTGCAGGCGGACGGTTACACCACCGATCTCCAGTATGGCGACGATGACATTCCGAATCAGCTCGCGCAGATCGAGAACATGGTCACCAAGAAGCCGAAGGTGCTGGTGATCGCTGCAATCGATGGGACGACGCTGACGGATGTGCTCAAAAAGGCGCACGATGCCGGCATCAAGGTTATTGCATACGATCGCCTGATCAAGGGCACGGCCGATGTCGATTACTACGCGACGTTTGATAACTACAAGGTCGGTGTGCTGCAGGCGCAGTCCATTGTTGACAAGCTCGGTCTGAAACAGGGTAAAGGCCCGTTCAATATCGAACTGTTCGGTGGTTCGCCTGACGACAACAACGCCTTTTTCTTCTATAACGGCGCGATGAGCGTGCTGGATCCGTATATCAAGAGCGGCAAGCTGGTGGTGCGCAGCAAGCAGTTTGGCATGAACAAGGTCGGTACGCTGCGCTGGGATGGCGCCGTCGCTCAGGCCCGTATGGACAATCTGCTGTCGGCTTACTACGGCAATGCCAAGCTCGACGCCGTGCTGAGCCCGTATGACGGTCTGAGCATTGGCATTCTGTCGTCGGTCAAGGGTGTGGGTTATTGCACGGCTCAGCAGCCGTGCCCGATCGTCAGCGGCCAGGACGCCGAGATTCCTTCGGTCAAGTCCATCCTGCACAACGAGCAGTACTCGACCGTGTTCAAGGACACGCGTCAGCTCGCCAAGGTGACGGTTGCGATGATCGACGCAATGGCACAAGGCAAGCAGCCGGAGGTGACCGACACCAAGACCTACAACAACGGCGTGAAGGTTGTTCCGTCGTATCTGCTCAATCCGGTGCTGGTGGATGGCTCCAACTGGAAGCCGATCCTGATTGACAGCGGCTACTACACGGAAGCGCAGGTCAAGTAAGACAATATCGAAGCCAAGTCTGTCGCCGGAGACGCCACGCGCGCTCCGGCTGGCGGACCCTGCAAAACATCACGAATTCAGGAGACGGCGTGGCGGACGAGACCATCCTGTCCATGCGCAGCATCACCAAGACGTTTCCGGGTGTCAAAGCACTCGACAACGTCAATCTGACGGTCAAAGCTGGGGAAATCCATGCGATCGTCGGTGAGAATGGCGCGGGCAAGTCCACTCTCATGAAGGTGCTGAGCGGTGTGTATCCGCACGGGTCCTACGAGGGGGAAATCCACTTCGAAGGGCAGGTGCAACGCTTCACGGACATCAGCGATAGCGAAGAGCGCGGCATCATCATCATTCATCAGGAATTGGCATTGGTGCCGACGCTCTCGATCACCGAAAACATTTTCCTTGGTAATGAACTGGCGCAATGCGGCGTGATCGATTGGCACGCGGCGCATAAGCGCACGCGCGAATTGCTGCGGCGCGTCGGTCTGAACGAGTCGCCCGATGCGACCGTCGGAAAGCTCGGCGTCGGCAAGCAGCAGCTGGTGGAAATTGCCAAGGCGCTATCGAAGCGCGTGAAGCTGCTCATCCTCGACGAACCCACTGCGAGTCTGAACGAGACCGATAGCGCCGCGCTGCTGAAACTGCTGCTGGAACTCCAGGCACAAGGTATTTCCTGCATCCTTATTTCGCACAAGCTCAACGAGATTACACAGGTCGCGGATCAGATCACCGTCATCCGCGACGGAAGCACGATCGAGACGCTCGACTGCGCCGCAAGCGAGATCAGCGAGGATCGCATTATTCGCGGCATGGTCGGCCGTGACATGGAACACCGTTATCCGCAGCGCGAGCCGCAGATCGGCGACGTGATCTTCGAAGTCCGCGACTGGCACGTGTTTCACGAACAGTATTCGGAGCGCGAGGTCATCAAGGGCATCGACCTGAACGTGCGCAAGGGCGAAGTGGTCGGCATCGCCGGACTGATGGGATCGGGCCGCACCGAACTGGCCATGAGTATCTTCGGGCGCTCGTATGGCCGGCGGATCAGCGGACAGGTGCTGATCGACGGCCAGACAGTGGATGTATCGACCATCGGCCGCGCCATCAAGCATGGCATTGCCTATGTGACCGAGGATCGCAAGGGGTATGGCCTGATCCTCGAGCAGGAAATCCGCAAAAACGTGTCGCTCGCCAACCTCGCCGAAGTGTCGGATCACGGTGTGATCGATGAACACGCCGAGGCAAAGGTTGCGCAGCAGTATCGCGAATCGTTGCGCATCCGCAGTTCGGGCATCCAGCAACGGGTGGTCAATCTCTCGGGCGGCAATCAGCAGAAGGTCGTGCTGAGCAAGTGGCTGTTTACCAAGCCGCGTCTGCTGATTCTCGATGAACCCACGCGGGGTATCGATGTCGGGGCCAAATACGAGATCTACACCATCATCGACGAGCTGGCGCGCAAGGGCGAAGGAATTCTGATGATTTCTTCCGAAATGTCGGAGCTGCTTGGGATGTGCGACCGCATCTACGTGATGAACGAAGGTCGGCTCGTGGTCGAGCTCGATCGAAACGAAGCGAGCCAAGAACGTATCATGCGCGCCATTGTGAACGCCGGTCATGCGTGACCTATCTACATCGAACCAAGGCCATTTCATGAAACTCGGCTTTCTCAAGAACAATCTGCGCGACTACGGCCTGCTGCTGTCGTTGGTCGTCATCATGGGGTTCTTCCAGTACCAGACCGACGGCGTGCTGATGCAGCCGTTGAACATCACCAATCTGGTTTTGCAGAACAGCTACATCATTGTGATGGCGCTGGGCATGCTGCTCGTGATCGTGGCCGGCTATATCGATCTGTCCGTCGGATCGGTCAGCGGCTTTATCGGCGGCCTGGCCGCGGTGCTGATCGTGCAGTACTCATGGCCCGTGGTGCCGACGATCATCGTGGCGCTTCTGGTGGGAGCGTTGATTGGTGCGGCGCAGGGCTGGTTCGTGGCTTACGCGCGCATTCCGTCGTTTATCGTGACGCTGGCAGGGATGCTTATTTTCAAGGGGCTTGCACTCGCGCTGTTGCAAGGCCAATCGGTCGGGCCGTTCCCGCTGCGATTTCAGCGGATCAGCACGGGCTTTCTGCCTGATCCGTTCGGCGGCACGGACTTCCGGGTGCTGTCCCTGATCGTGGGCATCATCCTGGCGCTGGGGCTGGTCGCGGCGGAGGTGCGCAAGCGCCGCAAGGCACAGGCACACGATATGGACGTCGAACCGGTCGCCTTCTTCGCACTGAAAAACGTGTTGTTCGCGGGAGCTGTCACGTACTTGTGCTGGCTGCTTTCCACGTACAAGGGCTTGCCCGACGTGTTGATCCTGATGGCCGTACTGATCCTGATTTACCAGTTTGTGACCAATCGCACGACGATCGGTCGCCGTATCTATGCGCTGGGCGGCAACGAGAAGGCGACGCGTCTGTCGGGCGTGAACACCGCGCGTCTGTCTTTCCTGACCTTTGTGAACATGGGAGTATTGGCGGCAGTGGCGGGTCTGATTTTCGCGGCACGCCTGAACACGGCAACGCCGAAGGCTGGCCTCGGCTTCGAGCTAGATGTGATCGCGGCCTGTTTCATCGGCGGAGCATCGGCCTCCGGGGGCGTGGGCAAGGTGGTGGGCGCGGTGATCGGCGCTTTCATCATGGGCGTGATGAACAACGGCATGTCGATCATGGGCATTGGCATTGATTACCAGCAAGTGATCAAGGGGACGGTCTTGTTGGCGGCGGTGTTTCTTGATGTCTACAACCGTAACCGCGGCTGACGGGACACGACAACACGTCCTTTACCTCTCCGAGAGCCTGTCACGAGCCACTCCGGGCGTATTCGATTTCTTGTGTGTGAAACGGGCCGGTAGCAAGGCCCGATGTCGAAGCGCTCGGGATCAAGCAACACCAACCGAGTCATTGCGCCCGTTCAATCTCGGTGTGAGCCGGTCCATTTGGTCATCACGTGCCGCAAGCACATCTGTTGCGCCAGGTCGACCGGTACGTTGAGCGTACCGGCTTACGAGGGCATTGACGCCTCACTACAGTCGTACGTGGTATCTGATCCTTTCATCGACCCCGAGCTCATGATTCGCTTTTTGATCGTGTGTTACTGCTTTGGGATTCGTTCGGGCCGTCGTCTTGGCGAAGAGGTTGATCTCAACCTTGCATAACGCGGCGTACCTCCAGGGCCGCTTCCCTCTTAGACAGACGGTGGCCGCCCAGTTTGAGATGTTCAACTCCGCCGCTCGGATCGCCGACAATCGAGGCGTTCTGGTCTGGAATGCCTGCATTCAAATATACTAAGTCGACTCAGTGCGCTGAGCCTGCCGAGAAATTCTGGCGGAGGAGTCGCGTCGATACTGACCGCGAACGAGCCTGAATAGAAAGTGTAATGCAGACAAACAGAGGTCCACATGGAGTTGATGCTTGAACGCTTGTCGGAGTCGGTCGCATCAGCCGAGAGTCTGGAGCAACTCGCAAGGCCGTTGCTGGAAATGCTCGAACTGATCAGCGGCCTTGAGTCCTTGTACCTGACCTCGATCGATGAAGAGGCAGGGGTGCAGTGCGTCGACTATGCGAGGAACGCTGGCGAACTTTTTATACCGGAAGGACTGACCGTTCCATGGTCCGATACGCTATGCAAGCGTTGCATAGAAGAAGGACGCCGTTTTACGTCCAACGTGAGCGAGATTTGGGGCGATTCGCAAGCTGCGAGGGATCTCGGGATCGAGACATATGTTAGTGCGGCCGTTCGCGCCAGCAATGGCTCGGTGATCGGTACGTTATGTGGGGCAAGCAAGCGTAGCCAGACGCTCGGTCCGCAAGCACTAAGCGCCTTGAACATATTTTCGAAGCTGATCAGCCAGCACGTTGAGCGAGAGCGATTGCTAGGGGAGTTGAAGCGGTCGAATGAATACCTCGCAAACTTCGCGTTGACCGACTCCCTCACCGGTCTGCCTAACAGGCGGGCTCTACACGGCGAGCTCGGCAGGCTATTGGCGCGCGCGGCGAGGGACGGATCGTATGTCATCGTCGGAATCTTCGACCTCGACGACTTCAAGGGCATTAACGATTCATATGGGCACGTAGCCGGTGATCACTTCCTGAGCGAATGTGCACAGCGCCTTGCTGGAATTACGCGCGACACTGACATGCTGGCACGCGTTGGTGGTGATGAATTCGCCTTGGTTGGTCCTGGCCCGGCCGCTGCAAAGAAGGCGCACGGCGCAGCGGACCAATTGCAGAAACGTGCTTCAGAGATAACTCGCGGTCTCTACGCCCTCGGTGGCAGCGCCGTGGAATATGCGGGCGTGAGCGCTGGTGTAATTGCCGTCAGATTTATGTCGGTCGATCAAGCGTTAGAGTTGGCAGATGCAGCCATGTACCGCGAAAAGCGACAGCGCAAGCAATGTAGCCCACGCAACGCGTGAATGAATGATCGACCGAGGCTGCCGGGCCCCGTTGAAGTCTGGGTTTGTCGATCACCCATCGTCGGTTCTGCCGGACAACACTCGTTGGAACGGTAACCACTGATCCACGATTAATTCGCGGATGGGCCGAACGCTACAGTCGCGAGCCGGCCAGAATCGGTTATTCGACCAACAGAGCTGAATTGTTGACAATAACAAACGTGCTCGGAGAGCTTCATCGAATGGGTATCCGCTCAGCGCAAGGCGAACTCGGCAATTCCAGCGAATGCACACAGGACGACCACGACAAGCGGCGGGACCTTCCAACGCGTCAGCAGTAGAAAACAGACTGCTGAGATCGCAAAGTCAACGCTTGAAAGAACCGCACTTGTCCATACCGGCGTATAGAGCGCTGCAGCCAGCAAGCCGACGACCGCCGCGTTCACGCCGCTCAGCATCGCCGCCGTGGCAGGGCGCGAGCGCAGTGCTTGCCAGTGAGGAAGTGCGGCGATCACTAGTAGAAGACCAGGCAGAAAGATACCGACTGTGGCTAGCGCGGCGCCCGCCCACCGATGCGGTGCTTCAGACATCATCCACCCGAGAAACGCTGCGAAGGTGAACAGCGGCCCCGGTGCAGCTTGAGCCGCACCATAGCCGGCTAGAAAATCGCTAGACGCAACCCATCCCGTGGCGACCGTTCGCTGCTGCAGTAAAGGCAAGACGACGTGGCCGCCGCCGAACACAAGCGCGCCTGAACGGTAGAAAGCGTCGAACATCTGAATGCTGCGCGCATGCTGCAGAGTGAGCAGGGCCGGAAGTCCGAATAGAAGAACGAAAAAAAGCGCGAGCGCGCCCCACCCGACCACGCGTGAGACGCGCAATGTCGCAACCACCGGCTGCGGCTCGTGACCTCTTTGCGCGCCTTCCGATCTGCAAAAGACGACGCCGAGCAGCGCTCCGAGTGCTATGACCAACAACTGTGCATATACCGTTGTCAAAACGGCAAGCACACCGATTGCGATAAGGGCGATGGCCGCCCGCTGGCGATCCGGGCACAAGCGCCGTGCCATATCCCACACTGCTTGCGCGACCACCGCGACAGCCACTAGCTTTAGGCCGTGGATCAGGCCTTGCCCAGCGGCACTGCCGAGGTCGGGGGCGACCGCAGCAAAGCCGATGAGCAACAGCACGGACGGCAACGTGAAACCACACCAGGCAGCTAAACCGCCGAGCCAGCCCGCCCGCATCAGGCCGATGGAAAATCCCACTTGACTGCTGGCGGGGCCCGGCAGAAATTGACACAGCGCCACCAGATCGGTGTAGGCCTCGTCGTCGAGCCAGCGACGCCGCTCGACGAACTCACGACGGAAATACCCGAGATGGGCGATCGGCCCCCCGAACGACGTCAGACCCAACTTCAGAAAAGCTTTCAGAACATCGAACACATCGAGTAATCGGCCGGAGCGCGGCGCTATGACCGGAGGAGCGTCCATAAACTGCCATCCTGGGAGAATTGTGCGCGCATCTTACAACGGCCATCGCCAAGCGTCGGACAGAGAATCGGATGCTCGATGCGCGAGCAAAGAGCATCGATGTACGAAGCGCGGCCGCCCGCCAAATTCGACCTTCCGATGCGAGCCTAGCGTGCCTGCTGCGAGCGACCGTGACGGAGCAAGCGCAACGCATTGGCGGTCACAAGAACAGTTGCACCCGTGTCCGCGAGAATCGCCATCCACAAGGTGGTCACACCCAATACCGTCGTGGCAAGAAAAATCGCTTTGAGCCCCAGCGCCAGCCCAATGTTCTGCCAGATGTTTCCGAGGGTCGCCTTGGACAATTCGATAAGATCGGCCACACCCATGACGCGATTGCGGAGCAAGGCGACTTCGGCAGTCTCGAGCGCCACCTCGGTTCCTCCACCCATGGCCACACCGACCGATGCGGCCGCGAGTGCGGGCGCGTCGTTGATGCCGTCGCCGACCATGGCGACAGGCCCTGCCTTCTTCAACAAAGCGATTTCCGCGAGTTTTTCATCGGGCAACAGCGCTGCTTTCGCGCTGATTCCAATCGTTGCACCGATCGCGTTCGCTGTTCGCTGGTTATCCCCAGTCAGCATGACGGTAGCGATGCCCATCGACTTCAATCTCGCAACCGCCATGACCGCGTCATCCCGCGGCTCATCCCGTAACGCGATAAGCGCATCCACTCGCTTGCCCGAAAGCAGCACGACGACGGTTTTTCCTTGGTCCTCCAACTGGGCAATGGAGTGCGCCACTCGGTCATCTAACGATGCATGCTCCGCTGCGTATCGCGGCGACCCGACGGAGGCAAAGCCATCCTTCAATCGTACGGTCACAGCCTTGCCCGGTGTCGCCATTGCACCCCCGAAGCTCGAAGGAAGCGCAAGCCCGCGCGCCATCGCTGCTTCGACGATGGCGATCCCAAGTGGATGGTTTGTTTTGCGCTCAACCGCCGCCGCTCTTGCGAGAACAGTCTCCTCATCACCCTCAATCGGCACAATGTCGGTCACCCGCGGGCGACCCTGGGTGAGGGTTCCCGTTTTATCGAATGCGACCGTTTTCACTTTGCCGAGTGTTTCAAGCGCTGCGCCACCTTTGATCAGCAAACCGAGCCTGGCTCCGGCCGCTAGGCCGGATGCGATTGCGGCAGGCGTGGAGATGACGAGCGCGCAAGGACAAGCGATCAATAGCGTTGCGAGACCCCGATAGATCCAAGTCACCCAGTCTCCGTCGAAAGCGAGGGGTGGCACCACGGCGACCAGAAGCGCAAACAGCATTGCGCCCGGCGTGTACTTTGCGCTGAAGCGATCGATCAGTCGGGCTGTCGGGGCTTTCGATCCCTGTGCCTCCTCAACCATTTGAATAATGCGGGCGATCTTGTTATCAGCAGCAATGCGTGTAATCTCGACTCGCAACTCTCCATTCGCGTTGATGCTGCCGGCGAACACGCGTGCTCCAGCTTCTTTGGGCACCGGTACGGACTCACCCGTTATCGGTGCCTCATCTACTTGGGATATTCCGTCGATCACTCGGCCGTCAGACGGCACACGATCGCCAGGGCGCACGATCACAATGTCTCCGACCAGCAAGTCTTCAGCCGATACTTTTTCGAGCTTGCCATCCCGGTCGCGCAGTGCCTCGCGAGGCGTCAGGTTCATTAATGATTCGATCGCGCTGCGCGCCCGGCCGGCCGCAATCGTTTCGAGCAATTCGCCGACCGCGAACAGAAAGATGACAACGGCAGCCTCTTGCGCCGCACCGATTGCAACAGCACCGAGCGCCGCCACCGACATGAGCGTCTCGATGCTGAACGGGGTACCGGAAATTGCACCCGCATAGACCCGCTTTAACACCGGAACAATACTGACCAGCGCCGCGATCGAATACGCCCATTGCCCTACCTGCGGGTCGATTTGGGCCAATGCGAACGCGGTCGCGAACATCGCACCCGTGAACAGCGCAAGTCGCCCTTTCCGGGTACGCCACCATGTCGGCGCGTTGGGCTCATCTGCGTCCGCTGCCGCCGAGGATTTACGTTGTGCGTTCGATAACGGGGTAAAGCCAAGCGCCTTGATCCTGGTCTCAATGCTTTCCGGCGACGTACGATCTCCGTCGAGCGTAAGGCTCAGGCTCTCCTGAGCGTAACTCACGTTGATATCACTGACGCCCGGCAGTCGCTTCATTGCGTTCTCGATCTTGACCGCGCAGGCTCCGCAATCCATTCCCTCGATCCGAAGTTTAAAAGTGCTCGGACTTGCCATTGGGTAACCTCGACGAACTTCATATTGAGCACTAGCATAGACCCTGTAGTAACTAGAGGGTCAAGGAATGGATTCATCGGTTTTGACGATTGGTCATCTGGCAAAACAGACAGGCGCGAAGGTAGAAACGATCCGGTTTTATGAAAAGATCGGTGTGTTACCGCAACCTGAACGCACAGGCGGCAACTATCGCGCCTACGATATCTCCCACCTCAACCGGCTGGGGTTCATCCGGCGGGCTCGAGAGTTGGGCTTCTCACTCGACCAGGTGCGCGAGCTTTTGTCGGTCGCAGATGACCGAACGCAGTCGTGTGCTGCGATCGACGCGATCGCCAATGAGCACCGCCGCGACGTCGAGCGAAAGATAGCTGATCTCCAAGCGCTGAAGGTCGAACTGGACAGTTTGATTGATCAATGCAGCTGCGGCACAGTCGCCGAGTGCCGAATCATCGAATCGCTTTCGCCGACCGTGTAGTTGAAGGCCTGGTTGCTACACGACGCCTGGCTTAAAGCTATGAACTCCGTCTGGCTGTGGAGTGCGGAGCCGCGAATGTCTCTTAACTGGAAAGCCGGACGGCCCGAACAATCCATCAAGCGCGGGTCGCCGCGATCGCGGTACGTGGCCGCAGCGTTGCCATGATCAGATACATGCCGCCGCCGATCGCCACCCCGAAGAACCAGCCATAGGTATTCCACCAGGCCGGCAGCAGGTTGGTGAAGTTGGGCAAGAAGGTCGAAAACACGCTGCCGACCGCCGCGGCGACCACCGCGTTGATATTCCAGCCGCCTTCGTAGCGGTACTCGCCGTGCTCCTGATAGAGCTCCGCGACGTTGATGTTGCCCTTGGCCACTAGATAGTAGTCCACCAGGATGATCCCCAGCAGCGGGCCCATCGTGGCGCCTATGGCGTTGACGAAGTGCGCGGCGTTGCCTTCCCACGGCGCGAACGGGTAGAGCACCAGGGCGATGGCCGCGGCAATATAGCCGCCCCTCTTGAAGCTGATCTGCTTGGGGAACGTGTTGGAGATGTCGAACGCGGCCGAGACGAAATTGGCCACCACGTTAATGCCCAGCGTGGCGACTGCAAAAGTCAGCGCCGCGATGAGTGCCAGCACCCAACTGTCGAACTTCGCCGAGATCTGTTCGGGGTGCAGCATCACTTCGCCGTACACCTTGAAGGCGGCGATGGTGGTGACGCCCGCGACCAGCGAGAACGCGATCAGGTTGACCGGCAGTCCCCACAAATTGCCTTTCTTCACTGCGCTGCGGTTTTTCGCGTAGCGCGAGAAGTCGCAAAAGTTCAGGTATAGCGCCGCGAAGTAGGTGATCCAGGTCGCGCCCACTGCCATCAGCGCCCAGAACGAGCCGGGCTCACCACTGACGCCGGCGTCCTTGGTCTTATCGAGTAGCACGTCCATCGGAATGCCACTGCTGAATGAAAAGCCACCGGCCTTGACGCACAGGCCGATGGCCAGGATCAGCATCGCGACCCACACCGCCGGACCGGCCCAATCCTGGAATTTGCGGACCGTCTCCATGCCCTTCTGGATGATGAGCAACTGCAGGGCCCAGATGACCACGTAGCAGATCACCTCCAGTCCCGAGTGGCCCAGGAAGTGCGTGCCCTTGTGAAAGTCCATCAGGCTGTCGTTGCGGATCAGCAGCGCGACCATCGCGCTCGAAGCTGCTGCTGTCTGCGCGCCATACCAGAAGCAGGCCACCACGGCGCGCACCAGCGCCGCCAGGTTCGCCCCCCACACGCCAAAGGAGGCGCGCGCCAGCACGGGGTAAGGCACGCCGGTCTTCTCGCCAGCGTAGCCGATCAGGTTCATCAGCGCGAAGATCACCAGCGAGCCGATCCCGATCGCCAGCACAAAGTTGATAAAGCTGCCGCACAGAAGGAACAGGCTCGCGGCGAGGTAGTAGCCCCAAAGGCTGTGCACGTCGGAGGTCCACACGTTGAAGATGCTGAAGGCACCCCAGTTGCGCTCCCTGGCGGGCGCGAGATCGTCGTTGTAGAGGCCGGGGGAAGGATCGCGGATTTCCATCTGTCATCTCCTTTGCGTTCGTGGAACTGCGCACACACCGCCAGACGCCCCTAGGCAGAAATGCCTGCGCGTTTGAAACAAGCTGGGATGCAAGAACTGTAGGTAAGTTGTCGCACAGTTTCGAATGGGTTAACCCTGATGGGGATGCCTGAGGGCACAAGCCAAACACCCGATCCCACGCCCCATAAGCGCCATCGCAGGTTCGTCGTTGCTGTACACGCGAGCGTTCTGTGGAAGTATCAATGCTCAAGTGAAGCACTGCACGAAGTCGCTGCTCGGTTGGACGATGTTTCGCAGCGTAAGACCGCCATGTCCCGCCGGATTCGAGGTTTAGCGAGGGGTGCTTGCCGCCGTTTCGGCGAGAGCAAGTTTGCGAACTACCTCGTGTTCACGGCGTCCAGGAACGCTCTTGATCGACGCGATAGCAAGACGAAGTCGGACCGGACATATGAGTGCCCGACAATTGAGTCGGCAAGTCGTCATTTCCGAGGATCAATGACCAAGACCGCTCGCGGCGACCTGCTGCTCCACGAACTGAGCGAACAGCGCATGCAGACGCGTTGTCGGATGAATGTCGTCGGCGAAGATGTACGTCTGGTCGGCATTGGGCGTTGCGTAGGTAGCCGGCGAGCACAGCAACGACGTGTCATCGGGCGTTTTCGAAGGGTCGCAGGCGGTGCTGGTGTTGGACACGGCAAAGCCATTCGCCTGAAAGTTCGCAATGATCTGATCCGCCCATGTATAAGCATCGATCTGGATCACCTTGCCTTGAAGGCCATCGGCCTGCAAGGCAGCGTTCAGGTCATTGTTGAACAGTTGCGATAACTGAGTCAGGTTTGCCCCGCCGTCGGACGAAGTAATGCCCTTGGGCGTCAGTCCGATGTTCGGGACATTGACCACTACGACATGAGTGGCGCCGCCCTGGACAATCTGTCCGACAACTTGAGCCAAGGTGGTTGCCGCCGTCTGCACGGTCGGCGCCGCGGCCGGCAGCGACCCGGCGCGGAGCACGTCGTTAGCGCCAGCCCAGACCAGCACCAGTTGACCCGAGTTGAAGCTGCCGTGAGAAGCCAGATAGCTCGACACCTGCTGATTCACGGGCATTTCAATATTGCCGATCACGTCGGTGAGAAAGTCGTACTGGTTTGCCGGCGTTGCCACCGTGGCCCCGCCCTCCGCATAGCCGAGGCCACCTTGCGCACTCAATTCATGAGTGATGTCGATCGTGAACGCAGCGGTGAGCTTATCTCCGTAGTATTGCGCAACGTCCTGAGTCCACACTTGGCCCGGATTGGTCGTGAACCGCCCTCCGCCGACCGCGCTGGCGATCGGCGCGTAGGTCCCGACGTCCGACAAACTGTCGCCGAACGAGACAACCTGCAGATCAATGCCGCCCGGCGGGTTGGGCGCACCACTCGAGCCACTTCCACCTCCGCCGCATGAGGCAAGCAGCAACACCACCACGGCAAGAATTGCAGCGCGTACCCGGTCATTGCTTCCTTGCATAGATCCTCCCACGCTCACCGGCCGGGCAGCCGCCCTCGCGTGGCGGGCTTATCGCCAGCCATGCTGCACGTTGCTCTTGCCATATGCCCCTTCGCTCCATCGCTTAAGCAAAAAACATGCGCTATCTTCCTGATTGCCGACGGCTGGCTGTAGACGCTGGCACCGCAAGCCAACCCATCACCAAAATGCGCAGTTCATCCATCGTCTGCTTTGTCCAGCTCGTTGGCGCAAAATGGCACGGCCCGTACCAGCGGCGATGCCCCGTACGGATCCTCAATCACGAACGCAGGAGACAACCATGACTTTTGACGGTTCTGCCATCAAGGCGCTGCTGGACGACGCTGTCTCGAAGGGCGCTGTTCACGGCATTGCGGCAGTAGTAGTTGACCGCAGCGGCCCGCTGTTCCATCACGCCGCCGGCGAGGCAAGCCAACGCACGATGTTCCGCAACGCCTCGATGACGAAGGCGGTTGCCACCACGGCCGCACTGCAGTTCGTGGAGAAGGGGCTGCTGAGTCTTGATGCCACCGTCGAATCGATTTTGCCGGCGTTCGGTCAGTTGCAGGTGCTGGACGGCTTCGACGGCGACAAGCCACGCTTGCGCGCGCCTGCCAGCCACGCCACAGTGCGCCAACTGATGACTCACTCGGCCGGACTGGGCTACTTCTTCCTCAACGAGAAGTTGATGCGCTACCACCAGCTCACGGGTGAGCCCCACCCGCTCACGGGACTGAAGAGCAGTCTCTCGGTGCCGCTCGTCAACGATCCCGGCACTGTCTGGGAGTACGGCACCAACACCGACTGGCTCGGGCTCATTGTCGAGAAGCTATCGGGACAGAGTTTGGGCAGCTACCTCCAGCAGCACGTGTACGGGCCGCTCGGAATGACCGACTCGACATTCACGCCCAGCGCCGGGCAGCGCGGCCAGCTGCTGCGCGTGATGCAGCGCCAGACCGACGGCACGCTCGCGCCTTCAACAGTCGATCTGCCGCCAACTTCCGAATGGGACGCTGCCGGCCACGGGTCTTACGGAACGGTGCAGGACTACGGCCGCTTCGTGCAGGCATGGCTCGACGACGGTGCCGGCATCCTCGAACCGGCGACCGTGCAGATGGCGTTGCAGAACCACCTCGGGAGAATCGAGCTCCCCGAGCTGCTGAAGTCCGCGATGCCCGAACTGTCCAACGACGTGCCCGCAGCGCCAGTGCCGCAGGGCTGGGGGCTGGGTTTTCACCTCACGCTCGACGACGTGCCGGGCATGCGCAGCAACGGCACCGCCGACTGGGCCGGCGTTTTCAATTCCTACTATTGGATCGACCGCTCCAAGGGCATCGGCGGGGTGCTGATGACGCAGCTGCTGCCTTTTTTCGACATGCCTGTCGTCGAGACGCTCATTGGCTTCGAGACGGCGGTGTACCAGCAGGTGGGAGCGACCGTACCAGCGGCATGACGCCGAAACCGGCCTGGCTCATGGTCATGGCTTCGTGCTCGCGTCCTGGTCTCGGAACACCGCCTCTCCGGCGTCCGATACCTCGACCCACTTCTTGTCGGGCGCGGCGTCTGCCACGTAGCCGTCGTGCCAGTTCCACCACTTGTAGGTCGGGGTTTGAGGGTAGCCCTCCGGTGAGTCCTCCCAAGCCTCCTGGCGGCCAAGCGGCGTAATGTCGAGGTAGTTCCAGGTGCTCCCCATCTGCTCGTCGCCACGGCTGTTGATGAAGTAGGTGCGGAACACGCGGTCGCCGTCGCGGTAAAACACGTTCGTGCCGTGCCACTCGTCCACGCTGAAGTCAGCGTCGAAGCTGTCCGTGAGGGTGAACCACGGCATCTCCCAGCCCATCTGCGCCTTCAGCCGCGCGATGTCCGCCTGAGGCGCACGCGAGACGAAGACGAGGGTCGTGTCACGGGCGTTCAGGTGCGCGAGGTGGGCAACCTGATCGGCCACCATGGAGCAGCCCCGGCAGGCGTGCTCGGGCCAGCCGAACACGCCCGGCTCGAAGAAGGCGCGGTAGACGATCAGCTGACGCCGGCCGTCGAACAGGTCGAGCAGGCTGGCCTTGCCCCCAGGCCCCTCGAACGCGTATGCCGTCTCCACGGCCATCCACGGCATGCGCCGGCGCTCGGCGGCGAGTGCGTCACGGGCGCGGGTGTGGGCCTTTTCCTTCACGAGCAGTTGCTCGCGCGCCGCCTTCCACGCCTGCGACGACACCACCGGTGGTGTATGCATGGCAGGCTGTCCGTCTTTCCGTCCGTTCTCGGTTGATGGGGTCATGGTTTTTGCACTCTCCTGGTGGGGACAAATTCCCGCGCTTCGCGACTAAAGCGCGCCTGCGCTCGCTGCTCATCGCTGGTTGTTGGCTGTGAGACAAGTCTGGCACCGGAAATCGAACGGCGGGAGTAACAAGTGCGGCGGTATTCCGATGGAGTCGCTGAGCGCAGCTTCGGCGTGGCTGATACCAATCTGCGTTATTGCCGCGAACTCGTGTCGATGCGCAAGGCACATTTGCTCCCGACACTAGGGAATGCCTACCATTGAGCCGCCGCCGTTCAGCGTCGTAGAATCGTGGCACATCGGCTTGGGGGCCCAGCAATGTGTCTGGCTTCTCGTTGCGAGTTGAACCGCGAATTTCACCGCGCTTTTCACCGCGCTTTTCACCGCGCTTTTCACCGCGCTTTTCGCCGCCATACCCGGCTGCGACCGGCGCAGCGGCGCCCGGCGTACCGACGCCCGGCGCTTTTTCGACCCGTCTCCCGCGATGAGGCAGGCGGCCGGCGCGCACTTGTCGGTAAATCCACTCCATGATCCCGCTCATTTCCGTCAAAAGGCTCAGCAAGCGCTTTCCCGGCGTAAGGGCGCTTCACGAAATCCAGTTCGAGCTGATGGCGGGTGAAGTCCACACGGTCATGGGCGAGAATGGTGCCGGCAAGTCGACGCTGATGAAAATCCTTGCTGGCGTCTACACCCGGGATTCCGGCGAAATCCTCTATGACGGCCAACCCGTCGACTTCTCAAGCCCGCGCGAGGCGCAGGCGATGGGCGTCTGCATCATTCATCAGGAACTCCAGTTGATGAACCATCTGAGCGTCGCCCAGAATATGTTCATCGGCCGCGAACCGCGCGGACGCCTCGGCCTGTTCCTCGACGAAGACAAGCTCAACGCGCAAGCGCGCGAGATTCTTGCCCGCATGCATGTAAATCTGGACCCGCGCGCGATTGTCGGCACCCTCACCGTCGCCAGCCAGCAGATGGTCGAGATCGCCAAGGCCTTGTCCTTCGATTCGCGCGTCCTGATCATGGACGAGCCCACCTCCGCGCTCAACGACGCCGAGATCGCCGAGCTCTTTCGCATCATCCGGGAACTGAAGAGCCGGGGCGTGGGCATCATCTATATCTCGCACAAGATGGACGAGCTGAAGCAGATTTCCGATCGCGTCACCGTGTTGCGTGACGGGGAATATGTAGCCACGGTCACCGCCCGCGACACCCGCGTCGAAGCGATCATCGGGATGATGGTGGGGCGAGCTTTGACCGACGCCGCGCCTTCTCGTAGCGTTGCAGGCACAGGCGAAGTCGCGCTCGAAGTAAAGAATCTGAACGCCGGCCCGCTGGTCAGGGACGTGAGCTTCGCGCTGCGCAAAGGCGAGATATTGGGCTTCGCGGGCCTGATGGGCGCCGGTCGAACCGAGGTTGCCCGAGCAGTGTTCGGCGCCGATCCGATCGAATCTGGCGAAATTCTGGTGAAAGGCGTGAAGGTGACGATCAGGACGCCGAGCGACGCGGTGGCACGCGGTATCGGCTATCTCTCGGAAGACCGCAAGCGCTTCGGCCTTGCAACCGGAATGGACGTCGAATCGAACATCGTGATGTCCAACCTGCGCAAATTCCTGTCGCTCAGCGTTTTCTTGCGCCGCGCCCAGATACGCCGGACAGCCACCCATTTCATCAGTCTGCTCGCCATTCGTACGCCCTCTGCAACGCAGGAAGTGCGGCTCCTCTCCGGCGGCAATCAGCAGAAAATTGTCATCGCCAAATGGCTCGAGCGCGACTGCGATGTGCTCTTCTTCGACGAGCCGACGCGCGGCATCGACGTCGGCGCCAAGAGCGAAATCTACAAGCTCCTGCGCTCGCTCGCGGACGAGGGCAAGGCGATCGTGATGATCTCTTCCGAACTGCCGGAGATCTTGCGCATGAGCGACCGGATCGTCGTGATGTGCGAGGGCCGCATTACCGGCGAACTCTCAGCCACGGAGGCGACGCAGGAGAGCATCATGCAACTGGCGACGCAGCGTGAAACCTTAAAAGCGGCATGAGTCTCTAGAGGAGAGGTTCGTTTCATGACACTGCCATCGGATACTTCGGCGCTGGGTAATCGGGGACGGGCGTCCGCCCTGAGAGCCCGCCTCTTCTCGCCGACCGCCTTGCAAAAGCTGCTCGCCTTCGGGAGCCTGGTCCTGCTGCTGGCCTTTTTCAGCTTCGCCTCGCCCGCCTTCATGCAGATGGACAACATGCTCGGGATCCTGCAGGCGACGGCGGTCAACGGCGTTCTGGCGATCGCTTGCACGTTCGTCATCATCACCGGCGGCATCGATTTGTCCGTCGGCACGTTGATGACTTTCACGGCCGTCATTTGCGGCGTGTTCCTGACGTACTGGCACTTGCCGATGTCGATCGGCGTGATTGCTGCGATTGGCACGGGCGCGCTTTGCGGGACCATTTCGGGCACCCTCACGGCGAAGATGAAGATACCGCCGTTCATTGCCACCCTGGGCATGATGCTGCTGCTCAAAGGGCTTTCGCTCGTCGTCTCGGCCGACAAGCCTATCTATTTCAGCGACACCGAGAACTTCTACAGGATCTCTCAGGATTCACTGATCGGCTATTTGATCCCGAGCCTGCCCATTCCGAACGCAGTGCTGATCCTGTTTTTCCTGGCGGTGGTGAGTTCGATCACGCTGAATCGCACGGCGCTTGGCCGCTACACCTTTGCGCTCGGCAGCAACGAAGAAGCGGTGCGCCTTTCCGGCGTGAATGTCGACCGATGGAAGATCGCGATTTACGGCCTGAGCGGGGCAATTTGCGGCGTCGCCGGGTTGCTCATCGCCTCGCGGCTGAATTCGGCCCAGCCGGCGCTAGGCCAAGGTTACGAACTCGAAGCGATCGCCGCCGTGGTCATTGGCGGGACTTCGCTCAGCGGCGGTTCGGGCACGATCCTGGGCACGATCATCGGCGCCTTCATCATGAGCGTGCTGACCAACGGACTGCGCATCATGTCGGTCGCTCAGGAATGGCAGATCGTGGTGACGGGTCTCATCATCATTCTCGCTGTCTATGCCGATATTTTGCGGCGCAAGAAAAGCTGACTGAAGCTGACGAAAGTGGACACTGCACAAGACAAGATCAAGAAAAGGGAGCGCCAAGGCTCCCCTAACGGCTGAAGCCTGATAGCCCACCTCAGGAGGAGAACCACCATGTTGAAAAGAAGACTCATCGGTGTCGTAGTCGGCGTTGGCGCGCTCATTGGCGGGACCAGTCTTGTGCGCGCGGACGAACCCTACATCCCGCTTATTTCGAAAGGCTTCCAGCACCAGTTCTGGCAGGCCGTCAAAGCCGGCGCGGAACAGTCGGCGAAGGCGCAGAACGTCAGGATCTCCTTCGAGGGTCCGGAAACCGAGGCCATGGTCGACAAGCAGATCGACATGCTCTCGGCCGCGCTCGCGAAGAAGCCACAGGCGATCGGCATTGCCGCGCTCGACAGCAAAGCAGCCATTCCGCTCTTGAAGCGGGCGCAGGCCGCCAAAATACCGGTCATCGCCTTCGACTCCGGCGTCGACAGCGACATTGCGCTCACAACCTGCGCGACGGACAACCTGGCCGCCGCCTCACTCGCCGCCGACAAGATGGCCGAGGCGATCGGCAATTCCGGTGAGGTCGGCCTGATCGTGCACGACCAGACCAGCCGTACCGGTGTTGATCGCCGAGACGGCTTCCTGAACGAGATGAAGGCGAAACATCCGAACATCAAGATCGTGTCAGTCCAGTATGGCGGCGGCGACCATCTGAAGTCAGCGGAAATTGCCAAGACGATGATCCAGGCCAATCCCAATCTCAAGGGCATTTTCGGCTCGAATGAAGGCTCGGCGGAAGGTGCCGCGATCGGCGTCAAGGAATCAGGCAAAAAGCTCGTCCTGATTGGCTATGACTCCGGCAAGGAGCAGAAGGACGACATCAATTCGGGCCTGATGTTCGGCGCCATTACGCAGAACCCGATCGGTATCGGCAAATGCGTCGTCGACTCTGCGGTGAAGGCACTAAAGGGCGAAACGCTGCCCAAGAAAGTCGACACGGGCTTCTACTGGTACGACAAGAGCAACATTAACGATCCCAAGATCGCCGCCGTGCTCTACGATTGAGCGTCGCCGTCAAAGGCAGGGTCGTGGCTTCTTTCGACGCCACGACCCGTGTTGTTCATAGGTACAAGTCGATAGCTGTCGAAGAGGAGCATGTTCAGATGCCCACGATCACCAAGCTGTCCGTCCGGGACATCCGGTTTCCGACCTCGCGCTCGCTCGACGGCTCCGACGCGATGAACGCCGCGCCGGATTACTCCGCCACCTACGTGACGCTCGAAACAGATTCGCCTGAAACACTCACGGGCCATGGCCTCACCTTCACCATCGGGCGCGGCAACGAGATCTGCGTGAGTGCGGTACACGCGCTTGCCCCGCTGGTCGTCGGTAAAACGCTCGAGGACATTGCAGCGGACATGGGCGCTTTCTGGCGCGCGCTGACCTCAGACAGCCAGTTGCGCTGGATCGGTCCAGACAAGGGGGCGATTCATCTGGCGACGGCGGCGGTCGTGAATGCGGCCTGGGACCTGTGGGCCAAATCGGAAGGCAAGCCGGTGTGGAAGCTGCTCGTCGACATGAGCCCCGAAGCGCTGGTGCGTTGCCTCGACTTCCGTTACGTGACCGATGCGATCACGCCGAACGAAGCCATCGCCATTTTGCACCGCCATGCAAAGACGAGGGGTGAGCGCGTGAAGGAGATGCTGGCGCACGGGTATCCGGCCTACACGACGTCGGCCGGCTGGCTCGGCTACGACGACGACAAGATCCGCCGGCTCGCCCGTGAGGGCGTCGCGCAGGGCTGGACGCACTTCAAGCAGAAGGTGGGCGGCAATCTCGAAGAAGATATGCGCCGGGCCCGCATCCTGCGCGAAGAAATCGGCGAAAACCGCAAGCTGATGATGGACGCGAACCAGGTATGGGATGTCGATGAAGCGGTCTCGAACATGCGGCGCCTGGCGCAATTCGATCCATGGTGGATCGAAGAACCTACGAGCCCCGACGACATCCTCGGCCACGCGGCCATCCGCCAACGGATTCGGCCAATTGGCGTGGCGACAGGCGAGCACTGCCATAACCGGGTGATGTTCAAGCAGTTGCTGCAGGCGCAGGCAATCGACTTCTGTCAGGTCGATAGTTGCCGCCTGGGCGGTCTGAACGAGGTGATCGTGGTCCTGCTGATGGCGGCCAAATTCGGCGTGCCAGTGTGTCCGCACGCGGGCGGTGTGGGTTTATGCGAGTACGTCCAGCACATTTCGCTGTTCGACTATATCTGCGTGTCGGCGTCGCTGGAAAACCGGGTGCTCGAGTACGTGGATCATCTGCATGAGCATTTCATCGATCCTGTCGTGATCCGCAACGGCCGCTACATGCCGCCGCAACGTCCCGGCTACAGCATCGAAATGCACGCGGCATCGCTCGATCAACATGACTTTCCCGGGGGTCCGGCCTGGCGGGCCTGAGCCGGTACGATGCAGCGGCAGCTAGCGCCAATTCAGATCCTGCGGGATTCGCTGGACGATGATCCCCGCCTTCCACGTACGCAATCGCGGAGGCGTGAATGACGCTCGTCGGCACGCTTGTCCAGACCTGCCGGGCGGCTGTGTCGTCGCTCGGACGTGAATTGCTGGCCTGGAAGCCGTCAAGGGAACGCGCGATGTTCGGGACGCAAGCGATGCTCTCGGTCGCCCTGTCGGTCGCGCTCGCAAACGCGTTGCATCTTTCGGACACGTGGTGGGCAGCAATCAGCGGTTTCGCGGTCATGCAAACGAGTTTCGCCGGCTCCGTGCAGCGCGCCGTCCATCGCATGATGGGCACGCTGATCGGTGCCGCGCTTGGAACCCTGGTGGGGCCCTGGATCGGCGACCGGCCGTGGCTGTTTGTGCCCGCATTGGGAGCGATCGGCGGCGTTGCGGTGTTCTACGCCAACGGGACCAGGTCAGCCTACGCCTGGGTTCTGGGTGGAGTGACCGCATTGATGGTGACTTACGAAGCGCATGGGCTCCTATCAGTCCGATCGACGGCATTGTTTGCAGCGCTGCGAGTCGCCGAGGTCATGGTTGGAACGCTCGCTTGCCTGCTGGTGGCGAGCGTATTTCACTTCGGACCGAAGTGGTATGGGAAGACCCGGCCGCCATCGGTGTTCGCAACGGCCGCCGAATCCGAGGCGCCTTCTGCTTCAACTCTGTCGCCATCGCTGGAATCTTTGCTCCCGACTCGCAGGCTGCTGTGCTTGCAGGGCGCACTGGCAATCGCAATCCTTGGCGCCCTTACCTATGTTTTGCATCTGCCTGGTTTCGCGCAAGCGATGGTCACGGCGATTGCGGTGCTGATACTCCCGGCAAGCTTGCCGGCAGGCGGCGCGCAGCAGCCAGTCATCGAAAAGATGGTGCACCGCGTGGCCGGCTGCTTGCTGGCCGGCGCGCTGGGTGTGGCGCTACTGCCCCTGATGCGGGGGCAGGCAATTCTGTGCATGCTCGCGCTGTCCGTCGGCGTGTGGACAGGATGTCACGTGCAGACGGGGCGAGAAGGAGCAAGCTATGTCGGCCGGCAATTCACTATCGCGTTCATCATGGTATTTGTGCAAGACCACCATTGGTCGGCCGATCCAATACCCGCGCTAATGCGGCTATCGGGCATTCTCACTGGAATCGTCGTGCTGGCAGCGGTGATCCTCGTGACTAGCAGGCTGCATTTACCGCCGTCTCTGAACGATGCAAACCGTTGAGACTCGTATTGGCTATTTGCACCCTGCCAATCCTTTTCCCAATTAGCAGTCGCTTGGCACCCGCTGATCTTTCGGAAAGTCAATTCAACGACCAGTACGATATAAACCGCACTGCGCTCCAGCAGCTGGTCTTGAATCTGGAGTGCCGGACTCGCGAGACTCCAACCAGTCGACAGCGGATCACCCTATTTGTCTTTTGAGTTGATCGCACTCGTGCAATCAACCGCGGATCAGCTGGCTTGAAAGCAGCTAATGGCTGCAATGCTTCCCTTTCTCCAAACGTTTGCCATTCCCGCATTACCCCACGGCCGTGAAGAGAATTTCTTTAGTAAGCACCTAAAGATTTTTGTCTTACAGCCGTTTACATGATGGCGCCATTGCGCGCACGGAGTATCCAAACCCAATCAACCAATGCGGAATCGAGAGTCCGCATTCAAAAAAATATAATGCACATGCAAACAAGATTACCTTTGATCATTTCCATGTTGGGTTCATTTGCGCTCGCCGCGTGCGGTGGAGGCGGAGGAGGCAGCACGTCGAACGCACAAGCGGCGGCACCAGCCTCTTCAGCCAGCGCACCTGCAGTCGCGTCGGCGCCAGTGGCCGCATCGGCACCGGGTGGCGCATCAATACCGGCCGTGACGGGCGAGGCACTTCCCAGCCTGAGCGCCCCGCAGGCTGGCTCGACTGCTGCCACGGGCAATGGTTTCGAAGGTATCTGGACGCAACAATCGTCCACGTCCCGGGTGACGGCCCTAATCGACCCGTCGAACAACATCTCTTACACGAACGCTTTGTTCTCTCTCGTTACCTCCATGTTCTTCGGAACGGTGACGACCGCTGCGCCGAACTGGACCTTGACAAGCGGCTTTGAGACCTTGAGCAATTTTCGCTATCCGGCTAGCTTGGGAAGCGGAACGTTCACAGCGAACCAGACCTTGACTGGCAGCTACGTGGCGAATAACAGCACGGTGAACCTGTCCTTGAACTACGACCCGGCCAATGCACTCGCGGTCGACCAATCGAGCGTTGCGGGTACGTGGACACAAAGCGTGACAACCATGACGGTCGACAATGCGGGCGGCTTCACGGGCTCGTTTCTCGGCTGCGGTGTCGCGGGCACGCTGGCGCTGACCACGCCGGGCTCGAGCAAGAACCTTTACACGATGACCGTGAGCGGCACGACGACCTCCTGCACGTTGCGTTCAGGGGTGACCTACACGGGTAACGCAGCGATCACCTTCCTGCCCGTTTCCGGCAGCACGACGCTATACGAGCGGACGATCGTCTATCACGTCAAGGCAGCCGACAACTCGGTGATCGCCTCCGGTCAGTTGGCGAAGCAGTAAGCCGGTTTGAGCCACGGCACGCGTGAGCTAGCCGTGGCTTACTCCCGGTCAGAGCTGCTTCGCAGGATTGGTCTGTTGCGCGGTCGCCGGCTGTTGCGGCGCCACCGGCTGATTGCGTGTCCAGTTGATAAATCCATTGAGCATCGGGTGAAACAGCGGATCGTCCAGGCCTGCCATGTTGAATGCGTTCATGTCGATCAGCAGAACCGTCTTTCCGGTGCTGGCATCAATGGCTTTTAGCGTTCCCTCGAAAGTGTAAGCCCCCTTGAACACTGCATTGGACTCAACGATCAGGAATGGCCCGATTTCTTTACTCAGGTTATTGAGTCCAACAAGATCCGACACGCTCGGAACCTTGCTACCCAGATTGCGTTCAATGACCATTTCCTGCAAATCATCCTTTGTCACGACCCGCTTGAAGGTGTGCATTTCCTTGAAAGCCGATACAAAGAAATCCACAAAGCGCGGGTTCGGGTGTTCGGCGTCGACCTTCAGGTAAATCATTTGTGTGTAAGCGGGGTCAAATTTTTCAGCGACGCGGACATCGGTGGGTTTGAGAACCGTATGCGTTGCATAAAGGCCCGATGCGGAGTCCGGCTTTTCGACATGCAGAGTTGTGTTGCATCCGGCAAGCAGTCCGGCAAGCAGCAGGCCTATAACGATACGAAGCATAAATTCCTCAAAATTAATTGTGTAATTGGCTGCTTATATATCGTCATAGGATTGGAAATCTTGAGATCTGGCGGACGAATTTTTGTAGTTCGTTCAGCGGTTTCAGATCACGTTCTTTGGCGGTTCACGATGACCGAGAGCGACGTACGGCATTCACGAATGCACCGCTCGTGCTGCCTGATTCATTCAAGTTGGACGTCCAGGGAATTGCTCGGAACGGTCTTTCCCGAGTGAGCCGATCATTCCCCTCCGTCATACCAATTCTGGTATCACAAACACGAAATAACTGATTGGACCGCCATGAACCCCGGCGTTACGCTTCATTTCGGTACGTCCTGAATCACCCGACCGCGCGAAAACAGATAAGCACGGCAGTACCGAACACAAACACAACAATCGGAGACAAACATGAGACATGCTCGACGCGCAGCCATCGGTGCGCTGCTTGGTTCTGCGCTATTGCTGGGCGCAAGCCTGAGCGCCCACGCAGATGACAGCAAGATCACCCTGGGTTTCTCACAGGTCGGCGCGGAAAGCGCTTGGCGCACGGCCAATACCGTTTCTGTCAAAAGCGCGGCTAAAGACGCCGGCATCAATCTGAAATTCTCCGACGCCCAGCAAAAGCAGGAAAACCAGATCAAGGCGATCCGCTCGTATATTGCGCAGAAAGTCGATGTGATCGCGTTCTCCCCGGTCGTCGAATCCGGCTGGGAACCGGTACTGATCGAAGCTAAGAACGCCAAGATTCCGGTGATTCTCACCGACCGCAATATCGACGTTAAAGATACCTCGCTGTACGTGACCATGATCGGTTCGGACTTCCTCGAAGAAGGCCACCGCGCGGGCAAATGGCTCGAAGACCACTACAAGAACGACGCCGGTCCGATCAACATTGCCGAGTTGCAGGGCACGGTCGGTTCAGCGCCCGCCAACGATCGTCGCGCCGGACTGCTGGAAGTGATCAAGAACGATCCGAAGTTCAAGGTGATCGCTTCGCAAAGCGGCGACTTCACGCTCGCCGGTGGCAAGCAGGTCATGGAAGCCTTCATCAAGACCTACGGCAAGCAGATCAACGTGGTCTACGCCCATAACGACGACATGGCGCTCGGGGCAATCCAGGCGATGGAAGAAGCCGGCGTGAAACCCGGCAAGGACGTGACCGTGGTTTCGTTCGACGCCACCAAGGGCGGCTTCGAAGCGATGGTCGCGGGCAAGATCAATGTCGACGTGGAATGCAGTCCGCTGCTCGGACCGCAACTCATGACGGCGGTGAAAGAGGTGAAGGCGGGCAAAACCTTGCCCAAGCGCATCGTGACCGAAGAAACCATTTTCCCGATGAGCGTTGCAGCGCAAGTGCTGCCGCAGCGTAAGTACTGAGCCATCGACCAAGCCATCGCGGTCGCGGAGAGAACCCGTGGCAAGCGCGAGTCCGCCAAAAAGCAATGACCACTGCAACGGCGGACTCGCGGTGAACTTTCAACCTCCCTTTTCGGCCTTCGTTCATGACCGGCTCGCCCATTCTTGAAACCATCGGCATCTCCAAGTCGTTCCCGGGCGTCAAGGCGTTGCAGAACGTGGACTTCAGTTTGTTTCCCGGGGAAATCCATACGCTGATGGGCCAGAACGGCGCTGGCAAATCGACCCTCATCAACGTACTCACCGGCGTCCATACCCACGATGCAGGCGAGATACGGCTGGGCGGCGACGTCGTTAATTTCGCGACCCCGCTCCACGCGGAAGCAGCCGGAATCAGGACGCTTTATCAGGAAGTGAACCTGTGCCCGAATCTGTCCGTCGCGGAAAACGTGTTCGCGGGGCGGCAGCCGAAACGGCATGGTGCTATCGACTGGAAGACCATTCATGCGCGGGCGGAAGCGGCGCTCGCCGACCTGAACGTTTTCCTCGATGTGACCAAATCACTCGATACCTATCCGATCGCCGTGCAGCAAATGGTCGCAATCGCGCGCGCGGTCTCGGTGGATGCGCGTGTGCTGATCCTCGATGAACCGACCTCGAGCCTGGACGACGGCGAAGTCGCGCGGCTCTTCGACGTGCTGCGCACGCTCAAGCAATCGGGCATGGCGATCCTGTTCGTCACTCACTTTCTCGAGCAGACCTACGCGATATCGGATCGCATCACGGTCATGCGCAACGGTGAACGTGAAGGCCAATATCTCGCCCGCGATTTACCGGTGGAACTGCTCGTTTCGAAGATGGTGGGCCATGAACGGATGACCGAGCGGCTGAAACGCGCCGCCGACGAGCCGCCCGCGCATAAGGCTGCTGTCCCGCCGTTCTTCGAAATGCGCGGCAGCGGCCGGCGCGGTGTGATGAATCCTGTTGATATCGATGTACAGCCCGGGCAAATCCTCGGACTCGCTGGCCTGCTCGGTTCCGGCCGCACCGAAACCGCCCGCCTCCTGTTCGGCGCGGAGCGGGCGGACGCGGGCGCCATGTCTATCGACGGCAAGCCGGTAAAGCTTCGTTCTCCTCGCGATGCAGTGCGTCGCGGCATAGGGTATTGCCCGGAGGACCGGAAGAAGGAAGGTATCGTCGCGGATCTTTCCATACGAGAGAACATCATTCTCGCGCTGCAAGTGCAACGCGGCTGGTGGCGCGTCATACGCAAGGCGAAACAGCGCCAGATAGCGGACGACTATATCAAGCGCCTGGACATCAAGGCACCCGACGCTGAACAGCCGATCGGACTTTTGTCGGGCGGCAACCAGCAGAAGGTCCTGCTCGCGCGCTGGCTTGCGACAGAACCCAAGATGCTGATCCTCGATGAACCCACGCGCGGCATCGACGTCGCGGCCAAATTCGAAATCATGGATCGTGTGCTGGCGCTGTGTGCGAAAGGGCTCGCCATTGTCTTCATCTCTTCCGAGGTGAGCGAGGTCGTGCGCGTAAGCCATCGGATTGCAGTGTTACGCGACCGGCGCAAGGTGGCGGAGGTCGAGGGGCACGCGGCATCGGAAGATCAGGTGTATCGACTCATTGCGGGAGGCAGCCGATGAACCGGATCAAAGCCGCATTGCAACATCCGCTCGTATGGCCGGTGCTCACGCTCGTGCTGCTGATCCTGCTCGACCTGAGCCAGAACGCGCACTTCCTCGCAATCACGGTGCTCGACGGCCACTGGTTCGGCGCGCCTGTCGATATCCTTAATCGTGCCGCCCCCCTCGTGCTCGTCTCGCTCGGCATGACGCTTGTGATTGCGACACGGGGCATTGATATTTCCGTCGGCGCGGTCGTTGCAATCGCCGGTGCGGCAGCCGCCAGCATCCTGGCCGACGATCCTTCGCGGGTCGGTGAAGCACTCGCCGCAGCACTCGCAGTGGGTGTGCTCGCCGGCATGTGGAATGGCGTGCTGGTGGCGTTCGTCGGCATGCAGCCGATCATCGCCACGCTGATCCTGATGGTGGCCGGCCGCGGCGTCGCGCAACTGCTCACGGGCGGCCAGATCATTCCGATCGGCGCACCCGGATACCTCATCGTGGGCGGCGGTTATCTGGCGCGCATTCCGTGTTCGGTATGGGTCGCGATCGGGGCAATCGCGGCGACCGCGCTGCTCATGAATCGCACCGCACTCGGTATGTTCATCCGCGCGATCGGGATCAATCCGGTGGCCACGAAGCTGGTCGGCTTGCGCTCCAGTGCGATCGTGTTCGGCGTCTATACCTTCTCCGGACTGACGGCGGCTATCGCAGGCATTCTGATCAGCTCCAATGTGCGCAGCGCTGATGGCAACAACGCCGGATTGTTGCTCGAACTCGATGCGATCCTTGCTGTCACGCTCGGCGGCACGTCGCTGCTCGGCGGAAGGTTCAGCCTCGCGGGCACCGTGCTCGGTGCATTGATCATCCAGACGCTGACCTACACCACGTACTCCATCGGTGTGCCGCCTGAAGCCACGCTCGTCGTGAAGGCAGCGGTGGTGCTGGTAGTGAGCGTGATCCAGTCGGCCACTGCCCGCACGGTCATCATGCGGCAACTGAAACGCGCCTTTCCCTACGCCCTGAAAAAGCCCCTTGCCGAGGCAGTAAAATGAGGAACCTTTTCGACCGCCTGGTCGATCCGCGCACCCTGCCGATCGTCGTCACCATCGTGTTATTCATCGCGCTTTTCGGCTTCGGTTCGGTGATGTACACCGGATTTTTCTCGCTGCAGGTGCTGCTTGGCTTGCTCGTGGACAACGCGTTCCTGCTGATCGTCGCGATCGGCATGACATTTGTGATCGTATCGGGCGGGATCGACTTGTCGGTGGGATCGGTCGTCGCGTTGACCACCATCCTCTGCGCCGTATTCGCTGAACACCTGCATTGGCCGATATGGGTGATCGTGCCGCTCGTGCTCATGCTGGGCGCGTTGTACGGCGCAGCGATGGGCGCGCTGATCCACTTCTTCAAACTGCAGCCGTTCATTGTCACGCTGGCGGGCATGTTCCTCGCACGCGGCGCGTGTTTCCTGATCACCACGCAGTCGATCACCATCAACGACCCGAGCTTTCATGCGCTGTCGGGCTTTCACATCGATATTCGCGGCGCATCGCTCACGGCCGGCGGCCTGATCGCCATCGCGACGCTGCTGCTCGCCATCTTCGTCGCGCACTTCACGCGCTTCGGGCGTAACGTCTACGCAGTCGGCGGCAACGAACGTTCCGCCTTGCTGATGGGGCTGCCCGTGGCACGCACGAAGGTCGGCGTCTATGCGTTAAGCGGCTTCTGTTCGGCGCTGGGCGGCGTGGTGTTCACGCTATACGTGCTCTCCGGCTATGGCTTGCAGGGCCAGGGCATGGAACTCGATGCGATCGCCGCCACGGTCATCGGCGGAACCTTGCTCACGGGCGGGGTGGGTTATGTGATTGGATCGGTCTTCGGCGTCGGCATTCTCGGGACCATCCAGACGCTCATCACGTTCGACGGCACGCTGAGCTCGTGGTGGACCCGCATCGTCATAGGAGCCCTTCTGTGCGCGTTCTGCCTGTTGCAGCGTGTGATCGAACGACATGCGGCGCGGCGCAAATCGGATGGGACGGCATCGGGTGAACGAGCGAGGTCGAAGCTGAAGCGACGAGATGCGGCGCGGCAACACGATGCTGCGAACAAGGCTGACCCCGTTGCGCTGGGGTCCCGGACTTGATGTGTCCTCCAAGGACCGCCCTTGCATGTTCTATGAAACGGATAAGTCGGCGCGCATGGCGCAATCACCAGACAGGTCTCGAACGCACCGCACGTTGGTGCAAATAAAGTCTTGAAATAGCAAACGAATAGCACACAGTAAGGAAAAATCGATGTCAGACGCAAAACGCCCGCTGCGCTCCGCCCAATGGTTCGGCACAGCCGACAAGAACGGTTTCATGTACCGAAGCTGGATGAAAAACCAGGGCATTCCTGATCACGAGTTCCAGGGCAAGCCGATCATCGGCATTTGCAATACGTGGTCTGAACTCACGCCCTGCAACGCGCATTTCAGGAAACTCGCCGAGCATGTGAAGCGCGGCGTATTCGAAGCGGGCGGATTCCCGGTCGAATTCCCCGTGTTCTCAAACGGCGAATCGAACCTTCGCCCGACCGCCATGTTCACACGCAATCTCGCCAGCATGGACGTAGAGGAATCGATCCGGGGCAATCCAGTCGATGCCGTCGTGCTGCTCGTCGGCTGCGATAAAACCACGCCCGCGTTGTTGATGGGCGCCGCGAGTTGCGACGTGCCGGCCATTGCAGTGAGTGGTGGCCCGATGCTCAACGGCAAACATCATGGCCGCGACATCGGCTCGGGCACGGTGGTCTGGCAGCTTAGCGAGCAAGTGAAGGCCGGCAAGATCACGCTGCACGAATTCATGTCGGCGGAAGCGGGCATGTCACGCTCGGCCGGCACGTGCAACACCATGGGCACGGCGTCCACCATGGCCTGCATGGCCGAGGCACTTGGCGTCACGCTGCCCCACAACGCGGCAATTCCAGCCGTGGATTCCAGGCGTTACGTGCTCGCGCACATGTCGGGCATGCGCATTGTGGAGATGGCGTTGCAGGATGTCCGGCTCTCGAAACTCCTGACAAAAGAGGCCTTCGAAAACGCGATTCGCGTGAACGCGGCGATTGGTGGATCGACAAATGCGGCAATTCATTTGAAGGCCATCGCGGGGCGCATTGGCGTGAACCTCGAACTCGATGACTGGACGCGCATTGGCCGCGGCACCCCTACGCTTGTCGATCTGCAACCATCGGGGCGTTTCCTGATGGAGGAATTCTATTATGCGGGCGGCTTGCCTGGCGTGATCCGGCGCCTGGGCGAAGCGGGCTTGCTGCCCCATCCCGATGCGCTGACGGCGAATGGCCATTCGTTATGGGAGAACTCGAAAGAAGCGCCTATCTACGACGAAGAAGTCATTCGTCCGCTCGACAAACCCCTCGTCCCTGATGGCGGCCTATGCATCGTGCGCGGCAATCTCGCGCCCAATGGCGCGGTGGTCAAGCCGTCGGCGGCGACAGCGTCATTGCTCAAGCATCGCGGCCGCGCGGTCGTGTTTGAAAACTTCGATGACTACAAGGCCCGCATTGGAGATCCCGAACTGGATGTGACGGCCGACTCTGTTCTCGTGCTGAAGAACTGCGGACCAAAGGGCTATCCGGGCATGGCGGAAGTCGGCAATATGGGCTTGCCACCCAAGTTGCTGGCGCAAGGCGTGACCGACATGGTGCGGATCTCGGACGCTCGCATGAGCGGCACGGCCTATGGCACGGTGGTGCTGCATGTGGCGCCCGAAGCGCGTGCCGGCGGTCCGCTGGCGGTAGTGCAGGAAGGCGACTGGATCGAACTGGACTGCCTTGGCGGAACGCTGCACCTTGACGTCAGCGACGCGGAACTCACCGCCCGTCTCGCTAATTGGGCTGAAGTGCAGACAGTTGCACCCGCGGACACAAGCGGGTATAGAAAGCTGTACGTTGATCATGTCCTGCAAGCCGATCAAGGCTGCGACTTCGATTTTCTCGTAGGATGCCGAGGTGCCGATGTGCCGCGGCATTCGCATTAATCCGGCACGTTGCACGTATCACATGAACGAAGCTTCCTTTAAGGTCCAACCATGACAGAGCAAGTTGCGATAGGCATTGCCGGCGTCGGCAAGATCGCTCGCGATCAACATTTACCCGCTATTGCTGGTCATTCCGGGTTCAAACTCATTGCCGGGGCGAGCCGGAATGCCCGGATCGACGGGGTCCACAATTATCAGAATGTCGAGGACATGCTGGCGGCAGAACCGCTTTTGCAAGCCGTGTCGTTGTGCGCGCCGCCGCAAGTCCGTTTCTCCCAGGCGCGCGCAGCGCTTGAAGCCGGTAAGCATGTGATGCTCGAGAAACCGCCGGGTGCGAGCGTGACCGAAGTTAGCGTGCTAGCCGCGCTGGCGCAGCAAAATCATTGCACCTTGTTTGCGTCGTGGCATTCCCGTCATGCGCCGGGCGTTGACGTTGCGCGCGCGTGGCTCGCTGGGAAAACCATCACGGCGGTGAATGTGCTGTGGAAGGAAGATGTGCGCCGCTGGCATCCGGGTCAGGAGTGGATCTGGCAACCGGGCGGCCTGGGTGTATTCGACCCGGGTATCAACGCGTTATCCATCATCACGCGTATCTTGCCGCATGCATTTTTCCTGAAGTCAGCGGAGTTGTTTGTTCCGGCGAACCGGCACAATCCGATTGCCGCGAACCTTGATTTCAGCGACGCGCTTGGCACGCCGATCCGGGCAGAATTCGACTGGCGTTTTGGTCCGCAAGAGTTGTGGCAGATTGAAGTGACCACCCGCGACGGCATCTTGCATCTGGCTCAGGGCGGGAAGTTTTTAAAGATCGACGGGGAGGTGCAGGACATCGGAGGGGAGAGGGAATATCCAAGCCTATATGATCGATTCTTCGAGTTGATCTCGACCGGTTCTAGCGATGTCGATGTCAGCCCGCTTCAACATGTCGCGGATGCCATGTTGCTTGGGAGCCGACACGAAGTTGAGAAGTTCGAGGACTGAGGATTCTTAAGCGAAGCCGCTGCTTTTTGGTAAAAGCAGCGGCTTCATGCTATCTGAAATCAAGCCACGCGCTTGCTTCTGCGATACTGAATTCGAGTGCATATTAAGGAAGCGGCCGATTCCTTTCCAATCAGATTTTTAACGATACCGATTTCAAATCGGGTATGTCCTTGGCGCCTTGCGTAACAGGATGGCCGAAACGGCGCTCAATCACAGATTGCAACGCGAGCGGCACCCGCAGCGCCAGAGAATAGCCCAGGGAAAACACTTGCCGCCGCTCTCTGGATTCTTGGTGCTAACACGCCACGCATCACATTGCCAAGCGCCGTGGGCTCATCGTCATGCGTGCGGCTTCGGGCGGAAACACTTGCCACGATCCGTCGTCGTGACGGAAGAAGAGCAATGCCAGCACGCCGGTCGGCCGAAGCGCTTCCACGCGGACATAGCGAATATGATTCGCTGGCATGCGGCACAGGCGGATCTCGCGTACCGGTGCGCCGGCTGTTGGCGCGAGCCATTTTTCGACTATCCGGCGCAGTGAATCACGTTGCGTATTCATGATGTTTCTCCTCGAATGGTGACAGCGAACAGGTTCATGCGGCGAGCAGGTCGTCATGGCCCCTCGCGTTGATCCAGCCTTTGAGCATTGCTATTGCCACGCGGTAGGCAAGACTTGGGTGAGAAAGACATGCCTCCACTTGCGAACTGCGGTTCTCGCCGAAAAGCACCCACGCGCACAGGTGCTCGCAGTTGTTGCTAAGCAGCCGATAGCGGTCTTCACCCAGCCTTGAGCGAACCCGGCGGACGGCATCCTGTCCGGTAAACATCGCCATCGCATGGACACGAATACAAATCTCGCGCCCTGCGGCGAAGCGCTCGAGCGTGGTCTCTTCAATCGGACCGCGATGCAGCGAGCCGGCGAAGCCGGCGTAGTGCACGACGCGGCCGTTGCCGACATAGATGCCGTGATGTTCGTAACCCGAGCGTTGCGTCACGAGGTGAGCACCGGGAGCGGGTTCGCAGTCGATGGCGACATCGGGAATTGAGCGGCCGAGTCGAGCACAAAGCCTGGATGATTGATTGCCCGACATGACCGGTTTCTCCTGGGAGGGTGGAAGCCGGGGTGTTGCAAGTAAGCCGGCGGTTGATCAAGTCATTGCATCAACCGGGCCAATGCACGCACAGCCTTGTGTGACAAGGCACAAAGGAAAATGAGAGCGTTGAAGGCAGCGTGAGGACAACGCGAGATCCAACACTTTTTCGAGTGATGTGTTGGATCCTGTGCACCACTCACCAGGCTATAAAACCAGCGAAGCGCAACCGGCGAACGGGCTACCGCCCTCTGAAGAGGAAGACCAAAATCACCAAGGCATGCATACCTGAAACGGCGCTTTCCTTGCTTCGTTCTTTGGCGTCCTCCTCTTCGCATCAGCCATGAAGAGTGAAGCCGGCTCCCGCACAAAGCGATGCGCAAGTGTTGGTATTGCGACCACTAAACGGCCCGGCTTGTTGGGTTCAGCCCAACCAAGCTAACCGAACAAGCGCAGCCGCTGCGCGACACCACATGACCCAAACCCGCCTGTGAAAAGGCACGGCGAGAAAAGCACTCGCGCAGCCCACCTTCGGCATGCGCCTTGCATAAGTAAGCACGTCCAAGACCCACGTCCCCTAACCAGGCAAGACCACCGGAGCCTCACCATGACTGCACTCGCCATTGAAGACATTCCCTGCGATCTCACGCTCGATCGTGCAGCGATGACCTGCATCCACGGCGGCAACGGCCCTGGAAATTGGGTGTATGGCTGGATTACGCCCTTCGTTGAATCGCAGCCTTCGATGGGGCCGGTCGTGAACCTGTACGAAACGAATAACAACTTCTATGCTGATCAGATGATCAATCAGTTCCAGACCACCAACGTGAATAACACCGGCTCGAATTCGAACATCTCGGTCAACCCGAACGAGCGCAGCCTCAACCACGCTGCCTGAAGCGGACCGCGGCACAAGAAAGCACACACCACGCACGCCTGAAGCAACCGGTTCTGTCTCGCCGCTAACGCGGCAACCCTTTGGCGCACCCATGCGCGCCGCTGCAGACATCGGAGGTCTCGTGAGCAACACCGGTGAGTTTCGATGGACATCGGCTGCCCGCACCGATACAGGTCTCGTACGCGAGATCAATGAAGACGCCTGCCTCGAAATGCCCGAACACGGTCTGTGGGCCGTCGCCGATGGCATGGGCGGCCACGCAGTGGGCGATGTCGCGAGCCAGATGGTGATCGACCGGCTGAAGCGCTCCTCGGCTCCCGGCAAACCCGTCCCTCTAGACGAGCGCATGCGCGAAGCGCGAGAGCGGCTCCTCGCGGTCAACGTGGACCTGCGCGCGGAGGCCGCCCGCCGCCAAGTACGCCGGATCGGCAGCACGGTGGTCCTGCTGCTGGCGAGCGAACGGTCTTGCGGGTACCTGTGGGCAGGTGACAGCCGGCTCTATCTTTGCCGCCAGGGTTTCCTGCGACAGCTGACGCGCGATCACAGCCAGGTCGAAGAACTAAAGGCGCGCGGTCAGATCAGCCCGGAAGAGGCACTGCATCATCCGGGGAAACACCTGATCACGCGTGCTGTCGGCGCGATGGAAACACTTGAGCTCGATGCGGACCGTATCGATCTGCATGACGGTGACATTTTCCTGCTCTGCAGCGACGGTCTGAGCAATGAGGTAAGCGATGAAGAGATGGGCGGCGTCCTGACAACCGGCGATTGCCAGCAAGCGGTAGCGCGGCTGCTGGAACTCGCACTGCGGCGGGGCGGACGCGACAACATCTCAGCCGTCGTGGCGCAAGCCGAGGACATTTTCTGCCTCGACAAAACGCAGATAAACCCGACCCTCTAGCTGCCCTTCTCCTTCTGCGCAGCGGAAGCCGCATGGTTGCGAAAATCCTTCGAATGCAGCCCGTGCTTCTTCAGCAGCATCTGCACATGCGAGCGGTTCATCTCGAAGCGTCGCGCCAATTCCGCGACCGTCCCGCCCACCTCGTGCAGGCCGCGCTCGAGAAAAGCGCGCTCCGCTTCATCGCTCGCCGTGCGCTTGGCGTCGCTGAGCGACACCGCGCTTGCAACCATGCCGCTCACCATCGACGCCGAATTGCCCGGACGGATATCGACGGGAAGATGCTCAATGTCGGCCGTTTCCGGCGCGAGGCAGACGATGCGGTAGACCAGGTTGCGCAACTCGCGGATGTTGCCTGGATAGTCGTAGGTCCGCAGGAACTCGCGCAGCCTGAGCGTCATCTTCACCGGCTGGCGCTTTAGCGTTGCCGCGGCTTCATCGCCGAAATAAGCCAGCAGCAGCGCAATCTCGTCTCGCCGCTCGCGCAACGGCGGCAAGGTCAGATGGATCACACTGAGCCGATAGAACAGGTCCTCACGAAAGCGCCCTTCCTCGCTCATGCGCCGCAGATTGCGATTCGTCGCCGCCACAATGCGCGTATCCACCGCAATGGGTTCATCCGATCCCACGCGCTGGATCTCATGGGCCTCAAGCACACGCAGGAGCTTGACCTGTCCCGCAAGGGGCAACTCACCGATTTCATCGAGAAAAATAGTGCCGGTATGCGCGCTCTCGAATTTTCCCTTCCGGTCATTCGATGCCCCGGTGAACGCACCCTTCCTGTGACCAAATAGTTCGGACTCCAGCAGGTTGTCAGGAATCGCGCCGCAATTCACCGATATATACGGCCTGTCCGCGCGTGATCCGTTCGCATGAATCACCTTCGCCATCAACTCCTTGCCCGTTCCGCTCTCCCCGTCCACCAGCACGGGGAGATCGGTCGGCGCCGCCTTTTCTGCAATCTCCAACGCTTCCAGCAGTTTCGGGTTATCGCCGAAAGTGCCTTCAAATATGAAGCTTCGCGCGAGCAACGCCTCCCGGCGCTCGCGCGCTGAGCCGGGCAAACGCTGCGGCTCGGCTACCGCCGCCTGTACGAAACGCTCCCTGTGCGATAGCTGCATCACGTCGTCGCGCAGCACGCTCGCTTGTCTGAGCAGCTTTTCGATTTCCGGGCGCTCCATGCGCGACGACCAGCGCAACGTCGAGCGGAGAATTTCGATCTTCTCCAGCAGGGCGGCGTACGAGGTCGCGGGGCTGGCCGGCAGGTCTTCGATATCGTCGAGTATCTTCATGCTGCGCTCAGTTGTTTTTGCACGAGTTGGTAGTACATGCCCTTGCGCGAGACGAGTTCGTCGTGGCGGCCCTGCTCGACGATCGCGCCTTCATACAACACGAGGATCTTGTCTGCACGCATGATGGTGCTGAGCCTGTGCGCGATGATCACGGCCGTGCGACCCTTCAGGATCTCCTGCATATTGCCGAGAATATTGCTTTCCGACTGGGTATCGAGCGCGGAGGTTGCTTCGTCGAATACCAGGAGGCGCGGGTCGTGATAAAGCGCGCGCGCAATACAGAGCCGCTGGATCTGGCCGCCTGACAACCCCACGCCGCGCTCCCCGACTATCTGCTCGTAACCCAACGGCATCTTGCTGATGAACGCGTGGGCATCGGCCATCTTCGCGGCCTCTTCAATGCGCCTGCGATCCGGCGCTTCATCACCACTCGCGACGTTTTCCGCGATCGTCCCCGAGAACAGCAGGTTGCTCTGCATGACATAGCCTATCTGCGAGCGGTACACGTTTTTATCGATCACCTTCAGGTCGTAACCGTCGACGACCATCTTCCCTTCGGTCGGGGTGTAGAAGCCGACCAGCAGCTTCGCGAGCGTGGTCTTGCCAGAACCGCTGCGGCCCACTATTGCAATCAGCTCACCCGGCTTGACCTCGAAACTGATGTTCTCCAGCACGTACTCCGTGTCGGCGCCGCCATAGCGAAAATACACGTTGTTCAGGCTGATTTCACCTTGCAGGTCGGGCAGCATGATGCGCGACGGCAAATCCTCCGGCTTCTGTTCCGGCTCCATGTCGAGCACATCGCCTAATCGTTCCATCGCTACGCCGGCGTCGTTGAGCAGGCTCCACAAACCGATCAAGCCCATCAGCGGCGTCAGTACGCTCCCCATGAACGCGTTGAACGCGATCAGCTGCCCGATGGTCATCTCGTGCGTGAGGACCATGTTCGCGCCGACCCAAAGAATCGCGATCGTGGTTGCGGCGTTCAACATCTGGCTTCCCAGCGACACCGCAATATTGAACGCCTGCGCGCGATACTGGACCTCCAGCGACTTCGCGTATTTCTTTTCCCACTTCAGCCGCACCGTGCGCTCAATGCCCATGCCCTTGATTGTCTCCACTCCGCCCAGCGCTTCCATCAGGAACGACTTCGCTTCGGTCGACGCGGAGAAAACTTCGCGGGCGTAGTTCTTGATCTTCGGCGTGGCGAGCGCGGTCAGCGCCATGATCGGAATCACGAAACCGATCAACAGCAGCGTCATCTTCACGTTGTAGAGAAACATGATCGTGAAGTAGATGAAGACCATCAGCAAGTTGAGCGCGGTCGTCACGGTCGACTCGGTGAGGAAGGCGCGGATCGTGTGGTTCTCCTGGAAACGCGCGAAGATATCGCCGGTCTTGCGTTTGGCGAAGAACGAAAATGGCAGCGACAGGGTATGGCGGAAGAACTGCGACATCATTGCGAAATCCATGTTGCGGACCATGAAGTTCGCAAGGTACGCGCGAATGGTCGACATCAATTGCGAGAACAGGTTGGAGATGATCAGCCCGGCAATCAGCAAATGCAGCAGCCCGACGTTCTGGTGAACGATCACCCCGTCGAGAATATTCTGGATGATCAGCGGCGGAATGACGCCGAGCACCTGGATCACGAACGTCGCGAGGAAGAGGTGCGCCAAGATCTTTTTATAGGGCGTCAGGTAGCCGACGAACCGGACCCACGGCGAGCGTCCGACTGCTGCTTGCGCGAGTTCGGGCGGGGCAGTGAACAGCAGGCAGGTGCCGCTCCAGCCACGCTCGAATTCCTCCACGTCCATCTTGCGGAAGCCGACCGCAGGGTCGGCCACCCATACCTGGTTCTTTGAAATACCGTACACCACCACGTAGTGGTATCCCTCCCAGTGGACGATGAACGGCAGCTCGAAACCGCGCAGCGACTCGAAGGTGCACTGAACGCCACGCGTGGTAAAGCCCAACACATCGCCAGCGCGCGCGAGGCTGTCAAGTGTCGCGCCCTGGGTCGTGACGTTGGCCAGTTCGCGGAGCTTGCCGAGCGTCATGGGGATCTCGTAGTGCTTGCAGATCATCGCAAGACTAGCCGCGCCGCAATCCATCTCTTCGGCCTGCTGGACCCATGCGAAACGGCGTATCACCCGCTCGCCGAACGCCGGTTTCGAGTGCAGGTCGAGCATGGCCGGCAACGAGCGTCGTTCCTCCAGCTTTTTCTGGCGTTGCAACTCGCGCTCGGTAAAGCGGATACGGTCTTCCAGCACTTCGCGCAGCTTCGGGTTGCGTTCGAGCACGAGGTGCACGGTTTTCTCCGGCACGACCAGGAGGCGCGTGTCCACGTTTGCGATAGCCGTTGCCTGTTGCTCCTGCCGCAACAGGCAAGCCTTCTCGCCGAAGACCTCGCCCGCTCTCAAGGTGGCAAGCAGATATTCGCTCGCACCCTCCTTGCGCACGATCCGGACTTCGCCCTGCCGAACCACGTATAGCCGCCGGTCATCGCGCCCGTCCTGATGGATGATCTCCTTGCCCGCGGCCACCCGCTTCACGCCGACGCTGCGCACCGACGCCTCCAGCTCGGCCTTGTCGATCTTGCCTCGCAGGTCGAAGAGCTTCGCGACAAAACCGCCGGCCGAGCTGATTGCGACATAGCTCGTGACGAACGCGAGCGCCGCCGGATTATTCGTCACGATAGGCTCGATCACTCGGCGCGGAATGAACAACAATTCCGTCTTGCCCGACGACCGCACCGACGATTCATGCCGGTACTCGCGCAACATGGCAATGTCCGCGAACACTTCCCGTTCGCGACGCACACCCATGCTGATCTCCTTGCCGTTTTCCTCAGTGAAGATCCGCACCGAACCGGCCTTGATGACGAACAGTCCCTCCGCCGCGTCACCCGCGTTGCAAACGGTCTCGCCGAATGCATGAAAACGCGTCTCGGCGTGTTCGGCGAGCTGTTCGATTTCCTGCGCGGCAAACGGCGACAGGATCTCCACGGTCGCCAGGAAAGCGGCCAGGGAATCGAGTTTCTGCGGTACGTCCATGTGCTCGCCTCCAGTCGTGGGCCACGCCCTAGCGCGCTTCGATAATGTGTTCCTGCGCCCGCGCCTGCAGCCATTGCTCGCGCAGCAACCGGCGAATTTCGGACGCTACGTCTGCATCCAGCACGGCCGGACGTTTCGCCGTCACCGCAAAGATTTCGTAGGCGGTGCCGTCGGGTGTGGGGAACGGTCCAAGCAGGTCGCCAGCGGCGGCATTGAACACCTTGGCTTCGATCTCGGTGCCGAGCGACCCGCGCAACACCTTGCCAAGCACGCCACCCTGGTCGCGGGTATCGGCAATCGAGTGTTCCCGCGCCATCTCCGTAAAGCTGTCCGGATCGTCCTGCAGATAGGAGATCATTTCCTTCGCCTGACTCGGTGTTTCGAGCACGATATGACTGATCTCAACGCTGTCGAAACGCGGTGAATTCAGCTTGAAGAACGCTTCGACGTCGGCGTCACCGCCAATCTGTTCGAGCATCTTCTCCTGGTAGAGGGTGTCCGTGATGAAGGTCTCGAACTCGTCGAGGTTCACGCCAAGCGCATCGAGATAGCGGTTCATGTCGGCGGCGCGGTGCAGGCCACGCACGCGCCTGAACTGATCGGCGCGCACCTGGATCTCGCCCTCGGACACGTCGACGTGCTGCTTCTTCGCCGCGCGCACGGTGAGCTTGTCGCGTACGAGTTGCTCGACGAGCCCCTCGAATTGCCCGGTCAGTTTCAACACACGGATGAACTCATCGGCATCGACGACTTCATCGTCTATTCGCACAATCGCGGTCATTTCTTATGCCCCTTTTTAAACTTGAAAAGCAGTCGATGAACGCCGCCACCGTCAGCCCGCCACCTGCCGGAACGGGTCAAGACCAAGATCGATCAGGCGCCGCTCGCGTACCACGATCTCCGCGGTCGCCGTCATGCCGTAGCGCAACGGGTAGCGCGTATCCGCCACCTGGTAATAGTCCCGGGCGAGCGTCACGCGTCCTTCATAGACCGGCTGTTTTGTCTCCAGCGACGGTTTCGTCGCGGGCGAGATGAATTCGAGCGTGCCGTCGACCACCCCGTAGCGCTGATACGGAAACGCATTGAACTTGAGCTTGACCGCCTGCCCCTCCCGCAGGAACGCGCGGTCATGTTCGGCTATCTCGATCTTCAGCACCGGCCGCGCGTCCTTGGGCGCAATGCCGCCAAGCGGTGTGTTGGCCTGGATCTTGTCGCCGGGTTGTGTTGACGTGACATCCGTGATGACACCCGACACCGGCGCCAGGATAAGCAGGAAGTTATCCTTATCGATATTCTCGAAGCGGATACGGTCCGCCGCTTCGGCGACGAGCCTCGCGGTTTGCAATTGCAGCCGCAACTTGTCGCCCGCGCTCGTGATTTCCCGCATGGCCGACTCGTATTGCAGCTTCAGGCTGGTCGCTTCCTGGCCGCTGGTTTCAAGCTGCGCTTTGGCCTGCGAGTATTCGTGGCTGAGGCGGAAATCGAGTTCGGTCAGTTTCGACTGGGCGATCCGGGTTGCGTTATCCGCCTCCATGTAAGCGTTGCGTTTGCTCTCGACCTGGATCTCCGATACTCCGCCACCGCCCGGCAACGCCAGCAGCCGTGCGTAGCGGTCGAGCTCCTGCTTCGCCGCGTCACGGGTGCGGCGGGCGCTATCCAGCTCGGTGCGCGCCTCATCGACTTGTGCTTTCTGTCCCTCAGCCAGCTTGGTCGTCCCTTCGGCCACGCGAGTCTGGTGCAAATGCTCTTCCACTTCCATCTGGTCTTTCAGCGCCGCCGCCTTGCGCTCCATCAGCAGCTTTTTTTCGGGAAACTCTTTCCAGTCGCGCTCGGCGTCATCGAGTTTCAACTGCGCTTCCAGCGCGTTGGTGGCGGCCTGGATCGCGCCCCGCGCGTTGAGCCGCGCCACGACATCGTCCTTCGAAACCGGCTGCCCTTCCGCGATATAAACATCGGCCAGCTCGCCGTCTATAGGCGCATAGAACCGCCGTACCTCGGACTCGGGCGATAACGTGCCCTGCGCCGTGACGATCACATCCGCACGGCCGACGAACGACCATATGAGCGCGCTCACGACCAGCGCGACCATCGTGTAGATGAGCGCCTGGGTCAGCCGCGCCGGTTCCGCTACGAGGATGGAGATGCCCTCCACGCTGTGATCGCCCAGTGATTCGGCAAAGGATTTAGGGTGCGTGTCGTTCTTCACCGTTCGCTCCCTTGTAGGACGTTTTATCCCCGCCGATCAGCGCCAGCTTGGCGCTCAGAAGCCCGGGGTCCAGCACCGGACTCAACTGAACCAGCGAGCGCCGCTGCAAGTCGACTTCCGCGTTTATTTCGGCGAGCAGCTTGTCAGCAAGCGCGCTGCGATCAGCCTTCAACTGGAGAAGAAGCTGCGCGGCCCGTTGCGCGCCGGACCACGCGTCGGTCAGCAGCTTCGCCTGCTTTTTGAAGCTATCGGACAGGCCAGTCTCAAGCCGCTGGTCACCGCCGATCGGCCCGTTGGTCCGATACTGCGTCCACGCCGTCTGCGCCCGGTTGAACCACTCGTCCGCGCGCGCCAACGCCTTCTGCCTGAGGGCACTGAGATCCGGCTGGATCGCGTTGACGAACCAGACGTCCGCAGCGGGATCGAGTAATTCGTAAAACGACAGTACCCGGTCGTCGTAGCCTTGCGCGCCGCGTGACTTTTGCAGGTCCGCGAATTGGCTGGCCACCGCCTGCTTGTGCGCGAGCTCGGCGCTGACAGCGTCGGCCCACGGTCCGCCTGTCATCGATCGAAGGCCCGCCATGGCCAGCTCCGTCTGCCCATTGCGCCACGCATCCGACACCGCCGTGTAGCGCCGCACGACATCAGGCGTAGGCAGGCCCTTGGCATCGAGCTGATGCTGTTGTGCCTGAAACGGTGGCGTAGTAAAGCGCGCTATCTGCATGGCGCCGATCAGCGGACCGAGCTCGCGCGACTGGCGTGCGTGCTCCAGCGCGAGGTATTGCCGGAGATCTTCCTGCACGCGATCGAGACCCGCCAGGCGCGGGTATTTGTCGGCGTAATCGGCAATTTCACCACTTAACGCGTCAGGGTCACCACCCGGTGCAAGCGCCTTGTCGACACTTGCCTTGAGGCGCTCGATAGCTGCCAGATAAACCGAGTCGTCGCTCTCGAGCTTGCGCAGATGACTAAGCGCAACGGCGTACAGATCCCTGAACGCCGGTACTGTCGATGCAATCCGGTCCAGCCGCCGCTGATGACCGCTCGGGTCGCTCTCCCATTGCTTCAGCAACTCGCTGATACGGTTCTCGTCGGCGTAGATGCGGATGGGAGCATCCGGCCTCTCGCGGCTCGCCATGAACGTTTCAAGCCGTCCAATCCAGTCGATCTCACCGACAAGTAAGCGCGCATCGGCATTGGTCGGACCGAGTGTCTTCATCTGCGAGACGACTGCGCGCGCGGCGTCGAAATTCCGCTGTTTCAGTTGGTCGAGCCAGTCCGGCAGATATCCTTTGAGAAGCGCTTCCGTACCCAGGAGCATCGCCTGCGGATCGTTTGGATGCTTGTCGAGGTAAGCATTCACGACCGGCACGGCATGGCGATAATCGCCATGAGCGACGAGGCTCTTCAGGTTCCGCTCGGCTGCATTGCTGAAATAAAGCGCGCTGCCGATCGCAAAGATTGCTGCGACGAATGCCAGGCCCCACAAGAGCACCCGGCGCTCCACCGCCTGTCCGCCACCGAAGGCCGCGCCGAGCTCGGAGACAAAGCGCACGAACTTGCTGCGCGAGCGGCGGCGTGGCGGGACACGCTCCTCGGGCAAGGTCTCGCGATTGATTTCATCGTCGGACGGTTGACCCTGGTCGACGCAGAAGATATCCAGGAAGGAATGCGCGGTTGCGATAAAAGTGGTCTTGTCCAGATCGTCCGGTGTGGCCTGTGCCGCTGGGCCGGTCGCCGTCGCGGTCATGGTCGTGGTCACAGCGGGTTGCGTTTCGCGCCGCAGGCCGACGATGTACGCGAAGTGGTTGCCGCCGAACGCAAGCGACGCACCATCTTGCAGCGCAACCGCGGTTTCACCCACTCGCTTGCCGTCGACGAATGTACCGTTCGTGCTGCCGAGGTCCTCGACGAATGGCTCGCCAGCTTTCACGAAAATATGCGCGTGCCGTCGCGACACGTAGTTAACCTGATGAGGATAGCGGTCGCTGTACTGCGCGAACGTCTCGTCCGCCTTGCTGATCAGGAACGGAAACTCCGTCAGTTCGACCAGATGCAATCCCAGGTCGCCGCGCACCGGCGTGAGCGTCATGCGGACAGCCGGTATCGCGGCGCAGGTTCGCGATGCGGTGCGCGGCACCATCCGCACGCGGAACACCAGCTTTGCGCCAAAGCCTATGACATCGCCGCCCTGAAGGCGCACGGGCTTCTCGCGCAGCATGACCCCGTTCACCGTAGTGCCGTTCTTGCTGCCGAGGTCGGCCGCGTACGCTACGCCGTGCTCGATAAAGATCCGCGCGTGCCGTCGCGACAACTGAGCGACGGCATCGGTCTCGTAAGAGGAGAACGGCGCTTCGAACCGCCCGATCGCGAACAGATTTTCGTCGATACGAATAACGCCGGCCGCGGGATGGGACTCGGGCTCGAGCAAGAGATCGAAGGCCTTGTGCAGCATCGGCCCCGCCTCGGCAACGGAAGCTTCTCCAGGAGCCATGTGTCCACATCTCGAAGAATGTTCATCACGTTGAGCGCTGGGCGACGAGCCCGCACACTCCCACCGATGAACCTTGTTGGTCGAAACCGCAATGAAAGCGGTGACGCAAATAAGTGTAAGTCACGCTTTGCGGTAGTCAATCATTCAGCAACACATCTGTCGCCCGCGAACTAACACTTTGCATTCCGAACATTGGTTTTGGCCGATGTGGACTATTGCCCTAAAAACAGGCGTCGTGACCAGCGCTTAGTTCGTTACTCCCTTACTTGCGGCAAGTTCACCGTTCGCATCATGCGCGGCAGTGGGGTCGCTTGCCTGGTCCGTCTTCTGGACGTCGACCGCCGACCATCCACCTCCCAGCGACTTATAGAGGGTGACCGTATCGGAGAGCAGCTGCTGATGGTTTTCAAGCAACGCCAGTTCTGCCGCAAGCAACGTTCGTTCAGTCTCGAAGACCTGCAGTTGCGACACCACGCCTTCCTTGAGTTGCGCTTCAATCTGCGCGGCCACCACTTTCAAGTGCCCCACTTCTTCCTGCAGTTCGGTGCGCTGCTTCGTATGTGCGTCAAGGTTGACCAGCGCGTTCTCCACCTCCTCGAACGCCCCCATCACGGTGCGTCGATACTGCTGCTCGACCACGATCGTCTGCGCCTCGGTCGTCTTGACATGCGCCCTGACACTCGGATCCAGCAGCGGAATGTTGATGCTGGGCATGAAGCTGAACGTGAAGGACTTCAATAAATCGGTCAGCGCGAAACTTGCGGAACCGCCCCGGCCCGTGAGGCTGATGGTCGGCAACTGAGCGAGCTTCGCCTGCCCCACGACGTCGTACGCTTCCAGCACGCGGTATTCGGCCGCCACTACGTCGGGCCGCCGCGCCATCAATTGCGACGGCAAGCCCGCCGGTACAACGGGGACCTGCACGCGCTTCTCGAGTTGCCCCGCCGGCACGGCGAACTCACCGGCCGGGACACCGATCAATGTGGCCAACGCGTTGTTCGCCAGATCGCGGTCGCGATGCAGTTCGAGCAAGTCTTTTGTCAAACGATTGATTTCCGCGCGCTGCGTCAGGACCTGCGTGTTCGGCGCAAGTCCGTTCTTCGCCATGCCTTCGTAGATGGTCAGGATCTGCTGATTGGTGCGCAGCGTTTTTTGCTGCTGGTCGATCTGGTCATCGAACTGAAGAATCTGGAAGTAGGTTGTCGAGACATCGGATACAAGCGTGAGATAGCCTGCGCGCCAGTCAGCTTCCGTTGCGCGATATTCGGCCTTCTGCGCCTGTACGCCCTTCTCGACCGCGCCCCAGACGTCGATATCCCAGTTCACCTGCGTGGCGACGTTGTATTGCTTCGAGAAATCCTGCCGCGTGGTTTTATCGAACTCCGCGCCCGCGCCGAGATCGGCGGTGGGAAGCGCGCCGGCGCGCGCCTCGTTGATCTGTCCGCCGGCGACCGACACGCGCGCCGCGAGAATCTTGATATCGAAGTTGCCCGCTATAGCACGGCTGACGAGGGAGTCGAGATACGGGTCGTGGAATTGCTTCCACCAGTCGAGCGTAATGGTGTCGGCCGGTGAGACCAGCGCCTTGGCCGTTTGCGACCACGTGGTCTTGGCGGGCGTATCAGGACGCTTGTAGTCCGGCACATTGACATCGATGCAACCCGCGAGAAGTGTCGTGCAGGCAAGGACGGGAAACGCCATGCGTGCGAACAGAGCGCGTGCGACACCCCGCGCTGAGAACTCGGCGGCGCGGCCTTGCAACCCGCGCGATAGCGACATGACTTGCACGATCTCACTCCGGGTAGATTGATTGCGGCTTGAAGACTTGCCGGCTCGGGGTTAAGGCTGGTGCGGCAGCGAAGGCCGGATGACCTTCGCTGCCGGCGCCTGACGATCAAAAGTTGACCGTGTTGTAGTTGTTGGCGGTTTGCGTCGGCTTGACCGTCGACGAGATACCGCTTGCAAACGCAACGTTGTTGCCGTTGTTGCTGATCGTGTTTTGCGACTGGCTGATCAACTGCTCCGCACCGAACGAGAGGTTGGTCGTCGAGCTGCTGTAGCTCGGCCAGAAGCCCGGCAGGTTGCCGCCACGCACGGCGGACATCGCGCGGCTGTCGAGTTCTTCGGTAACGGACAGGTCTTTGATCATGAGCGTTTTCATCACAGTTCTCCTGGGGGTAAAGCCATGGGCTTTGAAGGTTGGGTTGAGCATCATGTCTGCTCGCAGGACACTAATGCATGGCCCATGCCAGGCGTGACCGGCAGCCGCGCCCAAAGGCTCCTGAGCTTTACTGGTAAAGGACGTGCGCGATTAGTTCATGACCCCGGACGGTGGCCGCCCGCGAGTCACGCGGCACGCGCGTGATGGCCAGCAACCAACGCTTGTTCGATGAACTGTTGGTTCAAGCGCGACACACGCTGCGCGTGAACCGGTCCGATCATTTAACGTAGATCGTGATCTTCTTGGAATAGACGGGAGGGTTGTGCGGGACGTGCATGTAGTCGCCCATCAGTAATTGCAGCGTGTGCTTGCCGGGGGGCAACTCGAGTGTGGTCTCCGTTTCGCCCGCGCCGAAATGCAGGTGCTGGCGGTCCGAGGGAATCTCCTCATCGAACGACGAGGGCAGATCCGTGTCGATCAACAAATGATGGTGGCCCGTATTCGGATACTTCACGCCTCGCGGCGCGACGCCCATGTAACGCAAACCAAACCACACGCGAAATGGCTTGCCGGCTGGCAGCGTCTGACCATTGTTTGGATAGCCGATATACGCGTATGCATTGGCTGGCGCGGGAGTGGGGCCGGCCAGCGCGGCGCCGGATACGGACGCGGATAGCAGCGAGACCGCGATCGAGATCGAGATTGCCCCGGCAGCGCAAAATTTCTTCATGGCACACGCCCTCCGCTTAATCTGCAGCCCGCTTGAATATCCACACTGCGACACATGCTTCATCGCACGGTGATCGAGATCTTCTTCGAATAGATCGGGGGATCGTGCGGCACGTGGTTGTAGTCCCCCATGAGCAACTGCAGCGTGTGTTTGCCCGGCGGCAACTCGATTCGCGCATCGGTTTCACCTGCTCCGAAATGCAGGTGCTGGCGGTCCGAGGGGATCGCCTCATCGAACGGAGGCAACTCCGTATCGATTAGCAGGTGATGGTGTCCTACATTGGGGATGTTGACGCCCTTCGGGCACACGCCCATGTTGCGCAGGCCCATGCGGACCCAGAGTTTTCCGCCTGTGATGACCGCGCCGTCGGGCGGCCAGATGATGAATGCCTCCGCACCGGGGGGAGACGGTGTGCGCGCAGCCGGGAACGAACGCGACGGCATGAGCACCGTCATGAAAGCGAGCACGCCGAGGACGGTTCTTCTTTGCATTTTCGTATTCTCCCGAACCTTATGCACGGTTTTCTCTTTGTTAGCTTAGGACGGAATCAGTTAAAAAGACATGCCTCGAAGGAGTGCGATTCGACCTCTTGTCATGCGCGATTCAATCGATTATCTATTCGATATCGTCTGAATAATTAGGTATCCATCTTTTATCGCCGAGACAGGCTCGTCATAAAAGGCCAATCCCCGGGCTAATCACGACACGTTGCATCGTTACGCCGTCTTGACCACGTTGATATGAAGTAATTGCGTGCTATGGTTGATTGTGATGCTCGCCCATCGGACGATCGGATTCTGCGTGAGTGCTTGTTGCGCTCCCGCAGATCATGCGGCTCTGGCGCGGTTCCTTGAAGGTGCCGTCGAAAAAAGGCACGGGGTGTGATCATGTGGCGAAGACTCATGTGGAGAAATCTGTGGCTCGCGGTCCTGCTTGGGGCACTCGCGTTCAGCTGCGCCGCCGCTGAACAGAAGGGTGACGCGCGTCCACGCCGCCTTGCGCTGGTCATCGGCAATGCGAGCTATGAGGATCATTCGCTCACCAACGCCACGCGCGACGCGGCGGCAACTGGCGAGTTGCTGAGCCGGCTCGGCTTCGAGGTCATGACGTACGAGAACCTGGATCGCGCACGCATGAACGAAGCAGTTCACGAATTCAACAGGCGCCTGGCTGCGGGCGGTGTCGGCCTGCTCTATTTCGCCGGACATGCGATGCAGGTCGGCAAGTCCACGCTGCTGCTGCCGGTCGACGCGCAGGGTTCCCCCGCGGCTCCGATCACGCAGGGCATCGACTTGAACGGCATCCTCGCGGGCATGTCGGTGCCACGCAGCGATCAAGTCAATCTGGTCGTGCTCGATACCTGTCTGAACAATCCATACGACCCGGCCAACGTCAGCATCGTGCAGCCGCCCTCGCGGACGATTGTTGCGTATGCGACCGCACCCGGCACATACGCGGCCGACGGCACGCGACATGGCGCGTATACCGCCGCCTTGTTGCGCGCAATTGCCCAGCCGGGGCGAAATATGGAGGGCGTGCTAGACGATGCCGCGCGATTCGTGAGCCATGCGACGGAGGGGCGACAAGTACCGTGGATAGCTGAAGGACCGGCCGCAGCCGCAAGCGAATTCCAGTTCGCACCGTCCGCTGCGCAAGCGAGCGACAGCGGCAACGACCACAGCCGAAGCACGACGGCAACCGAAACCGTCGTCGCGTTTCAAAGCCGGGGGATTCTTCGTAAGGACAGCAACGAACAATACGAGCTCACCTTCTGGGAGTCGATCAAGGACAGCACCTACCCGAGCGACTACGAAGCCTATTTGAAGGCCTATCCTAACGGGCGCTTTGCCACGCTCGCTCATGCCCGTATTGATCGGCTTCGCGCTTCTGCTGCTGCTCCGAAGGCCCAATCACAAACGCAAACGCAGCCCGAGCATGCGCGCGCGGCAGCCCCGCCTGCATCCTCTTTAATGGCTCCCCCTGCGCCGGCGCCTGCGGAAAAATCGGTGGCCGCTTCCCCGCCGCCCACGCCTGCTTCCAAGCCAGCCCTCAAGACCGCCGCCTCCACTGCTGGCGAGATCAAGGACTGCGCCACCTGTCCGGCGCTGGTTGCGCTACCGGGCGGTACGTTCGAGATGGGCAGCAATTCCGACGATCCCGCCGAACGCCCCGTGCATCGGGTCAGCATTGGCCAGCCGTTCGCGATCGGCAAATACGAGGTGACCGTCGAGCAGTGGAACGCGTGCGCGGATGCAAGCGGGTGCCCGCGCATCGATATAGAAGGCAATCCCTCCAAGTCCACGCCCGTGCACAATCTGAGCTGGGACGACGCACAGGTCTACGTTAAATGGCTTAGCAAGACCACGGGCAAGACGTATCGCCTGCCGACCGAAGCCGAGTGGGAATATGCCGCGCGAGGCGGTACCACTACGACCTACTGGTGGGGCAACGAGATGCGCAAGGGTTACGCCGACTGCAAGGACTGCGGCGAGCCATGGCGCAAGGATAGCCCGGTGAACGTGGGCTCGTTCATGCCAAATCCCTTCGGACTCTTCGACATGAACGGCAGCGTCTGGGAATGGGTCGCTGACTGTTGGCACAGCTCGTATAAGGGCGCGCCGGCGGATGCCCGCGTGTGGGATGAGGCGGGCTGCCCGATGCGCGTCATCCGCGGCGGCTCATGGCCCGACGGCGGTGCTTACATGCAGTCGTCCACGCGGTTCAAATACAGCGCCAGCGTGCGGCAATCGCAAAACGGCCTGCGCGTGGCACGCGACATGAAATAACGGGGTCTTCACCGGGTCTTGAAGCGGACACTATTGTTTGCGGGGATGCGTGTCGATCTGAACGAGATCCACGGCGATCTTGTCGCGCCCGAATTTACTTGCGAGTTCGCCGAGCCGTTTTTCCACGGCACGTAAATAGTCCGCTCCCGACTCGCTGTCGGGCCTGAGCGCATCGAACAGGACTGCAGGCGTCACGAGCAGCACGATCATCTCCGAGCCGAACGGCTTCGATACGATCCAGTCGCCCGCGCTGCCGATAGTCGCGGCGTAGTTCGGTGGCGCCTGATTGTCTTTCGAACGTGCATTGGGCAGCAGGTGGACTACGCTGCCATCGAGTTGGTAATAGTCGATATTGACCCATGAATCGTAAGGTGGCGTGGTGACCTGAACGACTAGCGGCTGGCCTTCGGTCAACTGCGTATTCTGATTCCGGGTTTGAATCGACGCGGGCCGGATAGCCCTCAAGTAAGGCGAGATCAGCTTGAGGATGTCACATTTATCGTTGTCGACTTCCTGCACCTGTACGCGCGGATTGACGACGCCTGGTATCTCGTTCAGCGTGCTGCGCAACTTCTGCGCGCCATAGCTTTGACCTATATAGCCGGTCACACTAAGCGCCTGGTCTTGCACCGATGCCACCAGTGCCGAACACGGCACACTCGCAAGCACGGGGGTGAGCGTCGCGAGCGAAAGCGCGGGGACAATCGGCATGGCCGGCGCCGCCGCGACCTTTTCAGGGACGGCAGCGACTTTCTCCAGCGGCACGGCGCGATGCGACGACGCATAGAAATAGCCGCCCGCCGCCACTACCGCGAGCGTGCCCGCCGAGACAGCCGCCTTGACTGCGGCGCCCGACATACCGCTACGTTTTGGGGTCTCGCCGAATTCCTGCAGAAAGTGCGTGACCGTCGGCATGCGCGCTTCCCGCTCGAATGCAAGCGACGTCCTGAGCGCCCGCCATTGCCGCGTCCCCAGACCATCGGGACGCTGTGGCTTGAGGCCGGAGCTGCGTGCCTGGGTTGCGGGCACACGGTCGAAGGGGTGCCGCCCGGTCAGCAGTTCGTAGGTCGTGCAGCCGAGCGCATAGATGTCGTCGCGGGGATCAGGCTCACGATGTTCGAGCATCTCCGGGCTCGCATAAGCGGGCGTCAGCGCGCCGAGACTGCCGGGGTCGAAGATGGTCGCGTCGGTCTCTTCTTCAGGCCGCTGGAACACGCGGGCGATACCAAAGTCGATGACCTTCACCTCGGCGGTGTCGGTCAGGAATACGTTGGCGGGTTTGAAATCGCAATGCACGAAACCGCGCTCGTGTGCGTAGGCCAAAGCGTTCGCCATGCCTTTGAAGATCGGCAACGCCTCTGCATATGACATGCCCTTGAACGCCGGAGCCCGCAAGATCCGGCTCAGCGGCTGACCGGACAAATATTCCATCGTCAGGTAAACGACCGGGCCGTCGCGATCGAAGTCGTACACCGTGACGATGTTTCGATGCCCCAGCGCCTGCGCCTTCTTGGCTTCGCGCTGCAGTGCAATGAGCGATTTTGGATTACCCCGGAACTGAAGATTCAACACCTTGATCGCGATGTACGGGCGGCGATCGGATGCTTCGAGCTTGCGCAGGTCGAGCGCCTTGTAGACGGTCCCCATGCCGCCCACACCGAGACATTCCTCGAGCACGAAGCGCCCGTTGAGGGTGTCACCGATTTCCTTCACTTGATCCGTGCCCGACATCACGAAGTCGCGCGCGGACGAGGAAGATGAGGCGGACTGCGAAGAGGGGTTCGAGCGTTGTTGCAACGCGCCTGGCGAAGTCTGCAAGCGAGTTTCATCGGAATTTGCGCCGTAGCTTGCCAGCGACGCCTGCTCGATCCTTCGATGCACGGCCGCATAAAGATCGGCAGGCAGCGGCGTTATGGCTTGTTCTTCGCGGAGTATTTCCAGCAGGCGTCCGGTCGAGGTGTCGTCGACAGACAACGCGCTGTCGACGAGTATTAGAAACTCATCATGCGACGCACCGCTGCTTTGGAAGGTTCGGATAGCTTGCGCAAGACTGGTCATCTCTACGGCTCGTACGCGGCTCCATAGTGAATATATCGTCTGTAGTTACCCGCACTCGCAGTGATTCGATACTAGGTGACAGCCCTGCCTTTCGCAATATGGTTTCGCTGCGGATGTTCGATTGGGCACATGTTGTTGCAGGCCCAACAGATTGGGCTCCGGCTGTTGGCCGAAAGCCGTCATGCGTTTTGAATGCCAGTCCGCTCACGTGCATGACGCCAGCCTTCCCCATTGCGCCGAGCCTTGTTCCACAAGCCTTTCCAGATTATTTGATTGGGCGCCGACACTTCTGGCATAGGCCATGCATTAGTGTCCTGCGAGCAGACAAGATGCTCACCAACCTCTAAAGCCACCTGGCTTAACCCTTAGGAGAACTGCCATGAAATCACTGACCATCAAAGACCTTTCCGTCACCGAAGAACTCGACAGCCGCGCCATGTCCGCCGTACGCGGTGGCAACCTGCCCGGCTACTGGCCTGGCGTCAACGTGTCGTCGTACGAAGCTTCGTTCGATGCCACTCAATTGATCAGCCAGTCGCAAAACACCTTGAACAACAACGGCAACAACGTTGCGTTCGCAAGCGGCATTCACTCGACAGTCGACCCGAAGCAGACCGCGACCAATAAGAACACGATCAACTTCTGAAGCTGCGCGCCAACCCGGAGGCCTCGCGGTCTCCAGGTTGCCCGTTCAGTCCGCCCTTATTTTTTACCTTGGAGCACCGCCATGTCGTCCATCGCAATACACGATTTGTCTCACAGCCGGGATCTGGACCGCAACGCCATGTCGGACCTGCGCGGCGGCAACTCATCGCCTGCCAACGCCGGTTCTTATGCCTACGTCAACGTCGCAGTGAACCCGACCGAAAACATCGTTCAGTATCAAAACGTAGAGGTCAATGCACTCAACAACGTCGGCGTGATCGGAGCCGGCTTCGGACCGCTGCACCTGAACGTCAGTCCGTCCCAGTACGCGACCACCGGTTCGGCTATCGCTTTTTGAAGCATGGGCAATGCAGGTCTGCATGCATCGACATGCGCTGCGGGAAGTCTCTTCCCGCAGCGCATCCGGCGTTTTCGGACCGCCTAAATTGCCTATACTAGGTTGAATGGAAACCCTCACCCTCCCTGGATGACATCATGGCCGCAATTCTGATCAAGGATCTACCCGACAGCGTGGAACTCGACAAGCAAGCGATGAGCGCGATTGTCGGCGGTGCCAGGACCCGCACTAGCAAGACGCTTCGCACGTACGCAACACCGGCGAGCGGCACGAGGATCGTCAATTTTCCGGCCAGCCAGATTGGAGTCGCCGCGGTGCAACCCACGGCCAAAACCACAGGACGGAAGGCGCGCAAATAGAGCCTGGCGCATATCGCCATACGGTATTCCCTTAGAAGAAATCAAGCTTTTGCCGCTAAACCGCTCGATCAATGGAAAGCTGGAAACAAGGTATATTTGCCCGGTAGGTTTGCGGGTAATCCTTGGTACGGCTTCTACCGGGCCACCAAGGAACCACGTTCCCTGGAGAAATGCCATGGCAAATTGGACACCGGATCCAACGTTCTATCCCTCCCCGCGGATGGCCATGAAGGCCCCGCACGAAACCATCGCGTATGTCGCGAGTTTCGATCCCACGCGACAGGTTCCGGACGCCATTGCCGTTATAGACGTGGACCCCGCCTCCCCCAGCTATTCGCAGGTGATCAGCAACGTTGCCATGCCCAACACGGGCGACGAACTTCATCATTTCGGCTGGAATGCCTGCAGTTCCTGCTTATGTCCGAATGCACCCCACCCGCACGCCGAGCGTCGCTATCTGGTCGTGCCCGGCTTGCGATCGTCGAGAATTCATATCCTCGACACCAAGGCCGACCCGCGTAACCCTAAAATCGTGCGCGTGCTGGAGCCAGCGGAAGTCGCCGAAAAAGCGGGCTACACTCGTCCCCATACGGTTCACTGCGGACCCGAGGGTATCTACGTAGCCGCGTTGGGGAATGCACAAGGCGAAGCGCCGGGCGGCATTTTCCTGATGGACCACGAGACCTTCGACATACGTGGTCAATGGGAAATAGATCGGGGTCCTCAGCAACTATCCTACGACGTCTGGTGGCACCTCGGACACGATACCCTGGTCACGAGCGAATGGGGCTTGCCTGCCACATTCGAAAACGGCCTCGTGCCGGAAATCCTGATAGGGGGCCAGTACGGGCACAAGCTGCATTTCTGGGACCTGCATACACGAAAGCATAAACAGGAAATCGATTTCGGCGCGGAGAACCAGCTCGTGTTCGAACTGCGTCCAGCCCACGATCCCACCAGGGCATACGGCTTCGTCAACTCCGTGATCAGCCTGAACGATTTATCCGCATCTATCTGGACGTGGTACCGCGACGGTGACAAATGGAGCGTCAAGAAGATCATCGAGATTCCGGCTGAGCCTGCCAACCCCGATCTGTTGCCACCCATGCTGAAGGGTTTCGGTGCAGTGCCTCCGCTTGTCACCGATATCGACCTGTCGATGGACGACCGCTTTCTCTACGTCGCGTGCTGGGGAACCGGCGACTTGCGGCAATACGACGTGTCTGATCCCTTCGCGCCAAAGCTCACCGGGACCGTGCGAATTGGCGGCATCGTCTCGCGCGAATCCCATCCAAAGGCTGCCGGACGACCCTTGAACGGCGGACCGCAGATGGTCGAGGTCAGTCGCGATGGCCGCCGCGTGTATTTCACCAACTCGCTATACGGCGCTATCGACGACCAGTTTTATCCCGATGGTCTCAACGGCTGGATGGTAAAGCTCGATGCGGCACCCGAGGGCGGTATCGAATTCGATCCGCGCTTTCTGGTCGAGTGGCCTTCCACGCACCGGCCGCATCAGGTGCGGCTCGAGGGCGGCGATTGTTCGTCGGACTCGTATTGTTATCCGTGAACCGCTGCGCTCCCAAAGCGCTCACGTCAGGCGCGCCATGAACATGGCATGGGCCGGGACGGGCCACGCATGGGAGTGGTTTGCCATTGCAGGGCTCGGGGTCTTTCATGGAATCAACCCGGCGATGGGCTGGCTGTTCGCGGTCGCCCTCGGTCTGCATCGGCATAGTCGCAAGGCCGTCCTGCTAGCGATCCCGCCCATGGCACTGGGCCATGCACTTTCTATCGGTATAGTGGCCGCGCTCGTGCTCACTACAGGGATGGTCGTGGATAGCCATCTTATCCGCATCGCAAGCGGCGCCCTGCTCGTCGCCTGGGCGGCTTACCAGGTTCGCTACGGACACCGGCACCGCGTACGGGTTGGCATGACGGCCGGTTTCGCCGGCCTCGTCCTCTGGTCGTTCCTGATGGCGAGCGCACACGGCGCCGGCCTCATGCTGATCCCGGCGCTGATCCCCTTGTGCGGGTCCATGGCGGGCCTATCCTCCGGAGGGCTCCTGGTCTCGCTCGCCGCTGTCGGCCTGCATACGCTGGCCACCTTGCTCGTGACAGGGGCCATTGCGCTGCTGGTATACGACTGGCTGGGCGTGGGCGTGCTCAGGCGCGGCTGGATCAACTTCGACAGGCTCTGGACCATCGGGCTCGCGGGCACGGGCGTGTTGCTGATCGCCACGGCTTAGCAACCGAACGCCGGATTGCTCGCCCGGCTCCGGGAAGCGCCTATCATTCATCACTCGGACGCCAAACCAGGCGACAGTTGCCAAGCGGCGATAATGTGGCTTGCGCAGTCTGCCCGCCCGACAGTCACGATCAGCTACGATTGACGTCCACGGCCTGCGGGACGCGTCCCCGCTGCGGGTTTCGCCTGATCCCGATAGAGAATCCGCGCCTTCCCTTAACCACAACCTTGTTTGTCACCAAGCGAAAACAACAATGAAAAAGACGCCCGTTTATCCAGTAAGCGAAAAAGCTTTCAGTGTTGTTTTAATTCACGCATAGGCATACCGCGATGGCTCAAAGCTACTCGAACTGGTTTGTGCGCGCGCGCCTCAAGACGCGGCAGTTGATGCTGCTCGCGGCCATGGAAGAAGAAGGCAACGTGCGCCGCGCTGCCGATGTCCTCGGCATGACGCAGCCGGCTGCATCGCGTTTATTGAAGGAACTGGAGGACGTGCTGGAGGTGCGGCTTTTCGACCGCACGCCTCACGGAATGCACGCCACGCTGTATGGCGAAGTGATGATTCGGCATGCACGCATGGTGCTCTCGAATCTGGATCAGGCGCACGACGAGATCTCCGCGTTGCGCGCGGGACTCGCGGGGCAGGTGCAGATTGGCGCGATAGCGGCTGCCGCCGCGACCATGGTGCCGCTTGCCATCGCACGCGTGAAGGCGCTTTATCCGCAATTGCAGATATGGCTGCAAGTGGAGACTTCAGACGTGATGCTGCCGCTGGTTGCGGAGGGCCACCTCGACATCATGATCGGCCGCGTACTCGAGCGACAAGGCCAGTTCAAGGATGCGGTGCGTTACGAGCCTATTGCGGAGGAACCGCTTTGCGTGGTCGTACGCCCCGGGCATCCGCTCGAACAGGCGACCGGCCTGACCATGCATGACATTGTCAATGCGGGCTGGGTTCTCCATCCACCCGGCAGCGTGCTTCGGCACAGATTCGACATGGTGTTTTCGCAGATCGGTCTCGGTTCACCGCAAAATGTGGTGAACACCAACAACATCCTCGCCATTTCGGGCATCTTGCTGCAGAGCGACATGCTCGCTGTGATGCCCGAAGAGGTTGCGCGGCAATACGAGGAATTCGGCACGCTCAAACGGCTGGCTATTGAATTGCCCTGCCGCATGGATGCATTCGGCATCATCACGCGGCAAACGCAACTATTGTCGCCCGCGGCAACCGTCGTGCTTCAGGCGCTGCACGATGCCGCGCTCGAGGTGTATGGCGCGCGGCAGGATGCCATCGCCTAGAGCCTGCGAGCCACCGGGTCGCGCAGGCGCATAAGTTATATTGCAGGTCGATCCACCATTCGCGGAGTGTTACCCATGATCATCGAAGAGAACAATCAGCTCATGCTGCGGCCACTCGAACGTACCGATCTCCACTTCGTCCACAGCCTGAACAACAACGCAAAGATCATGCGTTACTGGTTCGAAGAACCCTACGAAACGTTCTCTGAGTTGTCGCAACTATACGATCGCCACGTCCACGATTTGCGTGAGCGCCGCTTCGTTGCCGTCGACAAGGCGGGCGAGACGGTAGGGCTCGCAGAATTGATCGAGCTTGATTACATCCATAGGCGCGGCGAGTTCCAGATCATCATTGCGCCCGGTGCTCAAGGCCAGGGATATGCAACCAGTGCGACCTTGCTCGCCACCGACTATGCATTTTCCGTGCTCAATCTGCGCAAGCTCTATCTGATAGTGGATGTGTCAAATCAGTCGGCCATTCACGTCTACGAGAAGTGCGGCTTCAAACAGGAAGCGGAATTGATCGAAGAGTTTTTTGGCAACGGCCGGTATCACAATGCGTATCGCATGTGCATTTTCCAGCACGATTTCCTTAAGCAAACGCAGGCGTGCAAGTAAGCACAGGCTGCCCGCGATCGCTTCGGCGAGTGGGTCAGATACTCCCGCCCTGCGGCTGCTGTTTTCAGGCGCTAAGTTGCCGCTTGAGCAGCTTAAGCCGCCTGACCTGCGGCCTACGCACGCGCAAGCGATTCCACCCGCTCTTTCGACTGTGCCTGGTTCAGCATTTGCTTAGTCAGCGTGACATGTTGCCGGGCGAAACCGCGCGTCGTCAGATCCTTCGATACCAGCTCCTGCTGCGCACGACGAATCCGCGCGGTCGTGCCTTCGGGATCGGCGCCTAACGCAGCGACAGTCTCGCGCAGGCTTTGTGCATCGTGGACCGGTACGTATGAGACGGCGTCATCGGAGAAATAGTCGGACAGACCACCTATGCCCGTTGCCACCACCGCCTTGCCAGCCATCACCGCTTCGAGCAAAACCGTGATGCCCGACGCATGATGATTGGGATGAAGCGGTACGACGATCACATCGGCCCATTCATAGAGCGCACGTTGCTCTGCTAACCCCGACACGGGCGCGACCACAATGTTATCCGGCCGATCGGGACGCGTGACCTTGCGCTGGGTCGCCAGCCGCGCGCTAAAGCGCTTATCGTTTTCGAACGCGGCCATGAAAGTTTGCCAATCGCGATCACGATCGTTACCAATGGCCGCCACGCGCAACGGTTCATGAGGATGCCACTCCGACACCGGCTGCAAAGGGAAATCGTCGGTGCTGATGCCGTAGAGAACCACCGTTGCTTCGCGGTTCCAGAATTTTTTCACTAGCACGGCGTTGTCGTGAGTTAGCGTGGTCAGCAGGTTCGCCTGGCTTAGCAGCTTCTTGAAGATCACGCGTTTGAATACGCCAAGCGATTCCCATATGTCGAGCAGCCACACGCTTTGTGCAAGCAGAAGCGGTTTATTCGGACCACGCTTGAACATAAGCAATAGCGCCGCCGATAGATACTCGCGCTCCGTATGCGTCCAGATCACATCTGCCTCAAGCAGCGCCGCACGGTTGCGAAACGTATGAATGAGATCGCAACCAAGAAGCGCTTTCAAGCCGCGTCGAATAGTGCGGAGAACACGTCCTTCGGGATGATCCTGGGAATACGAAAGCGCCATCGCCTCCGACTCGGCGTGATGATAACCGTACAAGCACCCAACATTCTCGTCCTTGCGATACTGGCTCGGATCGACACCGTAGTAAAGGTGAACATGAATGTTAGCAGGCCCATTCGCCGCCGTCCTTTTCGCTCCCATATACCCCTCGATATCACCACTTGCTCAAGCGCCTGACGCGCCGAAAAACGCATGGTACCGATGCATGGACGCAGAGGGAACGCCCTGAAGCAAGACATTCGCGTTCAAGCGATGGGTATCCCACACAACGCGTTGCATCTGCGTTGCGTGTTCGGCAGCGCTCATAGCGCACGAGCGGACTCTGCTATTTAAAGCCCGCGCACAAGCAACTAAGCAACCAAGCAACTAGGCAACTTGGCGCTCAAGACTAAGACGCAGCCTGCTCTCCACTGACGAACAACCGCCTCGTTTCCTGGCCACCGCTCCGTGCATCTCTCCTCGACTTAACAACAATTGACAAATACCCAAGCCCTTTTTGCGAATTAAAGCGCGATGCTGCACAAAGCCGGTATTACACGGTAAGGTTTCCAAGCTCCTTTGTTCGGCTCGCCACATTCACCAGATAGGCTGCTTGTTAAATTCCGCCCGCTTTTACAGATAACAAACACCGGGGCGGTTCATGTCTAATCCAGTTCGTTTGCGAGCGATCTCGCTTGCACCATCACTGCTGCTGATTCCTTTTCTCCTGAGTCCCATTGCGGCGGCAGCAGCATGTGCCGTGAACGGCCTCAATACGGTTTGCGATTCAACCTCGCCGAACCCGTGGACCGCGACCATCGGTACCGGCTATGTAGCGGGCAACGACAATCAAACAGTTGTTGTCCAGAACGGCGCGACGATTACGACGCAAGATGCATCGGCAATCAGTCTCGCCAACAACGCCAACATCACGGTTCAGTCGGGCGGCACGGTCAGCAATTACGCTGTCAATTCGCACGGCAACTATGGCACCGGCGCGAACACCATCGAGTTCCAGGACAACGGTACGCTGACCGTGCAAGCCGGCGGCAAGGTGCTGTCCAACGGCACGCAGGACATTGCCGAGGCCGTGAACATACAAGGCCAGGGCAACGTCATTATCAACAACGGTTTGATCCAGGCGATCAACGCCAGCGCCATCTGGTTCCAGAACAAGGTTGGCGGCAACACGGTCATCAATAATGAAACCGGCGTGATCCAGTCGCCCGGCAGCGTGATTGGTTCGAGCGGCGATGCCCCTATCGATTTCACCAACAAGGGCAGCGTGATTGGTGACATCGTGTTCTCGGGTGGCGACGACATCATGCGCATCTACACCGGCTCGTCGGTGACGGGCACGATCGACGGCGGCGCGGGCAACAACCAGTTGTTCCTGAGCGGACTCGGGGTGGACACGCTGACCGGCAACATTGTCAACTTCCAGGCGCTCATCAAGACCGACACGGGTACGTGGACCGTCAACGGCATCCCGGCCGGCGTGCAAAGTGCTGAAGTGGCAGGTGGTACGCTGATCCTGACGGGTGATAACAGCACCTACACGGGCCAGATGCTAGTCGATGCAGCGGGTACGCTTCAAGCCCGGGCACAGAGCCTGCCGGCCGCGATTACCGACAACGGACTGGTCCGCTTCGCGCAAACCGACGACGGCACCTACGCAGGCTTGTTGAGCGGCACGGGCTCGATCGAAAAAACCGGCGCTGGCACGCTGTTCCTCGCGCCCGCTACAACCGGCGGCAACACGTATTCAGGCGGCACGCTGATCACGCAAGGCACGCTGAATATCGCAGCTGATAACGCACTGGGCGCCACCACGGGTGGCCTCACGTTCAACGGCGGCACGCTGCAACTCAACAACGACCTCGACCTCGCCTCGACCCGCGCAATCTCGATCGGTGCGAATGGCGGGACAATCGACACGCAGCAATATTCGTCGACGCTCTCGCAAGCGGTGACCGGTACCGGCTCGTTGACAAAGCTGGGCAGCGGCATGCTCACCATGAACGGCATGAGCACCTACGGCGACACGAATCTGCTGGAAGGGTCCCTTGCAGTCGGCGACGCACAGCACAATCTGGCGAGCATCGGCACGGGCACGACGACCGTCGCTTTCGGCGCCACGCTTGGCGGTTTTGGCACCGTGCTTGGCTCTGTGACGAACTCGGGCACGATCGCGGCGGCGAACGCCTTGCCCGCTTTCTCTGCATCGACGACCGGCACCTTTGCGATCCGGGGCGATCTCACCAATAACGCCACGATCAACCTGGCGGCCGCATCGGGCACGCCGGGCAACGTGCTGAATGTGAGCGGCAACTACGTCGGCAACAACGCGCAGTTGATCGTGAACACCGTGATGAACGCGGGCGGCGCGCCGTCCAACCAGTTCACCGATCAGCTGGTCATTGGCGGCGACGCGAGCGGCAGCACGACCGTGACGGTGCGTCCGAGCGGGCTGGGTGCGCTGACGGTAGGCGATGGCATCAAGCTCGTCCAGGTGAACGGCAGCGCGGCTGCCAGTACCTTCCATATGCTTGCGCCGGTTCAGGCCGGGGCATACCAGTATCTGTTGTATCAAGGCGGCTCGGGCCGTCCCGACGACTTCTACTTGCGCTCGTCGCTTGAGAGCGTGCCGGTAACGCCTCCTGTGACGCCGCCGGTTACGCCGACGCCACCAACCACGCCTGCCAACCCTGGCGCGGTTGTTACGCCGGTGACGCCGATCGTGTCCGCGGGCACGCCCGCCTCCACGCCCGCAGTCCAGCCTTCGGCCATCGCGTATCGCCCTGGCGTGGTCGGCTACACGATGACGCCGTCGCTCAATCTCGACTACGGTTTCTCGATCATGAACCGGCTGCATGAACGTGTTGGCGATGTCGCGAGTCTCGAGAATGCGCAGGGAACGTATGGCAACGGCGTCTGGGGACGTATCGGCGGGCAGAGCCTGAACGCCAACTCGGGCGACCGTTTCTCCGGCGATGAGCGCACGTTCTTCGCGGAGTTCGGCAAGGACTGGACGCTCTCGACGAACCCGGCCGGCGGCAGCACGCATGCGGGCGTGACGGTGACCATCGGCTCGTCGTCGGCAACGTTCGAAGACAGCGCACGCAGTCTCAACCCGGCGCTGACAACCGCTACAGGCTCAGTCGAGACGCAGGCACAATCGCTTGGCGGCTACTGGACCAAGTACTTGCAAGACGGCAGCTACTTCGACGCCGTCGCGCAGCTCACCCACTATCACAACAAGTACGGCGATGTGTACGGTGGCGGCGCTTCACAAAACGGCGTTGGCACGGGCCTGTCCGGCGAAGTGGGCAAGCCGTTGCTGATCGGATCGACGACGATTGCGATCGAGCCGCAAGCCCAGTTGATGTACCAGTACCTGCATCTGAACAGCTTCGACGATGGCATCTCGCCGGTATCGGGCACATCGAGCAACGCGTTGCGCGGACGGGTCGGCTTCCGGATCTTCAAGGCGAACCTGACCAATGACACGAAGACGGGGACAGCCACGCCCTACTTCACTGCCGACGTACTGCACGACTTCCTGAATCCGGGCAACACGGCAGTGGATGGCGCGTCGTTCAACAGCGGCCTGTCGAAGACCTGGTATGAAGTCGGCGTGGGTGTCACCACGAGCATGAGCAAGTCGTCGGAGATGTACGCCAACGTCAAGTACTCCCGCAATATTGGCGGCGATTATCGTCAGGGCGTGTTTGGTCAGGTTGGATACAGATACAGCTGGTAAGCGACCTGCGCCGGTGCGGATGTCCGGTGCGAGTAGTTGCCTAGTGTTTGTTGTTCAGTTAAGCCCTTGTCAGAAAAGCCGCTCTCGGAAACGAGCGCGGCTTTTCTTTTTTCCTGGTCAGCTAGAACGAAACAATAAACTGGGTTCCAGTCGCCAACGTCCTGACGGACAGTTTCCAATTGTGCGCCAGCGCTATCTCTTTGCAGATCGACAGGCCCAGGCCGGCGCCGTCGTGTTGAGCATTGGGCGCGCGCCAAAAACGCTCAGCAGGAGTTGCCGGACCTGTCGCGCCATCAAATCGATTTCGCGGAACAGCAAATCCTTGTTCTCAACCTCGGGCTGCAACTCGATTTGTCCTCTTATCAAAGTCAGCGGCGTTTGAAGTTCATGCGCAGCCGAGGCGAGAAATTGCTGTTGTACCGCGAAGCCGTTCTCGAGGCGCGCCAGCGCATCATTGAACGCGATAAGAATAGGTTTGATCTCGCTGGGAACGCCCTTGATGGAAAGCCGCATGCGAAGGTTCTGCGGAGTGATTGAAGCGGCGGAATCCGATGCAACACGCAGAGGCCGCAACACGCGGCGAACAGTGAACGTCAAGGTCAGGCCGAAGATAATTGTCGCGATCAGCAAGGTATACCCCACGATCTCCGGAATCGGTTCGATCCTCTCGCCAAGCACGGCCTTATTGAACGCGACACTCGCCGCGCTTTGTACAAAGAACGGCGTTTGTCCGTGCATGATCGCCAGTGTTACGACATCAAATGGCTTGCCGTTAATGGTCACGCGTTTCATGGCGCCAAGGGAGCTTGTCAAATCACCGGCGTCCCAGGAGGCGTTATGGAGCGCGCCACGGGACGCCAGAAGCACGTGTCCGGAAGCATCGAGCGCGCGATACAGCAATTCGGTCGATGCGAAATCGAAGAGCCACGTCGCGCGCTCGTCGAGGTCTATTGACACCGGTCGCCTTGACTCATCAAAGCGCAATTCGGAGGCCAGCTGGTGAGCGCTTCTTATGCTCTCGCTCACCCGGAATGTATCCGGTGGAAAGTGATTGAATGCGTACAACACGATCGGGAGTCATGGTTCCGCCGGCACGCAAGGTTCGCAAGAAAAGCAGCCCGTCCCCGTCGGGCAAGCCGCGATCAAGGATCATCACCGAGTACTCGCCGTGGCTCAGGCCATAGGCTGCTTCAGAGAGATTGGTAAAGATATCGGTTTCGATTCCGGCAGCAGACAACGATTGCCGGATCATGCCCGCCAGGCGGGAATGATCTTCGATCAGTGCAATTCGCGACATAGGGCCGGTTAATTGAATTGATACAGATAGGCGACCTTGGCTTCAGGAATGAATCGCTTGCCGACGATCGGGCTGTCGGTTATTCCGCTACCCAAGTGGGCTATGCCCAGGTCAACGCTTACGAGTTGGCGGGGTGTTACGCGATAGTCGAACTTGGCGCCGACCGATTCCTTGTAAGAGGATGTCCCGGTGTATGCGGGTCGGCCGGCCTGCGCCTCCGACGTCCTCACGCCATAATAGTAATCAACGTACTTGCCGCTGTACCAATTCACTCCGGCATGGGGTTCTATAGAGAAGTTACCATAGTCCAGGGTCTTGCCGAACGCGATATCGGCCTTCTGTCCTTTGTTTCCACCACTCAGGTGCTCACCCGAAAGGTCGCCGTATTGCGTCGACCATTTGAGCGCGGGGCCCATCCAGAATGCGGCGCTGCGGGTTTGCATTCCATTGAGTATGGGTGCGTCGGAGCCCCTGTAGCCGTCTGCGATCGCGTAATTCCCGCGTAAGGTGACTGCAACACCGTCCCATCTCCCGACCTTCAGATCAACGGTTGTGCCAATTGCGTGTATCCATTTGTCGTCGAAAAAGAAGAACGGAACAGGCGTTATGTGCGTGCCATATCCTTTGTAAAGTGATTGCTCAAAGGCCACCCCGCCGCCAAGACCCCAATGGGTGACGTTCGTGGCATTGCTCAGAATTGCAAATCCGGTCGTGTCGGTGTTAGGCAGATTCGCGCTAGGACCCTCTGCCCAAGCCGCGCCCGAATACATCAGAGCGGATGCGACGGCGAATAGCAGTTGATGCTCGCGACGAAAGTGTTTTTTCACAGTAGTGCCTTTTATGGGGTTGGTCGTTGGGGCGTACTGTATGACCGGGGCACTTACTGTTCACTTACTGGGCGATCAATTACTTATGCGGAAGACGTTTCCAGACATGCGACATCTCACGTCGAGAGACGCGACGCTCGGTTGTAATCGTTTGATTTGAGATGGGAGTTTTCCGACATCAGCAGAATCTGGCGGCAGTATCGGGCATCGAGGGTGAACCTTGATACATTCGTCATCCTCATGATCGATGAGACTTCCCTATCATCGAGCAAGGCAAAGAAAGTTCGCAAATATCGACGCTGTCCCGAACGACTTCGATGGCGTTCGAGAACTCTCTCTCAGCGCCTCGTCACACCGGTACGCGCTGGATGGCTCCTGCGACCGCTCGAACGGCGAACAGGTATGCATCAACACCAAGGCCACATGTCACGCCGCGTGCCGCCAGCGAGATGAGCGAATATCAGCGGCCAGCCTGGCATCTCCGCTTTCTGGCCGGGTGCGCTAGCTACTATGCTTCGACAATGACCACGTCATAGTTTTCGTCGTCAAAAGCGACGAAAAACTCCTCGGGCAATAGCCACGAATCCACACTCACCGTCTTCGTGGCCACGTCGATGTTGACCTTCGCGTCGCCGTCGACACTCTTCACTGCAAGCTCAATCGTCGCAATATCGGCAGAACGGATTTCATTTTTCACTGAGAATTTCATGTTCACTTCACCAATCGGAAACGCTTCAATAAAGTGGGATCTATCGAGTCGTCGTGCCCCACACCTCGGTCGATCAAACCAGCGGCTACAGATGCAACCTGATCTGTGCCGCGAAGGCGCGAATGACGTCTTCATTTCGCGATAGAAACATCCACTGACCAACGCGGGTGGAAACAACCAGTCCCGCCTCAATCAATGCCGCGACGTGCGCTGATACGGTCGATTGAGATAGGCCACTGCGCGCGTGGATTGCATTTGACGGTACCCCGTAACCAAGATCGAAACATCCTTGCACGAAGTATTTTTTTGGTGTCTTTAACCACCTCAATATCTCGCGCCGAAACGGGTTTGCGAGTGCCTTATAGATTAAATCCTCGTCAGTCATAGGTATCGACAAGCACCACAATAGAAGCCAAACAAACAGACAAGAATCAAGCGGCAGCTACGAAACGCATAGTCCCTATCGCGTCGTGCCCTTGGGTCGCGTCACTCTTGGATCGCGTCACTCTTGGCGCGCCAATGCGTGGTCACCGCGCGATGGTCGGCAAGGCCGGCGCGCGCGATTAAAAACGCTCCGTTGGACACCGACGCGAGCCTTCGCACCCTGCGTCCTGCATCACTGAGTCGGTCCACCCGTTCGCAATGCCCAAGCCCTGGCTTGATGACCGGGGAACCCGGCACTACGACAATGTCAAATGAAATGTGCGAATCCACCAGGCACTCCGTGGTACCCACCGCTACGCCATTCGAGCAGAGGAAAGGCCCCGGGGACGTCCCCACGAGATGCAGATCGTACAGCGTTGCGCCGCACAAACGATTCGCTTCAAGGAAAACATCCATTGGGCCCGTCACTTCGAGCAGCCGAAATCTGACGTACAGCATCATCGCAACATGCATGCGCCGTTACTCCTCGAATTCACTGCGTAAGCGCGCCACGCATCTCGCCGCGTCAGGTCTGGCGAGGTAAAGCGAGGGCTGGCGTACTTTCAACATGATGAATCTGTCCTTGGGTTTGCGTCCCGTATCAACGTAGACCGCGACGTTTGAAGAAACGCCTGTAGCCGCGTCCATGAGACTCAAGTCTAATCAGCCGGCATGAGGGAGGAAACACGTGGATGTGGCCATGCCAGGCCAATCAACGTGAGATTTGGGCCAGCGGCACCGCGGCGGTAACGTCCTACGTTTCGTTAAGTAGCGTCAAAAAGGCGATGTCCATTGAACACCGCTCGAGGCCAGTCTCATTACGCTGACGCAAAAGACTCTTACCGGCTAGTACGTCCCCATTTTCAGGCTATTGCGGTAATCTTCCTTATCGCTCGTTGGTACCCATTGGCAGGCTTGGTCCACTCGTTGGGGTCAAGCCAACGGAATGGCCGGTATTGGAAACGGGCCCACCAACTCCACGAAGGGTCACGGCATGAAAGTCGCCATTGTTATATTCGATGGTGTGCAGTCGCTCGATGTTGCGGGCCCCCTCGACGTGTTCGCGGAAGCAAACACAATCCTTTCCGAACAGCAGAAATATGAAGTCTCCCTTATAGGCTCCCGCGCCGGGACCGTGACCTGCTCGAACGGGATGGGGCTGTCGGTGCCGTTTGGCTATGCGGATCTCGACACGCAATGGGACCTGCTACTGATCGCAGGAGGGCCGCAATTGCCTGACGCCAAACTGTCAGATGACTTTCTGAAGTGGCTGAAAAATCAGGCTAAAGACGCGAGACGGTTCGGCTCCGTGTGCAATGGCGCATTCGTGCTCGCACACGCGGGGCTGCTTGATGGCAAGGAAGTGACGACTCACTGGGCGGACGCGGGCCGCCTCGCCCAGGAATTTCCGCAGGCATGTGTGCAGCCCGACAAGATCTTCGTTCGTAACGGACGCCTCTTTACCTCGGCAGGCGTGACAGCCGGCATCGATCTGTGCCTGTCGCTGGTCGCCGAAGACTGGGGGCACGAGCTCGCGGTGCATGTCGCAAAACGTCTTGTCGTCTATATCCAGCGGGAAGGTGGCCAGTCTCAGTACAGCCCGTACATGGGAGCGGGGAGAGACGAAGATCCGATTATCCGCAAGGTGCACCGATATGTGACAGAGCATATAACCGATGCGCTCTCGATTGAACAGCTCGCGAAAGCGGTTGCAGTGAGCCGACGGACCTTCTCGAGATTATTTTCGAAGTATGCCAAGGTGACACCGTCCGTGTTTGTAGAGCAGGTTCGCGTCGACAGCGCGAGGAAGTTGCTGGAAGACACGGATGCACCGCTGAAGACCGTAGCATTTAAATGCGGCTTTCGCAGTGCCACGCATATGCGCACGACTTTCTCCCGACGGCTGGAGGTAACACCGAAGCAATATAGGCAACGATTCCGCGGCGAGGCGGGCAAGCAGCCATGGGCGGATAACGGCGCCCGCAAGCAAGTCTCTTTTCAATGACTGTCTCATCTGTAATTGCCGTTGATTCCGAACAAGCCCTTCCTGACCTGCTTGAGCCGGGCTTGTCGCTAATATTCTGCGGAATCAATCCAGGGATGCGTGCGGCATCGACAGGTCATCACTTTGAGGGCAGAGGCAATCGGTTCTGGCGGGTCATGCATCTTGCAGGCTTTACACCCGAACAGATTCGTCCCGAAGACGACCACACGATTCTTCGATACGGCTGCGGCCTCACCACGGTGGTCCCGCGAGCAACGGCGCAGGCCGCCGAGTTGTCGCGATCGGAGATCGAACAGGCCGGGGATGGATTCCGGCGAAAGATCGAGCAGTACGCACCGCGAAACATCGTTTTCCTCGGAAAGATGGCGTTGTCGGCGATCTCTGGTTCGCGCGATATCGATTGGGGGCTACAAACCAAGCCATTCGGCGGCGCTCGCGCGTGGGTCGTCCCCAATCCAAGCGGACTGAACAGGGCGTTCAACCTCGGTGCGTTGGTGGCCGCCTACCGGGACGTTCGCATTGCGGTAGCGTCCACACCCTGAAGGTGCGCGTTTTTGCGTAGCGTCTCGGTAACGAATTCGACGAAAGCGCGAATCTTGCCGCTGGTGCTTCGTCTCTCTACATGCAGCAGGCTCACCGGGGTCGACTCGGGCTCGAATGCGCTCAGGATAGCCTGGAGCCTGCCATCGTCTACCTCAGGAGCCGCCTGGTACGACAGAAACTGGGTTATCCCCACACCGTCCACGGCGGCGAGAACGGCAGCGGGACCCAGGTCGACAATCATCCGCGGCCGAAGTCGGACAGGCAACCTTGACCCGTTCTCGTTGAACACCCACTCAAGCGGCGGCGAGACGCCCGTGAAGGACACACAGTGATGATTGGCCAGATCCCGGGGGTGAAGGGGTTCCCCGTGCGCGGCGAGATAGGAGGGAGCCGCGTACGTCCGACGCCGCACAGAACCCAACGGAATGGCGAATGTCGAGGAGTCTCCGAGGTGGCCGACACGGATGGCAATATCCACCCCTTCCTCCAGAAGCCGCGTGGTTCGATCGGCATACACCGCATTGATGCTGACGTCCGGATAACGCAGCGCGAACGCGTTGACCAGAGGCGCAACATATCGCTGGCCAAACAGGACCGGTGCTGAAATGGTCAACGTACCTACGGGATTGAGTTGATCAGCCGCAATGTTGGCTTCTGCATCCGTGATGGCGTCCAACACCGTCCTGCAGGCTTCAAGGTAAGTCATTCCTGCATCGGTCGGACGAACCGATCGAGTCGTCCGGGCAAGCAGCGGTGTGCCGAGGCGCGCTTCCAGCGAACTGACCGCCCGCGAGACCGCAGCGGACGACATTCCGACTTTGTCAGCCGCACCAGTAAAGCTGCCTCGGTCGACGATGGCGACGAAAATCTCCATCTCACGCAATTTGTCCATTTCGTTCCCCCGGCTCCCCGCGTTCATATGTCGTGATTTTATGCGCTGTGATCCACCGACATGGCAAGAAGCCGCTGTTTATGTTTTTCGCGCGTCAGGGGAGTTTGCCTTATCAGCTTGCAAAGGACTCTTTCAGACCGTGATGGTTATCAGGACATCGGCGGCCCGGTTGGCAAGATTCATCCACTCTTTGGCCCAATACCTGACTAGCTTGAACCCCTATGAATGGGCCTGTCTCGGACAATTAGACCATGTTGTAAAGCCCAACCAAACGAGAGAGGCACCCATGTTTACCGCGATGCTTGAAGTTCACCCCATACCCGAACAGTTCGACGCCTATCTCGGCATGGCCAAGATGCTGCGTCCTGAACTCGAGAAGATCGACGGGTTTATAGACAACAACCGTTATGCAAGTCTCACACGCGATGGATGGCTTCTTTCGCTGTCGAGCTGGCGCGACGAGAAGGCGCTCATACGCTGGCGTAGCCTGGAGACGCACCACAAGATCATGCAAGCTGCGCGTGACCGGGTGTTTTCCGACTATCGCTTGCGCATTGGCCAGACCGTCAGCGATACCCAGTTGCCCGCCGGACAGGTGTTGCGTGAGCAGCGTCTGGATGTCACCGAGACAGGCCAAGGCACGGCAGTGACGCTGCATGATGGGAAATTTCCTCCGGAGTGGATCAAGCAGGCTGACGCGGAAGCGGTGGTGAAATCACTTGGAGTGGATACAAGCGCGCCGGGCCTCGTTTCCTGGGACGTCTTCGAGCACCTGATGACACCGGGGGACGTGATCGCAGTGCTCACGTGGCGCGACCAAGCGGCAATCGAAGCGTTCGAACGCCATGCCGCGACGACGGATGTGTTGCGCCTGCGCACTATCCGCATCATCCGGGAGTACGGCATGTTCGATCGCCGGGAAGCACCGCAATACTTTAAAGAGGCGCAACTGAAAGCGTAAACCGGTCGCATTGCGTTATCGGTGCTGGAGGATCTTCGTCTTTCGCTTGACCTCCAACAACAGCTAGTTAGCTATCCTTTCTAACCTGATCGGAAACGGGAGTCCTATGACTACAGGCAACTCTTTAGCAACTGAAACGGAAACGCCGACCATCGTACAGTCGTCGGCATCCGCGCCAGTGCCGGGGACACAGGCTCCTGCGCAGCCGGTGCTCACGCAATCCGCGCTTTCGCTCCGTCTTGCCGTTGGCCTGGTCGGAATGCTGCTTGCGTCTCTTCTGGCCATCCTCAACGAGCAGGTCACTGCAGTGTCGATGGCCGACATTCAGGGCGCGTTCTCGATTGGGCATGACGATGGAACCTGGCTGAGCGCTCTGTTCGAGGCGGCCAATGTCGCTACGATGGTGTTTGCGCCCTGGTTTGGGATCACGTTCACGCTCAAGCGGTTCACGATCGGCGCCGTGATTGCAACGATGCTTTTCGGCATCCTTTGCCCCTTCGCACCCAACGTGCTTACGCTTTACGTGTTGCGCGTTTTGCAGGGGATTGCCGGCGGATGCCTCCCCCCGATGTTGATCATCGTGGCGCTGCGCTATCTTCCGCCCAAAGTGAAGTTATACGGGCTCGCCGGGTACGCGCTCACAGCCACCTTCGGGCCGGCGCTCGGCACACCCCTCGCCGCTTTGTGGACCGAGTATGTCGGCTGGCAAATGGCCTTCTGGCAAATCGTGCCGCTTGGTATCGCATGCTGCGTGGCGATCCAGCAGGGGCTTCCGCCCGATCCGCTCAAACTCGAACGGCTCAAAGCATTCAACTGGACCGGATTTCTGACGGGGTTTCCGGCTGTCGCCATGCTCGTGACCGGCCTTCTGCAAGGAGACCGTCTTGACTGGCTCAATTCCGATTTCATTCGCGTGATGTTTATTGGCGGGGCGCTGCTGTTCGTGACTTTTCTCGCCAACGAGTGGTTTCATCCGCTTCCTTTTTTCAAGCTGCAATTGCTTTCGCGCAGAAACTTTACGCACGGACTGATGACACTCGTGGGCGCGGTAATACTGCTGGTTGGCGTGGCTGCAATCCCCGGCCAATATCTCGCCAAGGTTCACGCCTACAGGCCGCTGCAGACTGCACCCTTGTCGTTGCTGGTGGCAATCCCCCTATTGATCGCGCTTCCTCTGACGGCCGCCGTCCTGAACCTGCGGCGAGTCGACCACCGGTGGGTCATGGCAATTGGCTTGTCCCTCATGACCATCACGTGCCTGATGGGGAGCTTCATCACGTCCGAGTGGATCCGCAGCAATTTCTACTGGCTTCAATCCATACAAATCGTCGCGCAACCGATGGTGATCCTGGGAATCCTGATGGGCGTGACGACGGGCTTGGCCCCGACAGACGGTCCATTTGCTTCAGCGATGTTCAACTCGCTCAAAACGTTTTCCGCGGCTGGGGCGACGGGTCTCATCGAAGGGGTGGGTACCGGTCGCGAACGTCTTCATTCGAACATGCTCGTGGACCACTTGGGCAATCACGCGCTCGTGGCGAGCCAAAGCATCGACGCAACTCATGGTCTCGGCGAACTTGCACACCGGATCCACGAGCAGGCAGTGGTAATGACCTCGGCGGATCTCTATTGCGTCATGGCGGGTATTGCCATCGCCGTTCTTTTCCTCGTGCCAGTGTTACCTGTGCGTATTTATCCGCCGTGGTGCGCCACGCCCCCCTCTTCCCACTAAGGGACGATATTTATCATGTCATCCATTGCTCGATCTCCTCTCAAGATGATTCGTGTTGCTGCTCTGGTTGTCGCAGTCGGCGTTGGCGCATTGGCTTGCTCAAGCCTGTTAGGCCACTCGAGTACCGAATCCACAAACGATGCTTATGTAGAAGCCGATTTCACGCTCGTGGCGCCACGCATCGCCGGCCAGATATCCGACGTACTCGTCGACGACAACCAATCGGTAAAAGCCGGGCAGTTACTGGTGCGTATTGATGATCGTGACTTCAAGGCCGCATTGATGAGTGCGGAAGCGGACGTGGCTGTGGCACAGGCGTCCGTCGCAAACTACGACGCCGAGATCGCGCGGCAGCCCTCGCTCGTCGAGCAGACGCGCGCGACGCTCAAGTCCGACGACGCGTCGATCGAGTTTGCGCGAGCCAACGCCGCGCGGTATCAGAATCTCTCGGACGCCGGCGCAGGAACGGCCCAGGAGCAACAGCACGCCTCGAGCACGCTTGCCGAGCAGCTCGCGCAGCAGGCCCACGACCGGGCTGCGATGGCGTCCACCGAGCAGAACCTGGATGTACTGCGAACTCAGCGTGATAAAGCAGCAGGGGCGCTCGCACGCGCCGAGGCGGCACTCGGGCAGGCAAAGCTGAACCTGTCCTATACGGAGATTCACGCGCCCGTCGACGGCAAGGTTGGTCGGCGTTCTGCGCGGATTGGCGCATTCGTGACGCCCGGTGCGCCGGTCCTCGCGATCGTGCCGCTTTCCGAAGCCTATGTCGTCGCCAACTTCCAGGAAAACCAGATCACCAGCATGCGGCCTGGTGAAAGCGTGCGGATCAAGGTCGACAGCTTTCCTGGCGTTGTGATTCACGGCCGTGTCGATAGTCTCGCCCCTGCAACGGGTTTGAGCTTTGCGCCTATTGCACCCGACAACGCGACGGGCAACTTCACGAAGGTTGTCCAACGCGTACCTGTCAAGATCGCCATTGACCGCGGTCAAGAGGCGGCGTCTGCGTTAAGCGTGGGGCTATCTGTCGAAACGGAAGTCGCTGTCGGTCAGCATGGCGATGCGCCGTCCGAAGAGGGAGATAGAAAATGAATACGAATAACTTTTCCGTCAGCGCGTTAGTGCTGGAAATATTGGCGTGCCTTGTGATAGCGGGCTGTACCGTCGGGCCGGATTTCGAACGTCCAACGACGTCCGCGCCGCCGCAGGTCTTTGATCGTACCCAGTCTGCGCAAGCATCGAGCAAGGCAGCCGAATCCGGATTCAATTCAGATTGGTGGACGCTTTTTAACGACCCCACGTTGAACGCGCTCGAACAGCAACTGGCCGATGCGAACCTCGATGTGGCCGCGGCATCGGCACGCCTTCGGCAAAGCCGGGCCGAACAGCGCGTTGCGGGTGCGGCGCAATACCCGACGCTTGACAGCGCTGCATCATACGACCGCGAACGCGGAAGTCCGAACGGCATTCTGGGTCTGCTCGGGGTCAGCCCAACCAAAACCCAATCGCAATCTGCTTCGGGGGCTACGCCGCTTGGCGTGGCGCCGTTGCCGGGCTCCAAGGGTTCGCCGGCTTATAACCTCTATCAAGCTGGCTTCGATGCATCCTGGGAACTGGATATCTGGGGCCGGAATCAACGCGGTGTGGAAGCCGCATCCGCCCTGGCGGACGCTTCTTACGAAGACCGAAACGCCGTGTTGTTGTCCGCACGGGCCGAACTCGCGCGAGACTATATCGAGTTGCGCGATACACAATCATTGCTACGGATTGCGAAGCAAAATCTTGATATGGCGCGCAGTACCACGAAGCTCACGCAGGTACGGGTGCATGAAGGTGTGACGACGGATCTCGACGTCGCCAATGCTTCCGCGCAGGCGGAGTCAATCGAGAGTTTGATTCCGACGTTCGAATCGCGATGCGAGACCACGATCAACGCGATCGGCGTATTGCTCGCCGAGGAGCCGGGCGCGCTTGCGCAAACGCTTGGCGAGCCGCATGACGTGCCCGAGCTGCCTGCACAAGTGCCTATCGGCTTTCCGTCGGAACTGGTGCAGCGCAGACCGGATATAAGGAAGGCGGAAGCGGAGCTGCACGCGGCCACGGCGTCGATCGGCATGGCGAAAGCCGATTTTTATCCGCGGATATCGCTCAACGGCAGCGCGGGTTTCCAGAGTCTGCAGCTCTCGAGCCTCGCCAACTGGGCGTCTGGACAGTTTGTTGTCGGACCCTCCATTACCATGCCGATCTTCGAGGGTGGGCGCCTCAAGGGAACACTGTACCTTCGCGAGGCGCAGCAACAGGAGGCCGCAATCGTCTACAAACACACCGTGCTTGACGCTTGGCGCGAGGTGGACGATGCACTTGTCGTCTACGATGCCGAGCAGCGGCGCCGCGATCGGCTGACGGCTGTCGTTGCCCTGAACCAGCGCGCGCTCTCGGTAGCTCAGCAGCGCTACAAGGCTGGGGCACTCGACTATCTCGACGTGCTGAACGTGCAGAAGCAACTGCTCGAAGGCCAGAGCAATCTTGAACAAAGCAAGGCGACTGCTGACGCGAACCTCATCACTCTCTGTAAAGCACTCGGCGGCGGCTGGGAATCGACTTACGCCCATTGATACGTGTCGCGATGACGGCGGCACTGGGGCGGGCAAATGCCTTCGGGGATTTGTAGAACAGTGCTCATGTGCGGCCTGCTCGCCCCCGCACCTTTCAATTGAAATTTCCGACTCGTCAGCCCATGCGGCACCTCCTTGATAAATATCGACGCAGCTACCTTGCATAAACAGGTAGCGTGTTATATGTTTAACCTATTCACCGAGTTCGCATATGACCGAATCGATCCAGGTTCAACTGAAGAAAGGGGCACTTGATCTGTGCGTACTCGCTCTGTTGTCACGCGGGGAGAGCTATGGCTACGAGATCGCCAGCACGCTCGCCAGTGCCGTCGGCATGGGCGAAGGCACGATCTATCCGCTGATGCGTCGCATGCAGAACGACGGGCTGGTGGCAACCCGCCTGGTCGAATCGGCCAGCGGGCCTTCGCGTAAATATTATCGGCTCACGCCGATGGGCCAAGGCGCTCTGGAAGCGCATCGGCGTGACTGGCGGTCCTTCGTGGCCGCAGTCGATCAACTTCTCGGAGACCAGACGTGAACAGCGAAGCATTCTTGCGCACTCTGCGAGCTGGACTCGCCGGTCTGTCCAGGCAGGAGATCGAGGAGATCATCGCCGACTACGAAGCCCACTTTGCCGAAGCGCGCGCGTCGGGTCGCAGTGAGGCGGAGGTCGTCGAGGCTCTCGGCGACCCAACGCGGCTCGCCCGGGAGCTACGTGCTGAAACCGGCCTGCGGCGATTCGAGGCCCATCGCAGCGTTGGCAACCTCATCACCGCCATGCTTGCGCTGGCAGGTCTCGCGGCGGTCGACATCTTCTTCCTGATGCCGCTGCTGCTCGTCGTGGCGGCCCTCGCCCTCGGCCTTGGCATCGGTCTGGCGGCCCTCGGTGCTGTCGGAGTGCACATGATCTTCACCGTCGTGTTCTTCGCTCACGGCGGCTCGTTCGTGGGCGGCGTGGTCCGCTTCGTGGTCGGCATCGGGCTGATTGCCTGCCTCGTCGTCGGCGGCTCGCTGCTGCTGCTGGGACTCGGCGCGGGCGTGCGGATGCTCGGACGCTATATGCGGCTGCATTACCACCTGCTCGAACCCGGTCAGGACAGGCAGCAAGCGTCGCGTGAAGACATGTCGACGCAGAAGTGGAACGTGAGTAAAAGGCCGGCGTTGTTTGTAGTCGCGGGATCGACCGTCGCCATCGCTCTGCTTGCGCTCGGCAGTTCGCTCGCCGGATCACATCGGGATGGCGACCCGTCCTGGTGGCCGAAGGGGGGATGGCGTTGTGGTCCCTCGTGGTTCGACCGGGTACCTGCAAGCGGCGTCAATGCCGCGAACCCGGCCAGTACCTCGCCTGCCTCCGTGACGTTCCCATTCGAGGCGAACAACAGGCTCGATATCGATCTGCCGGCCTCTGTCACCTACCAGCCCGGCCCCAAAGCCGAGGCGACCGTGACCGGCGATTCCACTCTCGTCAGCCATGTGCGCATTGCTGATGGCAGGCTCGGGTTCGATAGCGGCCTCGGCTGCTCCCCAGTCACGCATCTCTCGGTTCGGCTGACGGCCCCATCGATCGCAACATGGGCAATCAGAGGCAACAGTGACCTCGTTTTATCGGGTATCGAACAGCAGAAGCTGCAACTGCGCATCACGGGGAGCGGCCATGTTGTCGCGAGCGGTGCCGTGCAGGTTGTCGCGCTCAATGTCGCGGGTTCGGGCGAGGCGCAACTGCAAGGACTCTCGGCCAGATCTGCCGAGATCGTGGTCCATGGCAGCGGCGAAGTGCAGGTCGCGGCGCAGGACAGCGCTGACATCGCCATCCGTGGCAGCGGTGTCGTGAAACTGCACGGCCATCCGGCGCAGTTGCATTCGGCCATATCGGGTAGCGGCCGTATCGAGAATACGCCCTAGCGACATCTAACGCTGGGCCTACAAGGAGACGTTGATGATCAGGACTACTAGCCGACGCGATATATTCAAACTAGCCGGCGCCGCATTGATAGCGAGCCAGATGCCGCTATTCGCCCAAGCTGCTTCCTGGGCAACGAAGCCCCCTGCTGCCTCCGCTTCCGGCTTTGCACCCGACCTCGAGGCCCGATTCGAGGCCTTTCGTGCTACCACCCCGCTGCAAAATCTGCACAGCGTCGTGGTTCTGCATGATGGGCACATAGCCTTCGAGCGCTATTTTTCGGGCCTTGATGAAACCCGGGGCGAAAGCGCTGGGCAGGTCGTGTTCGGTCCCGACACACAGCACGATCTGCGCTCTGTCACCAAGAGCCTCGTGTCGTTGCTCTACGGCATTGCGCTCGCGGACAAGCGCGTCCCGCCCGTCGATACGCCGCTCCTGTCGCAGTTCCCGGAATACCCTGACCTCGCTCGCGATCCTCAACGGGCGGATCTCACGATCGCCAATGCGCTGACCATGACGCTCGGCATGCAATGGAACGAGCAACTGTCGTATAGGGATCCGGCCAACAGCGAGTCGGCAATGGACGCGGCGCAAGATCGCTTTCGCTACGTGCTTGAGCGCCCGATCGTCGCTGCACCGGGCGAAGTCTGGATCTACAGCGGTGGCGCCGTTGCACTGATCGGACGCCTGATTGAGAAAGGCACCGGGCAAGCGCTCGAGGACTACGCGCGCTCGGCTCTTTTCGAGCCGCTTGGCATCGACAAGTTCTCATGGGCGAAAGGCACCGATGGAGAGGCGATTGCCGCCTCCGGGCTACGCCTGACGCCGCGTGAGCTCGCGCGTATAGGGCAATTGGTCCTCGCCCGTGGCCAATGGGAGGGCCGTACGATCGTGCCCGCAACGTGGCTCGACGCGAGCTTTACTCCCGCCGCTACGGTGCGTGACGGCCAGTCATATGGTTACCTGTGGCGGGTCGGCGAAATCGCCTATCCGAGCAAGGGCGGAATTCGGGGCGAGCACTACGTGATGGGTGTCGGCAACGGCGGACAGCTGCTGGCTATCGTTCCGGCGCGCGCATTGGTCGTAGTCGTCACAGCGGGAAATTACAACGCTCCGAAAGACTGGCAAGTGCCCGACGAAGTGCTGCGCCATTTCGTGTTGCCCAGCCTCAAGACGTGAGACGTGAGGTCCACGTCCAACTTCTTCACCATAAACAAAAGGATTCTCTGCGTATGCTGTTTATCCCGGTCACTCTGTTATTTTTTGATCGATGTCGTCCGCGCCGGGACCATCCCAGGCCAATACTTCATCATCGCGGATAAGTGCGTGACCGTCCGTTCCCGGGTCGATAAGCAACCCTATTGCTGCCCCGCGCCGAAGGACCTTGGATCCGCACGACGCCTTAGATCTTCTGTCGTTTCCCCTTCGTCATTTGGCCGCCAGCCGGGTGGCTTGGCGACGTAGCCAAATACCTCGCGTACGGAACGCGCGGCCAAGAGGTCGCGCCACAGCGCGCGCCAGTGATCGAACTCGATGGTCAGCAGGTTATAGGTCGTCATTGGCCGGACCAGACCGAAGCGACACGGCGTGTCGCGACGTTCTGCGATATACGTATCAAACAATCGATCGAACACGATCAGCACGCCGCCGTAGTTTCCATCGAGGTATTCGAGGTTGGACGCGTGATGCACGCGGTGTGCTGAAGGCGTGTTGAGAATCCATTCAAGCGGCCCGAGGCGTGGGATCCAGGTTGCGTGCAGCCAGAACTGGTAGAGCAGGTTGAGCGAAAGCAGCATCAGCACGATCCGGGGCGGCATGCCGAATAGCGGCGCGAGCACGAAGAACAGTAGCGAGCCGGTAAGACGGCCAGTCCAACCAATACGGTACGCGGCGCAAAGATTGAGTTGATTGGGCGAATGGTGCACGGCATGAGTGCACCAGAACCAACGCGTCCGATGGGCTGCACGGTGGTACCAGTAATAGCAGAACTCCTGGCCAATGAAACAAGCCACCCAACCACTCCAATGGTTCATCGGCAAAGTCCAGAGCCTGTGCTGCCAGAACCAGTTCATCGCATCGCTCCAGAACACGAGCGGCAGCAACCAGCGCAACGGGTACTCGCGAAATAGAAAGTCGGCCACCGACACACTGGCTGCCTTCCAGTCGTAGCCGCGCCAGCCGAGTCGCACAGTAAGCAGCAGCGCCTCGACCAATGAGGAAACGAGGATCGCAATGTTTGCGTAGTTGAGCAGGGTGAGCAACATAGCCATGGCTGAACCATCCATAGGGTGATTCCGTCCAGCGTAGGTTGACGTTCCTTGACCCGCAATTGACTTGGGACAAACGGGGTCTGAGTTGGGGCGGATTGGGCGGTCTGCGCTAGCCCCGAAGGCGTTGCACCAGCATTTCCCGATGCTGCCGGCTGCAGGGCACCTCGACGCCGCTGCGCAGTACAACTGTGGCATCACCCTTCGCGCGCGGCCGCACAGCGAGCACGGCTGCCAGCGCCACCGCAGCGCCGCGGTGCGTGCGGACAAATGCGGGGGCGAGGTCATTGAGCAAGGCGGCCAGCGTGCGTCGTATCAGCAGGCTCCGCCCGGGAAGATGGATGTTGACGTAGTTGTCGGCAGCCTCCAGCCATTCGATATCCGCGCAGCGTACGACGTGCGTCTTCCCACGATCAGCGACCATCAGATGCGCGGGCATGCCGACGCTCGGGCGCGCCGCACTGCGGACGGTTCCTCGCAACCGCTGTATGGTGCGCGCGAGGCGTTCCGGCTCCACAGGTTTCAACAGATAGTCGGCCGCCTGGGCGTCGAATGCGCGCACCGCATACTGGTCGAATGCGGTCACGAATACCAGTGCTGGAGCGTCGTCCGGCAGCGACGCCGCCACGTCGAAACCGTCGACCTCGGGCATCTGTACGTCGAGGAAGATCACGTCCGGCCGCAACTGCGCAGCCAGCATCAGCGCCGACGCGCCGTCGGAAGCTTCGCCGATCACCTCGACATCGGGAAATACCCGAAGCATGCGCAGCAGCTTGCTGCGAGCGAGTGCCTCGTCGTCGACAATCAGTGCGCGCACGGCAGGATCACTCCAACGATCAGGCCACCGCCCGGTCGCAATCGCAATTCGAGACTGGCCTGCGTGCCGTACAGCGATTGCAGGCGGCGCTCGAGGTTGCCGAGGCCCACACCGCGCTTGTCAGGAAGGCGCTGCAAATCGCCATCATCCTCAATCTCGATCTTCAGCCGGCTCACGCTAAGCTGCGTGCGTATTGCGATATGCGTGAACGCGCTGCGTCGTTCGACGACATGACGGAAGCAGTTTTCCAGCAGCGGTTGAAGTCCGAGCGTGGGGACGCGGCAATGCTGTGCAGTAGCATCGACTTCCCACGTTATTCGAACACGATCGGCGAAACGCTGGGCCATGATGTCCGCATAGGCGTGCAGCAACGTCAGCTCGTCGGCCAGCGACTGTTCGGGATGCTGGCTCGCGTCGGTCGCTGCGCGCAACAATGTCGCGAGACGGGTGAGCAGGATGTCGGCGGCGTCAGGATCGCTATGGATCAGCGATGAGACGGTGTTCAGCGCGTTGAACAGAAAGTGCGGTTGCAGTTGCTGGGTCAGTTGTGCGAGTTGCGCCTGTCGCGCCAGGTTCGCCTGTTTTTCGGCGGTCAACCGCTCGTCAGCCCACGCCCCGTAGGACCGAACGCCGAAAAGGATACCGCTGAACAACGCATAGAACACGACGAAGCTCGTCGCTTCGTAGGTCATCACTTCGACCCACGGTCCATGTGGGTACTTGGCGCCGGCCAGTGCGTAGATACCGAGTCGCAATGCGTACATTGCAGCGATGTAAGCGACCATTTGCAGCGGCATCGACGCCCAGGAGCGAAGAAACCATCGTAGCGGCTGATCGAGAAGACTATTGCGCCAGTCCGCACGCCTTATATGCACCGCAATCAGCGCCGTGGCGGCTAGTGCCGAGGAGCCGTTATTGACGAGCGGCCGCCAGAACTGCACTCTGCCTGTCCACAGGGACTCCTGAATCCCGACAGCCAGCATGAGCAGCCAGAACGCGGCCCACACCCACAGCAGGCGCCGCCACAGGATGGTCGGTTTGGGTTCGGCGAAAGGGCTGCTAGTGTTCATTTACCTGGCTCCTTCACGCACGTTCGCGGCGCCGGTTTCGCGCCCACGCGCCACATTTCGACCATGCCTGAACCATATCGACGCAAACAGTCAAATGCCCCCCTTTTCTTGCAGCTACATTCGAAGAACCGTCACGCGGCTTCGTCAGGTCATTTTTCATCGAACACCAGCCGGTAGTCAGGCATCGGGGAAAGTACCCAGCTTTTCCGAACTCACGGCCGAAAACGCCTGAAAAAGCTGCGAATGTCCGCCGCGAGGAGTTCAGGCTCTTCCATTGCCGCGAAATGGCCACCACTCGGCATGTCGGTCCACTGCGCGACATTGAACGTTCGTTCCAGCCATCCGCGCGGCGGATGATTGATCTCTTTCGGAAAGTGCGCAAAGCCCACCGGCGGTAACACCCGTTGACCGGCGGCGAAACGCATGGGCTGCAACCGGTTTTCCCAGTACATTTGAATGGATGTACCAATACTCTGGGTGTACCAATAGAGCGATAAATTGGTGAGCAACTCATCTTTCGAAAATCTACGCTCGATATCCCCGTCACAATCGCTCCATGCGCGAAACTTCTCTCCGATCCACGCAGCCAGCCCTGCCGGCGAGTCGTTGAGCGACGCAGCTAACGTCTGCGGCCTCGTGCCGTGCATATGCGCATAACCGCCCTCGAGTGCGGCCCACTCACCCTTCTCTCGAAGGAAATTTTGTTCTGCGATGGTAAGCGGCGAATTTGCGGCATCGATTGCGGGTTCATACGAGCCCGGCAGAAAGTTGAGATGAATGCCATCGACTACCTGTGAGTGCCGCAAGGCGAGCGCGACCGACACGCCCGCGCCCAAGTCACCACCCTGAGCGCCAAATCGCTCGTACCCAAGACCTCGCATCAGCGATGCCCACACATCCGCCACCTGAAAAGAGGAAGTGCCAGGGGCCGCAGGCGCCGGCGAAAACGCAAAGCCCGGGAGTGAAGGAATAACGACGTCGAAGGCATCGTTCGGGTCCGCACCGGATGCACCCGGGTCGCACAACAGCTCAGCCAACGCATGAAATTCGAAGAACGATCCCGGCCAGCCGTGCGTGATGACCAACGGATAGGGCTTGGGTCCAACGCCACGCCGATGAACAAAGTGCACGCGCTGACCGTTCACGTCGGCCATGAACTGAGGTTGCTGGTTCAGACCGCGTTCCGCGGCCCGCCAATCAAAACCGTCGGCCCAGTACTTCACCAATTCGCGCAACCATGTGGTGTCTGTGCCTTGTTGCCATGACCCGGACGGAGTCATGGATGCCCACCGGCTGTCGCGCAAACGCCGGCGCAGGTCGTCGATCTCAACATCGGACACGGAAATCTGAAATGGCTCGATATGCATGGCACCGCCTATGGAAGAGTTCAGTTGATTCTCCACGATCTGGCCGATGGTGTCGAACACCCGCAATCGGCGGGGTTCGGACGCACGATGAAGTTGCATAGCCGACCCGACTAGCAAGCCCCCGTCCAACTGCTGGTGCGGTAACTAAGCATCCATCACCGCGCCGAATAAGGAAGTCAGTCGCGAAGGACAGCACGCCCAATGGGAGCTAGAAATCGAAGGACGGATTCGCACCGCTTGACACGTATATACTCCGTGACGTATATATAAAAAATGGAATCGACATTCGCCATCATCGCCGAACCGAGCCGCCGCGCCATCCTGAGTCTGCTAGCCACTTCTGAGCGGTCCGTGGGTGATATCGAGGAGAAGCTAAACCTCTCGCAGCCCTCGGTTTCAAAGCATCTGCGGGTGCTTCGAGAGGCCGGATTCGTGGAATCGCGCGTTGACTCGCAGCGGCGTCTATACCGGATCAAACCGGAACCACTGATGGAGATAGACGCCTGGCTCGCTCCATTCCGTCAGTTTTGGTCGGTCCACGTCGACGCCCTGGAGCGCCACCTTGATCAGATGGATCCCGCACCTCGCAAAAAGGGAAAGAAACAATGAGCAACCGCGACGAATACATGCCGGGGCCGGCCGCCGGGGCCGAAGTCCGAAAGGATGGAGAAAAGTGGACACTTGTTCTCGTGCGCGAGTTGCGGCATCCGCCGGAGAAAGTGTGGAAAGCGCTGACCGACCCGGCCAGCCTGCATGAATGGGCACCGTTTGATGCTGACAGGAGCCTCGCGTCTGTCGGGCCCGTCAAGCTTTCGACAGTCGGAACGCCGACGCCGCAGATCTCGGATACGCAGGTGACGCGCGCCGAGGCGCCGACCCTGCTCGAATACCGCTGGGGCGAAAATGATATGCGATGGCAACTCGAGCCGTGCGGCGACGGCACGCGTCTCACGCTTTGGCACAACATCGATCGCGGCTTCATATCGATGGGTGCAGCCGGCTGGCATATCTGCCTCGATGTCCTCGATCGGCTCGTGGCTGACGATCCCATCGGGCGTATTGTCGGTGGCGAAGCAATGAAATTCGGTTGGCCGCGCTTGAACACCGAGTATGCGAAGCAATTTGGTAGTTGAACCCAAGAGCGCGGACAAGGCGAAGACGTCCAACTCTCCGCGCGAAGGGAAAAACCCGCCACGAAAACAGACAGAGTCTGGAAGTTTCAGGAGGAGAAAATGAAAAAATCGAGTTCGACCGAGGGCCAGTCTGCGCCTGAGTTGATCGACAAAAGAATCGCCGACCTTGGCGACTGGCGCGGGGAAACGTTGAGCAGGATGCGCGAGCTCATCAAAGACGCAGACCCGGACGTCGTGGAAGAGTGGAAGTGGATGGGCACGCCCGTGTGGTCCCACGACGGGATCATCTGCACCGGCGAGTCTTACAAGTCGGTAGTGAAGTTGACCTTCGCCAAGGGGGCATCGTTGAAGGACCCGGCCAAGCTCTTCAACTCGAGCCTCGACGGAAACATGAGGCGCGCGATTGACATCCATGAGGGCGAGGTGGTCGAGTCGGATGCGTTCAAGGCGTTGATCAGTGCTGCTATCGACCTTAATACATCCAGTGCGAAGGCAAAGGCAAAACCAAAGCCAAGGCAACCAAGGAAATTAAATTGATCCACGACGTAGTGATCGCCGGAGCGGGCCCAGTCGGATTGTTTTGCGCCTGTGAGCTGCGCCTGGCGGATCTCTCAGTGCTGGTGCTCGAGCGGGCGGTCGATCCGCACTCGCCTCTGAAGCGGCTCCCCTTCGGGATGCGCGGCCTGTCGGTGCCGACCATCGAAGCGTTTTACCGTCGCGGGTTGCTGGGCGAGTTCGCCGCGCCGCCGCGCGCCGGGGACGAACACGCCAAAAACGCCAGCGCTCCGACCGAGGCGCCGGGAGCGGAAAAACCCCGGCGCCAAGCCGGTCACTTCGCGGGCGTGCAAGCTATCCGTGCTCTTCGTCCTCGGGACCAACGCGTTCCCGTTTGCTTTGAAGCGATGGAGAGCGTTCGGTTAGCTGGGCAACATCCTCGTCATCAGGAACACCGGCCTCGACAAATTTCCGGCGATACGCTGCCGGCGTCGTTTCCTTTACCGTCTTGAACTGCCGGTTGAAGTTGGAAACATTCGCAAATCCAGACCGCGTCGCAATGACCGAAACAGGCAACGATGTGTCGCTCAGCATCCGGCAAGCATGGCCGATCCGCACGCGCGTCATGTACTGCCCTACGCTTTCGCCCAAGTGTTGAGCGAAGTAGCGCGCAAGCGATCGCTCCGAAAGGCTCGCCGCCGCACAGAGTTCGGATAGACGCAAAGGTTCGGCGAAACGTGCTTCGATCAGCGAAAGCACCCGGTTGATGCGATCGGGCTCGTGGCCGGAAGGTCCGCCATCACGGTCGTTGAAAGCGCTGGGTGACGCAAGCGGTTCGCCCGGTGAATCGGCGAGCGTACACAGGATGTCCAGCGTGGCGGAAAGACGTTCGCGCGCCGCGCTCGATAGCAGTTCGCCGATACGCTCGCGCATCACGCGTCCCGCCTCGGGTTCGAACGCCAGTCCGCAGGCCGCCCTGCGCAGTAGCTTGCGTAGCGGTTCATATTCCGGGCAACAATCCGCTAGCCGCCGAGCCCACGCACTGTCGAACCAGATCACAATTGCCACTTGCGGCGACGACGGCTCGATAGAGCGATTCGACGCCCAAGTATGCGGAAGGTCCGGCGGGACCAGCACGAGGTCATCGGACCCGTAGGTAGTCACTGAATCGCCAATGTAGCGCTTCCCGTGACTATTCATTGTCAGTGTCAGTTCGTATTCCGGGTGGTGATGCCACTCGAACGGAATGCGGGGAAGTCGCCGGTGGTAAACGCGGACGGAACAGTTGCCGCCGAACTCGACATGTTCGTATGCAGGCTTCATGGCTGCGGATTCATGGCTGGAATAGCAAAATAATTGTCTGAATAGTATCACCGTGAAGAGCGTGCGCGGCATATGCTCCGGTCATACCAACACGCAAACGGAGACGACCATGACAGCATTGAAAATCGACGATCTATCCGCCGCGATTCGCCAGGCCAAACGCGAGTTGCGCGCGCAATTGCCGAATTATCGAGAGGTATTTGCCGACGTGGAAGAATCGATCATCGCTGAGGCAAAGCTCATGACTGAACAACGCAATCGCGGCGAGCCCGTCATCCCCGAGATTCAGTTTTCCGATATTGCCGAACAACGCGTGAGCGCTGCCCAAGTCGAACTCATCAAGGCGCGAGGCGCTTGCGTCATTCGCAATGTATTCGAGCGGGCACTGGTGGAAAGCTGGGACCGGGACATTGCAGACTATGTCGAGCGCAATGATCTGGACACACGCCTGCAAAACCGCGCGGAAGATAAATACTTTGGTCAACTGGCGTCCAGCAAGCCGCAGATCTACGGAATCTATTGGTCAAAACCGCAGGTGCTTGCACGCCAGTCGCCGTCCCTGACGACCGCACGGCTCTTCCTGAACCGGCTATGGCGCAACGAGAGCGAGGGGCGCGTGCACTTCGACCCCGAACACGTTCCGGCCTATGCCGACCGCCTGCGTCGCAGGCCACCAGGGTCCGCGTCGCTCGGCCTCTCCGCTCATTGCGATGGGGGCTCTGTTGAACGCTGGATAGAAGGGAATTTCCGCAAGGTGTACCGGCACGTTTTCAATGGAAACTGGCGTCAATACGATCCGTTCGACGCTGCGTTCAGACCGGATGTTCAAGAGATTGCTTCCCCGGCAGTATGCTCGATGTTCCGCACGTTCCAGGGCTGGACGGCGCTCACGCCTCAAGGCCCAGGCGACGGCACGCTGCAACTCGTGCCGATCGCAAACTCAATGGCGTATATCCTGTTGCGCGCGCTGCAGGACGACGTAGCCGACGACGACCTCTGCGGCGCCATGCCGGGGCGAGCGTTGTCGATCAAGCCGGAATATCACGCACCCTTGTTCGATGCGCTTTCGTCAATCCCACAGATGCAAGCCGGCGACACCGTGTTCTGGCACAGCGATGTGATCCACGCGGTCGAGGACGCGCATCTGGGCGACGGCTACAGCAACGTGATGTACATCTCGTCGGCGCCGGCATGCGCCAAGAACGACGAATACCTCAAACGCCAGTTGCCGAGTTTTCTGGAAGGCAGAAGCCCGCCGGACTTCCCGGCTGATCATTTCGAAGTCGACTTCGCCGGACGAGCCACTGCCGACGATCTGACGGCGCTAGGCAAGTCGCAACTTGGCTTTGGTTCTTTGTAGACGCCTCTGAACGGTAACATCAGGCCAGTAGCGAAATGATTCCTCCAATGGTGAGTCCCGCAGCGATCCATCTCCCAGCCGTGTAGAACTCGTTGCGATTCTCCTGCGGCTGGTCGGGACGCTCGAGGCCAAGCGTCCCGTAAGCAAGCGACTTGACAGCCGATACGTTCGACGCTGCCCCCTCGCCACTGCCCGCATTCTGACTAGCCAGTGCAGCCCCTTCGGGAGAAATCGAGACGGCCGAATCCTGTGTCGTGGCATCGGCCGCTTTGGTCGCTTGGGTTGTTTGCGCCGTCTGCGTTGTTTGCGCCGGATCGACGTTGTCGCCCGATATAGACCGTTGGTCATTCGCGGCACTCGAAGTCGATATCGTCCGCTGCGAAGTTGGCGACGACGCGACATTGCCTATCTGCATAGCAAATCCCTCATCCTCTTGGTCGGCCTCTCCAGCTTATCGACTCAAGCGCGCATATCTTTAGCGTTGGTAAGGTGAGGTAAGGTCGGGCCAATGCGTCGTAGAAAACCCAGGGTGGCTTAAGCCAATGCCTGCAGCAACTTCTGCCGGACTACTGCGGTAATGTCGAGTTGGCGTTCGTTTTCGAGTATGCCGATTACGCGCTTGAGCGGACCGTATGGAAGTTGTAGTGCAATCAGCGAATGGTCGCGGGTCCATGCAACATGCTTAAGCAAAGGCACGATGGAGATTCCCACGTTTTGCCGGACCAGGTCGATGATCGCGGCCACTGAATTGACCTCGAGAATCTCCCTGGGTTTTATCCGCATGCGCCGCAAGGTCTGCTCGACTTTTGCTCCCGTTGGGGAGGTCCGGTCGAAGCGAATGAACGGATGACGCTTCAGCAAGGATGCGACGTCTGCCTGTGCTGTCGCAACCCGCGTGCTTGCAATGAGCATCAGGGGCTCTTCATAAAGCGGTGTCCATTGAAGATTGACAGGCATCTCGTGCGGGATCTGGACAGTGAGCGCGGCGTCTATCTCGGATGCCGTGACCTGCTCCGCGAGTTCTACGGTATGACCGAGAACGAGCCGGACATCGAGTGCCGGATACTGCGCTTTCAGACTGACCAGGTTCTCCGACAGAAAGCCCATTGCCGAGACAATTGCACCGACGGTAATGCTGCCGGCAATCTCGTGTCCCGTATCCACGTCAGCCAGCATTGCCTCGTAAGCCGCGATCAGCTTGCGCGCCTGGGGAATGAGCGCCCGGGCAGCGGGGGTCAGCGTAATGACCCGCCCTGACCGGTAGAACAGCGGCCGCCGGAACTCCTCTTCCAGCGCACGCATCTGCTGCCCGACCGCTGCCTGAGTCAATGCGACGCGACCCGCGGCGGCGGCGAAGGAACCGTATTTTTCGACGGCAAGGAAGGTGCGCAAGAACCGGATGGTGCTCATGGAACGGGGATTCCCAACGTTGCGAGACTAAAGGTTTAGTTTAGTTTGTGTAAATATAAATCAGTTAGTTTTTTTGAATGACCGACTGCACAATTGCGTGGTGAACCATTCCACCACAAGGCTGCAGACATGCCCCAGGCAACCCCCTCCCCAACCACCTGCAAACCCGCCGATCGCGGTCAAGCGTATTACGAACTTGGTTCGACAACCGTGTTTGCGTCGCGTAACGACCCGCGTTTCGCTTACACGTTGTACGTGCCTGAAACGATCCTCGAGTCGGGCAATAACGTTGAGCTTGTCGTGGTCATGCACGGGACGGGGCGTCAGTTCGCCCACTACCGCGATGCGTTCGCGGAGTTCGGCCGCTGGAACAACTGCATCGTCTTGTGCCCGCTATTTCCGGTCGGCGTGCGCGGTGACGGCAACCGGGACGGTTTCAAACATCTGATTGAAGGCGACATCCGCTACGACCGCGTGCTGCTCGACATGGTCGATGAGATAGGCGAGCGTTATGGCAAGCGTTTCGACCAGTTCGCGTTGTTCGGCTTCTCAGGCGGTGGCCAGTTTGCGAACCGTTTTGCCTACCTGCATCCGGAAAAATTATGGGCTGTGTCGATCGGTGCCCCGGGCTCGGTGACGCTGCTCGATGTCAACCGCGACTGGTGGGTCGGCTTAAGAGGTTTCGAGCAGCAGTTTGGCAAGGCCTTCGACCTCGACGCGTTGCGCCGCGTGCCCGTCCATATGGTGGTCGGCAAGGCGGATCTGGAAACGTGGGAGATCACGCATCGGGAAGGTGGCCGTCATGACATGCCGGGCGCAAACGACGCCGGCGCGACCCGTCCAGAGCGTCTCAGGACGCTCAAGGCGACGTTCGACGCAGCGGGGGTTCGTGTCCAACTCGATGAACTAAGTAACGTTCCACACAACGGCATGATGGCCGTGAGCGCGGTCCAAGACTTCCTTGCAGGCGTGTTGCGCGAGCGCCGGGCCGGCTAGTTCAACAACATCAAAAATCAAGCTCGCGAATCTGCGAGGCTCTCTCGCCCGGGCGCATTCGCGTCCCGGGCCGACTGCCTATCGCGCGCTATCTGCCTGCTCTTTAGCGGCGACGCGCAGGAGGAGATGACGTATGAATGCAGCAGAATACGAAGGCGCATCAACGCCCACTGCACCTGATCCACGACAAGTCCGCCGCGCGCTGCTCGCCTCGGTGATCGGCAGTGGCTTCGAGTGGTTCGACTTCACGGCGTACGTCTACTTCTCAAAAGTCATCGCAGAGGTGTTCTTCTCGGTGGGAAGCCCCGTCGTGTCAATGTCGCTAGCGCTCGCGACGTTCGCTCTTGGCTTTCTCATCCGGCCGCTTGGCGGGGTCCTCCTGGGCATTTATGCGGATCGCGTGGGACGTACTCGTGCCCTGTCGCTGGTCATGCTCACGATGTGCGCCGGCACGCTGATGCTGGGGCTGGCTCCAGGTTATGCGACCCTGGGCATCGCGGCTCCGCTTCTCGTCCTGTTGGCGCGACTGATCCAGGGACTGGCAATCGGCGGCCAATTCAGTCTCTCGTCCGTGGTCGTGGTGGAAAGCGCGCCGCCTGGCAAGAAGATGTTCTACGGCAGCTTCAACATGTCCTCCCAGGCGCTTGCCATGTTGCTGTGTTCCGGATGCAGCTATCTGCTTATCAATAATCTCACGGCGAACTCGCTGGTGGCCTGGGGCTGGCGCGTGCCGTTCCTGATTGGGGCGCTCATCGGGCCGCTTGGCTTTTACATCCGGCACAACGTTGCCGAGTCTGCGGAGTTCGAGGCGCTGCGCAAGCAAGTCCGCACGGGCGCCGCGCGTGCTTTCCGGCTGGGCGACTTTGTGCGTGAACAGGGCGATGCGGCCTTATGTGCGATGGGCGTGATGATCATAGGCACCGCGTCGAATTATTTGTGGAACGCGTATCTGCCCGTGTATGTGGAACACCAATTGCATCTCCCGCTTAAGGCGGCTTTGCTCGGAACGTTTATCGGCGGAGTCATCAACTTCCTGCTGTTTCCGATCTCGGGCAAACTCGCCGATAAATTCGGTGCCTACCGGCTTTTCTATCCACTGGTGATCAGTTGGTTGCTTTGCACGTTCCCGCTATTCTGGTTCATTGTTTCCGCGCCGTCGCTCACGCGTCTGCTCATCGCGCAAATTATTGCGTCCTTCTTCCAGGTTGCCATCGCGGGTCCGCACCCCGGCATGCTCGCAACAATCTTCCCCGCGAAGGCGCGTTCGACTGGCGTGGCGCTGTCGTATAACCTCGCGGTAACCTTGTTCGGCGGCCTTGCGCCGCTGACCGTCTCGACGCTGACTCAAGTTACGGGCAGCCACTATGTTCCCGCTTTTTATGTGGTCTTTGCAGCGCTGGTTTCGCTCACGCTCGTGGCGTTCACGCGTACCGGACAGGCGGCTTTGGCTCGCGATCGTGCTGACAGGAGGCCATTTTCTGCGGCGCAACAAGGGCCCACAGCGGACCTTCAGTCTTCTGACAGCTGACCTGCAAGCCCCCTCAGGCGCACGCCCGGCGCCAATTCGCTACACTTGAGCGCATCGAGTGCACCGGGAGGATCTCATTCATGGCAACCCGAAAGACGGCGGATAAAGCTGGGAAAGCTGGGCAGATCAGGATCGGCATCGGTGGCTGGACCTTCGAGCCGTGGCGCGGCACGTTCTATCCAGAAGGACTCGTGCAAAAGCGCGAGCTCGAATACGCGAGCCGCAAGTTGACCACGATCGAGATCAACGGGACGTTCTACGGCTCGCAGAAGCCCTCTACGTTCGCCAAGTGGCACGACGAAACGCCGGATGATTTCGTCTTCTCGCTAAAGGCGCCGCGGTTCTCCACGAACAGGCGGGTGCTCGCGGAGGCCGGCGAGTCCGTCGAGCGTTTCCTCGCAAGCGGCGTGCTTGAATTGAAGAACAAGCTAGGTCCAATTAATTGGCAATTCGCCCCGACCAAACAATTCGATGCGGACGACTTTGAAGCTTTCCTGAACCTGTTGCCGCATCAAGTCGATGGTCGTGAGATCCGGCACGCACTCGAAGTGCGACATGAGAGTTTCCGGGACGAGGCATTCGTTGCCCTCGCGCGCAAACATGGAGTTGCCATTGTCATGGCGGGGGATTCGAAATACCCGCAGATCGCGGACGTAACGGCGAAGTTCGTCTATGCGCGCATCATGGGGACAACCGAGCAGTTTGCGCAGGGCTACGACGACAAAACGCTGGATCTATGGACTAAGCGAGCGAGTGATTGGGCATCCGGCGGCACGCCGAAGGGACTTGAAACGCTCGGCAAACCAGCCGCGGCGACTACGCCCCGAGACGTCTATTTATACGTGATCAGTGGCTTCAAGACACACAACCCCGCTGCGGGCATTGCCATGATCGAGAGACTAAGCGGCGGCAGCATTTAGTGGGTCCTTAGCGCTAGAGCTACTTCAATTCGGCCTCTGCGCCGAGCGTTGTCAGCGCATCCAGCAACCAGTTCCCCGCGAGTCCTAACGAAGTACCCTTTAAACACAAGGCGTCGACGGCGACCAACCGGGGCCACCCGCGCGCCGATAACTCTTGCAACGTTTTTGCGCCGAAACGGTCCGCAACCCACCGAGGCAACTCGGTCCACCCGAAGCCCAACTCCGCCATTTCCAGCAGGAGCAAGTAACTGTCGGCAGACCAGACTCGCACGCTTCGCTGATGCTCGCCCGGCTTTACTCCCGTGGTGATGCGCAATTCGCGGTGCTTGGCGAGGTTCTCCATTGTCAGATCAGGAACGCCGCTTAAAGGATGTCCTGTCGCGACGAACAGCGCCAGCTCCGACGATTCCGCCAGCCTGATCGAGCGGATATCGGGAGGATAGCTCCCCTGGGCCGCGACTACGCCAAGCTCCGCGCGGCGCACCTGCACCAGCGACACGACGTCTTCATCCTCCTTGACCAGGCACTCGAGTTCGACCGTGGGAAAACGCTTTTCGAATCCCACAAGCAACTTCTCATAGTGCGGAGGCTGGTACGTGTTCGATATGGCCAGACTCAAGCTTGGCTCCAGCCCCGCGCTTAGCCGCGCGGCCGCCTGTATCAAGCGATCGTGCGCCTCAAGCGTCTCACGGGCGTTGGCAAGCAGCGCTTCGCCATACGCGGTAAGCCGGGGCTTCCGGGTGGTCCGATCAAAGAGCGCGACGGCTAAGTCAATCTCCATATCCGCAATGATCGTGCTGACAGTTGACTGACTGCGCCCCAGCTTTCTCGCGGCAGCCGAGAAAGAACCTGCGGCAGCGGCCTCCGAAAAGACAATCAACGCGTCAATACAAGCGACCATGATCTATCTAAATCCCAGATAGTAAGCAATTTGAAATGTTAAACGCGACCCCTGAGAATGGCAACCGTCCATTCAAAAAATGAGGCCGAGATGACCACGCAACGCAACGTATATGAACGCATATTCCAGGTGCTTCTGTTCGAAGGACTTGCCACCAGTATTTTTTCTCCTGTCCTATCATGGATCGTCGATAAACCTCTGGGCGACGTCACGGCCTTGACTGTTGCAATTTCGATCATCGCCATGCTGTGGGGTTTCGCATTCAACTCTTTTTTCGGTATCCTTATTTCCTACGCATCGAGCCAGGTTCAGCAGTGGAAGCGCGTTATTCATGCCCTCGGTTTCGAAGCAGGTCTGGTCCTGATAGCGGTCCCCTTGTCCGCATGGTGGCTGCAAATGACGTTTGCTCAGGCGTTGCTGATAGATCTCGGACTATTGCTCGTTTTCCTTCCGTACACGTTCTGCTTTTATTGGGCGTACGACATGCTAAGACAACGTCTGGTCAAAGCGCCCCTTAGGTCAAGCGCTTTAGGCCCGCATATGCCTTTGGTCTCTGAGCGCCAGTCGCAATACGCGCCCGCAATACGCCCTTTCAAGACCGGCGAAAACGACCGCGTCTTGACAGCGAGACCTCCAGGTTAATGTCTAAACGACTCTTCGAACACACGCCACACAATGTCGCGTCGTTCGAATTTCGTTGCGAATTTCGTTGCAACTCCGGTTCAACTTGCTACAGTCGCGAGGTTCAATTGCTAAGAACCTGATTCCACCGCGATGAATTCTCCCGCCCGGCACCCTGCGGCACTCTTCTGCCGCCGCACTTGCAAACACGTGCTGTTCTACGCGCTGCCGCTCCTCGCTACAGCCGGCACGGTCCGTGCGCAAGGCTCGGTCACGCTATACGGCACGCTCGACACCAGTATTGAAGTGACTAATCCTGGCAATGGCTGGACGGCGCGAATGGATTCCGGCGCGTATCGCGGTTCGCGCGTCGGCTTGCGCGGCAGCGAGCCTCTGGGCAATGACACGAGCGTGATCTTCGACCTGGAGAACGGGTTTGGCTCTGCAAACGGCACCCTGGACACGGCCGGCACGCTGTTTAACCGGCAGGCATGGGTCGGGCTTGACGCACCGTGGGGCGAAACCCGCTTCGGCCGGCAATACTCGCCGCTCTACATCCCGTTCAAGGGCGGACTCGATGCCTTTGGCGCAGGCACAATTGGATCGGGGCTGAACAATTTGTCGAAGATCACGCCCTATACGGATAACGCGTTGACCTGGATCTCTCCGTCGGTGGGAGGGTTCAACGTCACCGGCATGGCCGCGCTGCGCGACCCTGGCGACGGCAACGGTATCGGCGGGTATTACATGACCGCCAATTACACGCTTGATGCCCTGCAGTTATCGTATGCACGGCAACAAACCCATGGCGACGCCGGATTGCGAGCGAATCTGGCGGGCGCGTCCTATCTGTTCGGTCCCGTGCGCACCTACGTCGCGCTGTTCAACGGCGACGGCGGCACTCCGCGCTATCACGATGACGGCGTTTCGCTGTCGGCTTCCTGGGCCATCTCGCCGCTGGCACGCGCGTCCCTGGGCTACGCGCATGCACGTGATCGCAGCGGCGAAGGCAACAACGCAGACCAGTTCAGCGTCGCCTTCGAATACACGCTGTCGCGTTCGCTCCTGCTGTATTTCACTGCCGCCGATCTGGAAAACCGCGGAAACGCCACGTTCACCCTGCGCGGCGTCAATGTAACGGGATTGCCGGTCGCGTACCCGGGCGCACCGGTACGCGGTGTGCAACTCGGCATGATCGAACGATTTTGAACCGGGTGTTTTGACGCGCATGCGCCGCGCGACCACGTATTAAATTCCGCGAAAAATGCATGGCTACGCCCCCCTTCATAAATGAACTGAACATGCTCATCAAACGCTCGCTTGTTATTGCAGTGCTGGTTTTTCTTGGTGTTACGCAAGCGCATGCGGACGCCGGGTTTTATGTCGATCCCGACTCTAGCCCCGCATTGTGGGTGCGAGCGCATCAAGCGGACCCGCGCGCGCCTCGCATTGCAGAGTCGATTGCCAACGTACCCATGGCGCGCTGGTTCGGCAACTGGAGCGGCGACGTGCACAAGGCGGTCAAGCGCTTCGTCGACAAGGCGGATGCCACACACCGCGAACCCATCCTGGTCGCCTACAACATCCCTCATCGCGACTGCGGAGGCGCATCGGCGGGCGGCGTGGGTGATGCCCCGGCTTATCAGGTCTGGATAGACGCGTTCTCGCGCGGCCTGGGTAATCGCCGTGCAATTGTCATTGTCGAGCCGGATTCGACCGCGCAACTGGACTGCTTCAAGACCGATGGCGAGCGCGACGAGCGGCTCGGCCTGCTGCGTTATGCGGTCTCGCGTTTTCACCTCAACGCACCGGCCGCGGACGTCTATCTCGACGGCGGCAACGCACATTGGGTTCCCGCTGCCGCAATGGCGGCTCGGCTCAACGCAGCCGGTTTGAGCGAGGCGAGAGGCTTCGCATTGAACGTATCCAATTTCTACACGACCGAGGAATCGGCGGCTTATGCATACTCGGTGAACGCCGCCTTGGCGGCGCAATTCGGCTATAGCAAACCCTTCGTCGTCGATACAAGTCGTAACGGCAAAGGTTCGGATGGCCAGTGGTGCAATCCTCCCGGCAGAATGATCGGGGCTCGTACCAGCGGCGCCTCGGGCGCCATGCTGCCGGTATGGATCAAGGTCCCGGGCAATTCCGACGGGCCGTGCGGGTCCGCTCCCACCTCTCCAGCCGGCGCGTTCAGCCCGGAGCTGGCGGTGCGTCTCATCGACGGCGACTGAAGAGCAACGGCATGCCGGTTCCCTGCCCGTTAGCGGCCTCCTGGCTGCTTATTCGAAAACCAGGGACCGATGCGTGGATGCACCTGCGAAGTAACCATCGCCCACGGTAACAGGCACGCCTTCGGCCCCTACGGTGGCATCGCCGCAAGCGAAGACACCCTCGACGGTGGTGGCTTTCATCGAGTCGGTACGGATGATCTGCCCAATGGGACCATCGTTCACATCACACGTTTCGAGAAAACGTTGAAAGAATCACTAAGACGCCGTAACACGGCCCTGGCGGGCATCGTTTATAGTCGCTTCGATTGCACCTTACAAAGCTCGTCAAGGGCGCGTCCAGGCTCAAGCCATGTCCAACAGCGAAACCCGAATCCTTCTAGTCGACGACGACGCCGCACTACGCGGCTTGCTGCAGGCTTTTTTCGATGAACGCGGCCTCTTGGTCACGTTCCGCGAAGACGCGCGCGACCTGAATCAGGTGGTGATGCGCGAACGCCCGTCGATCATCGTGCTGGACCTGATGATGCCCGGCATCGACGGCCTGACGGCGCTCACCCGGCTGCGCGCGGATAACGACGATACCCCAGTCATCATGTTGACAGCGCGTGCGGACGATATCGATCGCGTCGTTGGCCTGGAAATGGGTGCGGACGATTACCTCGGCAAGCCCTTCATGCCGCGCGAGCTGCTTGCGCGTATCAACGCGGTGCTGCGCCGCCAGGGCGTAGGCCGGTCTCCAAGCCCGACGAGTCAACGCTCGGAACCGGTGCGTTTCGGGCGCTTCGAACTCGACAACGAGCGCCGCACGCTCACGCGTGACGGCGAACCGCAACGTCTCACCAACAGCGAGCTGCGCCTGCTCAATGTGCTCGTTCGCCATCCGATGGAAACACTGTCGCGCTCGCGGCTGCTCACGCTCTGGTACGGCACGCACGCGGAGGTGACCGAGCGCGGTATCGACGTGCCGATCTGGCGCCTGCGCCAACTGATTGAAGAGGATCCCTCGCAGCCTCGCATCATCCAGACCATGCGGGGTATCGGCTATATGTTCGTGCCGCCGCGAGCCCCCGAAGATGCATAAGCTGCTGCGCCCCCTCAACACGATCTTCGGCCGGCTTGCGCTGCTGTCAGTGGGTCTGCTCGTCATGATGCAACTGACGTGGGTCGTGATCGTCGATCGTGAGCGCGGCATCATTGAGGCGGATCACGTCAGCCGGCTGGTGCGAGTGGTGCTGGATCCGGCGGCGAGCGCGGCCGACGGCTCCAGCGAGCGTCTCGCCGCCGCGCTCGGCCTGCGTCTTGTCGACGCCGGAGCGCGGTCCGCGCCCCTCGGTTGTCCGCCGCCTTGCGCCGATACACACGGTCCATTCGAGACCTCCTTGCGTGCGGACCTGCCGCCGCAGAGCCGCGTGGTGCTTGACCACACCGAGACGATCATGTGGGTGCGTTATGGCCCCTCGTCGCGATGGCTTGTGATCCCGGCCGTCATTCCCCCGGTAAGCCGCTTTCTGAGCGCTAGTGCGCTCATGCTGTTCCTCGCCATTGCTATCGCACTGCTGGGCGCGTGGCAGATTCAGAAGCCCATATTGAGGCTCGCACGGGCAGCACGGGAGTTCAGGTTGGGCCATCGTCCGCCGATGGTCCTGGCCAACGGCCCATCGGAAGTGAAAGGCCTGATTGGCGACTTCAACGAAATGGCCCGTGAATTAAGTGACGCCGAACAGGAACGTGCGGTCATGTTGGCCGGCGTGGCCCATGACCTGCGCGCGCCCATCACACGCATCCAGGTCCGCGCAAACCTTGTACCGGACGCCACTGCGCGCAACGGATTTTTCCACGACACTGAGTCGCTTGCGCAGATCGTCACGCAATTCCTCGACTTCGCCCGCGACACCGAAACAGATGCGCACGCGCCGTGGATCTCAGTGAATGCGTTCTGCCGTTCGCACTACGCGGAAGCTGAAGCGAATGTCGATGTCGACGGCCACGACGTGCTCGCACGCGACCCGCTCTTCATACTCGAGCTGCAGGCGGGCGACGACTTCCGCCTGCCTGCTGTCGAACTGGACCGGATACTCTCCAACCTCGTGGAAAACGCCTTCACCTACGGCGCGCCGCCGCTTTGCATCGCGACGTCGCGTAGTAACGGGCATGACCGCCTGAGCGTGCGCGATCATGGCAAAGGCATGCCCGAAGCCCACTTCGCGCGAGCGCTCCGGCCCTTCGTGCGGATCGATCCCGCCCGCGGCGGCGACGCGCACTGCGGTCTGGGCCTGACCATCGTGCGGCGCCTCACGCGTCGATATGGCGGCGACCTGTCCATGCGCAATGCCGACGGCGGCGGCCTCTGCGTCGTACTCGAGTTCCCATTGCGCGTGCGCGCCTGACACTGTTGCCGCGTACTCGTGCGCGCCCGCTCGCGGCTATGTTACATCGTGTAATCAGTCCCTAAGCCATCGTAAGACGCTGCTCGTTAAGCTCCTCTCATCCCTTGCCGCTGGCATGGCGTTGCGCGGTTTTCTCCGAGCCCCGGTGGCACGGTCGAACGCCTCTCGAGGCAACCCTCCTTCGCTTTCCCTCGCGTTTTTCGAAAGACCTGCGCATCGATGTCTGCCCGGCGGCCCTTTGTCGAACCTTGATCGAAGGATGCTCAGCGCATGACCAGAATAATCCATCAGATATCCTTAATTCCTGGCGGGGCCACGCGATCGCTACGCACACGGGCACTCGTAGCCGCCGCCGCTGCGGTGGCCACGTTTTCGCTCGCCGCTTGCGGCGACAGCGGTTCACAGCGTCCGCCACAGGGCGTACCTCAAGTCGGCGTTCAAACCATCACCCCGCATCCAATTGTCGCCAGCACTGAACTGTCCGGCCGCCTGTCCGCCGTACGCGTGGCCGATGTCAGGCCACAAGTACAGGGCATCGTCATCAAGCGGCTCTTCACCGAAGGCTCGATGGTCGCAGCGGGCGCCGTGCTCTACCAGATCGATCCGGCCACCTACCAGGCGAGTTACGACCAGGCCGTCGGAACGCTCGTGAAGGCACAAGCCACGGCCGACGCCGCGCAAACCAAGGCGACGCGTTACGCGGATTTATCGAAGATAGACGGCGTCAGCAAGCAGGACTACGACGACGCCATTTCGTCGCTGCAGGAAGCAAAGGCCGACGTGATCGCCGATCGCGCGTCATTGAAAACCGCCGCCATCAATCTGGGATACACGAAGATCGTGGCGCCCATCGCCGGGCGTATCGGCAAGTCGAGCGTGACTGAGGGCGCGCTTGTCACGGCCGAGCAGACTACGGCGCTCGCCACCGTTCAAGCGACCGGCGAGATGTACCTCGATGTCACCCGTTCATCGGTCGACTGGCTGCGGCTGCAAAAGGAATTCGCGAGCGGCCAGTTGCAGCAGGCGGGCAGCGACGGCGCGGTCGTGCATCTCGTGATGGAAGACGGCAGTGACTATGCGCATGCCGGCAAGCTGCTGTTCTCGGATATCACCGTCGACGCCACCACCGGTTCGGTCACGTTGCGCAGCGTGTTCCCCAATCCGGAAGGTGCGCTGTTGCCGGGGATGTTTGTGCGGGCCCGGCTCGAAGAAGGCGTGAACCAGCAGGCGATCACGGTGCCGCAACTGGCGGTGTCGCGTGCATCGGATGGCTCGGCTAGCGTGCTCACCGTCGGCACGGACGGCAAGGTCGCGCAGACCGCGGTCACCGCCAACAACGCCAACGGCGCGGACTGGGTCATCACGAGCGGCCTGAAGGCCGGCGACCGGGTGATCGTGTCGGGGTCGCAGAAAGCGCACACCGGCGCGCTCGTCAATGCGGTCGAAAGCGCCTCCCCTTCCGATTCAAATTCCGATGCCCCTGCTACGGCCGCGTCGGCAACCCGCAGTTAAAGCGAGAACCTCATGGCAGGCTTTTTCATCAACCGACCGATTCTCGCGTGGGTCATCGCCATCGTCATCATGATGGTGGGCGCGGCGTCCATCCGCACGCTACCCGTCGAGCAATATCCGAGCGTCGCGCCGGTGTCCGTGCAGATCACGGCGTCCTATCCCGGCGCTTCCGCCGAAACCGTGGCGACCACGGTCACGCAGGTGATCGAACAGAAGCTGAGCGGTATCGACAACCTGCTGTACATGTCTTCCACCAGCAGCTCCGCTGGGACGGCGACCATCACGCTCACCTTCCAGCAGGGCACGAACGCGGACATCGCACAGGTGCAGGTGCAGAACAAGGTGGAGCAGGCAAGCTCGTCATTGCCGCAGACCGTGCAGAACCAGGGCGTGCAGGTCGCCAAGGCGGCCAGCTCGTTCCTGATGATCGTCTCGCTCTCGTCCTCCGACGGCAGCATGAATTCCATCGATCTCGGCAACGTGATCGCCACGCAAATCGAAGACCCGCTGACGCAGATCGACGGCGTGGGCGACGTGACGCTGTTCGGAGCGCAGCACGCCATGCGCGTATGGCTCGACCCGGTCAAGCTGCAGGCGGTGGGTCTGAGCGCAAGCGACGTCACCACCGCCATCACCAACCAGAACGTGCAGCTATCGGTCGGCCAGATCGGCGGTTCACCTTCGACGAAGACGCAAGCCATCAACGCCACTATCTCCGCGTCGAGCTTGCTCACCACGCCCGCCGAGTTCGGCTCGATCCTGCTCCGGGTGAACACGGACGGCTCGAAGGTGCTGCTAAGCGACGTGGCGCGCGTGGAAGTAGGCGGCGACGATTACAGCACTGACTCGCGGCTCAACGGCAAGCCTGCCGCCTCGCTCGCAGTCAAGCTCGCAAGTGGCGCGAACGCAATGAGCGTCGCGAAGGCAGTGCGTGCAAAGCTCGAACAGTTGACCCCGCAGTTGCCGCGTAGTGTGGTAGTCGACTATCCGTACGACACCACGCCGTTCGTGCGTATCTCGATTGAAGAGGTGGTGAAGACGCTGATCGAAGCGGTGATGCTGGTGTTCGTCGTGATGTATGTGTTCCTGCAGAACCTGCGCGCAACGCTGATCCCGACCATCGTGGTGCCGGTGGCGCTGCTCGGTACGTTCGCGGTGATGTCGGCGGTGGGCTTCTCCATCAACGTGCTCTCGATGTTCGGGCTCGTGCTTGCCATCGGCTTGCTGGTGGACGACGCAATCGTGGTGGTCGAAAACGTCGAACGATTGATCGCGGAGGAACAGCTCTCGCCGCTCGCGGCGACACGTAAAGCGATGAAACAGATCACCGGCGCGCTTGTCGGTATCACGACCGTGCTGATCGCCGTGTTCATTCCGATGGCCTTCTTCCCCGGTTCCACGGGCGCGATCTACCGGCAGTTCTCGATCACGATCGTGGCAGCCATGCTGCTTTCCGTATTCCTCGCGCTCACGCTCACTCCCGCGCTATGCGCGACGCTGCTCAGGCGCTCAGACGTGGAGCATCACGAGAAACGCGGCGTGCTCGGCTGGTTCAACCGCGTGCTTGCGCGCGGCACCGACCGCTACTCGACGGGTGTATCGCGCGTGGTCGGCAAGCCCATGCGTTATCTTGTGATCTATGCGCTGATCGCAGGCGTGGTTGTGCTGCTCTTCACGAAGCTGCCATCGTCCTATCTACCCGAAGAAGACCAGGGCATCATCATTACGTCCATCTCGACGCCGGTCGGCACACCTTCCGCGAAAACACTCGAGACCGTCAAGCAGGTTGAGGCCTACTATCTCGGCTTACCGCAGGTGGACAAGATCATCGCGCTCACGGGGTTCAGCTTCAACGGCTCGGGCCAGAACAACGCGCTCGCATTCGTCAAGCTCAAGGACTGGAGCACGCGCCGTGGCAAGGACGGACAGGCGTCGTCGATCATCCTGCACGCGAACATGCATTTCGCAACGGCCGCACGCGACGCGCAGATCTTCGCGCTCAACCCGCCTGCGATCCAGGAACTCGGCACGCAGAGCGGGCTCGACTTCGAACTCGAAGATCGCGCGGGTCAAGGCCACGACAAGCTGATGGCCGCACGCCGCGAGCTGATGGCGCTGGCCGCGAACAACAGCCTGCTCTCTGGCATGCGTCCCGGCGGTCTCGACGATACCCCGCAGTTCCACGTCGATATTGATCGCGAGAAGGCCAGCGCGCTCGGACTTTCCGTTGCCGATGTGAACGACACGCTGGGGACGGCGTTCGGCTCGACCTACGTGAACAATTACGTCGATACAGGCCGCATTCAGAAGGTGTATGTGCAAGCCGATGCGCCGTACCGGATGATGCCTTCGGACATCGGACGCTGGTACGTGAAGGCGAGCACATCAAGTACGTCGAGCACGACCAGTAGCACCAGCAGCAGCACGACAACAAGCGCCACGAATTACGACGGTCAAATGGTGCCCTTCTCGGCATTCGCCACCGGCAAGTGGACCTTCGGGCCGCCGCAGATCGAGCGTTTCAACCGCACGCTTGCGATGGAAATCACGGCACAGACGGGCGCTAACGCAAGCACCGGCCAGGCGATGGATGCAGTCGAAGCACTCGTCAAGAAACTGCCTGCCGGTTTTGGCATCGACTGGACCGGGCAGTCCTATCAGGAACGCCTGGCCGGTTCGCAAGCGATCTACCTGTATGCAATATCGCTGATCGTGGTGTTCCTGTGTCTCGCGGGTCTCTACGAGAGCTGGTCCATTCCGATCGCAGTGATTCTGGTGGTGCCGCTCGGCGTGCTGGGAGCCGTGCTCGGCGCACATCTTCGTGGCCTTCCAGACGATATCTACTTCAAGGTCGGTCTGCTCGCGACCATCGGTCTGTCGACAAAGAACGCGATTTTGATTGTCGAATTCGCGAAGGATTTGCAAGCGCAGGGACGCAGCCTGATCGACGCTACGCTTGAAGCGGCGCGCCTGCGCTTGCGGCCGATCCTGATGACCTCGCTCGCATTCATATTCGGCGTGCTGCCGCTTGTGATCAGCACGGGCGCCGGGTCGGCGAGCCGTCACGCGATTGGCACAGGCGTGATGGGCGGCATGATTGCCGCCACCGTCCTGGCGATCTTTTTCGTACCGGTGTTCTTCGTCGTCGTGCGACGTTTGTTCGGCGAGCACGGCCACACCACGCATAACGAAGGTGAACAATGATGAGGCTCAAACTGGGTGTTCGCCTGCTGTCGCTCGCGATCGCGACAATGGTGACGATCACCGGCTGCACGCTCGACCCGCATTACGAGCGGCCCGCCGCACCGGTGGCCGCGGTCTATCCGCAAGGTGACGGTTACGAAAGCACGACAGCCGCGCAGAAGACCGCCGTGGATGCGTCAAAAACGCTAGCCGTCGATACCCAATGGCGCGCGTTCTTTCGCGATCCGCGTCTGCAAACGCTGATCCAGATCGCTCTCGACAATAACCGTGATCTGCGCGTCGCTGCGCTGAACGTGGCGGAATACGAGGCCCAATATCGCATCACGCGTGCGGCGCTTGCACCATCAATTTCCGCGAGCGGCGGCGTGACGCGCGAACGCACCTTAGGTGCAACCAGCGTATCGAACGATCTCAACATTGGCACTACTTCGTGGGAAATCGACTTCTTCGGGCGTCTGCGCAGTCTCAAGCGGCAAGCGCTGGAGAACTATCTCTCGACTGAGGCATCACGTCAAAGTACCCGCATCAGCCTGATCGCAACGGTGGCGACCGACTACCTGACTTGGCTCTCAGACGAGCGGTTGCTGAAGATCACGCAAGACACGGTGGCAGCCGACCAGGCCACCTACGACGTCACGAAGCGCATACAGGAGCTGGGCAACTCCTCGCTGCTCGATGTGCGGCAAGCGCAGAACACGCTGGCCAGCGCACAGGCAAGTCTGGCGTCATACAGGCGGGCCGTGGCTCAGGACCGCAACAATCTGGTCGCGGTGCTTGGTGCGCCGATCCCGGACGACTTGCCGCCCGCGCCCGCCTTCGACCAGGCCACCGGCACGTCGATGTTCGCCGAGATCGATGCAGGTTTGCCTTCGACCCTGCTCACGCGCCGGCCGGATATTGAAGAGGCGGAACATGCGTTGAAAGCGGCGAACGCGAACGTGGGTGCGGCACGGGCGGCGTTCTTCCCAAAGATAGAACTGACGGCGAGCGCGGGATCGTCGAGTTCGACGCTATCTGGTTTGTTCAAGGCTGGAACGGGCGCCTGGGCGTTCGCACCGACCGTGTCCCTGCCGATCTTCGACTATGGCAGCAACAAGGCGTCGCTGGACGTTGCAAAGATCGAAAAGAACATCGAGATTGCCGACTATGAAAGCGCGATCCAGACAGCGTTCAAGGAGGTATCGAATGCGCTGACGGCGCGAGCAACGTATATCGATCAAGTGAACGCGGATCACGATTATGTGAGCTCTGCGCAGAGCTATTACACGATTGCACAGGCGCGGTACAAGGCAGGCACGGACAGCTTCCTGACGTTCCTCGATGCACAGCGCACGCTCTATACCGCGCAGCAGCAGTTGGCGTCCGACACGCTGTCGCAGCAGTCCAATCTCGTGACCTTGTACAAGGTACTGGGCGGCGGCGTGCAGTGACAACGGGTAGGTACGCGATGCCGTTGTGCACGCGCATCGCGTAATACTTAAGACTGGCCGTCCGTTTTATCGAGGGTGATCCCCAGTTCGGCCGCCATATGTTCAACCATCGTCCGCAGGCGGACCAACTCCTCGCCGAGCCGCTTGTGGTCGGCTTTGAGAATCTCGAACTCGGTGTAAGAAACGGAGTCGTCGACAGCACCAGCGGCCGACGCTTCACTCGCACTTACACTCACTTCGCCGCATAACAAATGCGCCCAGCGGCTTTCGCGCTCGCCCGGCGTGCGCGGCAACTTCACGACACGCGGCGGCTCGTTGGCGGCGAGTTCATCGAGGAACGCCTCGACCGACGAGATATCGGCGAAACCATGCAGGCGCGCGGCGTTCAGGCGTAGTTCGGCCGCTGTCTGGGGCCCGCGCAGCATGAGCGTGGTGAGCAACGCAGCGGCCTGGCTGGGAATGCCCAGCACGCGGTTCATGTTGTGCTCGAAGCGCGGTACGCGGCTGCTGCTGCCTTCGAACACCAGGCTGAGGCGTTTCAGGTCGTCGACGGTCGTGAGGACATCGGCGTCGGTGACGTTCATCACCGGGGAGCGCGCGGTCTTCTGGTTGCAACCGGATGTCAGCGCATTGACCGACAGCGGGTAAGCATCAGGAACCGTATGCTGTTTTTCGACGAGGACGGCCAACACGCGCGCCTCGAGCGGCGTCAAGGTGCGCATGGCGGGGCGTGAGGGAGCATCGGGAGTGGAATTCATGCTTGACGTCGCTGGGTGCAGATACGGGTATTCGGACCGGGCGTTACGCCCGGCGGAGGATGTCTATAGGCGCTTAACCAGCCCGGTGAAGAGCCCTATGATATCCGCCCTGCCCAGTCCCGAGAATACGTCGTTGATTGACGAGCTCAGGACGCGCCTACTTTCGATCGACGGAATACTTCCCCGCGCCCGTCACGCACAAGAGCAGCAGGCCGCCCATGATGCTGATGTTCTTGTAGAAGTTGATCATGTTGGCCATCTGCTCGGCACCCGTCATGGTCCAGAAGTGGTGTCCGATGAGCGCCGTGCCCAGCGTGTACAACGCAAAGAGAAGCGCGAGCGGCCGGGTGTAGAAGCCGGCCACAATTGCCATGCCGACAAAAAACTCCATGACGACCGCGATGATGGCCGAGAGCGTGGGGAACGGTGCGCCTTCCGTGGCCATGTAACCGACCGTGCCTGAGAACCCGGTCAACTTGCTCCAGCCGAAGATCACGAAGAGGATCATGAGCAGTACGCGCGCGATCAGAATCAATTCGTCTTTACGTTGCTCGAACAAGGTGTATCGCATGATGGCTTTCCTTTGGAAAGAGCACGACCGTACACGGGGAGGCGGCGCTCAACGAGCGCCAGTCGAACAGTAGCATCGCTATGTTGCAGCAGGCAAACAGCAGGATTGTTTCTATAAGGGAGTGAAGCGGGCAGTGAAGCGGGCAGTGAAGCGGCAGTGAATGACATGCGGGAGGTTCTGAACGGACGGCAGGATAGCCACTGAGTTCAGCGGCTATCGCTCTTATATTTTCCCCCGCGAAATCACGCCAGCGCAGTCACCGTAATCTCGACCAGCAGATCCGGCGCGGCCAGCTTGGACTCCACCGTCGCGCGTGTCGGCGCACAACCCGGCGCGACCCATGCATCCCACACTTCGTTCATGCCCGCGAAGTCGCGGCCGATATCCGCCAGCCAGACCTGCGCCGACACCAGCCGCGTTTTATCGATACCCGCCTGTGCGAGATAGCCGTCGATCTTCGCAAGAACCTGTTGCGTCTGACCTTTCACATCGAGCGTGCGGTCATTCGACGTTTGTCCACCGACGAACACCAGCCCTGCAGCCTTCACAACACGGCTCATCCGTTGATTGGTTTCGATCCTGACGATATCGTTCATAAGTATTCCTTGTTTATTCAAAGTAACCATCAATCAGCATGACGCAATCATGTGTCATCTCTATGCCGCCGCGACACCTTTGAACCGGTCGATGGCAAACGCATCCAGCGGCAACGACGCTACACCGTCCAGCACCAGCTCGGACACCAGCTTCCCACATCCCGGCCCAAGCTGAAACCCGCTGCCGCAATACCCGAACGAATAGGTCAGGTTGGACGCACGCCGGCTAGGCGAGATCACGGGCAGCGAGTCGTCGGTGAAAGCTTCCACACCGGCCCATGCGCGATTGATACCGAGATTGCGCAAGTGCGGAAACAGATCGACAACCGTATTCGCGCTCTTCACCAGCCGCGCGAAGTCTACTTCACCGTGACGTCCCGGGAGGTCCGCAATCCCGATCAGCTTTCCGCCAATCACCACCGTGCCGTTATCGAATTGCTTGAACGACAAAGGCCGTCCCGTTGCACCGAGCGTCGCACGGCAGAACGGCGCTGCCCGGTGCGTGACCATCAGCATCAACCCTTCCGGATGAACCGGGACCGGCTCGCCCACTTGCTGCGAGAGCTCGCCCGCCCACGCCCCGGCCGTAACCACCAGCTTCGCGGCAGAGAACACACCCGATGGCGTATGCGCGAACCAGCGCTCGCCCTTCTGTTCGATCCGCGTCACCGGCGTGCCTTCATGGAACACGGCGCCATGACGCTCCGCCGCCAGCCGAAACGCGGTCGTTGTCCGGAACGGCAACGCGTAACCATCGCGTTCGACCCAGATGCCACCGGTCACATGCGGCGTGATCGCCGGCTCCAATTCAAGCACGGTCCCACGGTCGATGATTTTCTCATGCGTGAAGCCATGCGCCTCGAGCAGCGCCACGCGTTCACGGCATTCATCGAGTTCGGCTTCGGTCTCGGCAATCTTCAACTGGCCCGACGCCACGAAACCGGCATCGTCGCCAATTGTATCGACGATGTTGTGCCAGATCTCCCGCGACATCAGCGCCAGCGGAATCTCGGGCAATGGCCGGCCAAGCGTGCGCACGCCGCCCGCATTGACGCCCGATGCATGGCGACCGACATAGTCGGCTTCCAGCACGGTCACGTTCACCCCGCGACGTGCGATATGGAATGCGCTGCTCGATCCATGCAGCCCACCGCCGATCACCAGCACGTCCGACTCATTGGCTACGGGTTTATTCACCGGCCAGTTCTCCGAGCGTAAGCGGTTTGATCGGCGGACGGATGCGATAGTAGCCGATGGTCTCGGGAGGCACGCTACGTGCATCCGCGATCACTTCAGTCACGGTCAATCCGCACAAGCGGCCTTGACATGGGCCCATGCCGCATCGGCCGAATGACTTCGCCTGGTTAGGCCCGAGGCAACCGAGCTTCACGAAACTCCGAAGTTCGCCGGCCGTCACTTCCTCGCAGCGGCACACGATCACCTCGTCCTTCGGCACACGATTTTCATCGCGCGGACGATAAAGACTGTCGAGGAAAGGGCGAATACGCATGACATCGGCCAGTCGGCGAAGCAGCGGTGCGGCGCTGCGATTACGCGCGGCGGTATCAATCACGCCAAGCTGCGCAGCAATCGCCAGCGCCGTCACTTTGCCTTGCGTCTCTGCCGCCTGTGCGCCGCCAATACCACTGCCATCGCCCGCAACAAAGATTCCAGGGACATCGAGCTCGCCCCATTGATCGGTGACGGGCGCGAAGCATAACTGCGCGTCATCCCACTTATGCGATGCCCTGAGCGAAAGCGTGAACTGCGTATTCGGCACCACGCCCTGATGCAGCAGGATCACGTTGGCCTCGATCCGATGCGACACGCCCCGCACCGAAAAATTCAGCGCGCGCGCCCGTTCGGAACCGTCTTCATCGATACCGCTTTCCACCCGGAGGTCATCGGCGGCTTCATGCATTGGCACGCCTGCTTCGCGCAACGTGCGCATCAACTGCAGGCCCTTGCTCAGATACGGCCACGCTCGCAAAGCCGACAACATGTGCCGCTTGGCGCGCCAACGGTCCTCGTGACGCGTGGTATCCACCAGCGCGCGAATGGGAACGCCCGCTCGGACATACTGCCATCCGAGCAAGTAAAGCAGCGGTCCGCAGCCAACGAGTATCGCCGGTTCGGCGGGCACTTCACCCGCGCTTTTCAGCAGGATCTGTGCGGCACCGGCGGTCATCACGCCGGGCAGGGTCCAGCCGGGAATGGGGAAGGGACGTTCGAGCGCGCCGGTCGCGAGCACCACGCGCCGAGCCTCGAAGCTGCTGACCTTGCCGTCCTTGAGGTAGTGCACCGTCCGCTCGCGCGTGACTTGCCAGACCGACGCGTTCGGCGCATACCGCGCGCCGGAGCGCGCAAACTCGCTCGCCAGCGCCGCACCCGCGACATAGTCCGCGCCGAGGATGGTGCGGCGTTGCGCGTCGCTGCGTTCGATCGCGCGATAGATCTGTCCGCCCACCGCTTCCTGTTCATCGAGCAGGACCACGGACAGCCCCGCTCTCGCAGCCTGGGTTGCGGCAGCGAGCCCGGCAGGTCCGGCGCCGATCACGGCGACATCGATAGTATCAGCGGCCATGAGCGTTCTCCACCGGATTCAAGTCCGACAGCGGCGGCAGATCGCGCGCGCCCTCTTGCGAATGAATACGCATGCCGTCCTGCACCGTGACGAGACAACTCTGCCGGCTCGGCATGCCGTCGATCTCGACCAGGCATTCGAAACACGCGCCCATCATGCAATACGGTGCACGGGGCGCGCCGGACACGGGCGTCGCGCGAAACCTCTGGACTCCAGCGGCGAGCAATGCGGCGGCAACCGAACGGCCGCCGGGCACGCTGAGCGGCTGGTCGTTGAACCAGATCTGGATAGTGGCGTCGGCCTGTGCATCGGTGCCGGGCGCCGGCGAGAGCACTCTGAATAGCGGTTTTGAAGTCATAGTCGGACAGGTCGAAGCAAAGCGGAATGTCGGCGTTCAGGATGCATCGCGTGGAACAGGCAACAGCGAACCGTTGTTACCGGAGCCGATGCAAGCGATACGTTTGAGCGGCTAGTGAGCATGGCTGGTCGTATGATCGGCGGCGAGAAAACGGCCACCCCGGAATGCGGCAAGTTCATCGGGGATCGGACCGCCTGTGATCCACGGAGCGATGCGCATCGCGTGCGCTGCCGCCAGCGTCACGCCGCTGTGACACGTCACGACAAACGCGCCGGGATACTGCAGCGACTGCTCGTAGATCGGGAAACCGTCCGGGCTGTAGACGCGCAGCGCCGCCCACGTGCGGACCAGCCGCACGTTCTTCAGCAAGGGAAACGCACGCACGCCGCGCCGCGCGATGGTCGAGAGCACGTCGGCCGTGGTGAAGTCGTTGTAGCCGACCTCTTCCATGGAGTCGCCGAACTGCACCGAGCCTTCATCGGTCTGGCGCACGTTGATGGTCGGGTAATGCAGGAACGGTGCGACCCGTTCACTGACCAGCACCTGTCCGCGATTCGGCGCAACTGGCGCGTGCAGACCCACCTGGGCGCTGAGCGCGCGGTTGCCAAGGCCTGCTGACAAGACGACCTTCGGCGCGCGCCACACAGCGTTCTTGCCGTGCACGGCGAAGCCGTTCGTTTCGGGAACAATGCGGCCGATGTCTTCGTCGTTGACGAACTTCACGCCGCGCCGCTGCATGGCGTCGTGCAGCGCACGCAGCAGCTTGAGCGGATTCACATGGCCGTCCATGGGCGTATAACTTGCGCCGATCACTTCAGGTCCCACGGCGGGAAGACGTTCGCGCAACGCCTGCGCGTCGAGCAATTGATACGGATACTCGCCGCCAAGTTCTGCCTGCAACGTGGACAGTCGTTTTTCGCGCTCGGCCATTTCCTCATCGGAGAAACACAGGTGGAAACCGCCCGGCTGTTTCAGCGAGACATCAATACCGGTTTCTTCGAGTAACGCCGCCGCGAGCCCAGGCCACAGCCGCGACGAACTGCGCGACCAGCGCGCGTAGGGCGACAAACCGTAGCCTTTACCCTGCACCCACACCAGCCCGAAATTGCCGCGCGACGCGCGAAAGCCGCCGTCACCCTGGTCCAGCACGGTTACCTTTGCACCTTCGCGCGCCAGCCCGTAAGCCACCGCGGTTCCTACCAGCCCACCCCCGACCACCAGCACGTCGGGACTGTCGACTGAATGACCTCTCATCGTGTTTCTCCAATCAGGACGCGGTCCAGACCCACCATCCGGTCGAGCACCAGCATCAATACAATCGTACCGACGATCAACACGGTCGACACGGAGGCCACCAGTGGATCGATCGTCTGCGCGATCTGGTTGTACATCGCGACGGGCAGCGTGGTCGTGCCAGGCGTCGCGACAAAAATGGTCATCGTGAGTTCGTCGAAACTCTGGATGAACGCCAGCACCCAACCGCCCGCCACGCCGGTACGGATCATCGGCAGCACGACGCGGCGAAAGGCCGTAAAGCGGCTCGCGCCACATGACAATGCCGCGCGTTCGGCGTCGCGATCAAGACCAATAGCCGATGACAACGCCAGGCGCAACGCATAGGGCAACACAATGATCACATGCGTCGCGCAGAGCGCCCAGAACGAACCGCCGAGGCCGAGCAAGCTCAGGAATCGCAGGAACGCGATGCCGAGCACGACAGCGGGAATCATCATGGGCGAGAGGAAAAAGCCAGTCAGCGCAGCGCGGCCGGGAAAACGATAACGAGCGATGGCCAGCGCCGCCGGCAACGCGAGCGCTACCCCGACCGTGGCCGCCACCAGCGCGAGGCGCACCGAGAGCCAGAAGGCATCCACCATCTGGTCGTTGGCCAGGATCGCCCTGAACCAGCGCAGCGACGCGCCGTCGAACGGCAGCGAGATAAAACCCTTGTCGGTGAACGAGACCGCAATCACGACAACCAGCGGCGCCGCGATGAACGCGAGAAACAGCGCGTTGAACAGCAGGCCCAGGAATCCGTTTTGTTTCATGACGTCTCCCGGTTCAGTCGAAGATATGCTTGAAGCGGCGCTCGGCCAGGCGGCTGCAGCCCAGGACAATGGCCACATTGGCGATCAGCAGCAGGACAGCGATCGTCGCCCCCAGAGGCCAGTTCAGCGTGCCGAGGAACTCGTCGTACGCGGCGGTCGCGACCACTTTGAGACGGCGTCCGCCGATCAACGCGGGTGTCGCGAAAGCCGATGCGGACAGCGCGAACACAATGATCGATCCAGACAGCACGCCTGGCAGGATCTGCGGCAGCACCACGCGCCGGAACACGCGAAACGGCGATGCGCCCATCGACCGGCCGGCCCATTCCACTTGTGGGTCCAGTTTCTGCAACGTCGCCCATACCGACATCACCATGAAGGGCACCAGCACGTGCGTCAGCGCGATCACGACCCCCGTCATGGTGAAGACAAGACGGATAGGCTCCGACGTAATGTGAAGCGCCTGCAGCGCGTTGTTCAGCACGCCGTTATTGCCCAGCAGGATTTGCCAGCCGAGCGTGCGCACAACAACCGATATCAACAGCGGACCAAGCACGACGAGCAGGCAGATGGACTGCCACGGACGTTTCATTCGCGCGAGCACGATGGTCTCGGGCACGCCAAGCAAGATGCAGAGGAACGTCACCGTGAACGCCATGCCTGCGGTGCGGGCGAAGATTGCGCCGTAGTAGGGATCGGTGATGACTTCGAGGTAGTTGCGCAGCGTGTAGGTCGCGAGCGTGCCCTGGCTGTCGCTGAATACATGGAAGGACAACACGAGCGTCAACAGTAGCGGCACCAGAAGCAGGCTGCCGAACAGCAGCAATGCGGGGGCAGACAGGAGCCACGGCGCGGCGCCCGCGCGCTCGGGATCAAGCGTTGCCATGGTTTCCCTCCTTCTGCAGCACACGCAAGTCGTCATCCGACCAGGCCACGCCGACCTCCGCGCCTTCATCGGGCGGCGGCGCGCCGTTGTTCGGCTGGGCCACGCTCAGTTGCCCAAGGCCGGTATCGATCAGCAGAAGCCACTGGTTGCCGGTGAACACGCGCGTAGTGATGCGGCCGGTAGCACGAACACCCGCTGTATCGACGGCCGCGAGATGAACTTTCTCCGGACGGATATACACGTTCACCTCGCCCTGAACATGGCGCCCTTCGTGCGGCACCTTGAGCGTGGTGCCAGCGACATTGACTTCAGCACAGCGCGCGTTGCGTTGCAGCACCGCGCCCGGCAGCAGATTGGTCTTGCCAAGAAATGCCGATGCGAACGGCGTCTCCGGCCGCTCGTACGCTTCAAACGGGGTGCTTAATTGCGCGATCGTGCCGCGATGCATCACCGCAATGCGATCGCTCATCGTCATGGCTTCGACCTGATCGTGCGTGACGAGAATGGTGGTAATGCCCAGACGCTTCTGGATCGAGCGCAATTCGATGTGCATTTCCTCACGCAGCTTGGCGTCGAGATTGGACATCGGTTCGTCGAGCAACAGCAGTTCGGGGCGCATCGCGAGCGCACGGGCAATTGCGACGCGTTGCCGCTGGCCACCCGACAACTCTTTTGGATAACGCCCGCCCAGTCCGTTCAGACGCACCAGGTCGAGCGCTTCGGCCACGCGTTCGGCACGTGCCGCGCGTTTCATGTTGCGCATCTCGAGACCGAAGCCGACGTTGCCGTTCACGGTCATATGCGGAAACAACGCATAGCTCTGGAACACGACGCCCATGCCGCGTTTCTCCGGCCGTTCATGCGTGATGTCGCGGCCGTCGAGCAAGATGGTGCCGGTGCTCGGCGTCACAAAACCCGCGACCATCTGCAAGGTCGTGGTCTTGCCGCAACCGGAGGGGCCGAGCAGCGACAGGAACTCACCCCGTTCAACGTCAAGGTCGATCTGTTCGATCGCGGTGAAATCACCGTAGCGCTTCGAGATGCCTTTGAGAGTCAGAAAGCTCATGTGCGTCCGTGGGTTGAGGTCGGCGGTCGGTGTTTGAATCCAGGCGCGCGGCTCACCGCTCCACGCTGCGGTTCCAGCGTTCGGTCCACTCGGTCCTATGCTGGTTGATCGTCGCCCAGTCCACCGCGACGAGCTTCGAGATCTGCTCAGGACCATACGGCACGCGCGCCGCCACTTCAGGCGTCAGTTGCACGGTCTTGTTGACCGGACCCAGGCCGATCGCCTGCGCCTGGATCATCTGCACTTGCGGGCTCAACAGGTACTGGATGAACTGCTGCGACAACGCGGGCTGCGCATTCTCGGCCACCGCGCAAGCGCCGACCTGCAGCGCGACGCCGCCTTCTTTCGGGTAGAAGAACTTCAGCGGAAAACCTGTGTTTTGCAGCGCAACGGCGCGGCCGCTGCCATACGGTGCGAGGATGACGTCGCCGCTTTGCATCAGGCCGTCCATCTCGCCCGGCGTCGGTGCCCACGACAGCACGTCTGGTGCGACCTGCTTGGTCATCGCGGTGAAACCCGGGTCGATGTTTTTCTCACCGCCGCCATTCATGCGCGCCAGCATGACGAGCGCATGCAGGCCGTAAGTGTTGGTGATAGGCGGCATGCCGAGCTTGCCCTTCAGGCGCTTGTCGTACAGCACGCTCCAGGAATCCGGCGCGGGCAGGCCCATCTTCTTGAATGCATCCGCGTTATAGCCAATTCCCGTCGCGACCATGCCGACACCGACCGAGGTCGGACCAAGACGCGCGAGCGGATACAGGTCCTTCATCACGGGCGCTTCCTCGACCTTCGCGCACAAACCCATCTGCATCGCCTGGTACATCGGGCCGTCATCCATCACCGCCACGTTGATCTGCTGATGCCCTTTTTGCGCCTGCAATTTCGCGAGCGTGTCGCTGGAATTACCCGCAACGTAGACGATCTTGACGTCGTGCGCTTTCTCGAACGGCGGGATGATCTTCTCGCGATACATGGTTTCGTTCGAGCCGCCGACGTTCGCCACATACAGGGTAGTCTCGGCGTGCGCCAGCAGCGATCCCGACAACGCCCCGGCACAGCCGAGCGCGGCCAGCAGGGGCCGCAGATACGAACGAGAAGACGACGAGCAACGGGTTTGCTGCAGTTGTTTCATGTGCGATTCTCCAGACTATGCAGGTCGGACGCTTGAGGAATGTGGCCAGGAGAAATTATTTTGTCCGCCGCAGGGCATATCGTCCAATAAGAATAAAATAGCTATCCATACAAGGATGATATGGGTTTCGCTCAATGAATCTTAAGCATATAGAGGCGTTCCGGGCGGTCATGCTGGCGGGTTCGATGACCGCCGCAGCCAAGGAATTGTTCACGTCGCAGCCCAATATCAGCCGCCTGATCACGCAACTGGAGCGCGAAACTGGACTCTTGCTGTTTCAGCGCAGCGGTGTCCGGCTGATTCCAACCAGTGAAGGGAACGCATTTTTTCGTGAAGTGGAACGCGCTTATGTGGGCCTGCAGGGACTGACCAATGCCGCGGCTCAAATCAAGAACCTGGGGACCGGGAGATTGCGCATTGCAGCAATGCCGTCGGCGGGAATGACACTCGTGCCACATGCGATCCAGCGCTTCCAGGCATTGCATCCGGAAGTCACCATCTCGCTGCACGTGAACACCTCAGGCACCGTCAATCACTGGACGAGTTCGCAGTTCTGCGACCTTGGGGTCGCGATCTATCCCAGCGAGGCGTCCAATTGCGAGGTCGAGTTGTTATCGAGGGTGGCCGCGGTAGGCGTGCTGCCTGCGGGTCATCGGCTGGCGAAGAAGGCGTCGCTCAAGCCAAAGGATTTTCAGGGGGAGCCGTATATATCGCTGTGTCATGGCGACGGCACACGCGCTCAGATGGACGAGGTCTTCGCACATGCTGGCGTTGAACGGGTGCTGGCAATCGAGGCCCAATACTCCGCCATCTGCTGCGAGATGGTTCGCTGCGGCATGGGCGTGACGTTGTCGCATCCCATCGTTGCGCAGGATTTTGCCGGTCCCGGCATCGAGATCCGTCCATTCACGCCTGCGGTCCTGTTTCCCATTTATTTGCTGTTTCCCCCGCATCAGCCGCGGACTCGTCTGACCATGGAATTCGTCGACATACTGCGAAAGACCCACGACGATCGGCTGGCGGCAATGGATAAGCCGGAGCCGTTGAAGCGGGCTTGAGCGAAGAAGCGCCCAGGCGCCCCCCGCGCCCGCCCGGGAGCCCCCGCACTCAGAATGCGTGCCGTATCGCGAGCCGCACGACAACCTGCTTCGACGTGGACGAAGCGTCCGCCGCGCCCGGCACATACGCCTGATCCAGCGCGGTCCGGGTGCTGTCGCCGCCGACGGACTGGAAGGCCGCCTGCGCGTAGACATCAGTACGCTTGGACAGCAGGTAGTCGGCCATCAACCCCGCCGACTGATAATTCGGGTGAGCCGTGCCGGTGCTGGCGTTATCGGTGGCACGGGTATAGACATACTGTGCGCCGACAAAAAACGCGGGGGTGAATTGATATTTGCCGTTGATCTCGAAGTTGTTGAACTTGAGCGACGATATCGACCCGCCTGCCGGCACGATCGACCCCGTGATATAGGTCGTGGAAGTCGGGTCGGACAGGTTGGTGTTCGTGTACGCAAAGCCTACCGTCGCATTGCCCACGGTGTAGTTGATACCCGCGCCGAAAACGCGCAAGCGCTGCGCGAGGAAGTTCTGGTCGGTCGTCGGAATCGCGCCGCTCGTCGTGCCGGACGGATTGTCTGAGTTCAAGTAAGCGGCCGCAATCAGCAATCCGCCGTAGGTGTACTGCGCCCCCAAGCTCATCAGCCGATTGTTGGCAAAACCCCCAGCTACATTGCTGAATCCATACATGCCGCCGAATTGAAAACCGGCCCATGTCGGACTCGTGTATTTCACCGTGTTATTCACGCGGAATGAATTATCGGTATTGTCGTTATCGTACGGGTGCGCAAACAGATAACCCGCCCAGTTTCCGTTCGCCGTTGTCTGCGCGAGAAAATCGACCACCGAATCATATTGCCGGCCGAGCGTGACGGTTCCGTATGTGGCGTCGCTAATGCCCACGAAAGCCTGCCGCCCGAATTCCAGACCGCCCTGGCCCAACCGTCCGTTGTTCACGTTAAACCCATTTTCAAGCGTGAAGATCGCCTTGAGGCCGCCGCCCAGATCTTCGCCGCCCTTCAATCCCCAGCGGCTGCCCTGCGCATAACCGCTCTGCATTTCATAGGCTTTATTGCCGTTGACGTTATTCGTATAGTCGAACCCTTCGTCGATGACGCCATATAGCGTCATACTGCTTTGGGCATGCGCGCCCGTGACGAACAGGCATGACAAAGTCATGCAGATTGCTTGCTTTTTCATTGATGGCTCCAAAACCATAGACCCGGCGTGTCGCCGGCGTGGACCTGCTTTTTTTATGACGCTTCTTTTATTGATCGCCCAGTACGGGCGTGTGTTTCCAGGACCCTTGTTACGGGCCCTGTCCTGCGCTCAGTCAAATGCGTTAACTGACTTGGTTACGCGACGCGTTCCGCACGCCGCTCGACGAACCGGCGGACATAGTCGTTCGCGGGGAAACGCACTATGTCCTCGGGCGTGCCTTGTTGCACAAGTTCGCCATCGCGCAGAATCGCGATTTGCGTGCCCAGGCGCAACGCTTCATCCAGGTCGTGCGTGATGAAGACAATGGTCTTGTTCAACGTCCTCTGTAACTCGAGCAACTGATCCTGCATCTCGGTCCGGATCAGCGGATCAAGTGCCGAAAATGCCTCGTCCATCAGCAGCACTTCCGTGTCCGCGGCCAACGCACGAGCAAGCCCCACGCGCTGGCGCATCCCGCCCGAAAGCTCGTCGGGAAATTTATCGCCGTAACCGGCCAGGCCCACCTTGCCGAGCCAGGTCCGGGCCTTCTGGTTCGCTACATCGTGACGCTCGCCTCTGACACGCAATGCGTACGCTGCGTTCTCCAGCACCGTTGCATGAGGCAACAGGCCGAAGTTCTGGAACACCATGCTGACGCGATGCCGGCGGAACTCGCGCAGCCCCGCCGCGTTGAGCGACAGGATGTTCTCCCCGTCGATCACGATCTCACCCGCACTCGGATCGATCAGCCGGTTGAAGTGGCGCACGAGCGTGGACTTGCCGGAGCCGGACAAGCCCATGATCACGAAGATCTGACCCGCCTCGATATTCAGGTTAATGTTGTTGAGGCCGACGTTACAGCCGTTGTCGGCGAGCACGTCCGCCTTCGACGCGCCGTGCCTGAGCATGTCGATAACACGTGCATGGGTCATCGTCGGCCCGAAGATCTTGTAGACGTTGCTGACTCGGATAGCTGTCATGTTCGCGCTCCGCGCAAGAAGAGGGGATGGGGGGTCAGACGTGACGCGACGCGGTGTCGCCCGCCGTCTCCGGCTCGCCGAGACCGGCGCTACGCGCACTCTGGCGAGCCTGCACGCGTGCCCTTCTGTTCGCGCTGATCGCCATGCGTGCCCGCCGCTCCTGCCCGTAACCCTGCGAGATCCGGTCGATGACAATCGCCAGGATCACAATGGCGATGCCCGCCTGCATGCCCTTGCCGACATCGAGTGTCTGGATGCCGGCCAGCACGTCTTCGCCGAGGCCGCGAGAACCGATCATTGATGCGATCACGACCATGGACAGCGACATCATGGTGGTCTGGTTGATACCGGCCATGATGCTCGGCCGCGCGAGCGGCAACTGCACGCCTATCAGCATCTGCCAGCGGCTTGTGCCGAAGGAGCGCGCGGCTTCCACCACGTCACCGTCCACCTGCCGGATGCCCAGGTCCGTGAGCCGGATCAGCGGCGGCAGCGAATAGATCACCGTGGCGAAGATGGCCGGCACCTTGCCCAGTCCGAAGAGCATCAGCACCGGGATCAGGTACACGAAGCTGGGCAGCGTCTGCATCACGTCAAGTACGGGCAACAACCCCCGGCGTACCCAGCGGTTCTGCGAGCACAGGATGCCAAGCGGGATGCCCAGCACAATCGACAGAACGGTGGCGACCAGCATCAGCGCAAGCGTCTGCATCAGCTTGTCCCACAGCCCAAACGCGCCGATCGCGTAGAGCAGCAACACGAACAATGCGGCTAGCGAGAGCTTGCGCGTGGCGTGCCAGGCGAGCAGGCCCGCGAATATCAGCAGCAGCCACGGCGGCATGATCCGCAAGCCGCTTTCCAGCGGCACCAGCAGGTATTTCAGCACGACCAGACTGAACGAGTGGAAGGCATCGCCATAGTTCTGGACCAGCAATGCGACCTTTTCGTTGATCGGGTCGGCAAGCGACAGATGCGGAAAGATGGACGTCATGGTTCACTCGTCTTGAGAAGGGTCGCGCGCAGTGGAAAGGGTCCCGTTTTAAGTACCCAGCTTGGCTTGCACCTTGGCCGCTACATCGGCCGGCACCCAGGTCTTCCACATCTCGGGGTGCGTGCGCAGGAACGTGGTGGCCATGGCCGAGCCGTCGATCTTCTTCGAGGTCATCTCAAGAATCGTGCTGTTCAGGAAGTCCATCGGAAAGCTGACTTTCGAGAACATCTCGATGGCTTGGGGTTCGGCTTCGCTGAAGGGCGTCGAGACACCCACCGTGACGTGCGACACCATGTATGACGAAGCACATTGCTTTGTGCTGCTTTCATCGCGCAGGGTCTTCCAGCAGGCGTCGTTATACGGCGGCATCTTGAGTTGGACGAACTTGTATTTCGCCATCAGCGCAGCCGGTCCCCAGTAATAAAAAACCAGCGGCTTGCCGCGCTGATACGCCGATTCGATCGATGCATCGAGCGCTGCGCCCGTGCCCGGATGAAAGTTGGTGTACGACGCGTCGAGGCCAAGCACCTTGAGCAAGCGCGTGTTCACCCGTTCGCAGTCCCAGCCTGTCGGGCAGTTCAGGAAACGGCCCTTTTCCGGTTCTTCATCGTCGGCAAACAGCTCTTTGTATTTCGGCAAGTCAGTGACCGAAACCAAGCCTGGCGCGCTGGCCTTGATGTTGCGGGACGCGTCGCCCTTGATCACGTATTCGGGCACGAACCAGCCCTCGTTCGTGCCGCCCGGGAGCGTGTCGCCTACCAGCTTGACCTTGCCGGCAGCGACCGCTTTGGACGTGATTTCACTGCGGCCGGTCCATTGCTCGGCCCAGACCTGCACGTCGTTGCTTGCCAGCGCGGTCTCGGTGGCGGCCGTGCTGCCCGGCACGACATCTGTAGCACAGCCGTAGCCCTTTTCAAGGATTTGCCGCAGCACTTCAGTCGCAAATGCGCCGCTTTCCCACGTGATACCCGCAAAGTGCACGGTCTTGCCCGAGCTGCAGAATGTCCCTGCGGCATGCGCAGTGCCGGCGGTCGCCGCAACCACGACCAGCGCTGAAATGCTTGCTTTGAAGAATCGTTTGAGCATCGTCTTGCACCTATGGGGGTTCGGGGTTAGTTTGAATAGATAAGCGCGACAGGAGAGGATCAGGCCAGCAACCTGGCTTCGAACGGATAATCCGAGAGCAGCTCGACCCGGCCATCGTCGCGAATGTAGAGCTGCTCCTCCAGCTTCACTCCCTCGCCGCCGGCCTCGTGTCCGATATAGCTTTCTATGCAAAGGGTCATGCCCGGCTCGATCACGCCGTCATAACCCTTGGCCTCGTTGTCCTCTCTATGCACGATGTACGGATACTCGCCCGTCATGCCAACGCCATGCGCAAGCGCGAAATAGCGGCGCGCACGGTATGGCTCGGGAATCTTCCACGCCCGGGCGATGAACTCCTGGAAGGTCGTACCGGCGCGCACGTTTTCCATGTTCGAATGAATCTGCTCGTACGCAAGTTGATAAAGATTCTTTTGCGCGGCTGTCGCCTGCACATCGCCGCAAAGGAACGTGCGCGAGAAATCCGCGTAGTAGCCGAAACGTCCGACCACGTCCGTATCAAGCCCGACGAGTTCGCCTGACTGGATCTTGCGCGGGCTGCTTTCCTGGAACCACGGATTGGTACGCGGCCCCGAACTGATCAAGCGCGTTTCAATGTAGTCGCCATCGGTCGCGATGATGTGCTGATGCAGATGCGACCACAGCTCGTTCTCGCTGATACCCGGCACCAGCGCCGCTTCCAGCTTGCGCACGCCTTCTTCTGCGGCTCGCAGCGAAGCGCGGATCATCTTGATCTCGTTAGGCACCTTGATGGCGCGTGCGCGCTCCAGCGGCTCCTGTGCGTCGAAGACCTGATAGCCGCGCGCCTGCAACGCGAACGCCGCAGCGGACGTCGCGCTTTCGATCGCGATGCGTTTGCCGCCACCGCTTTGTTTCATCAGCTCGTCAATCTCGGCGGCCCAGCGTTCGGTGACCTGGCCGAGCATATCGTCGCAGAAGTAATAGGAAATCGCGGTAGCGGGGCGGACTTCATCGACGGTATCCAGCCCGTCGGCCAGGAAATCGCAGCCTGCGTATTCGAACAGCACGACCTTGCCTTCCGCCGGCACGAACACATAGCGGGCGGGGTTGCGCATCGAATAGACCTGCATGTTGCGCGAGCCGGTGGCGTAGCGCATGTGCGTCGGGTCGAACAAAACAGCTGCGGTCAAATCGCGCTTCTTCAACTCACGGCGTACGGCAGCCAGCCGGTCACGTTGGATCTGCACAATTTCCGCGGCGGTAGGTTCGCAATCTTCAGGAAGATGGGTAGGGCGAATAATCGACATGTGGGGTTTTTAAAAGAGTTAATCGACCAGGCTATCGGCGCGAACGAGCCGTTGCTCGGCTTCCAGATGAGCTTCCGAAACACGGCCGTACAACTGGCGCGTCCGTTCAAGCCGTCCGATCACGCCAGGCTTTTGCGAGTACGCGAAGATGGCCGTGTGGCGCTCGACCTCGCCCGCTACCTGCGTGACGCGGTGCAGCGAAAAGCGGCCCTTGAACAATTGCAGGTCGCCCGGACGCAAGGTGATGATGTTGATGGCTTCGCGAGTTTCCCCCCGTACTACACGGCCGACGCCTTCATAGTTCTCGCCTTGCGGCGTGCGAATGTTCGGGCAGTATTCGAAGTCGCCGCCCGCGGTAGGCTGCTGGGTCATCATCGAAACAATGAATTCGTTCGTGTCGTAATGCCACGGCTGCTCCGTGCCGGGCGGCATCACGTTCTGCACCAAACCCGCATACGGATCGGCGTATTCCCACACCCGCGTTTCGCCCAGGCAATCCGCCACGAAACGTTTCATCGCCTGGGCGACATAGATGCGATGCACGATCGCGTCAGCCGGAATCAGGTCGCGTGTCACGAAACCGCTGGTCCGGTCCATGAAGATGCGGCGCGGATCGGCGTCGGACAGCGCGGGGTCGTCGGCGGTAAAGTAGGCGTTCACCTTACGGGTTGAAAAGTACGTTTTCATGGCCAGCGCGCGACCCTCGTTGCGCGCCCGCTCCAGCGCCTCCGGGCGCAGGAAGTCGTGCAGCACGGCGCTGCCGCTGGCGGCCAGCTCGGCGCGGCAGGCAGCCACCAGATCGTTCAGGCGGGGGCTGTCCGGGTCATGCAGGGGATAGCGGTCGGTGTTGACGATATCGCTGAGATCCAGGCATTCAGCATCGGCAAGTGAGACAGAGAGAACCACGGCAGGCTCCAAATCGATATTTTGGCGAGTGGATTTACAGGGCGACTTCAACAACAATCTGCGAACACAATGTGCGAACGACGGCCCGATCTTTTGGCGGCCAATTTCTTTTGGAAAGCGAGTATTTCCGATGGATTCCATTAGCGAACCCGATTGGTCGAAAATCGCTTCACTCGATGCGGAACTAGTCCGTGCGTTTGTAGTAGTGGCTGAAAGCGGGGGTTTTACGGCGGCGGCGCGCCAGCTTCATCGCACGCAATCGACCATCAGCCTGCGTATCCGGACGCTCGAAGAGCGGCTTGGCGCGCACCTGTTCATGCGCAACAGCCGTCATTTCGCGCTCTCAAGCGATGGCGAGAATTTCCTGATCCACGCGCGGCGGATATTGCAGGTGCAAAACGAGGCGATCGCCTCGCTGACGCGCGGTAGCCGCGGCAATGTGATTCGTTTCGGGCTGCCGGAAGATTATGCGGAGCTGTGGCTGCCGGAATTGCTGCGGGCGTTTTATGAATTGCGCCCCGGTGCAAGGCCGCATATTCATTGCCGGACGTCACTGGAATTGCTGGAGCGGCTGGGTGCGGGTGAACTTGATCTGGCACTGGTCGTGCGGCATGGCGAGCGTGCCGGGGGAAAACCCCTAGCGCGGCAGGAACTGGTGTGGGCGGCACATCGCGATTTCGTGTTGTGCGCGGACGCGCCGGTGCCGCTGGCGCTCTTCGACGAAAGTTGTACTTACAGGCAACGGGGATTGCAGGCGCTGACCGCTATCAGCCGGGATTATCAACTCGTCTATACGAGCCAGAGTCCGACCGGCATCCGCATTGCGGTGAATCATGGCGCGGCGGTGACGATCATCGATCGTCGGACGCTGCCCGCGTGCTGGCGCACGTTCGGCGAATCGGACGGCCTGCCGGCGCTGCCGCCTGCGGAACTGGAGCTTCATGTTGCGCCGACCATGCGGAATGAAGCAACGCGCGACCTGAGCGCGTTGATCGAGACGCTGGTGTCGGAGCATAGCGGCGTGATGGTTTGAGGGCGTGAGGGTTGCTCGAGCCGCTACATCGCTACGCGCTTTCAAACTTTCCGGTCCCGACCCGAGCGGTTATATTCCTTGTTCCCTGCGGCCTGCGCCCCTAACGGCGCGTCCTGCCCCATCTACGCTCACATGCTTCGACCATGCCCCACTCCCCTTCCGTCCTGGAAACCGATCGCCTCGTCCTGCGTGCGCCGCAACGCCCCGATTTCGACGTTATCTACGCCATGTGGTCGGACCTCGCGGTCGTGCGCCACGTCACCGGCACCGCCTTCACGAAGGAAGAAGCGTGGGCGCGCCTGCTTCGAAGCGCTGGGCATTGGGCATTGATGGGATTCGGCTACTGGGTGGTCAGCGAGAAGCACAGCGGCAAGTTCGTCGGCGAGGTCGGCTTCGGGCAATACAAGCGCGGTATCGATCCGGCATTCGATGAAGCGCCGGAGATTGGATGGATGTTGACGTCAGAGTCGCAAGGACAGGGTTACGCGACTGAAGCCGTACGTGCCGCATTGCAGTGGGCGGATACACGCTGGCCCGAAGCGGAGATTGTCTGCATCATCTCGCCGGAGAACGCGGCCTCGCTTGCACTCGCCAGGAAATTTTCATTCGCAGAAAGTCGTACAACAACGTACAAGGGCAAGCCAACCATCGTATTCCAGCGCGAGGCGCCGCCGCGCGAAAGTTAAAGCCCCTCCAGGAAGTCTTTCTTGATCGATTTGGAGTAGGCGGAACACGCAACGTGCGCGGCGTTGGCCGCTGCATTGACCATCACGCTCGCATCGACGGGCTTGCACAACGACACAATGATCGGCGGCGGAACCGGCTTCAGCGGCAGCTCGACGAACTCGCCGCTTTGCAATTCCTTGGCGACAAAGAGACTGGGAATACCGGCGACGCCATATCCGTCGCGCACCAGTTGAACGATCGCGGCCACCGAGGGCGAGCAGGTAATACGCGTTTGTTCGGGCCGCATGTTTTCTTGCCGGGCAAGCGTGTGCACGATGCTTTCCAGCGCGACTTGCGGTGCCGTACCACGGCCGAACGTGACTATGGGCCGTTGCAAGACACGTAGAGCAAGCCCTGTCGCGCGCCGCGACAACAGCCCGCGTCTTGCGATCCAGCGCACCGGGTAACTCGCAATCGCACTCGATGCAATCTTGGTGCTGTCGATCCCTTCCACGCGAATGACGAGATCAAGCTCGCCGCTGAGCAAGCGGCGCTGCAACACCGAACTCGAGTCGACGGTGAGATCGACATCGAGCTTTGGATAGTTCGCATTGAGATACGTGATGTAGTGCGACAGCCAGCTATGCACCACCGTTTCGATGACCCCCAACCTCAGCTTGCCGCCGACCACCACCTCCTGACCCGCTGCCTCGCGCAATGCACGTGCGGCATCGACCACATTCCTCGCCAGCCCGAGAAGGCTCTGCCCCGCAGTCGTCAAGCGGAACGCCGTTGAGGTACGGTCGACCAGATCGGTCTTCAACTCGTCCTCGAGCGACTTGATGCGTAGCGAAATGGTCGCGGGCGTGGCGTGCAGCGCACGCGCCGTCGCCCGAAAGCTTTCCAGTTCAGCCAGCGTCACGAAGGTTTCGAGGAAACGTGTATTCATGCAGGCGTCAGCCGGAACGACTGCATGGCGTCACCCAGGCGCAGCGCCTGGTCGTTCATTGAGCTCGCTGCGGCAGCGGCCTGCTCCACCAGCGCCGCGTTCTGTTGCGTGGTGCCGTCCATCTGCGCAATCGCCCGGTTGACCTCTTCAATCCCTACGCTCTGCTGGCTCGACGCAGTAGCAATGTCTTCGACAATTGTTGTCACGCGTTTGACCGCCGTGACGATATCGGCCATTGCCCTACCCGCGTTTTCGGCGAGTCCCGCACCGCTTTCGATCTGCGTCAGCGAGGTGTCCACCAGCACGCGGATCTCTTTTGCCGCCGCCGCGCTGCGTTGCGCGAGGCTGCGCACTTCGCCCGCCACCACGGCAAAACCACGACCGTTTTCACCGGCGCGCGCCGCTTCAACCGCCGCGTTCAGCGCAAGAATATTCGTCTGGAACGCAATGCCGTCGATCACCGCCGTGATCTCGGCGACCTGCTTCGAACTGGTTGCAATCGCGCGCACGTTCTCGACCACATCATTTACCACGCTGCCGCCCCGCAGCGCCTGCGCCGACGCGCTTGCCGCCACCTGGCTCGCTTGCGACGCGTTCTCGGCATTCGCCCTGACCGTGGACGTGATCTCGTCCATGGCCGCGGCAGTCTCCTGCAGCGACGCCGCCTGTTGCTCGGTGCGGCTCGACAGGTCCGCATTGCCGCTGGCAATTTCAGCCGCAGCAAGCTTGATGGCGTCGGCGGCGTCCTTCACGCGCGATACCGTGCCCGCCAGGCTGTCGCGGGTATGGGCAATCGCTGAAATAACACTCTGCGTATCGCCGGCCGCCACGTCGATACGCCCCGTCAGGTCGCCCGATGCAATCTGCCGCGCGAGTTGCGCAGCGGCGGCGGGTTCACCGCCAAGCGAACGTCGCACGCTCTTGATTGCCAGCGACGCAAACAGCGAAATGGCCGCGCCGAGTGCGAACAGCATGAGGAACGAATGCAGGAGCGTTCGATAGAACGCGGCCTGGATATCGTCCTGATACGTGCCGGCAATCATGTCCCAGTCCCACGGCTTATAACGCTTCGTATAACCCAGCTTCGAGCTCGGTTCGGTCTCGCCTGGCTTCGGCCACCAATATTCGAGGAACCCCGCGCCCTCCGCAGAGCTGCCGGCCGCGGCAATGGCCTTGTAGAGCGGATTGCCCTTTGCGTCCTTCCAGTCAGACATGTCCTTGCCGTCCAGCTTCGGGCTGATGGGATGCATGATCATGACCGAATTCGCGCCGACAATAGTCACGTAACCGCCGCCGTCATACCGCAGGTCGCCGATCCGCGCGATGGCCTCCTGCTTCGCTGCGTCGACGGACATCTTGCCGCTCTGCGCCAGCTTGTCGAGGCCGGCGGCAATTGAATAAGACATCGCGACAATATCGCCCAGATCGCGATGACGCTCCGACAACTGCAGGTCACGCGTCTGGTAAGCGTGCCAGACAGTCAGCGTCAGAAGGCCGAACCACGAAAGAATCAGCGGCATCCATAACTTCTGGCGCAAGGACAGACGGTTCATTTTTGTTTTCCAGTTGAAAGGAACTGCGGTCAGGAGAGGCGCGGGAGAACGAGCCCGCTGGTTCGCTTAACGGCAGCCCGGAGGAATTATTAACTCCGCCAAAAAAATGCGCCGGCGCAATCGATCTTTTTTGCAGGGTGTTTCTGAGCAGACGATACGCTTTAGCGTGTTGGAGCCTGCGCGCTGAAACACTGCGCACACAGGCATGCAGCCTCACTCAGCGCCTATTCGCCCGGCACTCTGCGCCAAGCTCGCTACGTGAAAACCCGCACGAAACTGTTAAGAAAACCTTAACGCATGCGAGTGGAATAACTCGCTGGCGCCGCTTTTTTTTCGCCCCTAACCTGCATCTCATCGCTTGCTTCATCGCCATTTCATTGCATTCGTGAGGGACCTGAAACCATGCCGCATCTATTCCGCCAGCAAGTCCGCAGCAAGCGCTTTACCGGTCCTACCGCCGGTCACTGCGGCGAGTTCGCGCAGGCCAACCTCGCCATCATCCCAAGCGCCTATGCAGAGGATTTCCTGCGTTTTTGCGTGCGTAACCCCAAGGCGTGCCCGCTGCTCGGTATAGGTGAACCGGGCCAGTGGAACGTCCCGGCACTCGCCCGCGATCTCGATATCCGCACCGACGTTCCCGGCTACAACGTGTATCGCGACGGCGTGCTGTGCGAGCAGCCCGGCGATATCGTCGAACTCTGGCGCGACGATCTGGTGGTGTTCGCCATCGGTTGCTCGTTTTCATTCGAGCAGATGCTGGCGCACGAACGCATCCCGTTGCGACACGTTGACGAGGGTGTCAACGTGCCCATGTACCGGACAAATATTTCGAACCAGGCAGCCGGGCCTTTCGGCGGCAAGCTGGTCGTCTCCATGCGTCCCATGAGCGGTGCGCATGCGGTGCGGGCCATCCAGATCACGAGCCGGTTCCCTTCGGTGCATGGTGCGCCGGTTCATCTGGGCAGCCCGGCAGTACTGGGTATTGAAGACCTGATGCAGCCCGACTACGGTCAATCCGTCTCAATCCATGAGCACGAAATCCCTGTGTTCTGGGCGTGCGGTGTGACGCCGCAAAGCGCTATTGAAAGCGCGCGCCTGCCGTTCGCCATTGCACATCGGCCGGGTCACATGCTCATGACCGATATCCCTAACTCATCGCTCGCTGTGCTCTGAGCGCACGCTCACGAACCCCGGAGAAAACCATGAATACCGAAGCACGCTATGCGAGCGCGCAAGTTGAAGCGCTACCCGACGAACCCGTCAGCAGCGGCATGTTCGGCTGGTACAAACACACGACCCCAAGCGAGAAGCGCGCTTTCTGGAGCTGCAAGATAGGCTATGGACTCGACGCCATGGACACGCAGTTCCTGAGCTTTGTGATCCCCACGCTGATCGCAACCTGGGGGTTGAGCAAAGGCGAAGCCGGGTTGATCGGCACAGTGACGCTGCTGACTTCGGCACTCGGCGGGTGGGTCGCTGGCATTTTGTCGGATCGCATCGGCCGCGTGAAGACGCTGCAGATCACCATTCTCTGGTTTGCGTTCTTCACGCTTGTCTGCGCATTTGCGCAGAACTACACGCAGTTGCTCGTCGCACGTGGCTTGATGGGCTTCGGCTTCGGTGGCGAGTGGACGGCAGGCGCGGTGTTGATCGGCGAAGTCATCCGGCCACGCGACCGCGGCAAGGCGGTGGGCATGGTGCAGGCGGGCTGGGCAGTTGGCTGGGCCGTCGCCGCCGGTCTCTACACGCTGGTGTTTTCGTTCCTTCCCGGTGATATCGCATGGCGTGCGTTGTTCGCGCTCGGGATCTTACCCGCGCCGTTCGTGATCATGATCCGCCGCCTTGTTGACGAACCCGAGGTGCACAAGCAACAGAAGCAACGTGAACTGGACGCCAACGACCGCAGTTCGTTCCTTGAGATCTTCGGGCCTGGTATCTGGCTGACCACGCTGCGCACAGCCATTCTCGCGACCGGCACGCAAGGCGGGTATTACGCCATCACCACGTGGCTGCCGACTTACCTGAAGACCGAGCAGCACCTGAGCGTAGTAGGGACGGGGGGTTATCTCGCCGTGGTGATTGCCGGATCCTATGCGGGGTACCTGTGCGGTGCATTTCTCAGCGACCGCTTTGGCAGACGACTCAACTTCATCGTGTTCGCGCTGGCCTCCATGGGCATTGCGCTGGTCTACACCCGCGTGCCGATGAGCAACACCTTGCTCCTGATCCTCGGCTTTCCGCTCGGCTTTTTCGCATCCGGGATCTTCGCCGGCATGGGCGCGTTCATGACCGAGCTGTTTCCCACTCGGATACGTGGTTCAGGTCAGGGCTTTTGTTACAACTTCGGCCGTGCTGTCGGCGCGACGTTTCCTTTCCTGATCGGCTTTGTTGCGCAAAAAATGTCCTTGGGCATCGCGATTGGAACCTTCGCGGCGGCGGCGTATGGCGTAGTCATCCTGGCGGCGTTGACGTTGCCGGAGACGCGCGGCGCCAAGCTTACCTCCTAAGTTATCCTTTGTAATCGGACCACTCTAATGACGCAAGCTGTTTCCACCCCCGTCCCGCACGACCGCCGCTGGCAATTCTGGATCGACCGCGGAGGCACGTTCACCGACATCGTCGCGCGCCGCCCCGACGGTCGCATCGTCACGCATAAGGTGTTGTCGGAGAACCCCGAACGATATCGCGATTCCGCCGTGCACGGCATCCGCGAATTGCTGGGCATCGCAAGCCACGAAGCCGTGCCGGCCGAGCTGATCGATAGCGTGCGAATGGGCACGACCGTCGCGACCAACGCGCTGCTCGAACGCAAGGGCGCGCCAACCGTGCTCGCGATCACGAGAGGTTTCGCCGATGCACTGCGCATTGCGTATCAAAGCCGGCCGAAGCTATTTGTGCGGCAAATCGAATTGCCAACACTGCTGTACGAGCAAGTTGTCGAGATCGATGAACGGATCGGTGCGCGTGGTGAAGTCGTGCGGGAACTCGACGTCGAACAGGCCCGCCAGGCGTTGCGAAACGCCTTCGATAATGGCATCCGTTCCTGCGCAATCGTGCTGATGCATGGCTACCGCTACACCGCGCACGAACAAAAGCTAAAAGAGCTGGCGGAGCAAATTGGTTTTACGCAGATCTCCGTCAGTCACGAAGTCAGCCCGCTGATGAAGCTGGTATCGCGCGGCGACACCACCGTAGTCGACGCATACCTCTCGCCCATCCTTCGCCGCTATGTCAGGCAAGTTGAAGCTGATCTCGGCACGGTACCGCTGCAGTTCATGCAGAGCAATGGCGGCCTCACCGACGCTCACCGCTTCCAGGGCAAGGACGCGATCCTGTCGGGACCGGCGGGTGGCATCGTAGGGGCGGCACAAGTGTCGAAGCTCGCGGGCTTCGACAAGATCATCGGCTTCGACATGGGCGGCACGTCGACAGACGTCACGCACTACGCCGGTGAGTACGAACGCGAGTTCGCCACCGAAGTGGCGGGCGTTCGCATCCGTGCGCCGATGATGAAGATCCACACCGTCGCAGCGGGCGGCGGCTCGATCTGCAGTTTCGACGGCGCGCGTTTTCGCGTCGGGCCGCAAAGCGCGGGCGCGAATCCCGGACCGGCGTCGTACCGGCGCGGTGGACCGCTGACGGTAACCGACTGCAACGTGATGACCGGCAAGATCAGCGCGCGCTGGTTTCCGCACGTATTCGGGCCGGACGGCGACCTGCCGCTCGACGCCGATGTGGTGCAACGCAAGTTTGCCGAGGTGGCAGCAGCGGTAGAGGACGCAACCGGCGTCGCGCGCACGCCCGAAGAGATTGCGCAAGGGTTCCTGAAGATCGCGGTGGAAAACATGGCCAACGCAATCAAGCAGATCTCCGTGCAGCGCGGTTACGACGTGACGCACTATACGCTCGCGTGTTTTGGCGGCGCGGGCGGTCAGCATGCCTGCCTGGTCGCCGATGCGCTCGGCATGACACGCGTGTTCATCCATCCGCTGGCGGGCGTGCTGTCGGCCTACGGCATGGGTCTCGCCGACGTCCGCGCGCTACGTCAGCAAGCGCTTGAAACGCCACTCGACCGGGAAGCGCTCGCCGCCTGCGATCACACGTTCGAACCGTTGGAAACGGCAGCGCGAAACGAAGTCGCCGAGCAACGCATTCCAGTCGATAACATCTCGATGCGGCGCACGCTGCATATCAAATACGACGGCACCGACACCGCGCTGGAAATCGACTTCTCGACGGAACCCGCCAAAATCGTAGACACGTTCGAGCGTTTGTATCGTGCGCGTTATGGGTTCCTCATGCCGAACAAGACGCTGATCATCGAAGCCGTCGCGGTTGAAGCCATCGGCCGCACGCAGGAAGCCGAAGACGAGCAATGGCCGCTTGCCGAGCAGGCATCGGTGAATCCGGAAGCGCTCGCGACCACGCGTATTTTCTCGGGGGGCGAATGGCGCGACACGCCGGTTTTCGATCGCGATTCGCTGGCGCCCGGCGCGCGTATCGACGGCCCGGCGATCGTGAACGAGCGCACCGGAACGACGGTGATCGAACCCGGCTGGCAAGTCGTGGTGAGCAAGCACAATCATCTCGTCGTCGAACGCACGACCGCGCTCGTCAATCGTCATGCGGCCGGTACGCAAGCGGACCCCGTGCTGCTTGAAGTGTTCAACAACCTGTTCATGTCGATTGCCGAACAGATGGGCGTGACGCTCGCGAACACATCGTATTCAGTGAATATCAAGGAACGTCTCGACTTTTCGTGCGCACTCTTTGACACGGGCGGCAACCTGATCGCCAACGCGCCGCACATGCCAGTGCATCTTGGTTCGATGGGCGAAAGCGTGCAGACGATCATCGACCGGCGCGCAGGCACCATGCAAGCCGGCGATGTCTACGTCCTCAACGCACCGTACGCAGGTGGCACGCATTTGCCCGACGTGACCGTCATCATGCCGGTGTTCGTCGATGCCAGTCCCACGCCGACCTTCTATGTCGCGGCACGCGGACATCATGCGGATATCGGCGGCATCACGCCCGGCTCCATGCCGCCGGATTCCACGCACGTCGACCAGGAAGGCGTGTTGCTCGACAACATCCAACTCGTGGCGCAAGGGCGTTTTCTCGAACGTGAAATACGCGACCTGCTGAGCTCCGGCGCGTATCCGGTACGCAACGTCGAGCAGAACCTGGCCGATCTTCGCGCGCAAGTTGCGGCTTGCACGAAGGGCGCGCAGGAGCTTGAACGCATGTGCGGGCAGTTCGGCCTGGATGTCGTGCGTGCCTATATGCAGCACGTGCAGGACAACGCGGAAGAAGTCGTGCGCCGCACGCTTTCCGTGCTGAAGGACGGACGCTTCGAATACGCGCTCGACGACGGCGCGAAGATCATGGTGGCGGTATCGATCAATCGCGAAACGCGGTCGGCCGTGATCGACTTCGAGGGCACGAGCGCGCAGCAACCGAACAACTACAACGCGCCATCGGCGATCTGCAAGGCAGCGGTGCTGTATGTGTTCCGCACGCTGGTCGACGACGACATCCCGCTTAACGCCGGTTGCCTGAAGCCGCTCGAGATCCGCATTCCGGCGGGATCGATGCTCAATCCGCACTATCCCGCAGCGGTGGTAGCGGGCAATGTCGAGACCTCGCAAGTCGTCACCGACGCCCTCTACGGCGCGCTCGGCGTGATGGCCGGGGCACAAGGCACGATGAACAACTTCACCTTCGGCAACGAGCAGTTCCAGTACTACGAGACCATCTGCGGCGGCGCGGGGGCCGGTTCCGCCTTTGCCGGTTGCAGCGCGGTCCAGACGCACATGACGAACTCGCGCCTGACCGATCCGGAAGTGCTCGAGTGGCGCTTTCCGGTACGCCTCGACGACTTCCGCATCCGCCGCGGCAGCGGCGGTGCGGGACTGCATGCAGGTGGCGACGGCACTGAGCGGCGCGTACGTTTCCTCGCGCCGATGACCGCGGTGATCTTGTCCAACCGGCGTCGTGTCGCGCCGTTCGGGCTCGCCGGCGGCAAGCCGGGAGCTGTCGGTGTGAACTGGGTCGAACGAGCAGGCGGAAAGGAACGCGAAACCTTCGGCGCGCGGCATCAGGCGCAGATGAATCCCCACGATGTCTTTGTCATCCAGACGCCCGGCGGTGGCGGCTACGGCGAAGAGCGGTGAAGTCGGCTGGCCGCCTCACATATAGCGAGGCGGCCAGCAAACACCTGCACGTCCAGACCTTAAATTTCCACTTTCGATCCGAATTCGACTACGCGGTTAGTCGGCAACTTGAGATACGCCGACACATTGCCGACGTTGTGCAGCATGACGCCGAACAATCGCTCGCGCCACAGCGCCATGCACCTGTCGCGGTCGCGCTTGGGTATCACGGTCGCGCGGCTCAGGAAGTAGGAGGTCTCCGACTGCTCGAACACAAGGCCGTATGCCTTGCACGCTTCAAGGGCGCGCGGCAAGTTGACCTCGTCCTTGAAGCCGTAAGAGATGGTAACGTGATAGCAGTCGAGGCACAGTGTTTGCACCGCCACACGCTCGCGCTCCTCGACCCACGGAACCTCCTTGTTCGCCACCGTCAGGAACACCACTCGCCGGTGCAGCACCTGGTTATGCATGAGATTGTTCAGCAGTGCGTGCGGCACGCCATTAGCATCGGGGGACAAGAAAATCGCCGTCCCATTCACACGAACCGGCGAACGAGCCAGCAACGATTCCAGGAACGGTTTCAGCGGCGTGGTCCCGGCCCGTACCTTGGCTTCCCCCAGCATGATTTCCCATCCACGTCCCCACGTCGTCATGACGGCGAACATGAGCAGCCCGATAACGAGCGGGAACCAGCCGCCCTGCGTGATCTTGAGCAGATTGGCCGAGAAGAAGGTCGCGTCGATCACAAAGAAAAACGCCGTGGCGCCCACGCACAGCAGCCAGTTGTAATGCCATGCATAACGCACCACGAAGAACGTGAGCACGGTCGTGATGAGCATGGTGCCGGTAACGGCAATGCCGTAGGCCGACCCCAGCGCAGTCGATGAACCGAACCCGATCACTGCCGCCACCACCGCGACCAGCAAGGTCCAGTTGATGCCCGGAACGTAGATCTGTCCTATCTCCTTCGCAGATGTATACACCACGTTCATACGCGGCAGGAAGCCAAGTTGCATCGCCTGCTTGGTCATCGAATAGGTGCCTGAAATCACGGCTTGCGAGGCAATCACCGTGGCGATCGTCGACAGCACGACCATCGGATAAAGCGACCATAACGGGAACAATCGATAGAACGGATTTTGCACAGCAGATGGATCGGCCAGCAATAACGCGCCCTGCCCCAGGTAATTCAATGCGAGTGCGGGGAATACCAGACCGAACCAGGTGAGCCGGATAGGATGCGCACCGAAATGCCCCATGTCAGCATATAACGCCTCCGCGCCCGTCAGGGAGAGCACGACGGCGCCCAGTGCGACAAACGCCAACCACCGGTGATGCAGGCAAAATGCCAGGCCCGCGAGCGGATTGAGCGCGACCAGGATATGCGGCGCGTTCATGATCTTGATGAGCCCCGCCCCAGCCAGCACGATGAACCACACCACCATGATCGGCCCGAACACCGCACCAATCCCGGCCGTCCCGTGCTTTTGCATCATGAACAAAGCGATCAGCGCGGCCAGCGTAATGGGGATGACATAGGGTTTGAGCAGCGGCGTCGCGACCTGCAGCCCTTCAACCGCACTCAGCACCGATATGGCGGGCGTAATCACACCATCGCCGTAGAACAGCGCCGCGCCCATCACACCGACGCCCAGCAGCACGTGGCGTAGCCGCGGCCGACTTGCCACCGACGACGCGGCAAGCGCCAGCAGCGCCATGATTCCGCCCTCGCCGTGATTGTTTGCACGCAGGATGAGCGTCACGTATTTGAGCGAGACGACCACTGTCAGCGACCAGAAGATCAGCGAGACAATGCCGATCACATTGCCGGGATCCAGCTTCAACCCGTTGGCGGGATCGAAGACCGTTTGCAGGGTGTACAACGGACTGGTGCCGATGTCGCCATAAACCACGCCAAGGGCAGCCAGCGCGAGGCCATATAAGGCCGGCCGGTGCGGCTGGGGCTCGCCGGCGTTCTCAGCGCCGGTTGCAGCGGGTGCATCTATTCCCATGTCTCCTCCAGATGGCCGCCGCCGGGAGCCTTTGGCCCCGGGGTACGGATCGCCCTTCTGCTTGTTCTGGTGCGATCCAAAGCCGGCTTAATTGTCAGGTAAAAAACGGTTTGTTATCTCTGGTTGATCCAAGTATAGGAAAGCGTAAGCAGATCGGCGAATCGATCTCGTGTCCGGCGGCATCGAATGAGCGAATGGAGCAGCGTACTTAGGGTTAACTCAAACGTCACTGGCTTCGTGTCGTACTTGTGACCGGCAAGCACCTTGGCTAACACTATGACTTCGAAATACTTACATGCGCGCTTACGGACCTTGCTCAGTCACTCCGATGACAACAACGCTATTGACGCGGCGGGTTGGCTTATCGAGAATCCAGGCAGCACCTAGAGAAAACAAAAATAGCCAGGACTAAGATGCGCGCTCGTTTCTACTCAGCGGTAAGCAGTCTGATGAGCGGTCTGATCGTGCTTGGCCTCGCCGGCAATCCGTCCGTCGTCTTGTCCCAGGAAAGCGGCGCGGCACCGGCGGACACGTCGGGCGCGCCCCCCGGCACGCAGGCCCCCCCCCGACGCGTCCGCTTCAGCGCCTGCTGGAACACTTGTACGCCCGGACGCGGCGAAACCCTCCGACCAGTCCGACGCTCGCGCCGCATCGAAAGCAAACGTCAATCCCGCTCGCCGCAGCCGCGCAAGCGCTGCGCCCACGGCGGCAGCCAGCGACGCCGCCAGCGAAACGAAAGCCGACACCCTGATACCGGTCCCGCCGGAAACCACCTCGGTCACGCAACATTCAATCAGGCTCGACGGCCGGAAGATGGATTACACGGCAACGGCCGGCAATCTGCTTCTGCGCAACAACGCGGGACAAGCCGAGGCCAGCGTCTTTTATGTTGCCTACACCGCGAATACGAAAAGCACCGCCACGCGTCCGATCACGTTTCTTTTTAACGGCGGCCCGGGCGCGGGCAGCGTCTTTCTCCTGATGGGATCGTTCGGACCGAAGCGTGCACATACGTCGAGTCCGGCGATCACAGCACCGGCGCCCTATGTGCTCTCGGACAATCCCGACAGTCTTCTCGACACCACCGATCTGGTCTTCATCGATGCGCCCGGTGCGGGATTCTCAAGGATCGTCGGCCACGCAACCGGGAAACGCTTCTGGGGCGTCGATGAAGACCTGGATGCGTTCGAACACTTTATCGAGCGCTACCTGAGCGTCAACCAGCGCTGGAATTCACCGAAGTACCTGCTTGGCGAATCGTATGGAACGGCGCGTGCGGCCATGCTTGCGTACCGTTTGAGCCAAGGCAACATTGCGTTGAACGGGGTCGTGTTGATGTCTTCGGTCCTTAACTCGGGCGCGCATATGGCAGGAACGGATCTGGAGAGCGAAAGCTACTTGCCGACCTATGCGGCCATTGCCTGGTATCACGACAAGATCGTGCCCAAGCCGCCAAGCTTGCCCGCGTTCCTCGACGAGGTCCGTGCGTTCGCTTCCGGCCCCTACGCGCAAGCGTTAGCCGCGGGTGACTCGCTGCCCGATTCGGAACGCGACGCAATCGCCGCACGCGTCTCCCATTACACGGGAATCGATGTGAATTACGTCAAGCAGGCACGGCTGCAAATCTGGCCGTCGCGGTTCCGCAAGCAATTGCTGATACGCGAATCGCGCACAGTGGGGCGCTACGATGCGCGATTCGAAGGCATGGACTATGACGACGCGTCCGAGCATCCGGATTACGACCCGTCGGTGACCAGCGTGTCGAGCGCCTTCGACGCGGCGCTGCACGAGCATCTCGCACAAGACCTGCACTTCGAGGCGAAAGATGCGTATCGCGTATTCAACGACGCAGCGTTGACGCAATGGAACTGGAAACATCGCGCGTGGTGGGGGGAACAGCTTGCGCTGCCCTATGCGGCCGCCGACCTCGCTGAAGCGATGCGGCAAAATCCGCAGTTGCGCGTGCTGTCGCTCAATGGCTACTTCGATCTGGCAACGCCGTTCTTCCAGACCGAATACGATCTGGCGCATATGGGGCTGGACCCGACGCTACGATCGAATGTGCAGCGCACGTATTATCCGACGGGCCACATGATCTATCTCGACGACGCAGCCCTGCATTCGCTCAAGGGCGACCTCGTGCGTTTCTATAACGCCGGCGCGGGTGAAGTGTCAAAGGGTGGATCGCAGTGAACAAGGAGTAAGTCGCGTATCGCGACGGACGCCCCCGCGTGGGCGCCGCCCGTTCGCATGCAACCAACCAGTCAATCTGCCGGGCGGTGTGCAGCTCTATACATAAGTATGGCCCGTCCCTGCCGCTGCACCCCTACCATTCATACGCGGGACCCATCTCATACCGTCGGCAACGCGGTTCCGGCTGTACAGCGTAGGCCGGCCTTTTTTACTTCAGGAATATCGACATGCAAGCAGCGACGCAAAGCAATTATTCACAAATCAGCAATCCTTATCTCTCGCTTCAGGGCAACCTGAACACCGTGTTTGGCGGCGGCGCGCAGTCGCAGCTCGCGCAGGACGCAAGATCGTTGTCGAATATGCTGAGTGGCTTCTCGAAGACCTCGTTCTCCGTCTTCAGCCAAACTGCGGGGAATGGCCAAAGCAGCATATTCATCGCTCAGGGAAGCATCAGCAGTCGCGGTCAGCCCGCGACCCAGCAACCGCCAAGCGCGGGGCGCAATGACAATCTTGGCGGCCAAACCAATTCAACGGGTGGCAATCGCTGCAACGACAACTCGCGCGCCGACAACTGCACGCCGCCGCGCAACGACTGCGGTAGCAAAGACTCAGGCAAGAGCGCCCAGACGCCGCCGCGCAACGACTGCGGTAGCAAGGATTCAGGCAAGAGCGGCCAGACGCCGCCGCGCAACGACTGCGGTAGCAAGGACTCAGGCAAGAGCGGCCAGACGCCGCCGGGCAACGACTGCGGTAGCAAAGACTCAGGCAAGAGCGGCCAGACGCCGCCGCGCAACGACTGCGGCAGCAAAGACTCAGGCAAGAGCGGCCAGACGCCGCCGCGCAGCGACTGCGGCAGCAAAGACTCAGGCAAGAGCGGCCAGACTCAATGGAGCGACACCGCGGTTTGCAACAACAAGGCGAGTATCGACCTGGGCAACTACAAGCTTGACTTCAACAAGGCTGATTCGTCGATGGTCATGACCAATACGAAATCCGGCGATACAACAAAGATCTTTGGAGATCCGCATCTCACCCAACACGCCAACTCAGCCAACTCGTCGACGGCGATGTTCAACGGCCCGATGACGTTCGTGCTGCCTGACAAGACCAAGGTCACCATCGGCACCCAGACGGCTGCGAACAACAAGAATGTCTCGTTCGCGGATCAGGTGACGATCACCCACGGCAAGCAGGCCTATCAAGTCACGGGGCTGAGCGAGCAGAACCAGGCGGGCCTCAGCGTACAGAAGAGCAACAACGGCCGCGCGCTCGACGCCGCCGCGCCGGACGGCTACACCGTCACGGCCGCCCGCGGCGGCGCCGGCTGGATCGATCCGACCACTGGCAAAGAGCCGACGCCTGACAATATCAAGAAGGCCAACACGTAAGCGTACCGCGCGGTGAGGGGGCAACTGCGTCGGCCGTTGCCCCGCCGGATGCCGCACGCACGACCGCCGAATGAGTGCGGCATCCACCAGCTTCCCGTGAATTTCCCGCTCCCGTCCTCCATTCCCGCGAGACATCTGCTTGCACGCCCATGCAGCGGCATGGCTTGCCCGTCCGACCGTGATCGCTGAAAAAATAGTTAGGCAAGCTATTCAACTTCTTCGATCGACCCGACGCAGCGATCACTGCCGCCATGCACCGCGGACATCTCCCATTCATTTCCTATCCTTATTGATTACAGGATAGAAACGCTACGATACCGCCTGGCATTTCGGTTACATGCAGAGAAAAATAGGTAGCGGTAAATACGACCTTGAAAGGAAGCTTAGGCATTCAAATGGATCCGCACCTTTTCCATTGGAGATGTGTTCGGCAAAGCCGATTTCGATGTGCAACTTCAGCAAGGATCGCAAAATGCAAGTCGATTCATCCAATGGTCGACAGAACGTAGTCACTCCTGTCACAGCGGACCAAAACGTTGCTCAAATTACCCAGGGTGGCCAACCACAGGCACAGCCTGCGGTGTACGACACATCAGCTGCCGGCAACACGCAACAGACAGCCTCGGGTAGCGCAGGGTCCACCGAGGTTCAACAAGGGCCGCCCCCGGCCGGTCTCAATGTCAAAACCTACTTTCATCTGGGCCCTGACGGCGAACACGTGTATGACGGATACTCTCCGGCACCGAACCCTCACCCCGCAAATAAAGAGGCCGAGACGCCGTGGGATGTCTTTAAGCGCGGCGCCGAAGACGGCGCAACACATCCGGCAACAACTATAGGCAAGGTGGTGGATATAGCAAACGGCGACAAATCGAAGAGCGGCGAGAAAGCCGGCAAGAAGGTCGATGCTACGTTGGAACAGTTGCCCGTCGTCGGCGACGCAATGAGAGGGACTCAGGTTCTCGCAGGCCAGAAGAACCCGGACGGCAGCCCGAAAGAGCCGCCAGCTCCGAACGTTCAGCCAGACGCGGGCGAACACATATCGCCTGGATCGAACGGCAAGGCTCCGGCACCCGCATCCGAAAAGGCTATTGCGACTCCCACGCCCGAAAAGGCTTCGACGCCAAAGACAGGCGAGCAGCCCGCGGGTTCGCTGACTTCCACGCCTTCACCAACGACAGATGAAACGCAGGGCAATACGCCAAAAGAAGGTGAACCCCATGCGAGTACCTCGTCTGAGAGCAGCTCGAAGTTTGCCGCGCCAGAGCAATACTCTTTCAAGCCGAAAGGCAACCTGGAAGCGGACCGGAGCAGTCCCGGCGTTTTCAAGAACGAGAAAGGCCAGTCCTACATCCAGGCAGATGGCAAGGACTGGCCAGTCAAGTACGACAAGGACAACGGCACATGGCGAGCCTACGATACCGCCGACACGTCGAAGCCTCAGTATCCTGTCCAACTCGACGACAAAGGCAACTGGCAAATCCACAACAATGTCGGCCTCAAAGGCGGCAACCCCGGCGATACTGCGGCCGGCGGCAGCAATGCAAGCAACCGGGACCGGCTCAACACGGAAATGCAGAAATCGCCAAACGGCAATGAGCCGGGCTCCTATCCCAGCTCCGTCAAAACGGTCAACAGTCTGCTGCAGCGACTCGGTATCAATCTTTCGGACCAGTCTGCGGAAACGATCATCAACAATGTGCACCGGGTGGATTCCGGGGAACTGGCCCACGCGGCTGCGTCAGCACGCGAAGTCTGGACCTTCGCCCGCGATGTCGCGGACCCCAATCTATCGATGAGAGAGCGCTCGGCCGCAGCGCTCGGCATGGTCGTAAACGGCATTGTGGCGCCGGCTTACATGGCCCAGTTCGATCTGCAGAACTACCACTTCGGGCGCGATCAATCAGCCGACCTGCGCCGCGCGATGCAAATGTTCATTCAGAATGACCCTCACTCCTAACCGGTACTAAAGGTAAGGGCGGTGGAGGGGTGCCCCTCCACCGCCGCTCAGCGCACCTTGCTCCGCGCGGCGGTACTAGGCACGCTCGCGGCCATCACGCGCCGCGCGTGCGAGAGCCGCCCGCCAACGCTGCCTGGCGTCGTCATGCCGGATGCGCTCGACATTCCAGTCCCGCAACGCTTCTCCCGCTTCGTGGCGCGCCTGCGCGTGCGAATGCTGCGCGTCGCTCAGTTGCTGCTGCAGCACAGGCGTTTGTGCGTCATGCGCACGGCGCGTTGCGTGCCACTGCCCGCCGGCCCTCTGATCGCGTCGGCAGAACGCGAGCACGCGCTGCCGCTCGGCTGCGTGCCATTCCAGCGCCGCGGCCTGTTCAGCCACCGCAGCGGCTGCCCGCCGCTCTCGCCGGCGCGCGTCGGCCAGCGCGCGGAGCCTGCGGCGCACCCGCAAACCGCGCACCCTCGTGAGCAGCCGCCAAAGATCAGCCTCCTGCGCCGCGCTGCGCATCACACCGGGGGCACGCCAGTGCACAACCCGTGCAACAGCGCGCGCGTTTCGGCCCACGAACTGCAGCGGTCGTATGGCTGACACAGAAAGCGCTGGATGTCCGGGCGCAAGTCGATCGCCCGGTCCGTCTCGGCGTCGTTACCCCGGTCGTATTCGCCGATCTGCAGCAGCATCTCGACCTCCTCATAGCGCGCCAGCCAGTCACGCACGCGGTTGGCGTCGGCGCGCTGCGCGACATCCGCGACGCGATTCATCAAGCGGCTGCGGCTGCGCAGAATGTCGATCGCCGGATAATGCCCGGCCGCCCCAAGTTTCGACGACAGTTGAATGTGCCCGTCCAGCAGCGAGCGCGCCTCTTCCGCGACCGGATCGGACAGATCGGCCTCGTCGGCGAGCACGGTATAGAAAGCCGTGATGCTGCCCTGCGCCGTCACGCCGGCCGATTCGATCAGCCGCGGCAACTGCGCGAAGACGCTCGGCGGAAAACCGCCGCGCAACGGCGGCTCGCCGACCGCCAAGCCGAGCTCGCGCAACGCGCGCGCATAGCGCGTCAGCGAATCGAACAGCAAGAGCACATTGCGCCCGGTCGCGCGCAAGCCTACCGCGACGTTGGCCGCGAGTTCCGCCGCCTTGATCCGCTCCGCGGCGGGACGCTCGGACGTCGCGGCGATCACGATCGTCGAGGCACGCCGGTGCTCAAGATGGTCTTGAATGAATTCGGCCACCTCGCGGCCCCGCTCGCCAATCAGGGCCACCACGACCGCATCAGTCGATGCGCCGTTCGCGATCATGCCCATGATCGTGCTCTTGCCCCCGCCCGCCGGTGCGAAGATGCCCGTGCGCTGGCCAACGCCGCAGGTGAGCAGGCCGTCAATCGCGCGCACGCCGGTGGCAAACGGTGTGGCGATGACGGGTCGTTCGAGCGGATTCAGCGTCGCCCCGGCATTGACGTGCACCACCGCGCCAGTCGCGAGCGGCAGGGGCGCGGCCCCCCCGTCGAGCGGGTTGCCGAGACCGTCCACCACCCGTCCGAGCAACCCTGCGGCGTCGAACGTGCCCCATGTCGAGCCACAGCCTTGCACCTCGGTGATGTCTGAGAGGCCCGCCAAACCAGCGAGCGGCATGATGAGCGCGCCGTCGTGCGCAAAGCCGACCACTTCGCCGTATTGCGCCTCGAAGGTATCCGGGCGCACCAGCCGCACCTTCTCGCCGATGCGCAACGACACCCCCACCACCCGCGCAACCACGCCGCGCGCTTCGACCACCCGGCCGCGCAGCGCCGGCGCCGAGGTCAACACCGGCACGCTATTTCCGGACGATCGCGTGATGTTCCCGCTCATGCCGCACCCAGCGTCGCGACCGTCTGGATACGGTAGACGTCAAGTGGAATTTCTTCGATCGCCAGCACCTCGACGCGCCAGCCGAAGTCGCTCAACACCCGCGCAAGGTGCGGACGCAAGACAGCATTCGTGACGATCAGGCGGATCCCGGACAGGTCTGCGGCAAGAATCTGCTGCACGTGCGTCAGTTGCTCAGCGGACAGCACGCACTGCGGCTCGCCGTCGACACCGCTTCTGATCTGCGCTTCGAGACTGGCCTCCCATGCCGGGTCCAGCACGGCCGCCGCGATGGTCCATGTCTCCAGGTCGGCATAACCGCGTGTCAGTTGCCGGCCAAGCTGGATGCGTGCTTCCCGCACCATCCGGTCGATCGTGCGCTCCCCCGCCGGCACGCGCACGACCGCTTCGAGAATCGCACGCAGGTTGCGGATCGGCACACGCTGTTGCAGCAGTTGCCGCAGCACGCTGGCAAGTTGCACCGTGCTCGCGGCTTGCGCTGCCTGCGCGACCAGCTCGCGAAATTCGATCGCCAGTTGATCGAGCAGGAAGCGCGTTTCCTGCGTGCCGAGAAAATCGGGTGCCGACCGTTCGCAGACTTCGGCGAGGTGGTCGCTTAAGGCTTCGTCGACGCTCGACTTGTGAATCCCCGGATCGCTGATCGACGCCGCCTTCGCGGCCGGCACCCAGACCGATTTCGCCGCGCGCGGCCGGTAGCCCTCCACACCTTCGAACGCAATCAGGCTCTCAGTGCCGCTTACCAGGGTGTGGGCGGCAATCAGCGTGCCGCTCGCAAACGGTACGTCCTCGATATCGACGATGTAGCGATCCGGGTCGAGCCGTGCGTCGCGGAGCAACGCGAGGCCGGGAAACGGCACGCCCAGTTCAACCATCAGGTGGCGGCGCAACTCGCCGAGTTGCCGGTTCAGCGCCTCGGGCCGCAATGCATCGAAGGCCTTCAGGCCGAGCCGCAGCCGCAACGTCGCACTGGTGCCGAGTTCGACATCGTCAAGGATGCGCGGCACATAGTTGCCGCCGTCGCGTGTCATCTGAGGCATCAGCGCGCGCTGCGAGTTCGTCGCGAGCGCGGCGTTGCGCATCAGCGTAATCGCCAGCGCAAGCAGCAGTGCACCGGCAACCAGAAACTGAATGTGCGGAAAACCGGGAATCGCCCCCAATGAGAGACACGCAACACCGGCCATCCCGAGTGCTTTCGGATGCTGCGCCAGTTGCCGGTAAATGTCGGCGCCCAGATGCGAATCAGCGTTATCGGTCGAAGCGACGCGGGTCACGAGGATGCCCGCCGCCACCGACACGATCAGCGACGGAATCTGCGACACCAGACCGTCGCCGACCGTGAGAATCGTGTAGGCATGCAGAGCATCTCCAAACGACATGCCGCGCTGCGCGATACCGACCGCCAACCCACCCACGATATTCACCAGCGCGACGACGAGCCCCGCCACCGCGTCACCCTTGACGAATTTCATCGCGCCGTCGAGCGAGCCGTAGAAGTAAGTCTCACGTTCAAGCGCCCCGCGCATCCGGCTTGCCTGCGCGGCCGTGATCACCCCATTGCGCATGTCGGCGTCGATACTCATCTGGCGTCCCGGAATGCCATCCAGCGTGAAGCGCGCGGCCACTTCGGCCACCCGGTCAGCCCCCTTCGCGACCACGATGAACTGGATCGCCGCGAGCACAATGAACACCACCAGCCCGACCGCGACGTTGCCGCCCACCACCATTTCGCCGAATGCGCCAATGATCTGTCCGGCGTGCGCATGCAACAAGATCATCTTGGTCGACGCGATGGCCAACGCGAGGCGCAAAAGCGTGGTGAGCAATAGCAGCGACGGAAAACTGGCGAGATCCGCGGCCTTCGAGACATACAGGGTGGCGCTTAGCATCGTCAAGCTGGCAGCGAAGCTCAAACAGATGAACAGATCGAGCACGAACGGCGGCACGGGCACGATCAGCAGCGCGAGCACCGCCAGGATGCCAATGCCGACCGCGAGGTCGGCGTGACGCGCAAAGAGGGCTGAGAGATCGTAACGGCTGAGAATGGAACGATTCGACATTTTATTGACCAAGCTCCCGATGAAGCGTACGGCGACGGTTCTTTACGTAGGGGTCGCCTTCGTCGTCGCGGAATTCCCGTTTGATTTCGCTCTTGTCCATGCGCAAACCGCGCAGCCACAGAAAGCGCTGGATGAAATAGTCGGCGGCGGCGGGCACGATCTGCGATGCCGCCATCCAGGCCAGCAGATGCGAGTGCGACATCGCCGTATAGCCAAGGTGAACCGGCAACGAGAAGGCCCAGATCGGCGTGAGCTGCCGCAGCCATGCGGCGAGCGCCTGCGCGAACAGAAATAGCAGGATCGCGAACTGCACCAGCGTGAGCACGATGTCCCACAGCAGGCGCAAGCTGAACATCTGCTTGAGGCCGTTGACCGGGTTCAGACGCTTCACGTCGGGTATCACGCGCTTGAACGCGAGCAGGCCGCGCGTCTGCATCAATTCCGGCACCAGAACGGCAAGCGCGCCGATGCCGAGCGGAGTCAGGATTGCCGGCATGAACGCGCTCAGCGCGGCGAACGTCGACACAAGCCGATCGCCGAACGCAACGGTGGCGTCGAGCGTTGTCATATGCACCATCAGCCTCGCGCCCAACGCATACAGCCGCGGGGCCTCGATGAACAGATAGAGCCACCAGCACAGACCGCTGAACGCGACCGTCAGATGCGTGCTCTTCGCGATCTCGCCGTCCTTGCGTGCACGGCGGATCCGCTTGGAGGTCGGGGCTTCGGTCTTGTTACTCATCGCAGATGGATCACATGATCGAACGCGATGCGTAACTGCGCAAAAAGCGGCGGTACGCTGAGCATCGCGGCAAACGACAGGATCATTGCCTTGACGGTGCGCGCGGTGGCAAACGGATTGAGCCGCCTTGCGTGCCGCGACATCAACCCGAAGGCGATATCGATCAGCAGCACGAGACCGAGCAACGGACTGGCGAGCCGTACGCCTTCAGTCAGCGCGCCGGGCAGGTCACGCAACGCAATCTCCCGGAACACGTCACTCAGATCTATGTGCAAGCGGCCCGGTGGCCATAACACCCACGCATCCGTGAAAAAGCCAAACAGAAGCGGCATGCCTGGCCCTGTAAAGAGCGTCAGTGCCGCAAATTGCGAAAACATCGTTTCGAATAGCGCCGCGTCGTGCTGGAAGTGCGGATCGTAAATCGACGCGCTGGAGTAGCCGCCCTGCTGGTCCAGTATTGCGCCGGCCGCCGCCGCCGCATGAAAGATCGTGCCGAGCAGCATGCCGAGCACAACACCGGTCGCCGCTTCAACGCACATTGCCGGCAGCAGTGGCGCCGGCCAGCCGATCTGCTGAGGCAGCATGGCCAACGCAAGCAGCATCGGCAGCCGTAGCAGGATGCCGAGTGAACCACTCTGACCAAACGGTATCAGGACCAGCGCCACGGCGGGTCTGATCGCACAGAACGCAAAACCCTCGACATAGCCAATGTAGTTCATGTTCAATGCAGGCGCCCCGCAGCGATAAAGGTAAACACATGGGTGAGAAAGCGCGTGAGCTCGCGGCTCGCCCAAGGACCAGTAACGATCAGCACCGCACCGACGCAAATGATCTTCGCGCCGTAAGGCAGGCTCTGATCCTGTATCTGCGTGACCGACTGCAACAGCCCGATCAGCAAACCAACGACAGTCGCCACGGCGAGAGCCGGCAGCGACAACCAGAACACCAGCATGAGTGCATCGCTGGACAACGTGGCAAGGGACGGGGCACTGTTCATTTGGCATAGCCCAAGATAAGGCCGTGCATCAGCTTTGAGATACCTGACACCGACACGAATAGAAAAAGCTTCAGTGGGATCGATACCGTGCTTGGCGACAGCATCATCATGCCCATGGCGGTCAGCACGTTGGCGACTACCAGATCGACCACCAGAAAAGCGATATAGAGTAGGAAACCCGCCTCGAACCCGCTCGATATTTCGCTGATCAGAAACGCGGGAACCAGCAGTTGGAAATCGGCCTCGCTGGCGTCGCGCGCGGGATCGATCCGCTTCGCGGCGCCGACGAGAAACGCCCGCTCGTCGGGCCGCGAATGCTTCAGCATGAATTCGCCGAGCGGCCCGCGCACCGCCTGCCACAGCTCGGTGGGACGAGGCATCGCAACTTCACCGCTGTCGCCGGCCGGTAGCGCGGCTTCGATCTTCGCGATAGTGGGCGACATCACGACCAGCGTCGCCGCTAGTGCGATCCCCGAGATCACCAGGTTGCTCGGCGCCTGCTGCACGCCGAGTGCCGAGCGCAGGAGCGTGAGCACGATGCTGAACTTCGTGAACGAAGTCGTCATCACGACCGCAAGCGGTAGCAGACCGAGCATGAAAAACATGCCGACTGTCTGCACCTGATCGAGTTGAGGAATCATGTCGGCAGATCCTCATGGGTTAGCCGGGTTACGCGCACGCCTAACGAACCCTCGATGTCGATCAGCTCGCCACGCGCGAACGGAATGCCCTGGCACAGTAGCGTGACCTTTCGCTCATTCGCGGGCAGCCGGAATGCGACGATCGATCCCTGGCGCAGATGCGCCAGTTCAGCGACCGACAACGACAGCGTGGCGAGCATCGCGTCGAACGCGAACGTCAGGGAGTCGATAGGCAACAGCTCACTGGTCACTTCAGCGGGCGGAATTTCATCATTCAGTACATGGTCGATCAAGGTGTGCTCCTCAGTGAACTTCAACAAAATCCGGCACGCGCCCAACCGCAAAGGCACGCGCAGGTAACACGAACTACGGTCGAACAGCAGGGCGTCGCCCACCGCGATCTTGCGCAAACGCGGCAGCGACATTGACGGGCCAGGCATACAGATCGGCAACCGCACGTACAGGCGGCGCAGCAGCGCATCGCTGGACAGCGGCACAGGCATGCGTCGTTGCAGCCAGGCATCGACCGCGGGGCTGCAACACGAGAAGTGAGCAGCACGACCGCTCGCAGCGTGCGTGACGGCAATGCCGTACGCGCCCGGTGGTGTGGATGCATTGAAAGCGACCGTGGTGACGTCGATCGTGAAGCCGAACAGCCCTTCGAGCGCGCACAACCAGTCACTCAGCGCGTCAACGACATGCATCAGGGCGGTGTCACCGCGCTCGACGATCACCGACTGCGCCAGTTCGGGCAGCAGTGCGCCGGCATCGCACGCGGCGCTAAACGGCGCTTGCCCCGCCGTGCCGGACACCAGCAGTGGATAGCGCGCACGGCAAGGCTCGAACTCCAGCGTGAAGCGGCGCGCGCCGACACGCACCGCCTGTGGCCGGCCGAAGTGCCGGATCGCCAGGTTGTGGCGCTCTGCGTCGGCCCGCGCAAGGGTTTCCATATCCGGCCAGAGACTCATGCTGCCTCCCGCGCGAACCGGCGTTGAACGACGCGAGCCGGATCCGGCGAGGTGGGCCGTGGCGGCGGTGGCGCCTGTGGCGTGACCAGCAGGGCCAGCGTTTGCCGCACGCCACGCTCGATGGTGTCGAGCGCTGTACGCCCCGACCCGTCAGCCAGGTCATAGGTACGCAACACTTCTGCCACGCCGTCTCGAATGCCGCGCTCCAGCGCCCGAAGTTGCATCTTCAGGCCGCCATCGATCACGCCAGCTTCAGTTTCGATGACGCACGAATGGGCAGGCAATCCCGCATCGGCCAGAACCGTGCAAAACGGCGTGCCGAGTTCCTGCTCGATCGCTGCGATCAGTTGGGTGGCTTCCTTGAACACCGGTGTGGCAACGCGCACAGACACGAGTCGTTGCGACTGCGACACGGCGACCGCGCGGCGCAACTGATTGGTCAACGTGGCCGACGGCGGCAGTCCACCGACAATGTCACACACCGCGCTCAGCACGATCTGCGTCAGGCGGTCCTGCAGGCGATGCGCGGCAAAGGCGGCCGCCGCCGCGTGTCGAACATGCTCACGCAACGCAGCGGCCTTGCCGGCCGATTGACCGCGACGCCACGCACGGCGTTTGAGTTCGCGCACCTGCATGGCGAGGTGAGTGCGTTCTTGTGCCGCTTCGGCTGCGCGCTCAGCTTCGACTGCACGAATGCCTTCGAGCGACGCCAGTTCGATCGCGCTCAAATGGCCGTCTGATTCGATTCGCCACGCGCCCATTCGACAGATCAGCATAGGTGCGCCTCCATCAGACGCCGCGCGTCGGCAACCAGCTCCTGCGCGGCGAGCGCCGACAATCCTTGCACGCGGTAGTGCATAGCGGCCTCCGATATATCGCGCGGCAGGCGCAGGCTCCACCAGAACGCATAGCGGGAGTCCGCAGCAGCCTGCATCGCCAACGCCAGTCCGAGCGCCGTCATGTCGCTCCGACGGGATAGCGATGGTGGCGGCTCGACTCTCAGGTCGGCCGCGTCGGCACGCGGGTGCCGTTGAATCGCAATAAGCACGCGGGGCGCGACGCTGACCGCCAGCGCGGCACGGGCCCGGACAGCGACTACGCGGCGCAACGAACGGGCGAACGCGAGCGCTGCAACGATCCGGCATAACCGCGCGCACGCTGGCCGCGGCCAGAGCGGCAGAACTGGAGGCACGTCGGCAAGCGCCACCTGAACAAGTTGCGGGTAACGGCTGTACAGAAAGGCATGGGCAGCTCGCGCGCCGCGCTCCTGTCGAATCGGCTGTCCGGCTTCGAGCCAGCTGTGATGCGCCCAATGGGCGGGTGCGCAGGTATAGGCGTGCTTCATGTGTCGCTTCCAATACGGGTTGTGGATTTCGACGGAGGCGTTCCGGCGTCCGCGGTGTCGTCGGTGTTCGCGTCAGACGCGTCGTGTTGCCCGTTATGCACAGGCGGCCGGGAGTCTTCAGGCGGTAGTCCGCGCGTCTTCCGTTTGAACCACGTACGCTTTTCCGAGTGCCACAACCACATGAACCCGGCCACCAGCAGCACGACCACGGCCGACACGTACAGCATTGCCGTCGCGCGCATTGACGCTTTGCTGCTGTCGCGCTCGCAAGCCGTCGCATCGACCGCGCCCGCGGCACTGGCGACATCGGCACCGTCCGCGCAGTTGCTTGGAAAGCTGAGCACCGGCGTCACCGCCAGCAACGTCAGCGACACGCGCTCGGGCGTCAGCCCTTCCACACTGCCCGCTACCAGCGCGCGAATCCGGTCGCGCATCAGTTCGAGGTTGTAGTCACTGCGGTAGCGCATCATCACGGACGCCGACGGCAGCGTGTCCTTCGCGGGATCCATCGGATCCTTTTCGGGCAACACGATGTGCACGCGGGCGAGCAGTACGCCGTCGATCTTTTCGAGCGTTTCGGACATTTCCTGCGACAGCCCATACACGTAGCGGATACGATCCTCCTCTGGGCTCGAGATCAACCCCTGGCGGCTAAACAGGTCGCCGAGATTCGCGTGGCCACCGCGCGGCAGTGCATACGCGCTAGCCAGCTCGGTGGCGACCACCGCATCGGTGTCGTCGACCGAGATGTTCCAGGTCCGGTCCGCGTTGCGTTCCTTGTAGCCGCTGATGCCGTGATGGCTCAGCGCGGCGATGATGCGGTTCGCCTGGTCCTCGTCCAGGCCTTCAAAAAGCGAGGTTCTGCAGCCGACGAGGAAGAGCACGACCGGCAGCAGGATCAGGGCGCGGCGCATCAGCTTCGCTGCGTCAGCGTCTGGATTGCGCGGCCGATCTCGTCGGCCACGCGCACCGTCATCTGCACCTTCACCGCGAAGGCGCCCATGTCGGCCTGGAGACGCAGCATGTCGGACGTCGAGATGCGGCCAGAGTCGAGTTGCTCGAGGTGCTGCGTCAGTTGCTGCTGCGACGCATCCTGCGCGTTCTGCGCGTGCGCCAGCAGACGCTCGACCAGCGAAGCGCTGTCGCCCGTACCGGCGGCGGACAGGCCCGCGGCCGGAGTCACAGGGGACAATGGGCCGGCTTGCGTCGGCATGGTGGTGACCGGGGGTTGCAACATATCAATGCCCGCCTAGATTAGTCAGTCGTTCTATGGTTGAAAGGGGAGCCGCAGCGGGCGCGGCCTGCGCGGCGCGAGCGGCGCGGGTATAAGGTGCGCATTCGGGCAGATTCAGAAATGCCGCCGCCATCGAACTCGCACCAGGTTCGTCGCTGTCCCCCACCGCCGTCAGCGTGCGCGCGCCGAGCGCGTAGTGGCCTTCGAAAATCTGGCACACGCCGAGCCAGGCGCGTGCCAGCGCGCTGTCCGGCACAACGTCGAGCGCTATGCTGAACAGCAGCGATGCGCCGCGGTAATTCGCAAGATCGAGTTCGACAAGACCCTTCCCGAGGTACGGAAAGGCCCGCTGCGGATACAGCAAGACCAGCCGGTCGAACAGGTAGCGCGCCTCGTCGAAGCGTCTGTGAACGCGAGCGTAGTGACCGATCGAAATCAGTAATTCGAGTGTGTCGTCCTGCATCTGCAATGCTCCCGAAGACGCCGCTAGGACGTCTCCGTCCTGGTTAAAAAAACGTTATCTGCTAGCGCGCGCCGTTTCCTTCTGCGCGTCAGTCAGGCCCTGAATACAAGCCGTTGCAGCACTTTGGGTCGTGTTGACCGCGCCCATCGCCTGCTGGACCTTCAGCATTTCGACGTTCTGCTGCTTGTTGTCGGCGGCTTCGGCCGCCTTCAATTTGGTATCGAAGTCCTTGTTCTGCTTTGTGAGAATCTTCGCCAGCACTTCGACAACCTTCTGGGCCGATACACCTCCTCCGCTGCCGACCACCGAATCGCCGCCACTGCCGCCGCTGCTTGAACTGCTGGCCCCCGAATTCGGGGACATCGTCGTATTGACTTCACTCATTTTCGGTACTCCTAAATTTAATCCCGAGCGTTTATGAAGCTCGCGCCTCGTTCAACCACCTGTCGAGCCGCTCGCAAACACTCGACAAGCAGAGTCAGTTCATGTTTCACAGTCGGCGATGCCGTCACAAGCGCACCGCTCATGCGGCCGATCTCAGCGCTCAGCCGTGTCGCGATGATCTCGCGCCCGGCGCCGCCGGTTTCGGCAAGTTGAGCCTCTAGCGGTAAATCGGCGCACGCGCCAAACGTGCTTTTACTGGCATTTCTTGGGGGCATGGGCAGCATCCATAAAAAATTCGTAGGTTGAACCATCGTCGTCGCGCACGACATAAGCGGAGCAGGTCGAGATTTGCGTGACCCGTCCGATGGGCAGTCGTGCACCTGGGAAGTAGCGCACGCCCTGTGCATCCGTGAGCCAGACTGCATGACGGCTGGCGAGCAGATTCAGGCCGAGTGCTTCGAGCGGCACACGCACCCGTTCGCCTTCCTGCGCGTGGCCGGGAAAAGTGACACCACCCAGCCCGCTGATCTCGGCACGCGCCAGGCGGGCAACGCGTGCGTAATCCCATGATTCGGGCGACAGAAACCCCTGGGTCGCGGGCAGCATCGCAGTGAACGTACCGGGCTCCGCGGGGCGTACCTCGGCGCCACGGTAGTAGCGCGCGAGAAACTCTCCAACCTGCTCCTGCAACTGCATGAGCACGATCACGTGCATCACCGGCGAGCGCTTCTGCGACCACGCACTAGCGGTCAGTGCAGACAGATCGGCGGGCGACTGTACATAACCTTCGTAGACGAGCGCGCCGGACTTGGGGTCGATATGCGTCGTCACCAGACTGAACGCTTCGTTGGGACGCGTCACGCGCGTTACGCCGGACCACTGGCTCGACGCGATCCACGTCAGCAGCACGACTGCGAACGGCGTCCCGAGGACGATTGCTTTTGTCACGGGCGACGCATCCGACCAGCGTCTGGAGAGATACACAAGGGGCGCATGGCGCAGCAGATAAGCGCGCTCGGCATTACGCACAATCGTTGCGCCCGGCGCACGGTGGCCACTGAACTGGAAGGTCACGACACCCGCCGAAAACCGCGCGCCGCGCGCAAGTGTCACGCGCCGCCCCGGCGGCAAGGGCCGGCCGAACACCGCGACCTTCGGCTGGTGAGCAACCAGTGCGAGCGCCGTACCGCGCAATTCGACGGTGAGATGCAGTGGTTCGACGCCTTCGTCTATCACCATCAGGTCGGCATCGGCGCCGCTGCCTATGCGCAGCGGCCGGCCGGCCGGCACCGCCACTTTCGCGCCGGCGTGCACGCCGCCCATCACGACGATCAGCGCATCAGCGGTCATAGCGGTTCTCCCACGGCATCCTGGTCGCCGTCGGCAAGACTGGCGATGACAAATGCGATGGCGACGATAACTGCGGCGTCCCGCTTGCCGCGGCCTGCGCCGGCGTCCGCGATCCAGCCTCGACATCGGGTGCAACAGCGACCCTCGTTTGGACCGGGTCCGCGGAACCTGCCGCGGCACTGCCCGACAAAGGTACCGGCGCGCGCAACAACGTCGCTACAGCAACCCTTTGCGCCAGGATGGCATCCGGACCCGAACTTGCGGCGCCCATCGTCGTTCCCGCGACGACCGGTACCACGTTCGGCTCCGCGTCACCCGAGACGCGTTTGAGGCGCGGCGTGATCAGGATCAGCCGTTCGAGGCGCTCGTGCGTGGTCTGGGTATCGCGGAACAGCGCGCCAAGATACGGCACGTCGCCGAGCACCGGCACCTTCGATGTGGTGTTCTCGCTGCGCTCGTATTGATAACCGCCTATCAGCAGGCTCTCGCCGTCGCGCACGATCGCCTGAGTGACGACCGAATGGTTGTCGACCCTTGGAATTCCGTCCACCGCCATCGTCGTATTGAATGTGCCGTCTTCGATCTGGATGTTGAGCCGTATATTGCGGCGCGGTTCGCCGCTCGATTCGATGCTTGGCGTTACCTTGAGCGTCATCCCCGTGTCGATGTTGAAGAGGTCGACGGCCTGGTTGCCCGCCACGCGCACATACACCGAACTGCGCGAAGTCAGGGCAGCTTCCGTGTTGTTCAGCGTGAGCACCTGCGGGCGCGACAGCACGCGCGCCTTGCCGGCCTCTTCCAAGGCCTGGATCTGTGCAAACAGGTACTGCGCCGAATTGCCGACCAGCGTCGCGAGATTCAGTCCGGCCATCGCGCTGGCTGGCGTCGTCAGGCCGGGGGCGCCGAAGCGCAGCGGCGCGCTCTCGGTCCCGACGGCGCCGTTGATCCGGCCATTCGCGCCGCCCCATCGCACCCCGAGCGAACGCGCCGCAATCGACGACACGTCGATCACCACCGCGTCGATCTCAACCAGTTCCTGCGGCTGGTCGAGCATCGCGATGGCACGCTCGTAGTTCGGCATCATCGACACAAGGTCGCTGACCACCACCGAGTTGGTGCGCTGGTCAGCGACGATGTTGCGGCGCGCGGGGGTCGCAGCGGGCTGCGCGGTGTCAGAGTCAGCGCCAGGTAGTGGCACCCGCTCACCGTCGCCTTCGGACGATACGCTGCCAAGGCCGAGGCCGAGCACGCTTGGCAGCGGCGGCGGGCCGCCGCGTGCGCGTCGTTCGCTGGCGCGCGCATCGGTGCGCTCACGCGTTGTGCGCGGCGCAGTAGCCTGCCAGGTGTCCGACATCAACCGGCGCAGCAGTGACGCGATGCCCAGCACCACCTGCTCTTGCGCCCCGACCGTGTAACGGACGTCCTGCGCCTGCGCGTAGCGCAGCGGGAAAACGCGGATGACGGTCTCGTCGAATGACGGCTCGACCTTCGTTTGCTGCTGCGCCTTGTCGATCGCCTCCGCCACCGCGTCGACGAATTTCGATGGGCCCGCAACCTTGACCGTGGTCGCCGAGTATTTGATCGGCAGGCGGGGGTCGTCGAGATCGAGGTTGCGAAGCAACGACGCCACCGCTTCGCGGGTCATCGGCGCAAACGGGATAACCCGGCTGCGCACGTCCGAAGCCGTCGAGACATGCATCGCCTTGCCGTCGAAATACCAGACGAGGCCGTAAGCCTCTACCAGTTGGATGAAGACATTGCCCGGCGTGTCGTCGAAGCGGCCGTTGACCGCTCCTTTTACCTCGCGGCCGATGTCGGCGCTCAGGCCCTCGACGGCAAGCACGTCGCGCAACACATCGGGCAGTGGCGCGCCGTTCACTGCGTAGTGAATCGGTGCACCCTGCCAAACGGGCGTCGCGGCGTCGGCCGCCGGCATCAGCAGTACGGGACAAGCGACGCCGAGCAGCCACGCAATGTGGCGCACGGCTTCCCGGATCGCGCACTGCGGTAAGGACGGAGCTCCGCCCCCCTTCTCGATGATCGAATCATTGCGCCACATCATTAGCATTAAAAATCCCCAGCTGCGTTTATTGATTACGTCAGGGAGAAATTTAATGTTGTTTCAATACCCCCTGGTCATACACATATACGACGCCCGCCGAGGATCAAAATGGGCGCATTGCCTCTGATTAAAATAATTCAAAAGCACAAAAATTCACACACTCCTAAAATTCATCCAGATGAATTTTTCTATCTTAAAAATAAGTCGGAATAACAGATCGTTGCAAGTCGTATATCTGTATGACCTGCCGGGTTAGCAGAGAGAGAGGATAGACGAACTTGCCAACCTGATTAATCCGATCATGACAAACGAACCATTCAATCCAAGCCGCAATTTTCAGAATTCTTCGAACGCGTGTGGGCCATCAATGGGCTCTGAGGCCTTAACAGGCAGTTTGCATCTACGGATTTCGCACCTGCCGACTCGTGCAGGCCCACCGACATGCGAATGACCCAGTATTGCAACTTCAGCCCTCAGCTTGCGAAGCCAAGACTGCGCTCCATCAGAATCAACGGATTTGCGACATGCCTGCGACTCGAGGAGATTTATTGGCGAATCATCGAAGAAATCGCGCGCCAAGAATCCCTGACGGTCGGCAAACTAATCTCAAAATGGGCTATTGATATTGATATGACACAAGAAACCGTCTGCAACTTCACCGGGCTTATCAGAATAATTTGTGTTACCCAAATAATGGAACAAAAGCACCTGATCAATATGAAGACCATCGACCCGGACGCGCCAGCCAATGCGCTTCAATAACTTGCAAGGAGGTTCATCGGAATAGACACATTCATTTATCCCCTATGCGGCGGTGTGATAACCGCAGAACACGACGCGTAATTACTCACGCGAAACAAAAATTGACTGGCTTGAATTTTAATCAAAGGATTTGATTATGACGAATGCAATCAGCAACACGGACAACAGCAAGTCGTTCCACACGAGCAGCACGTCCGCGACGACGCAAGGCGGCACGCAGACCGACGCGCATTTGTCCGTGCACATGCACAACACCGACAAAACGGGGAGCGGTGACAGCCAAGCCGCACAGAGCGCCGACTCATCGGCACAGGGGAGCGGGAGTGGCGCTGGCGAAATAATGGGCCAGATCATGGACCTCATCAAAACCGCCATTTCCGCGGCGGCGTCAGCGGTTTCGCCAATTATGAGCATGCTCACGTCAATGATGGGCCAAGCGGGTTCGTCGGGTTCATCTGGCTCATCTGGCTCATCGGGAACAAGCGCCTCTTGACAGCGCCTTAAACAGCCGGCCGTCGCGTAGCCTCGGCCGGTTTCGGGGCGGCATCCGGTTTGCCGCCCCGCTTCGAATCCCGCCCTCCCCCTCAGGACGAAATGAATAATTCCCCCGTGCCAGGTCCTCTCGATCTCCGGCGAATCGACAGACTCGTACGGCGCTCCAATGCGGAGTTGCACACTGCCATTACTGATTTTGTCGACGGCGGCCATCGCCATGTCGGCGCGATGCTGCGCAGCGCCGTAGCGCCGGACGCGATCGTGCAGCGTTTCCTCGACGAATTGCAGTTGATGCAGGATTACGTGGGCACCTCGTACCGGGTGTCGCAGGTCTCTTGCGCCGGACTCGCCGCGCTACAACGCGGCCGAGGCCGGCATTTTGCCGACCTCGGCGTCCAGTGCGCCTTTGTCCTGCCGCGTAACGCCGCCGCATGGGCGATTAACGCGGTGCAAGCGCAACCGCGCGACGGGGCCTACCAGCTATTCTCGATCTTTGACGAATCGGTCCCACAGAAGAATCTGTCGACAGCGCTGCTCGCCGATCATGTCATCGTGCCCCCCAGGACCCCGCTGCGTCTGACGGGTCTGCGCATCATGGGCGGCCGAGCTGCGCTGGGTCCTGGCCGCCCTCGCATCATCGCGCATTTCGCCAGCGCCGACCCCGCATGCGGCATACCCTATGACCTCTACAACGATGAACGAGGCGCCTGATACAAGTAGCCGGCATGTGCGCTTTTGCCAACCTCTCCGGTAACCCGGCATGCTGATGCGCATTCTTATCCGGAGCTTCGACTTAAATCGTTATCCCGGTTTCCCATTACCGCGATGCCGTTGGCCGGCGGCAACATCGGAATCGGTAAATCGATCGTCCAACTCGTCCCCGTGCGGTGGCCGCTCCTGTGGGTGTCCACCGCGCCCTTCCTGACTTCCTAAGCCGGACGGTTCGTCAAGCCCGGTGGCAACTCGCCAATTTGCCGGAACAAACCCAGCCAATCTTCAAGGTGCCATGTCTTGGCAATGCGGTCATCGCGAAGTTCATGGAAAGAATGAATCGCGAAATCAACCACCTTGGAAGTGGCCGGAATGCCCATAAGCGGTCCCGACTGCGTGCCCGTGACTTTTGCACGCACGCCGACCATGGCATCGTGGATCAGGACATCGAGCAGGATGATTTTCATATCGGGCAGCGCATGCAACAGATCTGCCAGCATGGGAGCAAGCTGCTCCGCCCCGATCGGTTGTCCCGATGCACTCGGAAGATACTGCCAGTCGGAAGTGACGGCCGTGCGCAGAAGCGGTATATCCGCAAGCTCGATGGCGCGATAAAAGCGCGTGATGACGCCCCTCCTGGCGACGTGCCCGGTTTCGTTCGATGCAGTCATGTTCCGTCCTCTCCGGCGCGGGTGAGACGCGCATAGGCAAGCAGTCGGCCCCGCTTCCTTGTGCTGTATTCCATCAGCACATTTGCACTGGAGAGGGTTTTAGCCATGATAAGCCACTTGGCGGACTACGCCTGACCGCTCAGCACCACACCTCAACGCTTAGGGCATTGATAGATGTATTGAAGCCGACGCGTTCAATCCGAGGCTAAGCACGGGCATGAATTTTTGCGTGGCGGCTTGCTAGCCGCAATGTGGTTAAAGCGCGATGCGGCCACCGGCCCTTCGCGCCTTTTATATCGTTAAAATCAACTAAGACAAGACGCGCCCAGCGCAACCACGGCGCAAGCCGTGACGCGGCGAATCGTCAGCGCTTCGCCGAGGAAAATCCGGCCAATCAATGCTGCGAAAACCACGCTGGTTTCACGTAACGCCGAAATCGGACCCACCGGGCCAAGCGCCAGCGCCGATATCACCGCGCCATAGGCCATGAGAGAAATGACTCCGCCCGCCAGCGCCTTCAACGTTTCCGGCGAGCGGATGTCCAGCGACAGCGTCCCTCGCACCGCGATAAAAGCCGCAGGCATCAGCGCGCCGTAGATGAGGAAAATCCAGGCGGCATAAGCGCGCGCATTACCGGCATGCCGGACCCCGATTGCGTCAGTCGTCGTGTAGCCAGCAATAAACAAGGCTGTAACGAGCGCCAGCACGATCGACTCCTTCGACGCCCTGTGCCGCCCCAAAGCCAGACTCATGATTCCAAGCGCCACCAGGACAACGCCGGTTAGCGCAACCGGGGACAAGCGCTGGCCTGTCGTCAGGAAACCGCCTAGCGTGACCAGCAAGGGCACGCTGCCTCGAATGATGGGGTACACCTGTCCCAACGCGCCGTATCGATAGGCATGGACCAGGAAGACGCTATAGCCGACCTGCATGCACGACGACAGGACGAGATAAGGCCACGCCGCCGCGAACGGCAAGGGCAGCACAATAGCGAACGGAATGGCCACGAGCGTGGTTGCGAAGCTCATGACGGTCATCGACCAGAGTCGGTCGGACCCCGTGCGGAGAACGGCATTCCACGTTGCGTGCAAGACGGCCGCGAAGAGCGCAAGCCCAATCACGACTGGCGTCATTGCAGCAACGCAGTCAGGACCAACAGAGGGATGAAAAGCGATGGACGGCAAACGCAGTGCAATGCCGTCATACAGTGGCTTTGAAACATCGAATTCTCCATTCCTACGCCGGCATTATCCGGATCAGGTATAGGGGTCGTTCCGTTGCCGGAACCTCTCAGCCGAGCAGGCTCCCCCTGGTGAAACGTCAGTATGCTAAGCGTTCTCCAATACGGCAATCATGGCTTGGCGGTCGAAAAGGCAGCAGAACCAGAACGCCTTCAACACCCAACCTTACATGTTGATCTGTCCGCCCAGTTCGACCACGCGATTAGGCGGCAAGCTGTAGTACTCCGCCGCTTGCGCCGCATTACGACCGAGGAACGCAAACAGCTTTTCGCGCCAAAGCGCCATCGTCTTGCTTTCACCGGTCGCACGAATCGTGTCGCGGGCGAGGAAAAACGAGGTATCGGCGGCGTCGTAGGTCCAGCCGGGAATCTGCTTCTGGATCAGCGTCAGAAGCACCGGCACGTCGGGAATCTCCATGAAGCCGTGACGCACCCTGACCGCGTAACAACCATCGCCAAGATCCTCCACTACTGCCTTGTCAGCGTCCCTGACGTGAGGCACGTTGTCGGTCGTGCCGGCAAGGAAGATGTTCGTCTTGTGCAGTACGCGGTTGTGCTTGAGGTTGTGCATGAACGCCGTTGGGGTCATGCCGGCCACGCCGCCCGGGAACACGGCCGTCCCGTCCACGCGGGACGGCGGATGGCTGCCCCGGCATAACGAATGAATGATGTCCTTGAGCGGCAAGTTCTCCGCTTTCATCCGGTCGACCAGCGTTTCACGTCCCTTGTGCCACGTTGTCATGACCGTGAACAACGTAGCACCTGCCAGCAGCGGAAACCAGCCACCATCGAGCACCTTGCTGACGTTACTCGACACAAACACCGCATCGACCACCGCAAAAGGCCCGATGACAAGCGCCGTTGCCAGCGGTTTCCAGTGCCAGAGGCAATGCGTGATGAAGTACATCAGCAAAGTGGTGAGCAACATGGTGGAAGCGACCGCAATACCGTAGGCAGACGCGAGGTTATCGGATGATTTGAAGAACACCACCAGGAACACGACAGCCGCGAACAACGAGAGATTGATGAACGGCACGTAGACCTGGCCGATCTCATGCGTCGACGTATGAACGATTGGAATGCGCGGCAGGAAACCCAACTGCACCGCTTGCTTCGTCATGGAGAACGCGCCCGAGATCACTGCTTGCGACGCGATGATGGTTGCCGCCGTCGCCAGAATGACGAGCGGGACAAGCCCCCAGGAGGGAGCCGACTCGAAGAACGGTTGCTTGAGCGTTTCCGGATGCATCATGACAAGCGCGCCCTGGCCGAAATAGTTCATGACCAGGCTCGGCCAGACGAGGAACATCCACGCAAGACGGATCGGCCTTTTACCGAAATGCCCCATGTCCGCATACAAGGCTTCACCGCCGGTCAGCGCGAGGAAAACCGAACCCAGCACGATGAAAGCCGTGCCCGGACTATGCGCCAGGAACGATATGGCGAAGGTTGGCGAAGCCGCTTCAAGAATGACCGGATGCTGGACAATATGCAGCAGGCCCAACGCGGCCAAGGTCACGAACCAGACCACCATGACCGGCCCGAAGACCTTCCCCACCGCACTGGTCCCGTGTTTCTGGATGGCGAACAAACCCGTCAGGATAACCAATGAAATGGGCACGATCCAGGCGGTGAGCTGGGCATCGATCAGCGTCACGCCCTCTACCGCCGATATGACGGAAATAGCCGGTGTAATCATGGAGTCGCCATAGAACATGGCCGCGCCGAACACGCCCAGCGTCAGCAGGACATTACGCAAGCGCTCGGGAGCAACGCCCGATGCCAGCGCGGTCAGCGCGAGAATGCCGCCTTCGCCGTCATTGCCTGCCCGCATGACAAAGCTGACGTACTTCAGCGTGACGACAATCAGGATCGACCACAGGATCAGCGACACGATGCCGAACACATTGGCCTGACTGACTCCGCCCGCGGCCTTGAGGCATTCCCTGAGGGTGTAAAGCGGACTTGTCCCGATGTCTCCAAAAACGACGCCTACCGCGCCAAGCATCAAAACGGGTGCACCTTGGACAACTTTGGTCGAAGAATTTGCGACGGATGCTGACATATGCCTTTCGCTCGATTTGTTAATCATCGCCGCTATCCGGGATCGCCCACAGACTAACCGGTTTCATCGGCACGGACCTCAGCATTTACACCAAGCGCACTTCAACGTTCCCATAACATCCCCATAACAATAACCGCGAAAAATGACGGTGAGTCATGTAAAACAAAATGCGAAGCGCGCACGTTTGAATAATGTGACCAGGACCCAGACCCGCACGCAAGCACGCGCCGCACCTGCTGCCGCGCGAACTTGTTGGCTGGCACTGCGTCGGTTACGCTTGCCGCTGGTTCTCTGATCCCGCGTGCACACTATGAAAAAACTGGTCAGGCTGGAATTGCAGCAGATCCATCCCACGCAGATAACCGCCGGAATGCTGGAGGTCGATGAGAAACGCAAACACTTCGCCTCCCTGCCCGCGGAAGAATTGAAGCGCGCCCTCAAGGACTTGCCTATTCCCGCCGTGTTGGGCCGGGATGGAATTCACTTCGCAACCGATCATCATCACCTTGCGCGGGCGTTATTCGACGCCCAGATCAATTATGCTTACGTTGAGGTCATGGCCGACCTGTCGAAGCTGAAAGGCGATGCCTTCTGGCTGGAGATGGCAAACCGGCGCTGGGTCCACCCCTATGACGAGCACGGCATCCTGCACGGCGTTGCCGCGATTCCGTCCAATGTCTCGGGGCTGATCGACGATCCGTACCGCAGCCTGGCAGCGTTTGTGCGCAACGCGGGCGGCTATATAAAAACACCTGAACCGTTTGCCGAATTCCAGTGGGCGGACTTCTTCCGGACTCGCATCCGCTTGTGGAGCACGTCGTTTCAGTTCAGCGCCGCCGTGCAGCAGGGGGTGCATCTTGCCAGAAGTCCGGACGCGTTGGTACTCCCGGGGTTCTACAAGAGCCAGGCTGCCAGTCGAGCAAACCCAGGCCCTTGAAGTTCGGGCTTGGTACGCACCGGAGTGGCAGGCTGGGATCTTCCAACGGTCAGCGATAGAACACCAGACGGTAGACACCAAACAAAAACGCCGTTGGACCCTCTTCGAGTCCAACGGCGTCAACCTACCTTCCAACCTACCTAGCAACCTACCTTCCAGCAAGCCTTGCGGCGATCCTCAATGTGCCAGGAACGACCGCAGCTTCTCCGACCGGCTCGGATGCACGAGCTTGCGCATTGCCTTGCTCTCAATCTGGCGAATCCGCTCACGCGTCACATCGAACTGCTTGCCGACTTCTTCCAGCGTATGGTCGGACACGGTGTCGATACCAAAACGCATACGCAGCACCTTTGCTTCACGCGGTGACAAGGAATCCAGCGCATCCTTGATCGCGAGACGCATGTCGGCGTGCATGGCGGCATCGGCCGGCGATTCGGTGTTCGAATCTTCCACCATGTCGCCCAGCGTCGTGTCGCCGTCTTCGCCCAAAGGCGTTTCGAGCGAAACCGGCTGCCGCGCAATCTTGAGAATGCTGCGAACCTTTTCTTCCGACAAATCGAGGCGAACCGCCAGCACCGACGGATGCGCTTCCTGTCCAGTCTGCTGCAGGATTTCGCGCGATACGCGGTTCAGCTTGTTGATCGTCTCGATCATGTGCACCGGCACGCGGATGGTCCGGCCCTGATCGGCGAGCGAACGCGTCACAGCCTGACGGACCCACCACGTGGCGTACGTCGAAAACTTCCAGCCACGCCGGTATTCGAACTTGTCCACGGCCTTCATCAAGCCGATGTTGCCTTCCTGGATCAGATCCAGGAAATGCATGCCGCGGTTCACGTACTTCTTCGCAATCGAGATCACCAGACGCAGGTTCGCTTCCGTCATTTCGCGCTTCGCCTGACGCATCTTGTGCTCGGCGGACGTCATCTGCTTGTTCAGCGCCTTCAGCTGCAACAGGGGCAACATCAGGTTCGACTCGATCTGGATCAGCTTCTGCTGTTCCGCCTGAATGGCCGGCAGGCTGCGTTCCAGCGCCTTGCCATAGGCGCTCGAGGTTGCCGCATGACGCGTTGTCCACTCGAGATCCGTCTCGTGGCCGGGGAACACTTCCACGAACTTCTCACGCGGCATGCCAGCCAGATCGACGGCGATCTTCAGGATGCGACGCTCGATAGCGCGGACCTGTTCGACCTGCTCGTGAACCTCGGCGCACAACCGGTCGATGGTACGAGCGGTAAAGCGGATGGTCGCCAGCTCGCGCTGGATGTGTTCCTGCACGCTCGGCCAGTCACCGGTGCGTGCGTCGTCGGCCATATAAGCCGCATGGAACGCGTCGAAATGGTCCCGAACGTTCGCGAACATAGGCAAGCAGTCGCGCAGCAAATGCTTGAGGCGCGTTGCGTTCGCACGCGTTGCTTGCTCGTCTTCGGTCTCGCCGTCTTCGTCGTCGCTTTCCGACGCGAGTTCAGCTTCGTCGAGCTCAGCGTCGGCGTCGGCGTCCGCCGCCCCCGCGTCTTCGTCGAGGGTGGTGTCCTTGAAGCCATCGACCAGTTCGTCGATGCGCAGTTCGCCAGCGACAATCTTGTCCACGGTCGTGAGCAGCGTGATCACGGTCGACGGGCACGTGAACGCCGCCTTGATCATCTCGCCGAGGCCGTCTTCAATGCGCTTCGCGATCTCGATCTCGCCCGCACGGGTCAGCAGTTCGGTGCTGCCCATTTCGCGCATATACATACGCACGGGATCGGTCGTGCGGCCGAATTCCGAGTCGACGGTCGCCAGCGTGACTTCCGCTTCTTCGTCCGATTGCTCGTCCGACACCGCCGTGGGGGCGGAATCGTTCAGCAGCAGCGTTTCCGAATCAGGCGCTTCTTCATAGACGGCCACACCCATGTCGCGGAAGGTGCTGACAATGGTTTCGATAGCCGACGTCTGAGCAAAGTTGCCCGGCAGGTGATCGTTGATCTCTGCGTGGGTCAGGAAACCTTGCTGTTTTCCCAGTTGAATCAACGCCCGCATCTGGCGTTGACGTTCATCGGCCTGCTCAGGAGAGCAAACGCTTTCGTCCATTGGCCGCGACAGCTTGTCGGCGGACCCACGGCGGGCTTTCGATTTTTTTACAGGCGCGCCGTTGCCGGCGGTAGATTCGGTTGGATCAAAACTTGTCATACATTTCCTCGACAGCTTTGCTCTGTAATGACAAACCAGTGCACAAGCGGTTAGACACGAGCACTACCGTGACGACCGACGGGATCATCACCTCGGGTTCAGCTATTCAGCTACTTCGATGCGTTGATTCGAGCAAAACTGAATCAGTTTGGAGGCGGGACGCGCTAACGAGCGCAGGATTCGCGCGGGTCGTACAGTTTATAGCAACTTGGTTGCGGCTAGTGCGGTAAACGCCAATATCGGGCGTATCTAGTAGCCGAGCGCAGCAAAACTACAACATTTAGCTCGGACAAGCACTCATTTGCGGACGAATCAGCCCGAATCAAGACCATGCGAGTCACATGAAGTTCGCTGGTCGAACCTGAAAAGTGTGGCTTCATTCCGACCCCGATTTATGCATTTGCTCGGTGACGGACGATTCTCGTCGACTTTGCTTCGGCTGAGTCAGTTTTTTCCGTTAGCAGCTTTTCTCCGGCTCCGCTCGCTCAACCCTTGTCGACTACCTGACTGGCAAAAACGCCTATTTTAATCGCATAGCGATCACACACATTTCAATGCGATTTTTTTCTGCCTACTCTCTTTTCCATGCGCGGCGCTTTCGCTGACCCTTTCCTGATCCAGGAGGCCGCCGGTGCTTATCGAGGAACTCGACATGAAAACCGTCACGGCGTTGATCGCTTCCCTGGAAGCAGAACTCGGCGCCAATGCGGTGCTCACCGCCGAATCCGACCTCGCGCCTTTCACGGAAGACTGGCGAGGCCGCTACAAGGGGCCGGCAGCAGCGGTCGTCCAGCCCTCGAACACCTCGCAGGTGTCGGCCGTCGTGCGCCTGTGCGCGGCGCACGGTGTCCCGGTCCTGCCGCAAGGCGGCAACACCAGCTTGTGCGCGGGTGCGGTGCCGGCGAACGTGGGCCTGCCGCCGGTCATCGTCAATTTGACGCGCATGCGGCGCATTCGTCATATAGATGCCGCCAACGGCTCGATGGAAGTCGAAGCCGGTTGCGTGCTGAAAACCATCCAGGACGCAGCCGCAGCCGAAGATCGCCTGTACGCGGTGAGTCTGGGCGCCGAGGGTTCGTGCCAGATCGGCGGGAATTTATCGACGAATGCGGGCGGCACCGCCGTCCTGCGCTACGGCAACACGCGCGACAACGTGCTGGGGCTCGAAGTCGTACTCGCCGACGGCACCGTCTGGAATGGCCTGCGCGCATTGCGCAAGGACAACACGGGGCTCGACCTGAAGCACTTGTTCATCGGCACGGAAGGCACGCTCGGCATCATCACGGCGGCGACGCTGAAACTGCATCCGCTGCCGGTGCAACACGCGCTCGCGTGGTTCGCGCCCGTCGATCCCGCCGCCGCGCTGCACATCCTCGGGATGTTCCAGGCCGCGTGCGGATCGCGGTTGAGCGCCTTCGAGATGATCAACCGCCGCCAGCTCGAACTCGTGATCGAACATGTTCCAGGCCGCCGCAATCCGCTCTCGGAACTGCATGAATGGCACGTGCTGGTGGAACTAGGAGACACCCACGGCGGCGAGGAAATGGCCGCGCTGATGCAGCAAACGCTCGAACACGCAGCTGAATCCGGCCTGATCCATGACGCCGTCCTCGCCACCAACGAGACACAACGCGCCACGTTCTGGGAAATTCGCCATAGCGTGTCGGAAGCCAACAAGAAAGGGGGCGTGGGCCTGACGACCGACTGTGCGGTACCGGTGTCCGCCGTGCCGCTGTTCATCGAGCGTGCCACGCAAGCGGTGCATGCCATTGTTCCCGGGCTCGACATCATCGTGGTCGCGCATCTTGGCGACGGCAACGCGCATTTCATCCCCTTTTTCACCTTCGACGCCTGGCGCCAACTCGCCGATCGCTCCTCGATGGCCAACACCCTGCGCCGCTGCGTGAACGACGTCGCGCATGAATTGCGCGGCACGTTCAGCGCTGAGCATGGCGTCGGGCAAACCGGGCTGCCGGAAATGGCGCACTACAAATCCGCAGCTGAACTCCGCCTGATGCGGGCCGTGAAGAACGCGCTCGATCCGCACAACCTGTTCAATCCGGGACGTTTGCTGCCCTGAATTTCCGGGTCCCCCCGGACCGCGTTCGGATCCCCCGATCCAGGCCAGGAGAAGAAGCCTGGACGTTCGCATCACAGCGTTTCTGTTTCTATCCACACCCTTGGAGCCGACATGAAAAAGCAGCCCGCACGCGATGAAATTCAACAGCTTCAACAACCCGGCCGCCGCACGGTCATCAAAACGGCTGTCGCCGGCGCTGCCGCGGTGGCGTTCCCGTTCGTCTGGACGCCATCGCGCGCCGCGAACAAACGGATCGTCATTCGCGACGATGGCGGCATCTATACCAAGGCGTACGGCGCGGTGTTCTACAAGCCGTTCACGGAGAAGACGGGCATTGAGGTGATCGGTGTGCAAGCGAACGCCGAACCGACCGCGCAGATCAAGAGCATGGTCGAGACTGGCAGCTACACGTGGGACATGGCCAAGATCAGTCAGCCGGCCATCCTCCTGTTGACGGGCGGCGGCAAGGAATACCTGGAGAAGCACGGGCTTGAGGCCGACCCGATGATCGCAAAGATTCCGGCGCAATACATGTCCCCGTATGGTGTTGGCACCAACATTTATACGACCGTCCTCGCTTATCGCACCGATGCCTTCAAGGGTCGCAAGGCCCCCAATTCATGGGCCGATATGTGGAACGTCAAGGACTACCCGGGCCGTCGCGGCCTGCGCAAGTATCCGTTCGATACCTTCGAAGAAGCGATGATGGCAGACGGCACGTCGCCCTCGCAGGTCTATCCGGTCAATTTCGACAAGGGCATCGCAAGCCTCGACAAGATTTCCAAGCACGTCGATGTCTGGTGGACCACGGGCTCGCAAGTCGAACAGATGCTGGGCTCCGGTGAAGTGGACATGATCAGCACGTGGGTATCGCGGGCGCAATCGGCCATTGCAAACGGCGCGCCGGTCGCGATCGTCTGGAACCAGAACATTTGGGGCGTCGATAACTGGTCGATCCTCAAAGGCACGCCGAACGCGAGCGCGTGCCGTGAGTTCATCAAGTTTGCGTCCGATCCAAAACGGCAGGCCGCGCTGGTCGAGTATTTCCCGGCCGGTGTTACGCAGCCCGAAGCGTTTAACTACATCAAGCCCGAGATCGCGAAGAACTGCCCGACGTTCCCGGAGAACATGAAGAACGGCCTGCATATCGATGCGAAGTTCTGGCAGGAAAAACAAAGCGTCGCGCTCGAGCGTTTCAATAGCTGGATCCTGACCTGAGCGCTGTTTTCATCGCGGTCCTTTTGTGTTTTCACCGTCACGGATGCCGATTCCATGCCTGCTTCGAACCTTCAAATCACGGGACTGTGCAAGCGTTATGGCGACTTCGTCGCGCTCGCGCCAATCGATCTCGATGTCGCCCAGGGCGAGTTCCTGATCCTGCTCGGACCCAGCGGCTCGGGCAAGACGACGCTGCTCAGCCTGATCGCGGGGCTCGCACAACCGGACGATGGCCAGGTGCGGATCAATGGTGTTGACGTGACATACGGCGCACCGTATGAGCGGGACATCGGCATGGTGTTTCAGAACTATGCGCTGTTCCCGCACATGACGGTAGCGGAGAACATCTCGTTCCCTTTGCAGATGCGCAGGACCGATGCCAAAAAAACGCGTGAGAAAGTCATGCAAGCGCTTGAGATGGTGCATCTTCCGCATGTGGCGGAACGTTATCCGCGTGAATTGTCGGGCGGTCAGCAGCAACGGATTGCACTCGCGCGCTGCATGGTCTACCGGCCGTCGATCATCCTGATGGACGAACCGCTCGGCGCGCTGGACAAGAAATTGCGCGATCAGATGCAACTGGAGATCAAGCGGATTCATCGCGACCTGGGTACGACGATTGTCTACGTCACCCACGATCAGGAAGAAGCGATGACCATGTCCGACCGCATCTGCCTGATGAACGCCGGTTCGATTGCGCAACTCGGCACGCCCGCCGATTTGTATTTCCGGCCGAAAAGCGTGTTTGTCGCGGACTTCCTCGGCGAATCGAACCTGCTCGATGCGGTGGTGACGGGACGCAGCGGCGACCAGGTGCAGATCAGCGTGCAGGGTGGCGCGAACGTCAACGCGATGGCGTACGACCCGGTGATCCGCGATGGCCGTCCGGTGAAGCTGATGCTGCGTCCGCAGAACCTGCAGATCCACGATGGACCGCCGGCTGCGTCGATCAACGGCGGCACCTTGTCGGCGAAGCTCACCGACATCATGGTCACCGGCAGCATGACGAAGCTCTATCTGCAGTCGCATATCAGCGACGCCGCGCCGCTCGTCGCGGCGTTTCCCACCAACCGGCTCGGCCGCCAGTACGAAATCGGGCAGACGCTCGGGCTTTCGTGGCTGACTGCGGACGCTGTTGCGATTGCGGGGTAAGAAATGAATCGATCCGCCCTGACTGCTGAGCAAACGCGTCCGGGAGCGCCGCCGCCACGGCCTGCCCGATGGCGCGCATGGTTGCGACCCGGTGCGATGAGCGCGCCGATCATCGTATTGCTGCTCGTGATGCTCGTGTACCCCGTCGGCCAGTTGCTGCTGCTGAGCGTGCATAACGACAGCGGCTTCACGCTCGTCGAATACAAGCGGCTCTTCGCATCGTCGGTCTATGTGGATGTATTGCTGATCACGCTGAAGATCTCGTTGTGGACCACCTTCTTCTCGGTGCTCACCGGCTATCCGATTGCGTACCTGATTTCCTCGCTGACGCGGGAGCGGAAGAACCGGTTGCTGTTCTGGGTCCTGCTCTCCTTCTGGACGAGCTTTCTCGTGCGCACATTTGCATGGGTCGTGCTGCTCGGACGCAACGGCGTGCTCAACCAGGTGTTGCTTGGACTTGGCATCATCGACCGGCCGTTGAGCCTGCTCTATAACTTTTCCGCCGTGATCGTGGGCATGGTTCACGCGCTGATGCCGCTCGCGGTGCTGACCATGCTCTCGGTCATGGAGAACATCGACCGCCGCTTGCCGAGCGCTGCAGCCACACTCGGCGCGCGTCCGGGCACGGTGTTCTGGAAGGTGTATTTTCCGCTGTCGCTGCCGGGCGTTGCAGCGGGTGCGTTGATGGTATTTGTCACGGCCATCGGCTTCTTCATCACACCCACGCTGCTTGGCGGACGCCATCAGACCATGATCACGCAACTGATCATCGACCAGGTGATGCAGGCATTGAACTGGGGTTTCGCGGGCGCTATCTCCGTGCTGTTGCTGGCGGTCGTGCTGATCGTGTTCCTGGTCTACGACCGCATGGTCGGCCTTTCCACGATGGCCGGCGGCAACTCGGCCGCTCGTGGTCCAAAGCACGGCAAGGGCTGGGCCGCCAAGCTCGGCGATGTCATCCTGACCGCCCTGGGCAACGCGACCGATGCCGTGCTCGCCCTCTTCCCCAAACGTCGCAAACGCCGCGCCGTCGCCGGCGAAAGCCTGACGTTGCGCGTAGTGGTCATCCTGCTGCTTGTATTCCTGAGCGCGCCAGCGTTCCTGATGATTCCGCTCTCGTTCGATTCCGCGTCCGGTCTCGCATGGCCGCCGCATGGTTTCTCGCTGCAGTGGTATCGGCAGATCACTGATTCGCCGTTGTGGATGCAGGCCATCACGCGCTCGATGCTCGTGGGGATCGGCACCGGCATTCTTTCGATGCTGATCGGCACGCCCGCCGCGTTCCTGTTGGTGCGCGGCGGCATGAAGGGCAAGGCGGCCATGCTCGCTTTCATACTCGCGCCGATCGTGGTGCCGCGCATGATCATCGCGGTAGGGGTGTTCTATTTCTTCGCGAAGATCGGCTTGATCGGATCGTCTTTCGGCCTCGTGCTGGGACACACCGTGGTGGCCGTGCCTTACGTGGTGATCACCATGATGGCCGTGCTGCGCAACTACGACACGCGCCTGGATCTGGCCGCGCACAGCATGGGCGCACGCCCGTGGGCCACGCTGCGCCGCGTCACGTTCCCGATTCTCGGCGCGGGGTTGATGTCGTCGTTCCTGTTCGCCTTCGCTACCTCCTTCGATGAACTGACCATCGCGCTGTTCTCGTCGGGAGGCTTGAGCACGACCTTGCCCAAGCAGTTCTGGGATGAAATCACGATGCAGATCTCACCGGTCATTGCGGCTGTTTCCACGTGCCTGTTCGTCTTTGTTGCAGCCCTGATCTGGGTGGCGGACCGGTTGCGCCGCCGCAGCCTCGCTTCTTGAATAACCTTGTTTTCCAGGACTAACCCATGCTTTCAGCACAACAATTACGTGGCGTCTTGCCGGCCATCCCGACTCCCGTCAATCCCGACGACACCATCAACGCCGACGCCGCTCGCGCGCTCATGCGCTATCTGTTGAAACAAAGCGTGGACGGTGTGGTGCCGCTTGGCGGCACTGGCGAATATGGCGCGCTCTCGCGTGCCGAGCGCATACGCATGGCCGAGATCACGGCGGAGCAGGCCGCGGGCAAGATCCCCGTTGTCGCGGGCGTGCTCGACCCCGGTTATCACGATGCGATGCAAGCGGGAAAGGACTTCGCTGCGGCCGGCGTCGATGGTCTGCTCGTGCTGACGCCCTACTACACCAACCCGACGCAAGCCGGTATTCGCGATTACTTCATGCGTTACGCCGATGAATCGCCGCTGCCGATTCTTATCTATGAAATCCCGTATCGCACGCGGATTGCGATCGCGCCTGAGGTGCTGCATGAGTTGTCGAAGCATGAGCGGATCATCGGCATGAAGGCGTGCAACACGGACATGTGGCATTTCCTGCGCACTGTTGCGGGCGTGGATGAATCGTTCGCCGTGTTGAGCGGCGAGGATACGTTGTTCCCGTTGCACGTGGCAGCCGGTGCGCGGGGTGGGATCGTGGTCACGGCGACGTTGCTGCCGACTGCGTGGCGACAGATTTATCAGTTGGCGTCAGAGGGGAAGACGCAGGAAGCGCTGACGTTGCATCGCTCGCTGATTCCGCTGATGAATATGGCGTTCGCCGAGACCAATCCCGGCCCGATGAAGTCCGTGATGGACCTGATCGATGTCCACGCGCCCGCGATGCTTGCGCCGCTGGTTCAGGCGGAAGCAGGGTTGTCGGCGCGCTTGCGCATCGAACTCGAGAAGCAGCTCGACCTATACGAGCGCGGGCTTTGAAGCGTCGCTAAAGGCTCAACGCTTGTAGCTCGACAGCCGCGCTTTCGAGATCGAGGTCGCGGCGACTTGCACGTGCTGCGCGAGTTCGGCTTCCACGCGTTCGATCGACCACCGCGAGGTGGGCACCGAGATATTGATTGCGGCAACAGCCATACCGCCGTGATCCGTGACCGGCGCGGCGACGGAAATATCGCCGAGCACGGTCTCGTTCTCGATCACCGCGTAACCGCGTCGCGCGACCTTGCGCACGCGTTCGAGCAGTTTGTCGGGATGGGTTTCGGTGTAGTGCGTGAGCGGATCAAGCGGCGTCTGCGCCAGGATTTCGCGCACGCGCTCGTCCGACAGACGCGACAGGATTGCTATGCCCGCAGCGGTAAACATGGCCGGCAAACGAGCACCAACCACAATGTCGATGTTCACCAGATGCTGCCCCGGAAAACGCGCGACAAACACGATCTCGTGGCCGTCGAGTTCCAGCAAGTTGGTGGTTTCGCCAAGCCGCCGACTGATATCGAGCAGATAAGGCGATGCTTTGTCGATGAGTTCGTTGGCCCGCACATAGTTGTACGAGAACTGCAGCACCTTCGTCGTCAGGCCGTAGTTGCGGGTTTCGGGCACGCGGTAGAGGTAGCCGAGCGCTTCGAGCGTATGAACCAGGCGCTGGGTCGCGCTGCGGTCGAGCCCGGACGTGCGGGCGATATCGACGAGAGTCATGTGACGGCTCGGGCCGTCGAAGGCGTGCAGGACCTGGAAGGCTTTTTCAGTCGATCCGACAAACAACGACGAGCGCTGAGTCGCTTTTTCATCAGGCTTTTCCGGCGTGCCAGCGGCGCTTTTGGACATGCTTGTGGGGGCTTTGAGAGTATCGCATTGTGATTGTCCCAATTGTAGTGCAATCGAATCTCACGTTTATGATCGATTGCAATTTCGTGGAGCCTGGATGCTTGCCTCTGTCGCTGAATACCGTATCGCTGCACAGCGGCGTCTGCCGCGGCTTGCGTTTGATTACCTGGATGGCGGCGCCGAAGACGGCGACGCGTTGCGGCGCAATACTGATGCGTACGGGCGGTGGCTATTCAAACCACGCGTGCTCAAGGACGTGTCGCGCTGTTCGAGCACAACGGACTTTTTCGGACGCGAAGCGGCGGCGCCGCTGATCGTGGGACCAACGGGCTTGAACGGACTCTTTTGGCCACGCGCCGACGAACTGCTCGCACAGGCCGCGAGCCGCGCGAACTTGCCGTTCGTGTTGTCGACCGCGTCGACATCGTTGCTGGAAGATGTACGCGCCGCCGCGCCGCAAGGTGACCTGTGGATGCAGCTCTATGTGCAACAGGATCGCGGCATTGCCGAAGACTTGATGCGACGCGCCGGCGCTGCTGGTTATTCAACATTGGTTCTCACCGTCGATGTCCCGGTGCACGGCAAGCGCGATCACGACACGCGCAATGGTTTCCGGTTGCCGTTGCGAATGTCACCCAAGCTTCTCGCCGATTGCCTGACGCATCCGCATTGGTGCTGGCAAATGGCACGCGCGGGTTCGCCGCAATTGATGAACATTGCGAAGAGCGTGGGCGAGCATGCGGATTTATCGCGTCACGCAGCCATGCTGAGCCGGCAGATGGACTTGTCGCTGAGCTGGACGGATCTGGAGTGGGTGCGTAGGCACTGGAGCGGCAAGGTGATCGTCAAGGGCATCATGGGCTTGGAAGACGCACTGCTGGCGCTCGCGCATGGCGCCGATGGCGTGGTGATATCGAATCATGGAGGCCGGCAGTTGGGGAGCACGTTCGCGCCATTGGAGCTGCTGCCGGAGATCGTTGAGGCGGTTAGCGGAAAGACGGAGATTTTTATCGATGGCGGAGTGCGGCGCGGCAGCGATGCCTTGAAGGCGGTCGCATTAGGCGCGCGCGGCGTATTGCTAGGGCGAGCGCCGTTGTATGGCCTCGCTTCGCGCGGAGCAGCCGGGGCGAGCGAAGTGCTCGCACTGATGATGGACGAGATGTTGATTTCGCTGCGCTTGTTGGGGTGCCAGGGAATGGGCGATCTCGGTCCCGCGTTTGTCGGCCGCGATGGTCCGCGTGGCGCAAGCCTGGTTTAAACGACGCACTCAGTCAGATCCTCAGTCAGCCCCTCAGTCAGCCAGCCCCTTATAATCCCGGCCGCCGGAGCGCGTTCGCGCCTCCTCGACTGTTACGATTATGTGAAGGAACTATGTCACCACTCCCAGCCTGCCCACTCTGCTCGATGGAAAATACCTACGCGGACGCCGATCGCATCGTTTGCGCAGACTGCGGCCATGAATGGTCCGCATCAGAAACCGCGCCTGCCGATGACGACGCGAAAGCAGTGGTGAAGGACGCCAATGGCAACGTGCTGGCCAACGGCGACTCCGTGGTGCTCATCAAGGACCTGAAAGTGAAGGGCTCGTCGATCACGCTGAAGGTAGGTTCGAAGGTGAAGAGCATCCGGCTGGTAGGCGGCGACCACGAGGTCGACTGCAAGATGGACGCCGGCAGCTTCATGCTGAAAGCCTGCTATTTGAAGAAGGTTTAAGCGTTAGCTGGAGGTCGAAAGCCATCGGACGGCGATGGCTTTCGAGGCACCTAAGCAACGCCCCGTGCAGCGCGTTCACCCTCCTGCTATCGGATTGCCCTGGTCGTCGGTATCGAAGGTCTGCGACTGGAACGCAAAGAAAAACGCCCGCCACGTATTGTCCGCATACGCGATCATCAGTGCCCCGTCCTGATACACGCCGTTGTCCTGTTCGTACTGGCCGCCGTTGCCCTGGTTCATATGGATGTCGTGCACGCCATTGCCGGGCACGAATTTGAAATACTGGTCCGGTATGTTTTCTTCAGGACCCCATCTCGATCCAAATGCGTAGATGATCGACCCTTCCATGGCCATCGCCGCAACCACCGCGCTTTCCAGTTTGTCTTTCAGATCATTCGTCGAGCCGGGCGCATCGGCGGGAACGGGCGTCATTGCCTTGATATCGACCAGGCCGCCGCGCACATAGTCAATGGCGAGACCGCCGGGTGTAGACGGCAGTTTGGTGAAACCGGGCGTCAACGCACCCAGACCGCTTGTCAATGTTTCGGGCAATGTATCCAGCTCTTCAAACAGAACCGTTGAAGGCGCGTGCGGTGCTGACGACTTTACGTTCGATGCAATCCGGAAAACCGTCGGTCCGGCGTGGACCAGGATTTGATAGTGGTCGTCATCGGCATTGCGAAGATGACCGGTCACGGTGCCCTTGAGCACCCCGTAGTTCACTGCCATGCATCCTCCTCGTGTCAACCTGGTATTGAAACCGGCAGCAGCCGCTGCTCCTGCCCCTGCGAAAGCCGGCTTCCCTCATCCCTCACCTTACTCCTGCGATCGACCGTGACATAGCCGCCGGGCGAATTCGCGCAACGCCCGTCCAACGAGGCGATGCACGCGTTGCGCCCGTTGCGCTCCTCGCCGGCCGGTTCGACACACAGGTTGACAAGAAGTGCCATGGAAACCGCGAACACCCGGAAACATCCACACAATGTGCGGTTGCCATCAAACCGTCATTAAAAAATGCACGCGCGCGGCTATCGTCACTGCCGCCTTTCGTCTTATGTACGCTCGCAAACACATCGGCTTTTGGGAGCGGTATGTAATGTCACCAACGCGACTCTTTCGTCACGTACAGTACCCCGTTCGACCACCGCACACGTCTATCAGGTCTTGCGACATTCATGAACGCTCCTTTCCTTTCCGACCACCACGTCAGCGACGCCCCTGATAACCCACGGGTGGGCCGCGCGTTCGCTGCGCGGCTCGACATGACCATAAAGCGTTCCGGGCTTTCGTCTGGGCGCGTGGCGAAATCGCTGGGTGTCACGGAAGGGGATGTCACGCTGTGGCGAGCGGGTATCACGCTGCCGCGAGCCGCCGACTGCCGCCGCTTGTCGGAACTCCTGCACGTGGAAATGGCGTGGCTGAGCGGTGGATCGAAGCCGGCCGGCGAAGGCGAGCGCAGGTTCGGCAAGGTGAATGCCATTGTCTAGCGGCTATGCGACTCATCGACGATGTACGGCGTTTGCTTAGTGCGCCGGTCAATTGCCCGGCAAAAGAGGCGTTGAGCGAGATCGCGATCGATCGCGCACGCTTTTAGACGGCGGCAGAATCCCAGACGATAAGCGTCAGGAGTTTGTCGTCGAAGGCGCGATAGGTCCCGCAGAATTGCCTCCCAGCGAATAAATGCGGTGCCAAACTCCGTGTGAGTTGCCTAAAAACGTGTTCTTCGCTATTGAAGCCGGTTAAACGAGCAGCGTCAAAGTCGAACCAGTCTCCCACCTGGTAAAACAGCGCTTTGAACAAGCTTTCTTTCGCCGAAAATAGTAGTGTGCCTCCCTCAACGAAACTCAGCGTCTTGCTGCAAAGCAGCAGATCGGCTTCTCTTTCATCCATAATGGAATACTTGATTTTATGTAACAACTGAAGATCGAGTATCGCTCGAAGGTCCGCGCCCGGCTGAGTCAGATCCGATTCAAACTCAGCCGATGACACCCGCGTCCTAGCTTTCCCTCTCGCGAAGCTTGCGCCTCAAGATCTTTCCTACATTGCTCTTGGGCAGTTCATCGCAAAATTCGACGGCCTTCGGTCTCTTATAGCCAGTCAGCCGCTCCCGGCAAAACGCCAGGATGTCGACCTCAGTGAGCCCGGGGTCACGACGCACGATGAAAAGCTTCAGGGCCTCACCGGAGTGTTCGTCGCGCACCCCAATCGCCGCGACCTCGAACACGCCAGGATGCAAGGCGACCACGTCCTCGATTTCGTTCGGATACACATTGAAGCCGGACACAATGACCATGTCCTTCTTGCGGTCGACAATCCTCACGAAGCCGCGTTCATCCATGATGCCGATGTCGCCCGATTTGAAGTAACCGTCCGGCGTCATGGCGCTGGCGGTTTCATCGGGCCGGTTCCAATAGCCTGCCATCACCTGCGGCCCGAAAATGCAGATTTCTCCCGGCTCACCCTGGGCAACGTCACGCCCATCGTCGTCGCGAATCGCGATGAATGTCGAAGGCAACGGCACACCGACCGTACCGCTGAAAGCAGTGCTTCCGGACGGGTTGCTGGTCGCGCACGGTGAAGTCTCGGACAGCCCGTAGCCTTCAATGATCGGCTTGCCCGTCCTCTCAAACCAGCGCGCCGCCACGCCTTGCTGGATTGCCATGCCACCGCCGTTCGCAAGCATCAGGCTGGACAGATCGAGCGTGGCGAAACCCGGGTCGTTCAACAGCGCGTTATAGAGCGTGTTGACGGCCGGGAACGAGGTGATCGCGTAACCGTGCAACGCCTTGATCATGCCGGGAATATCGCGCGGATTGGGAATGAGGATACCGAGCCCGCCGGCCCGCATGGTCAGGAACGCGCATACCGTCAGCCCGAAGATGTGATACAGCGGCAAGGCAACCACGGTGACAATCGGATCGGCATCGGGACGCTCCCGGGTCAACGGCTCGCGCCACGCTTCGCTCTGAAGCACATTGGCGATCAGGTTCCTATGAAGCAACATCGCCCCTTTGGAAACGCCGGTCGTGCCGCCGGTGTATTGCAGCACTGCAAGGTCATCGGGCTCTACATCGGCACGCGCAAACGGGGTGAGGGCGCCGTGCTCCAAGGCCTGGCTGAAGGTAGTGCGCGGGGTAGGCGCCTGTTCATCAAACGCTTGGCGGGCCGACACGCCCATCATCTCGCCAATCGACGTCACCACGACATGCAACACCCGCGTGTTGCGTTGAACTGCCTGCAGGACCGCATCGAATGGTTCGAGCAGGACAATCGCCTCGGCGCCGCTGTCGACCAGTTGATGTTCGAGTTCGCGCGGCGTATAGAGCGGATTGACGTTCACGATCACATAGCCGGCGCGCAGGATAGCCGCCATTGCCACCGGATACTGCAGCACATTCGGCATCATGATCGCGACCCGCGCGCCTCGGGCGAGCCCCTTCGATTGCAGCCACGCGCCGAGATTTCGCGACTGCACGTCGAGTTCCGCATACGTCAGTGTCCGGCCCATGCAGGCAAACGCTTGCCGCGACGCAAACGCCTCAAAGCTCTCGTCAAGCAGGTCCGCCAGCGAACGGTATCGCGTCGGGTCGATATCCGCGGGAACGCCGGGCGGATAAGCTTTCAACCAGATTCTTTCCATGCTGCTTTTTGTCGTACTACTCATCGTCCTTCTCCTCGATGTCTACCGTGCCGCAAGTGCGGGCAATCGTCGCGAGGGCCGATCAAAGCAGGCTACAAACGCACGCAGTTGATCGATGGTTCCGCGCTCGAGCATGATGGTTCCTGCTTGAAGCAGCTCTGGCGCCTTGCCCGCGATGTCGCGCAGCATCGTGTACAAAGTGGCGGTGTCGAGTGCAAGCTGGAGGTGAGCATTTGGCCACGGGCGCTCGTGAACCTGAAGTACCCCCTTGCGCAATTCCAGCGCGAACGTGGTGTCCCGATCCGTCAGCCACAGGGCGAGGATCATGTGTACATCGGAAGACAGCACAGGATCGACAGAAACACAGAGGCGCTGCAAAACGTTGCCAAGCGGTTGCGCGCGCATCACGTCCATTGACGCCAGTCCGCCGCCCGCGAACGGCATTTCGTCATATGCATGCTCCAGCTCGCGCGCCGCACTCAAGTACCAGTTGCGCCAATTCGTGTTCTCAGTGCGATACCCCAGCTCGCGCAACGCCTCTGCCTTGATCGTGCGTGCGTCGGTATCCGTAATATCGAGTCGCACGAGCAACGTGGCAAGCTCGGCAGCCCAGCGCCAGTCGCTGTCCCCGAGAGCCGCCCGGGCGGCCGCGCGCACGGCTTCGGGACCGTTCATCATGTCGACCGTGCGACGCACCCGCTCCATACGTGGCAATGGATCGAGAGAAGCGGGATCGCCGTCGAACCACCCCAGTTGCCCGGTGTACACCTGTCGCACGGAATGCTTGACCGTGCCGTAGTACTCGCCCAGCCACGCGTGCTGGGCCAGATGCGGCGGCAGCGACGGAATGGCGTCGGCGAGTTCGTCCTGCGTGAGGCCGCGATTCATATGGCGGATCGCCTGGTCGTGGATGAACTGGATCGCATCGCGATACACGGACAATACGTCCGCCACAGCCGCTTCGCCCGACACCGGACGGCCATGCGCCGGCACCATGTGCGCCGCACGGAAGTCGCGCATCATGTCGATCGTGCGATACCAGCGCACCGGATCGCGATAGCGCGTGCCACGCAGCGTATGCACGTTCGCAAGACACTCGCCCTGGATCACTTCCGCCGACAGCAGGACGCCAAGGTCGGGCAGCCACATCACGATCTCGTCGTCCGCTTCCGATGGCGCATAGCGAAACTCGAAACGCACGCCGGCGAGCACGATGTCGAGGGTGTCGTCGAACACGCGCGTGGGCGCGAGAAAGCTGGCGGGTTCGGCAATCAGCACCGGCCCGATTCCGGCATTGACCTTGCCGGTCGGGCCTGCGGGCAGCAGCGCGCCGAAGCTGTACGCCGAGCGCGCGGCGAGGATGGGCGCGACCAGGTTCGCGTTGTTGATGACCGTTTCCATCAACGAACTGTGCGCGATGATCTCTACACTTCCCGCCGCGAGTTGCGCCTCATCGGCGAATGCACGCACGCCGCCCGTGTGGTCCGTGTGGTTGTGGGTGTACACCACCGCCTTCACCGGCAATTGTGCGTGGCGCGAATCGATTGCGCAGAAGTCCTCATAGATGCGTTTCGCTGCCGACACCGCTTCGGTTGTATCGATTACCACGATGCCGTCGTCGCCGACCACGAAGATGATGTTCGCGATCGCATAGCCGACAGCGCAGTACACCCGCTCCGCCACGCGGTAGATGCGCTGCGCCATGCGCTGCGAATGCTCCGTCAAACGAGGCGCAACGGTAGGTGCCGCAATCGCGAAGGCGAGGTTCACGCCGGCGTCGAACGCGACGTCGAGCGGCTCGCCAAGGTGTGGCGCGTCAAAAGCGGTTTGGCGTGATAAGCCGGCGCAACATGGGGTCATGGACGTCTCCTTGCGGCAATCGACAATAAAATCGGAACCAGAATTTTGATTCCGTTTTTGATGAAAAAATCAGGGAATGGCCAAAATCAGGCAACGGCGAAACTGTGTCTTGAGCCAAGGGGCGAGACGACGGCTCGCCAGCGACAACGGGCCGGGATCGTTCAGGACGATGTTGACCAGCATGCCCAGGATCAGTTGCAGCGCGGCTTGTACCTCGAACTCAATCGATTCTGCATCCGCTTTTTGCGCATTGCGTTCTTTGACGATCGCGGCGACGAGCGGCGGCACGATCAACGCAAGCACGTCGCGGTTCGCTTCCTTGACGATGTCCCACGTTGCTCTCGGTCGCGACACGCGTAGCAGCGAGGCATGGAACAGTCCACGGTTGCGGCGAAACGACTGCACATACATCTCGACGATCGCGTCCGCGATCACCCGTGCGTCGCCCGAGCGCCATTCGGACTCGCTTGCCAACATGTCGCGAACGCGGTCGCGACCTCCGGTCATGGCGCGCTCGAGCACCACGTCGAAAAACATGTCTTTGCTGTCGAAGCGCCGATAGAACGCGCCAATAGAGGTGCCCGAGCGTTCAACGATATCCGTGATGGATAGATCGTCCAGATTGCCGCTCGCCTCAATCAGTTCGCGGCCAGCCCGCAGCATTTTTTCCAGCCCGATCTGGCTGCGCGCCTGCCGCGGGACCGCGAGGGCGGATTCAACTGCTGAGCGGCTGGCTGTCTGGGGTCTGGGCATGGGGGCTTGTGAGCGGTGTTGCGTAAAAACGGAATCCAGATTCCGGATCCTCGGCGAACACCCGCACTTTGTCAACCCGGCCAAGGGAAAGCCCTATGCCTGGCGAATGGCGTCTGGCTGTTGCCTCAATCACATCAATCCCCGCGCGGCCGTGTTGGCGTTGTCCATGACTTCCTCGGCCAACGCCAGCGCCGCGCTGGCGGCGGGCGAATGGGTTCGCTCAGCCAGGGAAACGAGTGCGAACTCAAGACTCAGTTTCGGCGGATGCGTGAGTGGAATGCGCGCGAGACGCTGACCCTCCAGGTCGCGCCGGACTGCCGAGGCGGTTGCGAACAACACCGCATCCGTTCTGGCCACGACCTCCTTGAGCACAGCGACGTCATTGCATTCGACCTGCAACGGAATTTCCTCATGCGCGCGATACTTGAGCAGGCGATGCAGCGCATCTTTCATGAATCCAGGCAGCGACACGGAAACGAGCGGAAACTCCCGCAACGCGGAAAGCGGCACCAGGCCGCGCGCCAGCAGCGGATGATCCGGCCGCGCAAACCAGCCGCCTTCATGACGCGGCAAGCGGTGCAACGCCAGGTCCGGCGCGACGGGCGGCACACGCCGATCCGTCACCACGAAATCGACACGTTCCTCGCGAAGTTTCTGAATAAGTTCGTCGCCTTCGCTCAGTTGGATCAGCACCTTGATCTTGGGAAAGCGCAGGGAAAACTCGACCAGCAGGTCTGGCAGCAGCACGACAGCCGCGTAGGGCCCCAGGCCAATCTTCACCTCGCCGAGTTCGTGCGCCTTGAGCAACTCGACGTCACGGAACATGCACCGTGTTTCGAACAGGACCCGCCGCGCGCGCTCGACCAGGAGGCGGCCGGCAGCGGTCAGCGCGACGCCTCGCGCGGCACGATCAAAGAGCTTCATGCCCAACTCGTCCTCGAGCGCCTGGATGCTGCGGCTCAGGGCGGGCTGGCTCAAATGGACTCGGCCAGCTGCGCGGGCAAAACTTCCTTCCTCAGCCAGCGCAACCACATGAGAGAGCCGGCGCGAATTGATTTCATGCATTGTTTGCAACGTTCCGATAAAGATAATGCACTTGAACTATTGCGTTATACCACCTCAAATGGGCGCAAACGTGCAGCCAGGACCGCCTCGATAAGCTCAACAGAGCCGCACACAGGAGACGTTATTGAAAACCCCTTCATCGCGCACCGCTCCAAAACCCGCCTTGTTTGCCACCGCGTCCACGTGCTGCCATCGGTAACACATTGGGGCTATGGGTTCACTGACCCCACTGCCAGGGCATTCTCAGGAGCATTTGATGTTTGAAGCAAAAGATTCCGGATTCGTGCTGGACCGCTCTGTACCCATCGCGACAGCGAGCCGTCGGCGCTGGGTGATCGTAGCGTCGCTCTTTCTTTTCATGGCAATCAATTTCGCCGACAAGGCCGTGCTGGGCCTCGTCGCGCTACCACTCATGCGCGACATGCAACTGACGCATGCGCAGTTTGGAATCGTCGGGAGCGCGTTTTTCCTGCTTTTCGCGTTATCGGGGATCGGCCTCGGGCTGGTCGCCGATCGACTCAACGTGAAATGGCTGATGGCGGGTCTTGCCCTGGTATGGGCGGTCGCGCAATTGCCGCTTGCGTGGCCTACCAGCTTCGCCGTGCTGCTGGCCTGTCGCATCCTGCTCGGCGCGGGAGAAGGGCCGGCGTCGCCGCTCGCGCTTCACGTTGTGTACACCTGGTTCGAGGATCATGAACGCAGCCTGCCGACCACCATCGTCCAGCAAGGCGCCACGACCGGCATCATCCTGGCGGGGCCGGTGCTCACCTTCATCGCTCAACGCTGGTACTGGCACGCGGCGTTTCTATCGCTGGGCGTGGTCGGCGTCATGTGGACGATTCTTTGGCTGGGCGTTGGGAAAAGCGGCGACGCGCACCGCCACCGCCCGCTCGGGAATGCGCTGCGCGCCGACTGGGCTCCGGTCCGCTCGAATGTGCGGTACCGGCGCCTCCTCACCGACCGGACTGTGATCGGCGTGTTGCTGCAGGGACTTGTGGGCTATTCGGTAATAGCGATCGGCGTGACCTGGGTACCCAGCTATTTTCGGGTAGCGCTCGGGTTCAGCGCCACCGAGGCCGGTTGGCTCTTCGCACTGCAAGTGGCGGCGCAAATTCCCATAGGGCTCGCACTGGCCATGCTGTCGCATCGAATGCTTGCTCGCGGGGTATCGTCGCGGCTGGCGCGTGGCGCACTGGTTAGCAGCGCGTGCGTCGTGAGTGGGATCGCCTATTGCATGCTTTATGTCGAGGCCCCGCCGTTCGCAAAAGTGGCGCTGATGGCGCTGGCGAGCGCGCTAGCCCTTCAGGCGTTCACCTTCGGCCCGCTGCTGGTAGCCGAAGTCACGCCGGACGCACGGCGCGCCGCCATGCTGGCGATCACGAACTCAATTGCAACGTTGGCGGGATTGATTGCTCCTGCCGCAATGGGCAAGGTGCTCGGCGTGGTGGCGAACAATCGAGGATATGAGTTGGGCTTTATCGCCACGGGCGTGCTGCTGATCGTGGTGGGCGCAGCGGGATTCCTGCTGCTCGATCCGCAACGCTCGCATAAGCGTTTGGAACAATCGTCCCAAGGCTGAAAACGCGTTCAACTCCAGGCGCGAAGGTTCCGAATTGCCGGATCAAAAACTGCGGCGCCCGGCTACATGCCGGGCGCCGCAGTATTTTAATCCGGCCAGCAACAACGTCAGAACTGGTGACGCAAGCCTGCCATCGCGCCCAATTGCGTACCCTTCTGAGCCAGTCCAATACCGTTGACGCCTTGCAATTGCGCGCCGATCAGGTCTCCCCGGTATTGCGAGTAATCCGCTTCAAGGTACACGTCCGTACGCTTGGACAGGTTGTAGTCACCCACAAGCTGATACTGCCACGCCGAGCCATCCTTCGATTGGGTCTTGCCATCCTGCAGCGTACGCCAGACGTTCGCCGCAAAGTGCCACGCATTGCCCACCTGCTGCGTAACGCCGCCCATGATCATGCGACGTTTTGAGAAGTCGGTGTACTTGAGCGCCGTCAGCGCGGCCGCCGTGAACGGTCCGTTAGCGAAATTGGAGAAACCGGCAGCGTTCTGGTCGACGATATACCCCAGCGCAAATCGCGTCTTATCCCACGTATACGATCCTCCGAAGGTCCATGACTTCGAATCGCTGCCGTTGACCGAGTCTTTCGATTCCTTATAGGCGCCGCCCAACGAGACCGGGCCGTTCGCAGGTGCGTACGCGGCGGCCAAGCCGATCTCGCTGCCATACGACGTGTGACCGGCAACGCCACCAAACGCATAGGCCGCCGAGGCCATGAGGTCGTGGGCGTGAAACTGGTACTGAACCTGATTGCTCGTCCAGATCCCGCCGCTCATTGTCACCTCGGGCTGGAAACTGAAGTCGTACGGGACCCATGGATTGCTGCCGTACCCGCCAATCGTGATCCCTTCAATCATCACGTTATATTGACGACCTATGATGACCTGACCATACGTACTCGAACGTATTCCGACCTGTGCCTCGTTGAAATACGGCAGAGTGGGGTCGCTTTGACCGTTGTTGATGTCGAACCGATTTTCGAGTTTGAAGAAGGTCGACCAACCGCCACCCAGATCCTCGACGCCCTTCAGGCCCCATCGGCTTTGTGTCATGCCGCCATTACCAAGCGCTACGCTTGAATCACCCGCTTTGTTGGCGTTCGTCATGTAGCGGACGCTTTCGTCGACAACACCATACAACGTGACGCTCGATTGCGCATGCGCTTGCTGACAAGCCAGCACGACCGGCAGCAAGGCGTAACGCCACTTGCTCGACTTCCTCATATTGTCTCCCCTTTTTTGAGTTTCGCTTTCTGCGAATGGGTGGCTTTGCGCCGGAATCAACAGCCCTCTGAATCTCCACGCAAAGGCTTGCCGATTCGTTCTGCTGATTTACAAGACAGTGCTTGCGACTTCAATTTGACGGTAAGCCCGCGATAATTCCAGTGCATTGTTGTTATTGTCTAAATGCAGTCGCTGCATGGAATGCGCGGGTGCGCCGGAAGGCCGGTAGAGGCCTCAGGCCGGGATGGGCCGCCGCCAGCCGCCCAGGGCTCTTTTGCAAAAAGGCTGGGGGCGCAGATCACGAGCGCGTTAGGACGAAGCGCGAGCCCGCAATAAGTAATCTCAAAGTTGGCGACCGTTGCACAGGCGCTGCAGGCCTGTCTTCGAGGCATGCGGAATGGGCGACAGGAGCCTACACGTGTGCGTAGTTTGCTAATCGTCGTGGACGATCCTCTGTTCGGTGAAGCGTCGCGCAAGCGTGACGGTAACCACTTTGCGAATTCGCTTGGCAGCACGCTGGGGGCTAACGCAGGTTCGATCCCGGTAACGCTGTTGCAGATCGACTCTGAGGCAGATGCACGCGCTTTGCCCAAGACGATTCTGTCGTCTCATGCGACGCAAATCATGCTTGTCAAGGCCACACGCGTGACGACAACCTCGCGCGGTGACGCCGAGGCCGTCTGGCAGCTCGCAATCTCCGACGTCAATGCGTCAATCGTTCCCAACGAGCACGACCCTTCGCGGCCCAACACGCGCGTAGAGATGAAAACGTTCTATCGGGAACAGATCAGCGCCGACGTTATCGCGGGCTTGGACATCTTTGTCGGCGGCATCGACAAGAACGCAGAGAAAATGGGTTTGGCGATCGCCGCGCGCCTGCGCGAGGAACACGTGCTAACGCCCGATCCATCAGTAGGCGCGACGCCGGTCGTGACGCCGGAACACTCCTGATCGGAGGCCCAGCGCGATGAGGAAGTCAGCGCGATCACTCTGAGCGACGGTGCCCGGGCAACGCGGCTGAGCGCTGGACAGTTGGACGCCCGCCGATCCGTCGATAACGGACATTAACCGGGCGACGTGACGCCGTTAGCGCCACCACAGCCAACAGCAAATTCAGATTTCACGGCGGACTTTTTTTGATTGGTAAGTGGGTCCTCTTTCAGCGGAGGCGTCGAGCACGAAACGCGTGATACGTCCTTGCGCGCCATCTGCAAAGCCCGGACATATGAACTGCCCGCTTCAGGCTTGCGCCCCCCCTCACATCGAACCGGGCATCTAGCTCGGGACATCGCCGGGTGCGCCGTCAAAGCGGACGCGCGCGGCATGAATCTCGGAATAACGACGATCGGCCCAATCGATGAGCGCCGCCATCGGGTCCAACAGGGACTGGCCTAGCGGGGCCAGACGATATTCGACGGTCGGCGGCCGGGTGGGAAAAACATGGCGGGTGACGAGTCCGTCGCGCTCCAGATCGCGGAGTGTCTGGGTAAGCATGCGCTTGGAAATGTCAGGGATGGCTCGGTGCAGCTCGCTGAAGCGCTGCGATCCCATCGCGAGCTCCATGATCATGAGCATGCTCCATTTGTCGCCGATGCGGTCGAGCACGTCACGAACCGCGCAGTGTGCGGACTGGGCGTCGCGTAATTCACGCTGATATTGGCTGAATCTCTCGATCGCATTCTGTGCGGTGCTCATTCGGGTTCCCTTTAACTCTTCTGGTAACAAAAAACTGCCTCCTTACGGCGCGAAGCATAGGTCTCTATGATAGACCTGCTCTCAAACAGAGACCTTTCGAAAAGGAGCTTTCATGTCCAGACCCAGTTCCCGGCTGCCTTTCATACCGAACTCCGGCGGGCTTCTGGGCGGTCGTGTGGTGAAGTTGCCAGTGAAAGTGGGAAATTCCAATGTCACCGCATCCAGCCGCAGCTGCAGACTTGAGCTGCGTCGCCGGGAAGGTTAAAGCAGATATCAACGATCCAATCACGCTCGCCGCGGCTCTTTGCCGAAGTCGAGCGCTTGCTGATCTTCTCCCTCGTTGGATTGGTCACATTAATCTTTCTGACAACAGCGATTTGGATAAATCTCCAGATCGCGAGTTGATTTAAAGGCAGTACTATTTTTAGGAGAAACGCATGTTTTTGGTAATGGGAATGACGGGACAAGTAGGTGGCGCGACGGCCAAACATTTGTTGGCGCAAGGCAAGAAAGTTCGCGCGATGGTCCGCAATCGCGAGAAGGCGACGACTTGGGCGGATCAGGGTGTGGAACTGGTCGACGGCGACTGGAATGATGCGGCCGCCGTCGAGCGGGCGCTCGAAGGGGTCGAAGGTGCGTTTGTCATGCTGCCCGCTGTCTGGGCACCCTCGCCTGATTTCAAAGAAGCAAAGGGCCTGATCGCGAACTATGTCCAGGCCCTGACCAAGGCAACGCCGCCGAGGATGGTTGTGCTCTCGTCGATGGGTGCAAACAGAACCAGCGGCCTGGGAATGATCACGGCCCTGTCGCTTCTCGAGCAAGGACTTCGCCACCTGACATTGCCGAGCGCGTATGTGCGCGCCGGCGGGTTTTTCGAAAACTTCCTTTACGGCTTGCACGTCGCCCAGGGCGGCACGCTGCCCGTCTACTACAATCCGACGAGCCGGAAATCGACCATGGTCGCGACCGACGATATCGGCGCCGAGGTGGCAACGCTGCTGACCGGGCCGGCGTGGTCCGGGCATCGCGTCGTCGAGCTCGGCTCGATGGTCAGCGCCGATGAAGTCGCGGCCCAACTGGGCGAAGTCATGCAGCGCGACGTCAAGGCCTTTGCCATCCCGCGGGGCGGGTGGCCGGCAGCGTTCGAACAGCTCGGCATCCCGAAGGGCCAGACCGGACCGGCCGAAGCGATGTTCGATGCCGTCAACGCGGGCTGGATGGACCTCGGCGTCGAGGGTACGGAACACGTCGCGGGCACCACGTCCCCGCGCGACGTCTTTGCGGCGGCCCACAAGGCCGCTACGGCATGAACTGCGGCATTCACACCCAGAAAGATCGAGGTCCGACATGAAGGCTTTTGTTTTGAATGCAACGGGCGGAACCGGACGGCTGTCCAGGATTTCCTGGCGCCAAGTATTACCTTTGGTGCTTGCCGCTTTTTTTGTCGTGGGATCGCTCAGCAACATCCTCGCCCCGCGATCCATCTTTGAGGAATACCTGAAGTGGGGATATCCGCACTGGTTCCATTTCGTGACCGGTTCGCTGGAACTCATGACCGCCATTCTGCTTGCGCGGGCACGGACGCGGCTGTGGGGCTCGGCGCTCGGCTGCACCGTGATGTTGGCTGCGCTCGCGACCGTCACCCTCCACGGCGAATACGGGCATGGGGTGGCGCCACTTGTCGTGGTGACACTGTCGATTGTTGTCGGCTGGATCGCTTGGCGCAATCGGCTCGCCGCCGGTTCCATGGCACGGGCCTAAACTTTACGCGGCCTCCAAGAACTTAAAAGCCTGCCGGAGCTGCTATTACCAATCCGTTGTCGGTTTCAATCCCGGATGCAACAGGGTTGAGTTATTGAATTGAGCGCGGCGGCTGCTGGGACAAGGCGAGCATTCGAGCAAAGACTTCGAGAGGGGAATGGACGGCGTGCGCGAGCGTTGGGGCTGTCGGCCATTGCATCGAGATCGTCCTGGGTGAAGGTGTTCAGGTCGGTGCCCTTGGGCAGGTACTGGCGCAGTAGCGCCGAGGCGGTAGTGGCGTCTTCCATGCGGAACCCTGCATATCGGTCCAATCAATGACTTGACCCGTGAACCCGGATGCGTGTTTTTATGACTGTCAAAGGCGACCTGAGCATGAATAAACCTGGGGCTCACACGCGTGAGCCAGTATTTACTCAACCGGGCTTTGTTTGTGGGCACTCGGTCTCGTACCAGATATCGACCTGACGCTGTGCGGCCTCAAGATCGGCCGGGTAGTCAGGATCATCATTAAACGCTCCGGGATGGTAGCCCGCTTTTTCCAAGGCTGCCACTTCACTCATATTGCGCTCGTGGGTAACCGGTGCCTTGTCCTTGATCTCGGTCAGGTCGCGGCATTCCACGGCGCTAAGGTGGCCCCCTGTGCCTGCCTGCATGCCCCCTGTGGCACATGCAGCGAGCAGGAGCACTAACGCGGTAAGCATCGGCCAGGCCTTGTTTGCGTTCTTCATTTTGCGTTTCCCTCCATTGAAGCAATACTGACCAAGCATGGCTCATTCCCGGCCGCAGGCTCGGGTATCGAGCCGAGGCCTTTCCGCCCCTCGGCCTTCGCAAGCTTATGATGACAGGCGGTCAACTACGGGCCAAGATTGCTATGGTCTCCCGGCCCGGCAGTTTGCACGAGGCCCGCGAGCTCTCGCCTCTTTGGGACGGGACCTGAAACTGCAACGCCGTCATCGGTGTGATCGCCCGACTCCGTGGTGACGCCTGCAGCGCGGGCAACTATTGCTAGCCAAGCTCACAATGAGCTCGCGTTCTCCAACGACCAAGTCGGGATAAGCAAACGCCCGACAAGCCCTGAGATTTACGCACTGAATCATTCGTACATTTTGAGCACCTCCGCCAGCGCTCCTTCGATTATCTTGTTCGACAGACTCGGGTCCTTCACTGCGCGGGCGAGTGCTATTGAACCCACGCAGGTGCTGAAGATCATGACCGCTTTATCCGTAAGCGGTCAACGAACCCGCCCGTTGCGGTGTTAGGTCAGATAGGTTAGCGATTAAACGGTCGGCTTACGAGCGGGCGTGCCAAGCTTCCACGGCAGCAATGCTTCGTAGTCGTCGGCGACTTTTGCGTACGGCAACGCCTTGAACAGATCGACCAGATACCGATATATATCAATGTCGTTGGCCTTGCAGGTTTCGATCAGCGAGTACAGGTTGAGACTTGCCTTGGCGCCCGCCACCGTGTCACTAAAGAGCCAATTTTTTCTTCCGACGACAAACGGTCTGATTGAATTTTC
>NZ_MTHB01000081.1 GCF_002220365.1 Caballeronia sordidicola | reverse complement strand
CCGGGCGCGTCTTTACTCGCCCTCCGGGCTCCCTTCGACGCGCCGATATCATCTTGCTCAACCGCGCAACCCGACATCCTCACAAAAGTTCGAAATACGTCTCAGTCAATCAGAAAGTGGTCCGCCGCCGTTTAAACGCGCTTTCTGACCGCCATCCACAACTCCATAATTATCCCGAAGTTCTGTCGTGTGCGGGTATCAATTGTCCTTGCGAGCATGCGATCGCACATTTCCGCCAAACTGAGTTCCGATGTTCAAGGCGTTACCACGTTGGCAGCGCAGGCCTGCTGAAAGCGAAGATTGACAGCCTCAATCCGATCGACCGCAAAACCTGCCACTGATCGCCGGCCCGTGAGCCGGACTTGATCTCCAGGAATAGCTTGCCTCAGAGAGCAAAACCGACCATTGCCGGCGGGTATCTGATCAAGCGCGGGCTCATGCCAACGACGGGCTTGCAGAGGGACCGGCGTGTTGCTGCCCGGCAGCAATAGAGAGACGTTCGTGTGTCCGTCACCACGCGTGTTCTCAGATTCCACTGAGACGATCGTCGCGAGTTCAACATGACGCTGATGCGCTTCGCGGTGGGCAACTACTCCAAGCGGAAAATAGACGCGGTCGAGCGAGCCGCCAGTCAGAAAGAACGCGACGAAAAAGATCGAGATTGCAGCGCCCCGATCCGTGCGAAAAAAACTTGAGTGCATGGCGAATAATCGAAGGGCAGGCGAGCACCGCCAGGCATCCAATCGCGGTGAAACGCCAGGTGTCCCCAAGAAAAATACCGGATCGAACTTCAAGTCTTATAAACAGAAGAGGAAAGCAGAGAATAGCCGCAGGGATCCAAAGCGGTAGGGAGAGAAAAGAGCGAAGGTGCAGCTTGTCGGTTGTTGTCATCTTTGAGCCTGCCCATCTTTGGTTGCGGACCGGCGCGAAGTGGCGCGAGACTTTCTTTTGGCTGTGTCGTCTCAGCTATACTATAAATATACGCACCATCCCGGCGCCCTAATGCCCGTACTGCGTGAATTACCTATCCCCGCTGCTGCGTTCTTTCAGGTCTATCTGGCTCCGGCGCAAGACGTTCGTCGGATCGTATATAGCTTCAGGGCAGGGCTCCGGCAAGCAACGGAGATTGTAGCCCAGCAGAACGAGCGAATGAGCCCCACACACCCAGCTAAGTTTTTCAAGAAGGATGATGTGGTGCGCCTCCACGCACTCGCTCGCAAACGGGGCTTCGACGAGGAAAGACTCACCGCGAATTGCACCGTAGTGAACCGAGAGAAGACCCCACCGCTGCTCGCGAGGTCATGCCACGAGGAGAACTCGGCGATGTTCAGGCAACGCGATGATCGTGCAGATAACCACTTCGATATCCTATAAGCATGGAACGGATAACAGCGCTGTACTGGATGGCAGGGCAAGCTTCGCTAGCCGTGTTGATGATGCTTATGGGGATCCTGGTTTGGAGAATAATTCAGCGCACTGGTTTTGTGAGCCGCTCGAGCCTTCCAGAAAATGCGACGCTGGAAGACATGGCCCGGTCCGACACCTTACTCGACAAAATGACCTCGCCCGATGCCGCCGTACGTGAGAGAGCAAGACGGCGCGTTATATGGGTAGCCGGTGGGGCCGGACTGTGTGTGGCCACTCTTTTCGTGATGAACAGCATTTTGGACGGGTATGTTTGGCGGACCGTGCTACGACCTGGCGTCGAGTGGAAGATAGATCTAGCTCTTTTCGCAGCTGCGTTGCTCTTTGTCGGCTTGATGAAGCTTACGTCGCGCAAAAGCTTACCGGACCTGAACGCACAGAGCAGTTTTGCGGTGACGATGCTATCGCTACTCCCGGTAGTCGCGATGTTCTGGTTTGTATGGAACAGCACAGCGAACGTAGCCTTGTATGCATTGCCTAGGGACGCTCTTTCGTTGCAGGCAACGGTTGAGCAGGCGGGCAGACATTCGGGCAAAGGCGGCCTGACGGACAGCGCAACGATACAATTTAGCGATGGCACTTCGATGGCGTTAAGTATCCCAGAGCATACCGTGAAAGCATTGCAACTTTTGGTCAATGGCCAATGCACGCTGAACTACCTACAGAAAGGAATGACCGTGACGGTGCAAGTTAGACGTGCGGTCTGGGGGGACGCGGTCGATCGCCTGAATGCAACAAGAAGTTGCGGCGAGATGGTTATCGAGAAAGGGCGGCTCACCAACGAAAGTTAATGTGATTTCCATAATTCATGATCCAGCCAAAGCGGTTCTGATAATCATATAGCCGGCCCCCTCCGTTCCGTTAGAACGGTTGGCGTACAACTGGTTGCTAGTTTTTCCGGGTCATCGAATTTGTCTGTGAGCCTCGCCGGTATTGGATTTGTGATCGGCGAAGGCAGATCGGTTAGAGTCCATATTTTTGGACTCAGCGAATGACGGGGAACCCATGCTGGCAAGCGATTCCGACGAAATTGAGCGAAGCGCAGTTTGAGGAATTTGTCTTGCTACACCTGAGTCGTGGCCGACGAGGACTGCCACCGACGCTGTCGTTGCACAAGATCTTCAACTACATCCTGCAGGCGCTCTATATGGGATGTCAGTGGAAGATGCTGCCGATCAACAGGAATGCAGAAGGTCTGCCTGAAATCCACCACACGCGTATCTACCGGATGATGCGGCGCTGGCAGGCTGATGGCAGCATCGACCGGATCTTTTCGGGCACGGTGCATCTTCTTCATCAGGACCAGCTCCTCGACCTTTCAGTCATCCACGGCGACGGCACGACGACTGCAGCGAAGAAAGGCGGCGACAACCTCGGGTATAGCGGACACAAGCATTTCAAAGGCTGCAAGGTCGTCGCCTTCTGTGATCGCCACTGCAACATCATCGCGCCGTTCGTGACGGCCCCGGGCAGCCGCAACGAATCGCCGCTGTTGTGCCACGCGCTGCCCAGACTCACCGACATGGCTCGCGCCATTGGCGCGGACCTGCGAGGCTCAACCGTCAGTCTGGATGGCGTCTACGATTGCCGGGACAACCGCCGCGCGATCTTCAATCGCGGCATGACCCCGAACATCCCCGAGAACCCGCGTGGGCGCAAAACACCAAAGCGCGGGCGCAAGCAGCACTTTGATCCGGCGATCTTCGAGGAGCGCTTCAGGACCATCGAACGCGTCTTTGCCTGGGAAGATAAGTTCCGCCGTCTGCTGCTGCGCTTCGAACGCATCAGTGACGTCCACTACGCGTTAAAGACACTCGCTTATTCGATGATCAATCTGCGGCACCACTGCCGAAACTGATCTCACTTTCAGGCTTTGCGTAGCATCGTCGGCGTTCGGCTCAGCGTCGCGATCGAGCTCGACCCGTTGACACCTTCATCTTCGTATAACGAAACATATATTCGCATCTTCACCGTGCCGTACCCGACATCGATTTACGCCTCAGGCTTGTTCGACCGCTCCGTACAAAATCAGCGTCGAAACTAGCAACCAGTTGCGAGTGTCGACCACGCTTCGTTTCATGCCGCGGTCCGTTCGGAGGAGGAACGGTCCAGAGCGGCACGCGGTTATCATCCTGTTGCCACGCGCTTTCCGGAACGGCTGCGCACATCGTTGGTCGAACTCACATTGCCAATCATAGAAGAAAACACGACGGAAATGACGAACACTGGATATCGCGCCCTGCTGGCGCAACGTGAAGCACTCGAAAAGCAGATTGAAGAACTTAAAAACGCTGAGCGCGGCGACGCGATCGATTGGATCTTGGAGCAGATGGCGCTCTTCGACGTAAAGCCCGAAGACCTCGCGCCCCACCGGGGCCGCGGTCCTCGAAAACAATCGGGCCCTGTAGCCGCCAAGTACCGAGATCCCGCCTCAGGTGCGACCTGGAGCGGTCGCGGAAAGCCCCCTCGCTGGATCGCAGGCCAGGAACGAGAGAAGTTTGCCATCAACGACTGAAACTCAAGTGTCATTGCGTCCACGAGGTTATCCACAATTCTTGTGGGCAGAGTTGTGGACAACCGTGCTCGAAAGCTCATAAACCATTGTTGTTACGGCGCATATTGACCGCGCCTCGCTGCGCGTCACGGATTTTCCGCGTCAATCGATCAACGCAGGTTCAGGCTCGGGCGGGTCGTTTCTTCCCGGCGCAGGCTTGAGTCCGGCGAGAACGTTCTGCCGCACGCGTTGGTGGACCAGCAGAAGGCGCACCTTTTCAAGTGCGACCAGCTCGCCAAGATTGTTGTCACGCCAAGCCTGATGGATTGATTTGAAGTAGACGTCGATTTCATTGATCACGCCGCGGCTAAATTGGACTTCCAGCACGAGCCGCTCGATATCTTCGTTGCCTCGATATTTCTTCCAGAACGAGCGAAGTTCCTTCAGGCTGAGTTGCGCGAATTCAGGAAGCGGCTTACGCATACCCGAACCACGTCTCGAAATCTCGCATCGCAGAGGTGATCGCGACTGCCGTGTCGGCTGAAGCCGCCGCGCCGCTCGGTACGATGAAAAAAGATGCGGCTGCCGAAGCTGCCGAACTGCGGCTTGCATCGACCGGTTGGCTCCCGGAAGTCCTCACCAATAGGGAAGTACCGAAGGCATGCAGGGTTGGTTCATGTGATGACCATGACGGCGACTCATCCGAGGGCGATGAGCTTGACGACATAACGTCGCAAGAGGATATCAAGGACTAGGGCCGAGGAAACAGGTGTGATCCACGGACCACCTAGGCTGCGCCAAGGTGGTCTTTTTGCGTGCAACGTGCGTTGCCCTAAATCTATGACCGACCGCCGCTCGCACCTGCGTCGCTTCATCGATGCAGCAGGTATGCACCCAAGAGCGCCGCCGTCGCCCCTACAAATCCACCGACACCCGCGCACAACGTGGCGATCACCATCATGTGTCGTTGCCCAACCGTCGCCGCTTTGCGCACCGCGTTCGGGATCGCCACGGTAAGCTTTCCCTGATCGGCCTGGACTTCTGCCATGTGGCGACGCAGTTTGTGATGGGCCGCGACCAGTTCGTGGGTGGCTGCGTTTAGCGTCTTGGATAGATCAGCTCTCGCGGATTCAAGTCGCTCAGCAGTAGCAATCGACTCGGCCTGACTCTTTTCGAGCGACTGAGAAATTTCCTTCGCTTCTCCCAAGAACCAGTCGAACATCAGCTCTTCTTTTGTGGGCGGTTTGTCCATCGTCACTCCTCCATCGTCACGCTACCAGCGCCGCATAGGCCTCATCGAGGTTATTTCTCACGGGAATGGCCAACTGCGTCCAACGGTACATGCGTGCATACTCACGGCGTTTATCCGGGTCCGTTTCGGTCTTTGCCAAGGTCCGATAATCGGCGTTATCATCAATCAACGTGTCAAACCCGATTTTCTTGGCGGCAAGATACTCATAGATTTCACTCTCGAATAGAAAAGCGTTTGGATTAACCCAGCCTTTCTTCATCTTCTTAACGTAATTGAAGATCGCCGGAATTTCTTCGGTCGGGTCATTTTGTATGCGATTGGGAAACAGTCGGATTTTTTCACTGGCAACACCGATACTTAGCAGCGCTTCAACGGTCTTTAGACTTTCCTGCCACGCCTTCTGTTCAGACGTGACCGGAATAACATACAAGTCAAATTCGGCAGCGGAACCGGCATAGCGTGACATCGCTTGCATAAAGACTTCGATATTGGACGCGCCGATATCGATGATCGCATCATCTTCCAAGATCAGAGACTCCAACAGAGCGCCAAAATCCTTGCCTCTTAATTGCTCGACCTCTGCCGCTCCCAAGTCGCTCGCGGATTGATTGATGGTTTCGACCGCGTAAAATGCGGCATTCGGCATACGGGGTTTTAACAGATGATGTGCAGTGACAGTCTTTCCCACGCTGCCGCTGTAATTCAACACAGCGATTTTCATATTGTCCTCACTCGTATTTTGTGTCCAGGCCAGTGAAATCTGTGCTTTCGCGAATGGTCCTAAAATCCTTCTCGGTTTTGATGCGGTCTGGTCTCGCCGCGAGTTCAGTTTTATTGTTTATTTCCGATTCGTCCGAACCATTTGGTTCGTCGAACACGCCACTTTTGCGGTCCGGGCGACTTGCTGGTGAGGTTGAAAGAGCAATAGTGCTTTTGCCCTCACGGAGGGGTCCCGAAGAAGTCCAAATGTCCCCCTGTCTCGCCCTCAACAGCGCTTTCGCAAAGCTTGCGAAATTGCACGATAAGCCCTCTTCATTGCGCAGTGTCTTCCACACATCTTCCCGTGATGCCCCTGCTGAAAACGCCGCCTCAATCTCTTTGAGCATGTTTCGGACGATGGCCGAGTTGCTGCGTGGTTTGAGAGCTGAAAGGGGCATTGATTTTGAAGTGTTCTGAGTCAGATTCGCACTGTTTGCCTATCACTTTGATGTCCTTGTTTTGTACTCTAGACGTCTTTCTTCATACATTCAAGGTTGATTTTGTCTTTAAAATGGCTCCTGTGTGTCCTCTAGTTGTCCTCTTTATGTCTTCCTGTGTGTTCTACGTGCAAGTCAGCAGCCGTTGCTCTCACGCGGCGCGTGAGAGAGCATTTGGACGCTATTTCGACCCGGTTTTCGGGTGGTTTAAGCCTTCGCCCTTAATAAAAATCACGGGTGTCTTATCCTTAAAATGGCCATACACCATACGCAATGCAAAGCATTGCTAAGTGGTTGATAAATAAGAGGTTTCTACGTTGATCAGAACCCGATGTAAAACTCGTGTCCTACAATCCCGTTGAAATGACAGTCAGGCAAGCGTATCGTGTAAGACACATGTACGACAGGGTGAGTCAGACGTGCCAACTATCAGCTTCCGCGTGACAGATAGCCAAAAAATCGAGCTTGAAGCCCGCTCGGACGGCAATGTGTCCGACTACGTCAAGAGTGTTTTGTTTGATCAGCAGGCCACGCTCAACCAGATTCTCCAGCGATTGCCGTCGGCACAAAGTGTTCAGCCGCAAGACACTAGATCAGCTTTTGATCACACGAATCCCAACATTGAAAATATACTAGCGGAAGTGCTGATGCTTCTGCGGTTCACCGTGAAACCCGACAGCAAACGCTCAGTACATGCTGAGCTAAACCGGCTTGGTCTGCCGCTCTGGCACCCCGAGGCCGATAAGTCGTAGGGGGCAAGATGGAAGACAAACAGAAGGCGCAAATCACGCTAGCGGCGCTCATCGCGATGCCAATCGCGTCCTGGCTGATCGTGGCAAAGCTTGTTTATGGTTTCACGCCCCAGAACGTACGAACTACTCTTGAACATCTCATTCGCGAGACGCCTCAGTTGTGGCCGCTTTGGACTGCATTAATTGGCGGGCTGGTGTTAGCGGTCGTGGGTTTAATCGTCGGTTTTCGGCTTGGAAAGCAAACGTTTGCGGGCGCCCACTTTACGAAGTTCTACCGTGGTACAGAATTAGTCAGCGCCGCGGCGCTTGCGAGAAAGACGCGTGAAGCAAACACTCGTCAGATAACCATCGCTGGTGTTCCGATGCCAGCGAAAGCCGAACGCACTCACGTCTCGCTGGGTGGATCAACTGGAGTCGGAAAATCGACAATCTTTAAAGAGATGATGGTCGGTTGCCTGGAACGCAAGGACAGAATGGTAATTCTCGATCCAGACGGAGAGTTTCTATCTACGTTCTACAAGACGGGCGATAAAATATTGAATCCGTACGATTCCCGGACAGAAGGTTGGAGCTTTTTTAACGAAATTCGTGAAGACTACGATTTTGAGCGCTATGCGCGATCCATTGTTCAACAATCGGACAGTGCGGATTCGGAAGAATGGAATGATTACGGGCGTTTGCTATTTTCGGAAGTCGCGCGCAAGGTCTATAACACCAGCCGAAATCCATCCATGCGCGAAGTATTTTCGTGGACAAACGGCCGAACAATGGAAGAACTTGAAGCGTTCGTTGAAGGGACCAACGCGCAAGCGCTATTTACTGGCAGTGCGCGCGCGTCCGGAAGCGCGCGCTTCGTATTGAGTAACAAGATCCCGCCGCACCTGAAAATGCCTGAGGGATCATTCTCACTTCGCGATTGGCTAGCCGATCCGGATGGCGGCAATCTGTTTATTACCTGGGATGAGAATATGCGCGCGGCTCTGCGTTCGCTGATTTCATGTTGGGTTGATTGCATCTTCAGCAGCGTGCTTGGCATGAAGGCAGACGATGAGCGACGCGTCTGGACTTACCTGGATGAACTCGAGTCGCTTGCGAAACTGCCGACCTTGGGCGATGCGCTGACCAAGGGTCGCAAGAAGGGGTTGTGCGTCGTGTCCGGCTATCAGACATATTCGCAATTAGTGAAAGTCTATGGCGAGCAGATGGCCGAGACGATGCTGGCGAATCACCGCACCGTGGTCGCGATGGGGATTGGTCGCATGGGTGAAGTAACGGCCGAGAAGATGTCGCGCGCCTTGGGTCAGCACGAGGTCATGCGCAAGCGCTCAGGCAGCAGCCGACGTTTCGGGCAGATGGGGACCATTAGCGAGAACGAGGAGATTAAGCCTGAACGAGTCGTGATGCCGTCCGAGCTGATGCGCCTGCCGGACTTGCAGGGATATCTCGCATTCCCCGGTGACCTGCCGATTGCAAAATTCGAGATCGAGCACGTCAACTATCAACGCTCGTCTTCAATTCCCGGCATTTTGACGCCGGACGGCGAGATTCTGGGGGCGTAATGCTAAACATTACCACAATCACGCGCCAATCCGCCGGGAAGGTCGTTTCCTACTACGCCGACAGCGCGGACGACTATTATGCGAAAGACGGCAGCGCAATGCAATGGCAGGGCCGTGGGGCTGCTGCGCTCGGTCTTAAGGGGGCAGTGGAGCAAGAGCGCTTTCGCGAGCTACTGGACGGGCGCATAGACAGTGTCACGCGCATTAAGCGGAGCGTCGGCAGTGAGCGACTGAAAGAGCGTTTGGGCTACGACCTGACCTTCTCGGCGCCGAAAGGCGTTTCCCTGCAGGCGCTGGTGCACGGCGATCAACGAATCATCGCTGCGCATGATAAGGCGGTGGCCGCGGCAATTGGTGAGGCCGAATTGCTTGCCATGGCGCGCAGTACCGTCAACAAGAAAACGTCGATTGAGCACACTAAGAACCTGGTCGTCGCCAAATTCCGGCATGAAACCTCTCGCGAGCTCGATCCGGATCTTCACACGCACGCTTTTGTGCTGAACATGACCCAGCGGGGAAACGGGCAATGGCGGGCGTTGACCAACGATGGGGTGATCCACTCGCTCAGTCATCTCGGCAACGTCTATAAGGCGGCATTGGCCAAAGAGCTGGAACTTGCCGGATTTGTGTTGCGCTATGACCGTAACGGCACGTTCGACCTCGCGCACTTTTCTGAACACCAGATTAGCGAATTCAGCGCCCGCAGCCGGCAAATCGAGGCGGCGTTGGCCCAGAAGGGTTTAGATCGGGCCAGTGCGACGCAGGCTGAGAAAAATCAAGCCGCGATGGCGACCCGTCAGCGAAAAGGGGCGATTGATCGCGACGCCATCCGGGAAATCTGGAAGGAGCGATCCGACGCGCTGGGGATCGACTATGCAAGCCGCGAGTGGGCCGGCGCCGGCAACCGTACTTTTGGTCCCGAGGCCCCCACCAAGGCGCCCCAGCTGGAGAAGCCGCTCGCGCATCATGCCGATCAAATCGTCAAATTCGGGATCAAAAGCCTCACCGAGCGGCAGTCAATCATCACCGCCCAAGAGCTCATGGAGGTCTCTCTTCGACACGGATATGGAATCCTATCGTCCGATGACGTGCGAGCGGCCATTGATCGTGCGGGAAAGGGCGGTCATCTGATCAAGGAGGAAGCGCTTTTCACCTCCATGAACCCCGCCAAGGATGCGCGATCCACTACTGCAAAGCCGGTGTCGGCGCCGGCCCCGACACCAATGAGCCGCGCCGACTGGGTTAGTTCACTGGTGCGCGCAGGCAAGACGCGTGATGAAGCGGCTGCGCTAGTCGCAAAAGGAATCGAGCGGGGACGATTGAAGCCGGGCGACGAGCGGTTTACCACTCACATTGCGCAGCGCCGCGAGCGTGACATTCTCGCGTTCGAGCGTGAAAGCCGTGGAACGGTTACCCCCCGCATCAGTAAGGAAGCCATCGCGGCCTTTTTGTCGGGTACGACATTAAACGCCGAGCAAAGCCGCGCGGTGTCGCGCATCGCTGAATCCCGCAATCGTTATATGGCTGTACCGGGCTTTGCCGGCACCGGCAAGAGCTTCATGACTAAAGCCGCGAGGGACCTGATGGAAGGCCACGGTTATCGGGTGACCACCCTTGCGCCCTACGGTAGTCAGAAGAAAGCGCTCGAAGCTGAGGGGTTGGACGCGCGAACGTTGCAATCGTTTCTCAAGGCGAAGGACAAGAAGATCGACGGCAACACGATTGTCTTCATCGACGAGTCGGGCGTCATCCCCGCACGGCAGATGCACGAGACTATGAAGGCGGTTCAGGAAGCAGGCGCGCGCGTCGTGTTCCTCGGAGACACCGCACAGACCAAGGCCATTGAGGCGGGAAAGCCCTTTGAACAGTTGATGAAAGCGGGGATGCAGACTTCTTATATGACCACCATTCAGCGACAGAAGGATCCAGATTTGCTGAAAGCTGTCGAGCTCGCCGCGGTCGGCCACTCTCGCGAATCCCTTGCGCATGTCTCAGCCATTTCGGAGATTCGTGAAGCGTCGGACCGGTACCGATCGATTGTCGAAGCGTACGCCGGTCTCGATCGAACGGGCCGCGCACAAACCCTTGTCATCACTGGAACCAACGACAGCCGCAAAAAAATCAACCACGGCATCCAGCAAGCGTTGGGCTTGTCGGGGACGGGACAGGACTATCCTCTGTTAAACCGGCTAGACACCACGCAGGCTGAACGTCGGCACAGCAAGTACTATGAGAAGGGCGCAATCATTATCCCGGAGCGCGATTATCACTGCGGCTTGAAACGAGGCGAGCAGTACACCGTGCTGGATACGGGTCCAGGTAATCGCCTGACAGTGCACGATCGTGATGGGGCGGTCCTGCAGTTTTCCCCTGCGCGGACCACACAACTATCGGTCTATAACATCGAGCAAACTGAGATCGCTCCAGGTGACCAGATAAAAATTACGCGCAACGATGCGGAAAAGGACCTGGCTAACGGCGACCGGTTTATCGTCAAGAGCATCGGTGACGGGGAAATCGCCCTCGAGAGTGACGGTCGCAAAGTGACGATTGACGCGCGCTCGCCAATGTTCGTCGGTCTCGCTTATGCATCCACCGTGCACAGCGCGCAAGGGCTCACATGCGACACGGTGCTCATCAACTTGGAAACCAAGTCGCGCACTACTGCCCAGGACGTGTATTACGTCGCCGTCTCGCGAGCTCGCCATGAAGCATTGATCTTCACCGATGATGGAAAGAAGCTTGGTGAAGCCGTCAGCAGGGAAAGCAGCAAGACCGCTGCGCTTGAGTTGAGTCAGCTTCAACGCCACGGTTCATCTCACGAGCCAAATAATCGGATGCAGCATGAACAAACGCGGCAGAAAGAAAAGGGCGACCGCGAAATGGGTTATGGCAAGTAACGATAGTGGCGCACGGCTTGGCGTGGCATCGAACTCAACCTCAACCTCGACCGCGACCTCGCCCGAAGAGAAAACTGCGGAGGCTGATTCAAGTCGCCGGAGCTTGGGGAGGGAAGAGGCGCTTTTCCCGTCGCAAAAGCTATTCCACTGAACACCGCACGATTACGAGTGTTACCGACCGCTTTTCAATAGCTTGCCCTGTAGGGCTGTCCCTGGTCCCAGCGGCTTTGCCAGTGATGCAAGAAAGAAGCTGCGACGTCCGGGAAGTTCCAGATCACGACAGCGTTTTCGCTGTTCGCGCGTTCTGCCGACGAAGTGAAATTAAACGAACCGGTCTCGACGGTTTGCTCGTCCGTAATAACAATCTTGTCGTGCTGGATCTTGTACCGATCAATTGTCCGGAGCTCAACGCCACCGTTGACCAAGATGTTCATCGCCGCAACATTTGCGCGCCCTTCATTGCTGCGAGCATCCAGCACCACTTTTACGTCGACGCCGCGCTTGTGCGCATCAATAAGGGCTCGTGCGATATCAGGTGCGGTGAAGTCGTACCCCATCATGCGAATATCGTGCCTTGCCGTGCGGATGACATCGAGAACGAGTGCTTGCGCGCTACCCTCGGGCGAAAATCCGACCTGGACCGTCGCAGCTGATACCGGACCGATCGACAACGCCAATGCAAGGGCTAGACAAGTCAGCGGGATCGAGACGCTATGCCGTAAGTTGTTGCTTCCTGAAAATCGGGTCATAGAGAACCTCTTTGATTTGTCGATCTTCCATGTAGACGACGACATCCAGCGTCGTGTTAATCGTTTTCATGATGACGCCGTAGTCGAGCAAGCGGCCGACCTCGGACGCTTTGACAAGCGTCGCAATCCGGCTCGGTGTGGTGGCGGCGCTGTCCGCGTGCGTCGAAAAGATGCCACCCGGGTGACCGGTGTTCGCACCCGCCAAGTAATCCCACGCGGCGTCATCCCGTAGCTCCGTCATAAAAATGCGGTCAGGAGACAACCGCATGCATGCCTTGAGGCATTCCGCGGCCGATATTCTGCCTTCCTGGCTCCCGTACATCATGTAGCCGACTTCATCCTGGTTTTCGGAAGCTACCTCGTGTACGTCTTCCATCAGCAAAACGCGTTCGGTACGTGGCACCTCATTGAGGAGCGTGCGGGTGAGGGTGGACTTGCCGGAACCTGTTTTCCCGGACACTGCGATGTTCCTCTTGCTCGTCACGGCCAAGCGAAGGAAACCCACGAGGTCGTCCGCTTCGAGCCGGGCAAGTAGGTCCTCTTCGAACGGCTCGAGTGTCGTCAGATCTGCTTGAGTTTTACGCTGCCACCCTTGGAATCTTCCTTCGTCGCGCAGGGTCTCGAGAGACTTGTTGACCGCCAGATGTTTGCGAATGGCGATGAGTATGGTGCCTTCAAGAACAGCGGGAGGCCAGCAGATAATGCCTCGCGAGCCATCGGGGAGCAGCACGTTATTGATGGGACGTCTGCCCAATCCGTTCCAGCTAAGCAGCGTGTTGGTAAGCTTTTCGAGATACGCTTGCGAAATAGCGGGGTCGTTGTGCAGGGCGCGCCCGGTCGTCGTGACGGCGACCACCTGGCAGAATTTATTGACCCGTATTTCGAAGACGTCGGGGTCATCAAGATACGGTGCGAGCGGGGCTAAGGTGGCCAAGACCGACGCGTCGCGAGCAATGATGCGGGGAGCAGAGCTAACTACCATCTGCGCTCAACCCATATACGTCACTAAAATCCAGATCTCGTCGAACGAAGATCGATACGGTGTCGCCTTGCTGGTCGTACAGTGTCGGGGGAATGTCGATCGACGCGCGAAGCGCCTCGCGAGCAAGTGAATCTGAGGTGTTGCTCGTGTTGTCGAGATTGACCTGCGTGTTTCCCCCGCCGTGATTGGCAGAGTTTGCCGCGACCTGCACAAGAGCTTGACCGACGTCCGAAAACACCGAGATGAACATGGCACCGGCGAAACGATCCCAGAAATGAGTATCGACTTGCCCCGGTATGCCCGCACTGCCGAGGCGATTGGTCCCCGGGCTATCAATGTTGACGACGACATTGTCAGGATTGCGCAGACGTGTCCAAAGCACGAAGACACGAGCTTGCCCCTGCTTGATGCCGCTGGAGATCTCACCGGTGACGATCGCGCCCTTGTCGATGAGGCGCACTTTGCTATCTGCCGAATAGACGTCTCGGCTCACCTGACAAGAAACCATGCCAGGCACCGTCGTGTCGAGCTCCGTTTTATTGCCGCACGGGATCATCGTGGCAGAAGGGACCGTCAAACTTGCATGTTTGAGCGTTGAAGCTTTCGCGCTTTCGGTCGGTACCGAGGTCATCTTTGAGGCGAGTCCTGCGCTATCCCGACTTGGCTCCGCTCGTACCGCCACGCGCGACACAGTCGATTCCGAGACCTGATCGCCGCCTTGGGCGCTTCCGGCAGCCGAGCCGTTTCCCTGGCCCAAGCGCCGAGCAGATGCAATTTCTTCGGGTGTCGCGACGTGTTTCTGATTGGCTGAGGGTCGCGCCGTTGGCGGGCTCGTGTCGCTCGGCGCATTCGCGTTCACCGCTGCGACGTTGCTGGCAGGTGAATTTGCCGACGCGCCAAGCGGGGACGCATTAAATTCGTATTTGGGGAGCGCGTTGGTCATTGTTTGCGGTTTGCCCGTACCATCATCTGGTGATTTTGCCGGGTGAAATGCGCGCCATACCATGAAGCCGATGAGAATCATGCCGATCACGCACATGAACGCGACGAAAGCTCGTGCGCCGGGTATGCGTCGCCGACCCGAAGCGCCGAGACTTTCGCGCCCGTCATCGATCCTGTGATCGTCATCGACCAAGTGGTCGATATCTACGTCGCGGCCTTTCATTCGTCGCTCCCGCTATCATTGGTTTTGAGCACGCGTGAAACGCCGGGCGCGGCAACCCCGCTTGGATTCCCGCCCAAAGTGGGATCAAAGCTGTCGTTGCGCACGCCAACGACCTTGTCACCAGCGCGCACGCGCCATTCGCGCGCCACCATTTGCGCTGCGATGATGTTGTGGTCTGGGCCTTCGACATGCGTGTTGACCGTGCTTTCTTTCCCGTCGGAGCCGATCACAAAAAGGGTCGGCAGTTCCGCATTTGCCGGAAACTTGAAATAGGTGAAGCGGTAGTCATCCCAGATGTTCACTGGGGCAATGTCCTGCGCAGCTGGATCGTTCGTCCTTTCGTAACTGAGATTTTTGGGGCTTTGGCGGTCCGCGCGCGCGAGCGCGTCTTTGATCCGCTGATCGTTGCGCTGCTGATCGGATGCTGCCGCGTCATCAAGTGGGTACCGATAGTTGAGCTCTACGGTTGCCTGCTTCATCGACCACGGGTTCGCGATGAACGCGTCGACCACCTTTCCGTCAGCGTCTTTCTTTTTATAGCTTCCGATGAAATGAAGAAGGATGTTGTAGACGCGTCGGTCCGTCACAATAGTAAGATTCGTGTCGCTGAGCTCGGCCTTTGGTCGGATAAAAAAATGATTCAGCTTGTGTGAAAACTCCCACGCCGCATCGTCGCCAAAGGCATGGGTCACATATTTTTCGCCGGGCGCAACTTTGATATGGATTTGAATGCCGGTGACAGCGTTCAGTTGTACCGTGTCTGCCGCGTTATAGATGACGGTTTTGATACGATAGTCGTACGGCGAATTCGTCTTTGGTGACACGGCGAATGCAGGCGACGAGAACGCGAGCACGGTCGCGATCGAGATACCGAGGAAGGAAAGGGATCGGATTGTCATGTCATCCTCCGACGCGGCCCGCTGATTCCGCATTTGTGCGGAAGCTGGTCACCTGAAAACCCAGCGGATTGATATATCGTTGCGAGGCTGTCATCGGCCTCACTACATATCGATACCCGATGGTCGCAATCCAATATTGCGGCGGCTCGGGAAGCGGGCGGGTGCGGTATTTCTTTGTGGTCGTATACCGGATCGTCGAGACGCCGTGAGCCACGTCGGTGATAACGGACGTCACGTGGACACGCGTGTTTTCGGAGTCGCCGAGCCGCTTGTCGATTGCGCTGGATGTGCCGTATGCGTTTGTCACCCGAAACTCATCAGCAACATCGCCGGTCGACATGAGGCCGATGGCGTCATAGTCTCCCTGGGCGGCGTAGAAATCGTACGATTCATGGTGAACTACGTATTGAGCAATCCAGAAACTATCGACCACGTCGCCGTAGGTCTTCTCACCCCTAACGAGCGAGACCTCTTGGACTTCGCCCGTGTCTTTGTTAATCGTTAACATGTGCTCGGGGACGGGCTGGCTATAACGCATTACGACGCCAAGGACCGCAATGACGCAGACGCTCGCGAGCGTGCCAAACCCGGTGGCGACAATCCAGGCGCGCTTTCTCGATTCAAGGACCTCGTCGAGATAGTCAATTTCCAACCCACGTCGCTCAGCCCGGTATTTCTCAATATCGGCGCGAGCAATGGGTGCGAGGGCGGATTCATTTTTCACTTTGGCTGGCTCCCGCATTGGGCAGAACGATCTGTTGTCCGGCCAGTTCGCTCGGGATTGTCCTGTTCACGGGTACGAGATGTGACATGTCGGGCTGCGGCGCCGGCTTTGGCCCGCTCGCACATCCCTGAAGTCCGAAGGCAAGTAAAATCCCGACCGTGCTGCCAAGGTGAATCATCGCGACCCTCGAATTGAATAGCATGATTTTTGGATGAATCCATGAACTGCAATAACGAGGATTAATTAAACGACGGATGCGTTTGCGATCAATTGCGTGATCCTTTTGCAAACCCTTGCATTCCCGAGCCATCCGTCGTCCCAGAGTTGGAGACAGTGGTTTGCTCGCTAGCGCTGTTGCTGCTCGCACTACTTGTCGACGGACTTGCTGAGCCACCTGTTTTGCTCGTGCTGCTGCTACTCGGGGTTTCTGCTGGCTTCTGACTGGGCGGCTGGGTTGAACGTCTGAGATGCTTGAATATGTCGGCGGAAACACCGTTGCCCCAACTTGCGGCCATATGAGGAACTTCTTTCATCACGAAATAGGAGACAACCGTAATCAATCCACAGACCATGATCGATACTAGGATGGGCGAGCTGGCGTTCGGTACGGCTGCCGCAGCAATTGCCGACGAATAAAAGTGCATCAATAGCCCAAACACAGCGGCGACCAGCACCGTCACAAGTCCGTAGTTAATAACCGTTCCGATCCACCGGCTGAAGAGATCGGATGTCCCCTTGAAAAGCAGGGAAAATATGAAGACTGGGCCGAAGCAAATTGCAACGCCCAACATGGACTTCGCCATGATGATCAACCCCGCACCCATGCCGCACATAATCACTGTGCAAACAATCACAGCCACCCCTAGAAAGCCGCTTGCGATGCCGGGGCCACTCATGACACCAGCGTTTTCGAATGCGGTTTTCGCAACATGCAAGCCGTCGTCGATCGCCTTGTCTATAACACTGGCGATCTGATTTTGCTGGTCGCTCCCTGACGCGCCGTTGATGATGAATAGCGAGGCGAACTCGTCAGGTGTTTTCATCGCTACGTTAGCAAGCGACGTTTGGTACCATCCGCCGGCGCTGGCAATACTAATGACCAGCGCGTACTTGACAAACCGCTCGACAAGACCGGTCAATGGTTCGTGGCCCGGCCTTGCCAATAAGAAGAGTCCTTCAAGCATTAAAGAAATGGTTAGCCCTAGCGCAACCACCGGCGTAACCGCCGTGATAATGCGCCCCAGGTTGGCGGCGACGAACTGCGAAACCACAGTATCGATATAGCTGAAAATTTGCGTCGTCGCGTTAAAAGTAGCCATATGCCACCTATTTGCCCAAGACTGTGATTTGCTGTTGCGCCGCGATAGCGTTCTGACAGTCTGGAGTCGCAAGTTGCGCTGCGTCATTTTTGCATTCAGGAACCCTGGCAAGACGCTCAGTGTCGTGTTGCATATACCAATCCCTCGTACGCTCGGAATGGACGCTGGAAGCCTGATTGCAAGCTGCCAATAGGACCAGGGGAAAGAAAAATAGTGCTCTCATCATTAGTTCAATCTCCGGTGATATTAGGCGTCGTGTTGTCGTCGGCGCTGGTGCCGATGGTGTAGCGACGCACAGCCAGCGTTTTTTGCTGCTCTAGAAGCTTGTCTTGCGATTGTTGAAGCATTGCCATCAATCGAAGCTTCGCTTGCTCGCCTTGAATCGAGCCCTGGGCTGTTTGAATTCGAGCCTGCAGGTCCATGATTTCTTTGGGGGTCGTCGTCTGGTCGATCTGGTCCGTTAGCGCCTGGATATTGTTGAGCTCGGCCATCTCATTGTTGTACGACTGCATGCCCATCGCTCGGTCGGTCGCGCCCTTTTCTTCCAATTTCTGGTTGATGAACGCCAACGCATCGGTGCGCCCCATGCCGTTGATCTGCCCTTGGAACGAGGAAAGAATCGTGGAAGCTGAACCACTTACACTCGAATTGCTATTCATGGCGTCGGCATAAACCTGATTCCAGTTCGACGGCAGGTTTCCACGAAGCAGGGAGGTATCGCCCGAGAGCATGGATCCGATACCCGACGATCCGGTGAGCGCCGCATACTGTTGCTGTGCTTGTTGCAGCTCCGCTTTCATTGTCGTCAGCTGTGACGCCATTTGAGTTAGCTCCGCGGGGCTGATCGTGACATCGATCGCGTGGGCGCAGGGTAGGAGCGAGATATATGCGACGACGACAAATGCAAATCGTTTCATGTCGATTCCTTACGCGGATTTGCGCACGACGGCGCCGTAGTAGGCAGGGAGCCACACGTCCGGATCGGTAGTACCCAGTTGCTCGATGATTCGTTGGAGCTTGTCGCCGTTATCGGGCGTTCCGGATAACACGCTGATCTCCTCATCCATGTTCTTCAGCACCATTTCGGCAAGCGCTGAGCTACCGCCCTGTTTGATGAGGAACTGGCGGCTGTTCTCGGGAATGGAGAGCATTGCTTCGAACTCTGCGGCCGTCAGATTCAGCCCGTTGACGTAGTCATTGGCGTCAGCGTCCGGATTCTCGAGAAGAATCTTCGTGATGCATTGCTGGACGATGGTTTTGCCGATCCGGCTGTCGAGCGCATCGTTCGGCTCTTGCGTCGCGAAAACATAAACACAATCCTTCTTCCGGTCGGTCTTCAACCCTCGTTTGATTTCAACGTCCATGATCGGGTCGTCGAGGTATTGGGCGAATTCGTCGAAAACCTGCAGGAAGCGACGCGTTCCATCGATTGACTTTCGGACGCGGTAGAGGAGGTACATGAGCAGGGGCGTGCGGGCAATAGGAGACCTTTCGCCGGGCGCAACGATGAAATCCGAAAGATCGAAACCGAAAATATCATGCGTTTCCAGATTCAGTGCGTCGCCGTCGTTGTCGAACAGCCAGCCGTGCTCGCTACCGCGTAACCACGGTTCGAGCAAGGACGCGAGGGTCGGCTTGTCAGAATGATTGGTGCGGTACGGATTCGGAATATGCTGCGCGACTGCTGTCAGCGTGCGTTGCTCGTGAGCAATGAGTGCGTCGCCGCTGGCGTCGCCTCCCATGACAGCGTCAACGGCTTCGTTCAGGCTCACCACGTCGACGTGGTCCAGCGGGCCGTTGAGGGAAGTCTCAGCGAGCAGACGCACCAAGCGTTTGACGAACAGGATGTTCGCGCGCGTGGGTTCGAGCTGCAACGGTTGCCAGCCAGTCGCTTCACCGTCCCGAAGGACCGTGTAATGGCCACCGAGCGCCATTACCAGCGGGAACATCCCGCGATCCTTGTCGTAGCAGACCATGCGCGGACTAAATTTGCTGGCATCCGACAGCAGCTTATTCATCAGGGTGGTCTTTCCCGCCCCGGTCTTGCCAAGGATGATCGTGTGACCTGCGGGCCGCTTGCCGAGCCAGTTTTCGCCGGGAGGCGTCGAGTGGAAATTGAAAAAGAGTGGCGTTCCCGATGTTGTCTTGAATAACGAAACGGCTGGCCCCCACGGGTTGCCATCGGGCTTTCCTGACATGAAGTTGTGAAACGGCGAAAACGACAAGAAATTCCAGCTATTGATTGGAGCGGACCGCGGCGCGAATACGTTGTTGGCCGGCAGCCGCGCGTAATACGCTGCTTCCGACGCCAATCCGACGGGGCTCGCGCTGATCGCGCACTGATTGAGCATCACGCGGACTTTGCGCGCGAGCTTTTGCGCACCCTTGGCAGTCGTGGCGGTCACATGGACCGTGCCGTGATGCCAACCCATAATGAAGCGGCGAGAAACTACATCGTCGTTCGCGTCGGTGATTTGACGAATTTGCGACGCGCTCTTGTCGCGCGTCTCTAGGAGCGCCTTTTGTTGGTTGGTCAAGAACACGCTCGCAGCCATTGAGGAGACACAGCAAAACGACTGGGTCAGCAAGAATTCGAAGTCAGCCTCCATCAGGAGGTTTAACTGACCCGGCTCTGTTTCTTCGGGATAGTCGCGGATCTCGACGGCGGCTGTGTACATATCTGATTCCTCGCCGCGAATCTGCATGACGTCGCCAAACATCGAGCTAACAGGCCGGTTTATCATGAGGTAGCTGCGGATGCGGTCACGGCACACCGGAACGGGAGAGGCTTCGTTGTTCGCTAGAAAGCCGAGCCACTCGAGTGCACTGGAAAATGCGAACTGCGCGCCGGTTTCCGTAGCAGCGGACGTAACCTCGACGTCACCCGTGTCAGCGAGCAGGTCATCCGAATCCGCTTGATCGTCCCCCTCATCGGCGCTTTCCTCGGCGATCCGAACACCACGCTGATCCCTGTAATACACGCCGAGTCGCTCAATGCCATAGGGCTTCATTGTTCCAAGCAGTTGCGAGGCAATGTCTTCCAATGAAGCAAGCGCTTCCACCTGCATGTCATCCAGCTCACCATGTGAAGGGCGCTCGAAGCGGGCCAGGAACTTTTGCGTAAGGTCTCCAACCGGGTTGTAGACAACCGTTAGATACAGGTCGTTGACCATCAGCGGGAAGTCGTCGAAACTTTTCCGATAGTTCCGATCGACTTGCCGGGGAAAGGACAACGCAAATTCGCTTTCCGGGAAATTGGTGATTTCTCGGTGGTGCAGGTGCGTCCAGAATTTCACGTGTTCGTTGCCAACCGACTTGAACAGGTTGTTTAAGTCGCGATGCCAGTGAACGAGATCAGCGTTCGACGCGCAATCGTGCGTTCGGCCGCGAAGTTTGAAGACCATCAGATATTCGCCGTTGATCGTGCTGATGGCGTGATCCGTGACGTGGTAAGAATACGGCAGATATTTGACGAACGCCGGCTCGTTCTCGAACGACCGAACCTTCTTGACCTTCCGGATCGTGGCGACCATTATTTTTTCTCCCTGTAATCGACCGGCGAGTAGCTTGATCCGCCCCATTTCGATGAGAAGGGGGAATCCACCCGATTCATCACTTTCGTTCGAAAAGCAAGTCGAGGCCCGACCGGGATTCATTAAAAATCCGCCACATCTCAATCTAAGCGGCTGATTTGAATGCGAAATCAATCGTCGGATCGAGCGGTGGGACGGAGCGCAAGAGATCCAGCAGATAGTCGCCGAACCGGTTGATGTGCTCGCGCCGGTACGGCGACAGCACCTTGAGGACCTCGGCATCGACCGGATGCCCCTTCTCCTGCAGTTCCTTCAACTTGCGCGACATCCACTGCACGTTGTACAGGATCACCATGTTCGCGACGAGGTGGTTGTACTTGATCACCTTGCGCTGCTCGTGTCGGACGTTTTCGGCGATCACGCCTTCGCCACCGAACATCAGCCATTGAGCGAAGTCATTGAACTGCTCGCTCTTGTTGGTCGCCGCGTGAATCGTGCGCCG
>NZ_MTHB01000159.1 GCF_002220365.1 Caballeronia sordidicola | reverse complement strand
GTGAAGGTGATCGTGCCGTCAGCAGCGCTTGCGCCGCTCGAAGCGAGTGCCATCGTGGCCAGGGTTGCAGCAGCAGCGAGGGTGGAGAGAAATGATTTCATGAACGTTTCCAGTAGAGAAATGAATGCGGGTTTGTAGACACTTACAGCGCTTAGGACTACTTCGTCCTGTCATGCTGAGCGCGCAGTGCGAGCCACCTGTTTTTTTCATCGTCTGGATTCGTGTGGGAGGCGATGAACCGGTTCGTCTGCGAGTGAATGAATATTAAGACCGGGTACCTCGGATGACCCTCGGAACTCTCTTAAAGAATTAGGACAAAATTGAGAGTTCCTAAGAGCGAAATGGTGCGTGTGGGTGGGATGGGCGCGGTCATGGACGCCTAAAAGCCCAAAGGCGTCCGCGATGCGGACGCCTTTGGGCTTTTAGATGGGTTCAGATGGGTGAGGGTTTTCGGGAGCGGTGGTTTGTGCAGGGACCGTTCCGGTTATGAGGCACCGCTTGCGGCGCGCAAAGTGAGATTACGCGTCTCGGGCGCCCAGGCCATCGATACGATCATGCCAATCAGCAGCACGGCGGCCAGCACCATCATTGTGTAATGGAACCCAATCTCCGCGATACCAACGGGCAAGAGGAACGTACCAATCGCCGAACCAAGCCGACTGCATGCAATGGCTAGCCCAACACCCGACGCGCGAACTTCTGTCGGAAAGCATTCTGGAGGGAAGACACCAACGAGATTGCTGAATGCCGACATGGTCAAGGTAAAGACAGCGAACGCAACAATCATGGCGAGCGTTGCGGACGATGGCAGCAAGCTCATGGTTACCAGCATTGCGCAAGTGACTGCGAACGATCCGATCAGGAAGTGTCGGCGCGGCAGCTTGATGGTCAGCCAAATTCCCAGCACAGCGCCAATCACCAGCACCGCATTCAGCAGCAGATCCGCACCGAAACCGTTGCTCAGGCCGATTACCTTCAGGATGCCGGGCAGGAAAGTGTAGATAGCGAAGTAGGGAATCACCAGGCACACGAAGAACCCGCAATTAAAGAGGGTCCTCCGGATCAGGTCGGCTTGAAACAGACGTGCATAACCCTGTTTCGTCGCGACACTGGCCATTGCATCTTCCGCGTCAAGCGTTACGCCTGGCCCGAAATGCTTAAGCACAATGTCATTCGCCTCCTTGAGGCGACCTTTGCCCAGCAGCCAACGGGGCGATTCCGGCGTGCCAATACGCAATACCAGCACAATAAGCGCTGGAAGACTTGCAGACGCGAGAAGCCAGCGCCAGGCGTCGGGTCCTGCATGTCCGTACGACATGCCGAGCACGTTCGCTACGACGTAACCGATAGTCCACACCACGCTGAAGGAACCCAGAAGCGCGCCACGATGCTTTCGCGGCGAAAACTCGGCGAGGATGGCATGCCCAACCGTGAAGTCGCCGCCCATGCCGAAGCCAATCAATACCCGCAACGCGAACAACTCCGTAGGTGAGGTAGCGAAGAATTGCAGGAACGCCGCTACTGTGATGATGACGAAGCTGCTAAGAAAGATGCGCTGGCGGCCCAATCGATCCGACAATCGGCCAAATACGAGGCTGCCGAGGAAAATTCCGATTAAAGCGGAACTGCCAATTGCACCCATCCAGAATGAATCGAGCGGCATCTGGCGGTTCATCGATGCGAGCGCGTATCCCACCGTGCCGAGCGCATAACCTTCGGTGAAGTGGGCGCCAAATGTCAGGCCTGCAATTTTTATGTGAAATCGGTTTAATGGAATGTCGTCGAGTAAAACCGGCTTCGGCGTCTGCGGCGCCGGCGCACGAACAGGCGTTGTGGCCGCATGAGGCGGCGGACTGATCGGGAATGCACTGCTTGACGTGTCCTGATGACTCACTGCGTCTCCTTACCCATATGTTCTTCGATTGCGCTAACGCCGGCTATGTGCGGGCGGCAGCGCTGCTTGCTGCGCACGGCCAGCATCTTTCGCCATTCAGCGACCAATGCCCATCAGGCCGCTGATCATCATGTATTTCATTTCCAGGTATTCATCGAGGCCATACTTCGATCCCTCGCGGCCAAGACCTGATTGCTTGACCCCGCCAAACGGCGCCACCTCCGTCGATATGATTCCTTCGTTGATACCTACCATGCCCGTCTCAAGCGCGTCAGCTACCCGCCACGCGCGCCCCAGGTCACGCGTATAGAAATAGGCGGCGAGTCCGAACGGGGTGCCGTTGGCAAGCGCGATCGCTTCGGCCTCAGTTTCGAAGCAAAAGCAGGCCGCCACCGGTCCGAACGTTTCTTCGTGCGCGATCGACATGGTGCGGTTCGCATGAGCGAGTACCGTTGGTTCGTAGAACGTCCCGCCCAACGCATGAGGATGCCCACCGATTAGTGCGGACGCGCCCTTGCTCAGTGCGTCTGCGACGTGATCGCCAACTTTCCTGAACGCGTCCTCGTTGATGAGCGGCCCCTGGTCGACCTCCTGCTGGAGCGCGTCCCCTACGCGAAGCTTGCTTACTGCGTCGGTCAAGCGCTGTGTGAATTCGGCATACACGCCCGCCTGCACGAAAAATCGATTCACGCATACACAGGTCTGGCCCGTGTTGCGAAACTTCGATGCCATCGCGCCTTGCACTGCAGCGTCGAGATCAGCGTCGTCGAACACAATGAACGGCGCGTTGCCACCAAGTTCCAGCGAGAGTTTCTTCAACGTGTCCGCGGATTGCGCGGCGAGCAGCTTGCCCACGCGCGTTGATCCGGTGAAAGACAACTTGCGCACCACGGGCGATGCGGTCAACGTCGCGCCAATCGCAACAGCATCTCCGGATACCACGTTGAACACGCCCGCCGGGATGCCCGCTTCTGCGGCCAGCACAGCGAGTGCCAACGCGCTCAACGGGGTTTCCTCGGAGGGCTTCAGCACCATCGTGCAACCAACCGCCAATGCAGGGCCGGCTTTGCGCGTGATCATGGCAAGCGGGAAGTTCCAGGGCGTGATGGCTGCGACCACGCCGACGGGCTCGCGCGTCACGATGATCTTCGAGCCGGGCTTCGGGCTGGGGATCACATCTCCGTAGCTGCGTTTCGCTTCTTCGGCGAACCATTCGAGGAAGCTTGCGGCATAGGCCACTTCGCCTTTTGCTTCCGCGAGCGGCTTGCCCTGCTCACGCGTCAGCAGTTCAGCGAGCGCATCGCGATGCTCAAGCATTAGTTCGCCCCAGCGCCTGACCCTCGCCCCACGCTCTTTGGCGGTGAGTGCGCGCCAACCGGGAAACGCGATCTCCGCAGCGTGAATGGCTTGGTGCGTTTCCTCTGCGCCGGCCTTCGCGACATCTGCGATCATTTCTCCCGTAGCCGGATTGCAGACGGCGTAAGTCTCGGCGCTTTTGTGCCAGGCGCCATTGATGTAATGCTCTTTGCGAAGCAGATTCATGCGGCGTCCTTCATCGGTTGAACAAAGTCACCTTGTGGCGCGCGAGATTCGCGCGCGGTACGACGCCCGGCCGTGTAGTCATTGATGACATCGCACGGCGTGTAATTGCGATCGAGTTCGTACAGTTCGTCCGCGTCCAGGCGGGAGCCGAGCGCGCTAAGCGCGCTATCGAACTGGGCAGGTGAATCCGCACCGACCAGCATGCTGGCGACGCCATCGCGCTGGAGCACCCACGCCTGCGCGATTTGCGCCGCGCTCACGCCACGCCGCTTCGCCACGCGCGCCACCGATGCCGCAATCTCCCGCGACGCTGCGTCGCCGTACATTTGCGACGTAAAGAAGTCGGTCTGGTTACGCGTGGACGCGGGGTCGCACGTCAGGAGACCGCGCGCCAGTGGGCTAAAGACGGACACGCCCAATCCCTGGTCGGCGCAATACGGCATCATTTCGCGCTCTTCCTCGCGGTATGCGAGATTCAACTGCAACTGCATGTTGACAGGCTTGTGCCAGCCATGCCGCTCGCAGGTCTGGACAATCTTCGCCAGTTGCCACGTGTACATGGTCGAAACCCCGATATAACGCGCCTTGCCCGAACGGACGATGTCATTGAGCGCACCCATCGTTTCCTCGACGGGCGTGGTGGTATCAAAGTAATGCAGCATGTAGATGTCGACATAGTCCATGCCCAGCCTCCGCAACGATGCATCGATGCCGTCAAGCACATGCTTGCGCGAATGACCGCCAGCGTTCTGATACGAGCCCATGTCATAGCCGACCTTGGTCGTCACCACGATTTCCTCACGCCGCGCAAGACGTCCGAGAATGCGGCCGACGACTTCTTCTCCGACGCCTGCCGAATAAAAATCCGCCAGGTCGATGAAGTTCACCCCCGCCTCCAGCGCGTGGCGGACGATGGGTTCACTTCTTTGTTCGTCAAAAATCCACGGCTTCCATTGCGGGGTGCCCATATTCATGGTGCCGAGACACAGGCGCGATACTTTCAGGCCTGACTGGCCCAGACGGACGAATTCCATTCTTTGGTTCTCCATGACGCATGGCGACGGTTGCCGAGTACGGCACCGGCGCGCTGATTTTTAGAGGGATGCCTGCGGCAAACTGGGGGTGTAGAAGGGATTCGATACTTCGCGCGCGGCGGCGAACACGTCTTCCTTCGACGGCAAGCCGAGCATGGCGGCTTTGATAGCGTTTTTCGCCGCGCGATAGTTGTTGCGAAAGACCGCGTCCAGATCGTCGGTAGACGGGTTCACCCAGTTGGCGGTTACCACCACCCAATCGTTTTCTGCTTCCGGTGGCAACGTTCCGTCTTCGAGCGATTCGGCGACGGCTTTCGCAATGCCCGCCTGCGATGCCCCCCAAGTTGCGTTGCCGTGAAATTCACCAGCTATAGGAGCCTTGTTGACATACAGCGTGAGCGGTTTGGTCGGCACGCCAGGTTGTGCAATAACGACAAAAGGCGCGTGGCCGGCCGAAGGCGTGGCAAGTGCGGTGGCGAACGCTTGGCCCGCCGGGCCGTTGCGCGGGCCGACGAGCACGTTGATGTGAGCGAGATTGACGCCCGGGCCTTCAAAGCCCTCGCCAATATGGAGGGTCCGGCCGGTTTGGGGTGTTGGCATGCTGGCTTCCGTTCATGGAGTGGATCGATGAACAGATTGTGCGAGCGCATGTCGATGAGGAGGAATCGACGATTCGTGCGCACCGGTATGAGCGCCGCTCAGATCAGGGAATGCCCTGAGGCAGGGGAATGCGACGGTTGCGACGATTGCGACGTCATCAGCTGACGGCCTTCAGGCCTGCTTGCGTTTATCGTTCGGAAGGCGGAATCGCACCGTAGCGATTGAAGAATGCACGATGCTCTTGCTCGTTCACGCCGGCCGGGTGTACGTCGGTCGAGGCCGGCCGGCGCTCGAGCATCGCTTTCGGCCGGATCGGGCGGAGCTGGAAGCCGCCGCCGCAATTGGGGCACACGTTACTGAGCCGGGACATTACGCAGGCTTCGCAGAACGTGCATTCGAAGCTGCAGATCATCGCGTCGCGCGCGTCCGGCGGCAGAGATTTTCCACAGCATTCACATGAGGGGCGCAAGGCAAGCATGATCGATATCTCCTTCTTGCATTTTAGGGTTGGAGTGCCCGCTTGCCTTGCCAATCTCCCCACGATTTACGTCAGCACGCCCCACATGACCAGCGTCAAAGCGAGCCCGACTACCGAGACGATGGTTTGCAGCACCGACCAGACATAGACGGTCTGCTTCAACTGCAAGCCGAAATACTCGCGGATCATCCAGAAACCGGCGTCGTTGACGTGGCAGAAGAACACCGAACCGGCGCCGATAGCCAGCGCCAGCAGCGAGTTGTGGGTCGCGCTCAAGCCCGCCACGACCGGGGCGATGATCCCCGCGGTGGTCGTGGTGGCAACGGTCGCCGAGCCGGTCGCCTGGCGCAAGGCCACTGCGATCAGCCAGGCCAGCAGGATCAGCGGCATGTGCGAGCCGATGGCGATCTTGCCGATCGTCGTGCTGATGCCGGCGACGACGAGCGTCTGCTTGAGACCGCCCCCCGCGCCGATGGTCAGCAGCAAAGCGCAGATCGGCGGCAGGCTTTTGCGCAGGATGCCGCTCACGCGCTCACGCGGCATGCCGCGCGACCAGCCCAGCGCAACGATCGCGAAAAGAACGGTGAGTCCCAGGGCGATAAGTGGCTCACCGAGAAAATTGAGGGTATCGAAGAGAAGGCTTTCGGGCTGAATCGCCAGTTTCGCCACCGTTCGGCCAAGCATCAGGATGACAGGCAGAAGAATGGTCAGCAGCGAAATGCCGAAGCTCGGCGCGTCGAGCGCTCCGTTCTCATCGACTTTCGATGAGAACAGCTTGCCCATCTCCTCCGGCTCCTCCACGTGCATGCGGCGCGACAGCCACATGCCGTAGACCGGCCCGGCGAGAATCACAGCGGGAATCGCGATGATAAAACCCAGCCCCATGGTGATCCCGAGGTCCGCGTGCAGCGCACTCACGGCGATCAGCGGACCCGGATGCGGTGGCAGCAGCGCGTGCAGCGTCGTCATCCCGGCAAGCGCGGGGATCGCGATACGCAGGATCGGCTGCTTCGAGCGGCGCGCCATCACGAAGATGATCGGCACCATCATGACGAGACCCACCTCGAAGAACAGCGGCAAGCCGATGATGATGGCCACCAGCGCCATCAGCCACGGCAACGTGCGCGGCGTGGAGTGATCGAGGATGGTGGAGACCAGCCGGTCGGCCGCGCCCGACTCCGCCATCAGCGCGCCGAGCATGGCCCCGAGCGCGATGATGATGCCGACATCCCCCAGGATTCCGCCCGCCCCTTTGCTGAACGCGCTCGCGACCGCTTCCAGCGGCAAGCTCGCCGTGAACCCCGCGACAAAAGTGCCGACGAGGATTGAGAGAAACGGCGCAAGTTTCAGCGCGCTGATGAAAACGATGATTGACGCCAGGCCGAGCGCGCAGGCGATGAGAAGACGCGTGTCGTGGGCGGACCACGCGGCGAGAGTCGAGGTCAGATGCACTGAAATGCCCTTGGCTAAGTGGAAGGGATGACTGGTTTGTCCGTTTGCTGGTTTGTCCGTTTGCTGGTTTGTCCGTTTGCTGGTTTGTCCGCGACGGCTGGTCATAGTAAGTCACGGGCATTGAAGTCGCAGGCATCGCACGGTCGCCGGATTTTACGAGTGGATACTTACAAAATACTTTGGATACTTTCAGACCGTAGGGGTTTGAAGGGGATTTTTAGGTGGTGCGGATCGCGTTTATTTGGAGGTAGTCGAATTGATCTCGTTCCTTGGCGGGTTCGGGCTGATGCAAGTTCGCGGTTTATGACTTCAACACGTTGATGGGATTGGGACTCACCGTGCTCCCGGTTCAATCATTTGTGCGATCTCTGCGTCCTGAAGTCCGTGCTTGATTAAAAGCTTCATCAGACTAGCGTCCAAGATAAGCCGGCGTTGGCTGAAGTCTATTATGTTGAATAATTATAATTAGTATAATTTTAAGTAAAAAGCAGCGGCTGTGCTCTGCTTCACGACCGCAGCGACTTGGCCAGAGAGATACGATTTCAACAAGCGGAGGTGCTCGATGGCGAATTTGCATGGTTTTGGGAAGGGTGCCAAACAGGCACTTGTAGATAAGGTTCAGGCTTGTACATCATTCGCGACATCTCAAACGTGACAGGACACCTAGAACTGCGCACACAAGGACGCCGCGCGGACCGACTGATCAAGCTTCGTCCCTGTCGACGAGGCTGGCACCTTCTCGCCCCTAGCAGCCTTCAAAAACCACCACGCGCAATGCCGACTTTATGCGCATAAAGCTCCGCCTCCTGGACGGATTTCCTGGCTCGCGCCCGACTCGCTGTCGCTTTTTGCTTAGCGATGCATCGACTCACTAGCGTACAGACCAAGCATCAAAAGTGAGACTCCAGCGTGAGAAACCAGCATCACACACGCAACCCCTTCGCGAAACGATCCGTAGCATTCAATGTGAGACAACGGCATCGCCGCGCTGTTGAGTTGCTCCAACGCGCCGGACTTTATGCGCATAAATCCCACAGAAAACCGGCCAAACAGCCAACTCGACGAGTTATCGCTACAAAAATTGAGTTTTCAATGTAAAATTCGAAAAGCTAAATTTGGGAGCAAAACGTGGCAGCTGAAATCATTGCGATCACGCAGCAGAAGGGCGGAGTGGGGAAAAGCACGATAGCAATGCATCTTGGCGCGGCGTTTCACGAGAAAGGAAAGCGAGTGCTCGTCGTTGACGCGGACGGGCAAAATACCCTGGTCCACTGGGCTAGCGCTGCGGCCGACGAGGCCAGCGGCATCCCTTTCCCTATCGTGAACCTGTCCGAAGCAGGGGCCCAGATTCATCGAGAGATCAAGAAATTCGTCAATGACTACGACATCATCGTCGTCGACTGCCCGCCCTCAATTACGGAAAAGGTATCGGGCGTCGTCCTTCTCGCTGCGACGGTTGCCATTGTCCCGACATCGTCGTCACCTGCCGACTACTGGTCCAGCGTGGGCCTCGTCAAACTCATTCAGCAAGCACAGGTCATGAATGAAGATCTGCGCGCGGTGTTTCTGCTCAACAAAACCGAGGAGAAACGCATGCTGACCCGCGAACTGAAGCGAGCGCTGGAAGAGTTGGGTTTCCCTTTGCTGAAAACCCAGATTCCAACTCGAGAGTGCTACAAGCAGGCGATGGCGTTAGGCCAGACCGTACTTCAGATGAGCGACCGCGGGGCGCGGCTGGCGGCCATTGAAATACGTGCGTGTGCAGACGAAGTTCTCGCCATGCTTCCCTGACTTTATGCGCATAAAGGATCCTAATGAAACCTACCCAGTTCGCAAAAGGCTTTAAAGCCCGGCCAGATACCACCAGCAGCGAAAAGCGCACCGCCCTTGATCGCATCAATGCAATCGACGAAATCGTCAATCAAGAGGCGGGGAATGATAAGCAAGTCACCGGTCGCTCCAGCGCCTACACCGAAGACGAGTTTCACGATGACCCAGCGGCGCAGGAATCGGAAAACTTCAAGGCGTGGCGCCGGAAAAACAGATACGTACAGGGCCAGGTCATTGAGTTGCCGCTTAAGGCCATCAAGCCGAGTCCCTTCAATCCCAGGCATTTTTATTTGAAGGCGTCCATCGCAGAATTGGCCGTCAATCTGGCGAAGCAGGGCCAGCAGCAAGCGATTCACGTAATTCCCGATCACGAAAACCCGGGTACTTTCTTTGTTAGCGACGGCGGCCGGCGAGTGCGGGCGTTGAAGGAAGCCAACAAGGAAACCGTTAAGGCGATTGTCATTGACCTTCCCATTGGCATCGAAAGCTACAAGCTGGGATACGACCTAAACGTACAACGGGACTCGCAAACTGTTTTCGATAACGCCATCGTCTGGAAGCGTTTCCTCGATGAAAAGCACTTTCAAAGCCAGCGGGAACTCGCCGATCACCTGGGCCTCGACGAATCCACGATCGCCGTTGCTTTGGCTATCGCGAAGCTACCCGAGAACGTGATGCATGAAATGGTCGCCCGGCCGGATCGATTTGGTTCAAACATGGGTTATCAGGTCTCACGCTTTCATACGGCGCGCGGCGCAGATGCCACGCTGCGGTTGATCAACAAAATTGCATCGGATGATCTGAGCACCCGCCAAGTCGCCGATATTGTGAAAGGCCGTGCAAGCGCACAAGAAACGCCGAAACCCGCAGGCCGTCAACGCTATGCGCAGCGGTTAGAAATCAAGATGGACGGGCTTGCAGTAGGCGATCTCAAGACTTACGGAGACGACAGGCTTGAGTTGCGCTTGCGTGGTTTGTCGAAAGACAAACGCGACGAAATTCTTCAACAGATAGAGAAGATGCTGCAGGCCGATACGGTAAAACGATGAAGCAACCGGAGCAGCGGCAGACGACAAAACGAATAGAGGGAGGAAGGCGGGGCAAGCACGCCTTCACCTGCTGTCCCTCCAACGTAGCCTACGCGGTACGGCTTTGATTCAGCGTGAATGCCAGCAGGTCGCCGTCGGTCGGCTCTCCCCATGTCTTGCGCGCAAGCCAGTCAAAAAACGAGGTTTCTCCCATTTTTGAATCGAGCCCCCGCTTGCGCCAGTCGTCGCGCATGTGGGTGCCGAGCTCCGGCAACACATCCTCCTCAAAGGTCTGACGGGCCAGTTCCCGTTCAGACTCACCTTGTTCCTCGTATAACGAGCGCGCTTCCTTCCGGCGAAACACGGAATATTCGCTCAGCAAGCGCGCCTTCAGGTCGTCCGCTGGCGCTCCGTTGGTTTTCGCTGGAGCCGCTACTGCCGGCAATGCTTCGACCTGGGGCGCATAACCCTTCTTCAAAGCATCCTTGAAAAGCGCCGCTGCACTTCGCACCGGGGGCAGAGACGTGCTTCGCATTCTCTGCTCGGTCATTTGCAACGCCGAACGAATCCGGTTTTCCTCGCTGTCCGCATAAAGCGTTTGCGCATCTTTCAGCGGAATCCCGATTTTCACCATGCGATCGACCAACGTACTGTCGAACACGTTCGGATGTTCATCGAGTGCGAGCATAGGCTGCTTGCGCTCAGTCACGCGAAACTGAATTTCAGCTACCCGCCTGCCTTCCCTGTGCTCGATCAATTCGACAAAGATGTTCGTAACGGCATTGACTTCCGCAATTGCCGGTCGAAGATAGTCGCGCTTGAAATATTTGTATTCGCGCTTGGCTTCGTCGCCCGCTTCGGTGTCAGGCGTTCCTGAGAGGATCGGCCGCCACCATTCCCAAGTCTCACGCATGGTGAGATGACTCGGATTCGTCAGATAGCGGACGCAGATTTCGTACAGCGCGAGGCCAGCACTGCTGCGGAGCTGACTTTGAAACTGCAGACTCAAGCGCGCGTATTGCACTGGGTCGAGCAGCTTTTTCTTGATCTTGGGGGCGAAGGAAAATTCGACCCACACGCGGCGCGTCGCAGGGTCTTCGAGAATTTCCGCGTCGGCGATCAACGTCGATATGCCCCACTTGCGCCCAGGCTTCAGGCTCGAGGTGCCTGTACTCCACTCAACCTGCACCGACACCATGCGGCGCAAATGCTCTTTCACCAGCGCGGTATCGTTGGAATCGAACGCCGCATTCGCAACAATGTCCGATAAAAGCGCGCGATAAGTATCCCCGGATTCATCCGCCTGCTGAGCGACAGCCAGCAGAACGTTGAATAACTTGCGAGTCAAAAGCGTGATCTTGCCGCTTTTTGGCTGGATAGCGATGGCTTCGACGGCTTTTCGCAGCTCAGCCGAACTCGGACTCACTATGTCGGTCTTCTTCGCGCGTTTGGTTGCCATGCTGGAGTCAAGAGAATTTTGGGAAAGCATACTCATGACGGTGAAGCTCGTCTACAGGTGCGCACTCACCCTGTATCGGTGAAGGGGATGCCACACGCAAAACTCACTGAGGTGCGCTCCTGAAAACACTCACCTTCACCGTCACGCCTCATCGCATTGATGCCCCGTGCCATGCGGGTAAACGGATTGAGCGCTTGCGGAAACGAATTGAGTCGCCTCGAACCTGGTCCCGTATTCCCTCACCTGAAATTTTTTTACGCGTCCCTGTGGTTTTTTTAAATTCCCCCGGAAGGCGAAAATTCATGAAAACGTGGAGAAATTGCGGTATTTGTCGAGTTATCAAAGCTTTAACTCTCGATAGCACGCTAGTTACCGTGCAATTACTCCCGCAAACACTCACCTTTCAGTCGCCGGGGAACCCTATTCCTCCGCGTTTAGGCCTAAAAATAGGCTATCGAGCGTCGCATCCAGGGTCCCGCATAACCTCACCTTTGGATTCCCCCATGATTGGCAAGATCGATACATGCCCCTCACCAGCCCCCGCAAACACTCACCTTTAAAGACACAAACGAAAGTTTTTGAGGATTTCCGCACTGCAGAAGCTTCCTCAGCACCCCAATCCGGTCAAAACGAGTCCCGTAAACGCTCACCTTTGACTCTTTTTCACATTAAGAAGATCGCTGCGCACAACGGAATAGCACTCCCGAAAAACCTCACCTTTGTCGAGATGCGAACCCATTCAATCCAGCTTAAGTCTTTTTAAATCATGTACTTAATATAATATTCGTTGATAAGGTATCTGCCGAGCAGGATATCCAAGCCTTAAGATCAAGCGCATGCGGTCCCGAAAAGTCTCACCTTTAACGCTCACCAAAGCTATCGATGTGGCTTTAGACGAACTGCAAACTACTCCCGAAAACCCTCACCTTCAGCCCGATTTTGCAGAAATACCCCTTAAAACCAGCAGCATCGTCGAAATTGGTCAGGTCCAACGACCGCCGCGTAACTCTCCCGTATTTCCTCACCGTCGCGGTTTGCGCGCCTCGCCGATCGGGGCTTCCGAGTGTTTACACCCGCATAGTCTCACCCTGGAATTGGCTTGACCCCTGGAAAGCCTCACCTATAGGTAATAGTTACCTATTTTTAATTGAAATAGGCGTGTTTTCTTTATCCTGCAAACGCTCACTGCAGAAATTGGCCTGCCGGCGTGTGCTGTACCGCCACATATGGTCTATAGCCGACGCGGCCCCTGTATTTCCTCACCTTCCCAAAACACCCGCTTCCCGAACTCGCTCACGTTCGCTCCCGTGACTCCTCACGCTAGTCCCCGAACCTATACACCGATCGCCCCCGTGTTCTCTCACCTTCTATCCCGCAGACCCTCACCGACATGCTCGGAAAGCCTTATCTGGTAAGGCTTTGCCGTGGCGTTAACGTCTTTAACTAGGTTTCAAAGGTGTTTACTTCTAATACTCTCAAGCAGCGGAGAGATCCAAGAGAGAGAACCGTGAAACAAAAACTCCGTGGAACATCTGCAGAAACGGTCAAGCTGAAAAAAGATGCTAGTAATCAACGGCTTGACGGATTAACCTCGACATGTTTCACGGATGCCACTGCGATGTATGTGTGATATAGACGATTGAGGTGAAAAGAGAGTACGCACAAGCACCGGTCTGTCCGTCCAACCAAAATTTGTAGCGTTTGATACGTAAAGTATTATTATACGAACGAATTTTATTTGGAGTTCCTATGAACGACGCAGAACGTCTTACCCTGCGGACTGAGCTTGCGACGATGCGAACCAGCGGTGCGCGTCGACAAGAGCTATCGCAACACGCCTGCAAGCGGCTCTTCTTCGATTTCGGCATTCGCCCGTCAACGGCTACCGTCAGAGATCTCACCCAAACCGGTAGTGCGAGCGATATTCCGAAGGATATCGACGCATTCTGGACTCGGATCAGATCCGCGTCCCAGGTTCGTATCGAAAGCGGAGCGATTCCAGAAGGACTGCAAGAACGAGCCGGCGAATTGCTCGGGCAGCTTTTCCTGGAAGCGCAGGAATTTGCGATTCGATCGCTCGAAGGTGAGCGCCATGCTGCAAAAGATGACGTAGATGCTGCATTAAGCCGGCTTCGCGATGCAGAAGTACGTTGTGCGACGGTCGACGAGGCGCTTCGTCGCAGCGAGGCACGCGCCGATACTGCATTAGCACGCAATTGCGCACTCGAGGTCGAATTGGCATCGCTTCGTGGCCGCGAACTGGAGGCACAAAGCGGTTTGCAGGCGTCGACTCATCGGTTGGAACGGGAACATGCTGCGTTGACTCAACGGCTCGAAACCGAGCAAACGGCTAACGCCGTGCTGCGCGATCGTCTGGACGCATTGAACGGTGAACTGCGACACAACACCGAGCACTATGCGCAACAGATCAAGGATGCGATCAGCGAGGCTGAGCGGCGAGTGAAGCCGATGCTAGTGGAACTTGATTCTCTGCGCGGCATGGCGGCGACTTATCAGGCCGGCGTGCGTCAAGCAAGCCAGAAGGAATTCGATTTTATTCAACAACTTAGCATCGCCAAGGCACGCACGGATCGGCTGGAGTTGCGAATTCGTGAGCAATCGGACGAGATCGACGCGCTGGCCTTCGAACGTGACGCGTTGCTCGGACAATGCGGAATGAGCGAAAACGTCGCGCGGCTGATCTGCACGATGGTCGAGGAAGGACGGCTGTCAGTGCAGGAAATGCAGGCGTTGGGAACGGACATCGATGGTTTTGTCGCAGTGCCGCCCAGCTGTCCCACTTGCGTCACCGGTGAGCCTGAACTTGCGCAGCGCGATGATGAGTTCGAGTTGTCCTGTCCGGATTGCGATCGGTCATCGGGTACTGCGTCGTCGCGGTTGCTCGCGGTCGCCCGATTTCACTCCCCCGAGATCGCCGACACCCCCAGTGAACAGACGGAGAGGTGAGCTTTTTCGGGAGCCGGCCGCTATTCGAATTTGTGGCTTTCTTCGCGGGCGCTTTCTTGCGCCTGCGCTAAATCCCGCTCCCGTATTTCCTCACCTATCCAGTTTTGCCATGCTCGATACAGCCGATGCGCCGAGATTTGTTGCTGGAAACCTAGCCATTGCCCGACGCGCTCGGGCGCCGTACCACTTTCGAACAAATCGGCTGCGAAGGTATTGCGCAAGGTTTGCGGACTGGCCCGTGCCGTTCGTGAATCGGCAATGCCGGCGGCTTCGATTACGCCATCGATCGCGCGCAGCATGGTGGCCTTGTGCATCGGACGCCCCGATGGCGTAGAAGGGAACAGCAGATTGCCGAGTAAAAGTGCCGTTTTGCGCTCGCTGATCCACTGGTCGAGTAACGCGATCGCAAATGGTGCGAGCCGGGTTTCTCGATTTACTGCGGAGTTTGCAGCCTCGACCACAAGCCATGGCTGATTCCATGAATAGTTACTAACGGTCAGCGCCGCTGCCTCACCCGTTTTTACCCCGCCTCCCAAAAACGCACCGACCAGCGCACGATCGCGGCGCTCTCGCCAACGCTGCCCAGTCGGCAAACCGCCGAGTGGAGAGAAGAGATACTTGATCAGGGCCGCTCGTTCACCGTGGGCGAGAAATCCCGTTGGCTCGTTTTCGCGTGCATCTCGCCATGGCGCCTCGCCGTCTTGGGCAATGAAGCGAGCTGGGTTTGTCGATGCCATTTCAATCTCGCGCACATGGTCGAGTACGCGTTCGATAAGGCGCAGATAGCGAACGCGCTGTGGTTTTCGAATCTCCAATTGGGTGACGAACTGTTCGATGGCAAGTCGGTCAACCGTTCGGAGATCGCTTCGTTTAACGATCAGCCAGTCGAGGAAGAGTCCCCATTGCGCTCTGTAGACGTCTGCGGAAGACGCTTTGAACGCTTGATGCGCCATCCAGGAGTCGAATGCGCTACGTGGATCGGCGTACCAATTGGCCCGCCCGTGATCGAAAATCTCGTGAGTTTCCGCGGGAGCAGTCATTGGCCCAATAATCCGTTAGTTGTAAACGTGTATGCAGTAGATTACGCGAAAGCTGACGGCGACGTCTACGGCCGGATCTTATCGATCCATTTGAGTACCTCGGTTAATGGACGGCTTTGCGACACATCGTGATTTCATAGCGATTCAGTTCTTATCTAAGTGCTGTTGCAGGCTGAAAGTCGCATTTCCAGGCGCTTCTGGTGCGATCTTAAATGACGGCGTATTGGCCAGCGCCAGCAATAAGAAGAAATGGCAGATGGCATTCTGTCTTGCCCGGCGCATGACATGCGATGCAACGCTAACGCGCTCCAGCCTGATTAAGAGCTTGAATCACGGCTGAAAAAGTAACCGCCGCCGGTTTCCCGGCGGCTTCGCTCGATTTCCCGCGAGCACGAGTCCATATCTCAATGCGCAACGGCGACTGCCAGTTCAGGGTGTCCAGCGCGAGCAGCGCGATCGTAGGCATCGACGGCAAATACAAACACTGGCGGTAAGGCATTCGATGCCCCGAAATCGACGAGATCATCGGTTTCGGGAAAAGCCATGTCGTCCGGGCGCGCAAACAGCGCGCGGAGTGCCGACTCATGTCGCCCTGCAAAACCGAGATCCGCGAGCGCTTCCGCCTCAATGGCGAGCAGCAACCGCCAAGTCAAAGGCACACCTTGCACGATGTAGCGCTCGGCTATATCGCGCGTGATCCGCTCAAGGTCACGCACCGTGCGTGCGAATTCGGGGGTGTCCATACGATCGTCGTCGAAGTCCATTGTCTTCTCCTCCATTCAGCCATTGCGCCAAGATGTGTACTGTACAAACATACAGTGTTTATCGCAATGTTCCTCTAGCGTCGCCCTGAGCGCTCCGCGCGTATGTGCGATTCCGCCTACGTGGGAATCAGACGTGTGCGGCTGGTCTGCGGCGTTCGAAATCGCCATTCTGATTACACGTTCAGGGCGCTTTCCCTGACATGACGCCGCGAATCCCAACTGGCTGGGATTTCGCGCCTCGATACGAAAGGAGATCAAGATGAACAAGGATCAGAAAGACGGTGTGGTGAATCAAGCGAAGGGCAAAGTCAACGAGGCGGTTGGCAAGGTAACCGGCAACAAGACCCAGGAAGCAAAGGGTGATATGCAGCAGGCAGCCGGAAAGGTGCAAAAAGGCGTCGGCGATGCACGCGAAGACGTAAAGGACTCGCTCAAAAAACGTTGATTAGTCAGTTGATCGATCACGCGGGGCGGCTGAGCGGAGTTGGCTACACGCCGCACTAGCAATAGCCTTTAAAGATGATTAGCCGTTCCAAAGCGATTTGGAACGGCTTTTTACGTTTACTTCATCGCGAGGATCGTTGCTTATGCCGGGGCTGACCGGTTATCGACAGGCGCCCTGCTGGTCTCCTCATTGACTTGACGCGCAGTCGGAAAACTTTATGCGCATCAAGTTCCAGATACCGCAGGCGCTTGCCGCGCCAAGTCCATGAGGTTCGGATTGCACTCACTCGAAAAGACCAGCTTTTGCTTTTCATCCTCATACATTCGGCGGCCTATTTATCGCAGCACGCTACATATCGACAAGAAGATAGGGCCCAGCATCAAGCCATTAAAAAGCCTGAAGACGTCAGCTGAATTTCAAACCCGCACGCGATTTGAATTCCTGAGATCTCGTTCTCCAATTTCACACCAATGCACATAGTGTTCATGTAAAGTTCTGCTCGAACTTCATATAAAAGGCGTGGTCGGCGAGACCGCGACGGCAGAACGCACAGGTTTGAGCCGAATGAAAACGTCAGCAACTGTCTCAAAAAAGATCCGTATCCCGCTCACGCTGGCGGCCCTGATCGCATCAGGTGCGGCATCGAATGTCTCGGCAGCCGAGGTTTGCAATGACGGCTTGTGGGCGGACGCGATGATCGGTTCATATCACGTCCATCCGAAAAAACACTTTGATCAATTCAACCCGGGCGTTGGCGTTGAGTGCTGGATCGCACCGCAATGGGCGCTGGCAGGTGGTTACTTCAGAAACTCGCTTACGGCGCCGTCGTTTTATGGCGGCGGTGTCTGGGCGCCCGAATTCGCGCATTGGGGTTACATCCGACTGGCCGCAATGGGCGGATTGATATCGGGATATGACTACGGAAAGTGGGGTATCGGCCACGATCACAAACTGGGTCCGGTCCTGGCGCCGCTCATCATGGCAGAGTACGGTCGTATTGCCGCGAACATCATCCTGATTCCGCCGATCCCCTCTAGCGACTTGCCTTTCACGCTGGGTTTTCAACTGCGAGTCAAATTTTGGTGACGTCGCCGGACGGGCGTCCAGACTCTGGTTCGCGCCTCGCTTGAGATCGCACAGTAAAGGCGAATCGGAGACGGGAAGGTGTGGTCATCTCTAGGGTCTCGAGCGTCGCAAGGTATTCCAAGACTCCGCTGATCCCGACCTGCCGACGTTCACCGCTTCGCCGCCCATATCTTGATTCCTCTCTGATATGGACTCCAGACTAAAAACCTGTACTTCAAAAGGCGTCAACCTCGTTGGCTGACCGCGCTTCAGGCTGGCTCCCGTATCAGCTCACCTAAGACAAAACCGCTTCGAGACATCATGTCCGAAAACGGCTTGCCAGAAGTGTCGCTCTTACAGCATGTATCGTTATCGGTGAGCCTTTCCGGGAGCCATCATGAACTCAGAACCTCAAGCGGGGATCACCCCGAATCGAATTTGATTCGAAACATTCGCGTCCCGACCGTCCTAGTCTTATCTTTTCGAATCTTCCCACCCGCCTGTCATCAACGATCGGTCAGCGCCATCGCTTTGGTGGCTCGCTTTGATTGGTACGCGCCGATCGTATCCGCTCACTTCGATCCTTCCTGAGAAAGTCATGCAAACGTCGAAAATTCGACTCTGTGCGCTCATAGTCGCGTCGATACTTCCCGGACTGTTGCTGTCCGCCTGCGGTACTTTGGATTCCCCAAGTCAATCGGCGTGCGGTGGCGGGTCCGTATCGGCCAAGATGAGCTGTCCTCCGCCCGCTTCGCCTGCTTCGTCATCCTGAACGTTTAGATGGAATTGACATAGTCTCTCGAAATCGGTTGTCGTACTTGATCCCAACTCCAAGCCAGTCAAAGGGCTATTGTCCACGTCTTGCGCACGACCCTATCGTCTACTATGATAGACGATATGACATCATCAATAGACGACACCGGACCTCGAATCGCTAGTCGTATTCGGCTTGAGCGAAGCGCGCGCGGATGGTCATTGGCGGACCTGGCCGAATCATCGGGGGTTGCCAAGGCGACGATCAGCAAGATTGAACGCGAGGAAATAAGCCCTACCGCGGTTACGCTGGTGCGACTGGCCGCGGCCTTTGACTTGACGCTCGCGGGCCTTTTGGTGAGGGCAGAAGGCAATGGAGAGCGCTTGTCAAGGGCCGTCGATCAACCGCTCTGGCGCGATCCCAAGACCGGCTATCTTCGGAAGCAGGTATTCAACAGTCCGGACCACCCGGTGGAGATCGTTCAGGTCGACCTGCCCGCGGGACGACAAGTGGTGTTACCGCCGTCGTCTTATGCCCATATCCGTCAGGTTGTGTGGGTGTTAGTGGGCGATCTCGTGATCCTGGAAGGCGGCGAGCGCAACGCTCTGAGCGCCGGGGATTGCCTGGGATTCGGACCCCCTTCGGAGGTGACTCTGGCTAACGAAACCGCCTCGACCTGTACCTATCTCGTTGTTCTCGCCAGGACTTAGCCGTCATGTCAAACATTGAAATCAGCGAACTAGAGGCTACGTCAACGAACCGAGAGATGCTCAGCGGGCTCTTGATCGAAACTGTTGCAAACGGCGGTTCGGTCAGCTTCATGCATCCGCTGCAGCCCGAAGCGGCAGAAGCGTTCTGGTCCAATGCGCTGGCTGCCGCGACTCGCGGCGAACGAGCAGTTCTGGGTGCATGGGACGGTGAGAGACTGATCGGAACCGTCACCCTGTTGCTCGACTGTCCGCCCAACCAGCCGCACCGGGCGGAAATCGCGAAGCTGATGACTTGTCTCAGCCACCGCGGGCGAGGTGTGGCTGCGTCGCTGATGCAGGCGGCCGAGAATCTGGCCGTGAAGCGCGGACGCACGCTGCTGGTCCTGGATACCGCGACCGATGGCGGAGCGTCTACGCTCTACGAGCATCTCGGGTTCACTCTTACGGGAGAGATTCCAGACTACGCGCTCAAGCCGCATGGAGGGCTGACCGGGACCAAAATTTATTGGAAGCGAATTGGAGCCCGCGTCCCGACCGAGTAAGAATTTAAGTTTAAATTCGGGTTACAGATGATATCGCGATGAGGTTCAACCGCCGCCGCAGCTTGATCGTCGCTGCGGTCTTGTGAACTCTCTGAAGGCTGCATCGATGACTCGAAGGCTAACCCTCAGAGCGCTTACGGTTTGATATTTGCCTGCTCGATCCTGTTATGAACTTCGCGCGTCAATGCCTCGATACGTTCGCTCATTTGCTTCGTAATCTCAGTCAATTTGGTATTTTGCTCAAGCAAGGCGACGAGTTGTTCGGCCTGCCGAGCGGCCTGCACCTGCCGTTCCTCATTCGCTGAGGCGAGGTCTTCGCGATGCCGCGCGTCGGCGTCTGAATTGACCTTGTCGCGATCTGCTTGGCGCGTTTGCGCAAGCAGAATCAACGGAGCGGCGTAAGCGGCCTGGAGACTAAAGGCGAGGTTTAGAAGAATGAAAGGATAAACGTCGAACTTTGTCAGGCCGGCGACGTTGATGCCAATCCAGGCTGCAACAATAATCGTCTGCCCGACGAGGAAAGTCGGTGTTCCAAAGAAACGCGCGAAACGCTCGGCTTTGAGCGCGAACCAGTCATCACCGAATACTGACGAAAGGTGCACGTATGGCAGATGAAAACGCAAGTGGTGGTGTTTATCTTTGCGCTGTTCGTCACGCGGAATGGGGCTGTTCATGTTTTGCTCTCTCGCTTGGCGATTAACGGAAATGTGTCGATGTTATACACAGTCGGCGCAAGCGTTGCAGTCATAAAAAAGACTTGCAGATAGCAGATCGCGGCCTAGAGGGCCTGCCCAAAAAAATGCTGTACGCGGGAAGCACTGCTTTATCAGCGCTTAGGTGAGGTTATTCGGGAGCGTTGCGCATTGTGCGGATAAGGGCCTTGAAGGACACGACGACCATTGCCATGAAGCGGCAAAGCCAGCAAGAGCTAGTGCTGACTTCGCCTCAGACCTCAACTGAAAAGCCTTATGTTGATTAGTAAAGCGTACGGAGTGACTACTTAAGCCAAGCGATTAATCTTGAAGTCAGCCCTGAACCTTGCCAATTTCGAAGTGGAAATCGCCAATACCGTCAACACCGCCAGCGACCTTATCGCCAGGCTTCAACGCCCCGACGCCCGCTGGCGTGCCGGTAAAAATCAGATCGCCGGGCTTGATGACAACCGCTTGCGAAACCTGGCTGATGATGTCTGCAACCGGCCAGATCATATCGCCGAGGTCACCCGTTTGCCGTGTCTCGCCATTGACCGACAACCAGATGCGGCCGCTGCCCGGATGGCCGATTTCCGTCGCAGGACGGATAGCGGTGACCGGCGCGGATTCGTCGAAGCCCTTGGCCCAGTCCCACGGCCGGCTCATCTTCTTTGCGACCGCTTGGAGGTCGCGCCTCGTGAGGTCCACGCCAACGCTGTAGCCGAATATGTACGACAGCGCATCCTTCGGCTCGATTTTTCGCCCCTCTTTTCCGATGGCAATCACCATCTCTATCTCGTGGTGCAGGTCTTCAGTGAGCATTGGGTACGCAAGTGTTCCCGTTGCTGGCACAACAGCGTCGGCCGGTTTCGTAAAGAAGAAGGGTGGCTCGCGGTCAGGGTTGGCTCCCATCTCGCGCGCATGATCGGCGTAATTGCGCCCTACGCAAAAGACACGGCGTACCGCGAACGAGGCGCTCGAGCCGGCGACGGGCACAACGACAGTTTGGGGGGCAGGGAAGACGTATTCGGTCATATCGGCGAACTCGAAGGTGGAGGTTGTTTGGCGCGGATCACCGCGACACCCCCAAACAATATGCCTCGGCTACCCTTCCGTGCAGGACAAATCCGCCCTACTTCCTGGATTAAATTGCTCTATTCCGGGTCGCGCTAGCGAAAGGGTCCGCAGGAGCCTATAGCTCGAATTGCGAAGCACGGTATTGCGTCGGCGATGTCCCCACCGCTTGCCGAAAGCGTCGGGTGAAATAAGCCTCGTCGCGAAAGCCGACCACGAATGCGATGTCCTTGACGCGGCGGGTATCGTCTGCAAGCAATGCTTTTGCCCGGCTGATTCTTTGATCCGTTACCCATTGCACAAACGTCCTGCCGGTTTCCTTTTTCATCAGGCGGGCTACATAGCCGGGAGTCAACGCCGCTGCGTGCGCGGCCGACCCCAGCGAAAGCGTGTCGTCTTCCAGGTGCTCCAGAACGTGACGCATCACTTTGCTGATGGAGTCGCGGCGGCTGACTGCGCGTTCGCTGAGCGCTGCCATTTGCATAAGCGGGTCCGCGTATCTTGCGCAAATCAGTCCGATCAATTGCAGGAGGTAACCACGAAGCCGGCTGGTTGCACCAAAGCCGCGCGCACTATCTATCTCCATCATGAGGTGAACCATGCGTTCGACTTCGACTAGATCGGAGTCCGTCAGTTTGAAATCTATCTCGTCTTGAAAGCGAAAGGGCGCTAGCTCCGGAAACCGGATGATGGGAATACTGCCGAGGTCGATCCGGCCATCGACAGCATCGACATCCAGGCCAAGGAAGTCCAGCGCGAAATTGATCACGATGAACCGCGAGTGTTCAGGGTGCGCAATCATGTGCACCCGGTGTGGCGCGATGAACGCGACTGAGCCGGTTGGGAACGGACGCGTTACTTCGCCGATCTGCTGCTTCGTGTCGCCACCCAGATTGATCTGAATCTGGAAGTAGTCGTGCTTGTGCGGTTCCGTGATCGCCGAGCGTAGGGTCTGGTCGCGAATGTAGAAGTCGAGGCGGTCGCTGCGCTCGGGCATTGCATAGGTCCGGGACGACCGTTTGGCGAATGCGCTCATTGGCATGAACTCCTGTGCGGGTTCTGCGGAAGGGCTGACGTTCTCAACGGTTCATGACGGCATGCCGCAAGCGTGGGTAAGCAATACGTGTTGGCCATCGTAAGGAAAATACCGTTGGTTTGTCTTAGCCGGTCTGGTCGGCGTTATCCGTTCTCTTAAGGCGCCCGGAGATCCGGGTCCGATACCTGTCCGATCCCCAAGAATCAAGCGTGAAGCATACCGCTTCGCCCAAAGACCTGCCTTTATCCGGCGGATAACGTGATCCAAAGAACGCTGAAGCCTAAAGCCCCCATGGGCAGTAGGGTAGAAAATACGAATGCCCGGCAAGCGGTAACATCGCCGTGATGTTTGAAGCTTAAGCATCGATTCGTCCGGCGTGATCGAGCGCGAGGAAGTTGCGACTGATATCCGGACACCACCTGCTGGGCATATGAATAGCCCACGTCACTGACACATAAGCGTTCTATGACCTCTGTTCTTCTACTCGAAAATATCCACGACACCGCGGTCGCGCGTTTCAGCGAAGCGAAACTTGAGGTCGAGCGCCGCGCGGGTGCGCTCGCCGGCAAGGATTTAACGAGTGCGCTCCAGGCACATAACCTGGTCGGGATTCGCTCGGCAACGCACCTCGGGCGCGAGGAAATCGATGCAGCGCGTCATCTGCTCGCAATAGGCTGTTTTTGCATTGGTACATCACAGGTCGATCTGAACGCAGCCGCGAACGCAGGAATTCCTGTTTTCAACGCACCGTTTTCGAACACACGCTCGGTCGCGGAACTGGTGATCGCCGAAGCTATCCTGCTGCTGCGCCGTGTGCCCGAGAAGAGCGCGCTGGCGCATGCTGGAACGTGGGCCAAGGGTGCAAGCGGATCGTTCGAGACGCGCGGCAAGACGATTGCGATCGTAGGGTATGGAAACATCGGCTCGCAGGTAGGCGTGCTTGCCGAAGCCATGGGAATGCGCGTGGTGTATTACGACGTACAGGCGCGGCTCTCGCTCGGCTCCGCCCGTGCGGCACAATCGCTCGCCGACGCGGTCGCCCATGCCGACGTAGTGACGCTCCACGTTCCCGCAACGGTCCAGACGAGCCGCATGATCGACGCGGCAACGCTGGCGTGTTTCAAAAGCGGTGCGATCCTGATCAATGCATCGCGCGGTTCGGTGGTAGATATCGATGCCCTCGCGCAAGCACTTCAGGCCAAGCGGCTGGGCGGAGCTGCCATCGACGTATTCCCGGAGGAGCCCAAGACCAATGCCGATATCTTCAAGAGCGTGCTTCAGCATTTGCCGAATGTGATCCTGACCCCGCATGTTGGCGGCAGCACGGAGGAAGCGCAGGAAAACATTGGGACGGAAGTCGCGACGAAACTCATTTCGTTTTTAACGACCGGCGACACAGTGGGATCGGTCAATTTTCCGCATGTCAATCCGGGACCGCTGGACGCGCCCGCGCGTCTGCTCAACGTCCACGGCAATGCGCCTGGCGCGCTCGCGACGCTTAACACGCGGCTGGCCGGGGAGGGCGCCAACATAGTCGCCCAGCACTTGCAGACGCAGGGCGAGACCGGCTACGTGGTAACGGACCTGGATAGAACCCCATCCAGCGAGTTGATACAGGCGCTGGCCCGCGAACCTGGCTTCATCCGAACGCGCCTGCTGGTCAAATAATCCGCCGTCATGCACGGGACCGACGTTCTGCCGGGCAGTACACGCCGGTCCCCGTCCAGTGCAACATCAACGCGAAGGTGAGCCGCTTCGAGCTGAGAACAACCACGCTTTCTTGCCGATAAGCGTCGGGGTACTTAGCTTATTGCACAGGGTTGCGTGGCGCGATACGACCTCAAAGCGGATAGGCGAATCACGCCCACTCGTGTCAAGCGCGCCAACTCATCCCGCTTTAAAAGCAGAAGCCAGCATGCGTGGCCCGCAGGAGCATGACCTGTCAATCAGCCACATGCGAGCGCATCGGTATGTTCCACCCTGCATATTCCACTCCATGCACCAACCCTGAGCGTCGGCCAATATTCTTACGAGAATGGCGGATATGACACGTGGTCGCGTTCTAGGATAGTAGAGCGTTAGCGCTCACACGCGGAAATCGACGTAGCGCACAGTACCCGCGACTGTGCGTGCCCAATGATTCAAGGAGGGCTATGCTCGATATTTCGCTCCCGATCCGAAACGCGATGATGGCCGCCCGCCACCTTCGCGTGTGCAGTCGCCGATCTGTTTGCAGTCGGTGTGCGCTTCAGCGTCGTGGGTACCGCGATTAAGTCTCAGCCTGGCTGCATCGATGGGGACGGCGCCGCTGATCGCCGGCGTCCTGGTTGCCCGAATGCATTGACCTCCGGCGCCCGCACTGTCCATGGTGCCGTGCGTGACCCTCGCATTCGTGGCGTCTTTCGGAATGAATCAAGCAAGCGGAAGCGTCGGCGTTTGACCGAGCGCACATAAAAATAGATCTCGCTGGAGGGCACATGAATACGCACGAAGCCATCAGGATCGGAAACATCGAGCTTGATGTGGAGCGCTACGAATTGCGCCGTGCGGGGCAGCGCATTCGACTGGAGCGCTTGCCAATGGAACTCCTGATTTTCATGGTATCGCGCGGCGGCGAACTCGTGACGCGCGCCGACATTGTCAGGGTCCTGTGGAGCGGCGATGCGTTCCGGGACACTGACAACAGCATTAATACCGCGATCCGGAAAATCCGCATTGCGCTCGGTGAAAATCCCGACGACCCGAAGTATCTGCTTACTATCAAGGGCAAGGGTTATCGCCTCGATGGCGTGCGGACGTCGCCGGCACAACCGCAAGCCGCCGCGCCCGCCGCCGTTCGCGTGCTGGTGCTGCCCTTCGAAAACAAGAGTGGTGACCCAACCCAGGATGGTTTCTGCGACGCGCTCGCCGACGAGACTTCCGCGAATATCGGCATGCTGTATGCCGAGCAGATCTATGTTATTGCCAGGACAACCGCCGCAAGTTACCGGCGGTCCAACAAGAGCATTGCGCAGATGGCGCACGAGCTGGCGGTCGACTATGTGCTGGAAGGTTCGATCGCGCGGGAGGGCGGACGCGTTCGCGTTTTGGCGCAGCTGATTCGCTGCACTGGTCAGGCGCAGGTCTGGGGCCGCGCCTATGAGCCGGTGGCAAGTGGCTCGCTGGATATGCAGAAGGAGGTTGGGACCGCGCTGGCGCGGGACGTGTTGCCGACGCTCGCGGAGCAGCAGCGGTCCATGCTGGCAAGACGTCTGCCCATCGATCCGGCGGCGCACGACGCGTACCTGCACGGAAGGTATTACTGGTTGCGTCGGGTTCATTTCCACCCGGGGTTCGCCGCCCATCATGGACTGAGCGGCGAGGACTTCACGCGTGCACTCGGCTACTTCGAGACCGCCATCGAACGTGATCCGACCTACGCGCTAGGTTATGTCGGCTTGTCGAACATCTATGGATCGACCGTGACGCATGGCCTGTTTGCGCCGTCGCAGGGTTATCCGAAAGCCAGGGAAACCGCACTTCGCGCATTGGAACTGGACCCGGACCTTCCGGAAGCTCATCACGCCCTGGCTGGCGTGCACTATTTCTATGACTGGGACTGGCGTAAGGCCGAGGCGGAATTTCTCGAAGCGCTGCACCTGAATCCCAATCTCGCTGAAACCAGCCGCCTTTATGCGCGACTGTTGATGGCGCAAGGACGGGAAACGGAGGGGCGCGCGCAGTTCGAGCGTGCGGAGCGACTCGACCCGCTTACGTTCGACGGCTCACGGATATTCGGACTGGTGTTATCAGGCCGGTACGAGGAGGTCACCAGGGAGTTTCTGACCGAGGGGCATGGCAACCGGTCACCGTTGATCTACCAGGTGCTGTCGATCGCATTCGAAGCGCAGCGTGCTTACAAGGAAGCGGTGGAAGCGACGGTCGATGCATTGACACGGTGCAACGACTTCGCCCGGGCCGAGGTGATCCGGACCGTTTGGGAAGCGGGGGGTTACGATGCACTCCTGCAATGGTACTTGCAGGATTTGCTGGCGAGGCGGCAACTGGGCTATACGTCGCCGCTGCTGTTTGCGGAGATCTACGCCCGGCTAGGTAAGCAGGACGAGATGTTTCATTGGCTCGACGTGGCACTGGCGGAACGATCGTCTCGCCTGTGTGAATTGCGCACGAACACGTGGTTCGATCGCTATCGGTCGACAGGGCGTTTCCGAAACGTGGAAAAGAGGATTGGCTATTGATGGGTGGTGTCGCGCGGCTTCGTGAACGATGAACCGGTCAAGCATACTCGGCCCGTTGAGCATGTTGAGCGCTTTGTCCGAACTCCGCGTGCCGGCTCGCCCCCGTCACGCGGAATACGAGCGTAGCCAGAGGTCACTGCCCGTGATAGATATCCTGCAACCGGCCTTGTTCTCCGGATTGCTGCGAACGGAGGAGGTCCTGGTAGACCTGCTGCCGCGTCGGGCTCATTGGCGCGCCTGCGTCGCTTCTGGACATGTCCGTCACGCCGCCAACGTCCTGCGCGGGCTGTGCGGTCGCGGTTTCGGTGGTTGCAGGCTGGTTTTGCGCCCATGCGTGTCCAACGACAAGGACGGCTGCGCAGGCAGCCACGAATCTAAGCGTTTTCATGTTGATTTCTCCCAAAAGCCAAAGTCGGACCGGTCAGCAAACTACTGGCCGAAAAAGGCGATATCGGGCAGTTCATCGCTTGAGCACCGTACAGCCCGGATCGCGTGGGGTCATGTTGCGACGCTGTTATGCAGAACGCCATCGACGCAAGATGAAGAAATCGTTAACGCGCTTCACTTGCCGGCGCAACGCGATTGGAATTGGACGCGATATAGAAGAGTTAGGGTCGCTAACGATCTGCAGAGGTGCGGGACGGCCAGGACTTAGTACGATTCCGCCAGCGATGGCTTGGCGCCGGCTAGCGCGCGAGGAGAGGAAACAATCGTCGTGGGCGTTTCTGATACTGAAACCAGCGCACCGGCCAACGTCGCGCCGGGGTGCGCAATGAAGGACGAACCGCTCACAGCTGCGAGCGGTCCAGAACGCGCTTACCTTTTGCTGTCAGATGGGCTTACCCGCTGCAGGCCTGCCATCGGCGGGTGTTGCGCGGTCCTCGGCACCGTGACGCAATCGCAGGCTGCATAGTGCTGCAATAAAAAGCGCTACCGCGAGAATCACCAAGCCGTTCATGGGGTTGCCGGTCGACTGCTCGATCAGTCCCATGACTGTCGGTCCCACGAAGCCGCCCAGCAGGCCGCATGAGTTGACCAGCGCGAGCCCGCCGGCCAGTGCCGGGCCGTTAAAGCGCGACGACGGAAACGTGAAGATGATCGACTGCACCACAAAGAACATGAACGCCGACACACATACGCCGAGCAATCCGATGACCGGTGTTGAATACGCGGCGATTACGAGGCCGGCCGCCATCACGATCAGCCCGCCGGTCAGGATCTGCCGGCTGCGGGAAGACGTGTTGGCAAAGCGCGGCAGCGTCGCGGCGCCGATAGCCGCTGCGATCCAGGGCAAGGCCGTCAGCACGCCGATAGCGAAGGGAGAAAAATGTCCCGACGCGCCAATGATGCCGGGCAAAAAGAAGATGGTCGTGTAGATGGTGAGCTGGTGGCAGAAATACACGAAGATCGCGAGCCAAACTTGTTTGTCGCCGATCACGCTGCGCAGCGAGTGGCTGCCGCGGCCACCGCTTGCCTGGCTTTCGCGTTCGGCCGCGAGGCGGCGCTCAAGCCCTTCAGCCTGTTCCTTTGATAACCATCGTGCCGACGCAGGTCCATCTGGCAGCACCTTCCACACGACGAACGCCAGCAACACGGCCGGCAGCCCTTCGACCACGAACAGCCACTGCCAGCCGTGCCATCCGAGCAGTCCGTCGAGCTCGAGCAATGCACCACCAAGCGGTCCGCCGACAATGTTGGCCAAACACACGCCGAGCAGGAAATAGCCCGTGGCGCGCGCCCGTTCCTCGCGATTGAACCAGTAGGTGAGGTACAGCATCACGCCCGGAAACAAGCCGGCTTCGGCGGCGCCAAGCAGCAGGCGCAATACGTAGAACGAGGTCTCCCCACGCACGAACGCCATGGCGATGGAGAGCAGGCCCCAGGTGATCATGATCCGCGTGATCCACATGCGTGCGCCTACCCGATGCATGATCAGGTTGCTCGGGATTTCGAGAAGCGCATACGACAGGAAAAACAAGCCTGCGCCGAGGCCATAGGCGGCAGCGGACAGGCTTAGATCCACACTCATGGAATGCTTGGCGAGCGCAATATTTGTGCGGTCTAAAAAGCTGATCACATAGACGATCACCAGCAGCGGCATCAGCTTGCGGATCATCAACCGCGTGACGGCAGCGTGCGCGAGCGGCGTGGCGGGTTGCGGTTTTGTTTGAGGTCTGGACATGGAGAACTCCGATCAGGATCGACGCAACGCCAGGCGCCCGGTGAACAAGCGTTGAGCGCCTGGGGTGCATGGGGCGTGCACATCTGGACATCGGCGAAGCGGCCGCATGATGCAAATGTCGCCGCAAATGTTTTTTCCTTCGATCTTCATCGTCTTTGTCTCCTACCATTTTTTTGTTGTTGAAAATGTGAAAGGCCGGTGAAACCCGGCTCAGAAATTCACGTTGTCGGCACCCTTGAGTCCGAGCATGGCGCGGGCTTCGTGCGGCGTAGCGACCTCGAGCGACAGCCCTTCAATCACCTGCCGGATCTTGCGTACCTGCGCCGCACTCGATTCAGCCAGCTTGCCCGGTCCGATCCACAGGGAATCCTCGAGACCGACACGAACGTTCGCGCCTTGCGCGACGCCTAACGTTGCAAGCGGAATTTGATTGCGGCCGGCGCCGAGAATCGACCAGACGTAGTCCTTGCCGAACAGTCGGTCGGCGGTGCGGCGCATATGCATCAGGTCTTCCGGATGGGCGCCAATACCGCCGAGCAAGCCGAATACGCTCTGGATGAAGAACGGCGGTTTGGCGAGCTTGCGTTCGACGAAATGGGCCAGGTTGTAGAGATGCGAAATGTCGTAGCACTCGAACTCGAAGCGAGTCCCGTTCGCGCCGCACGAAGTCAGGATGAACTCGATGTCCTTGAACGTATTCTTGAAGACCAGGTCGCGGCTGTTGGCGAGATGCTCGCGTTCCCAATCGTGCTTGAGGTCCTTGAAGCGGTCGAGCATCGGATACAGGCCGAAGTTCATCGAGCCCATGTTCAGCGAGGCTATTTCCGGCTTGAAATGATGGGCGGGCCGAAGCCGTTCCTCCACGGTCATGTGCGGACTGCCGCCGCTTGTCAGGTTGATGACTGCATCGGTATTGGCCTTGATGCGGGGCAAGAATTCGGAGAACACGGCAGGGTCTTGCGTTGGCCGGCCGTCCTTCGGATCGCGAGCGTGCAGATGCAGGATTGCGGCGCCGGCTTCTGCGGCGGCGAGCGCGGCATCGCCTATTTCTTGCGGCGTGACCGGCAGGTACGCCGACATGGACGGCGTGTGAATGGCGCCTGTCGGCGCGCAGGTAATGATGACTTTGCGGGTTGAGGCCAAGATGAATTCCTTTACGAATGAGGAGTGATTCAGCGCGTCAGAGCACTTCGACGTTGCCGCACACGGAGATCGATTGGCCGGAGATGCCGCTGCCGCCTGGCGAGCACAGGAACAGCACGGTTGCCGCGATTTCTTCTTGCGTCGTCATGCGGCGCAACGAGATTTTTTCCAGATACTTCGCTTCCATCTCGGGGTAGGACAAGCCGAGCTGCTCGGCACGAGCGGCAATCACGCGCTCCATGCGCGGCCCGCGCACAATGCCCGGCTGGACCGCGTTGACGCGGATGTTGTCCGGCCCCAGTTCGATCGCCAGGCTCTTGGTAAGGCCGATCAGCGCCCACTTGGTGGCGGAATAGGGCGTACGGAATGCATAACCGAGTCTTCCCGCCACGGAAGACATGGCGATGATCGAACCGCCATGCACGGACTTCTTGAGCAGCGGCACAGCAAGGCGCGCGAAGTAAAACTGCGCGTTGAGGTTGATCGCGACGGTCTGCTCCCACTGCTCCACATCCATCTCATCGATACCGCCAGTCGGGCCAGCGATCCCCGCGTTATTGAGCAGCACATCGAGGCCGCCGAGCTTGCTTTCGACGTCGGCGAATACGCGGGCGACAGCGGTTTTATCGGCGACGTCGGCGTGCGTGGTGGAAATGGCTTCATTGGCCGGGTCCGAGCGCAGCGCGTCGAGCGCCTGCTGGCTCGCGTCGCAGACATGCACGCGTGCGCCCGTTTCGGCGAAGGCCCGGGCGATGACCAGGCCGATGCCCGAACCGCCGCCGGTCACGAGTACGCGCAAGCCCGAACGCGGTTGAAGCATGCTTAAAACGCTCATTGTTATTCCTTTCAGTCATGACTCGGGCAACGTCAGGCAGCCTGATGTTGCGCTCCTTAATTAGTGATCCTGATAGTTTTGCAAGCTGCGCTGTGTTCCCAGGTCGCCCGCATTCACGGCGAGAACGCACCTGCGCGCGCCATATCGTCGATAAAGCTAACTGTGATGTGTGATCACACTTGCGAGCAAGTTTGGTCGCTGCCGGGAAGAATGTCAACGCGCAGTGACCTAGGGAAAACGCTAAAGGGCGCAGGATGGAAAGGCCCTGCGAGGCGAATGGTTGCGTCGCCCGGTGGGCTGATTCGATCGGTTATATTCGCTAAGACGCCCAAGCAGCTTCAAGGCTGGCGTGACGCAGCCGCTCAAGACCGTGAGTACAAGAAAATGCGATCGCTAATTCGACACTACGCCTGGTGCTTGCTGGTATCGATATCAAGCCAGCCGGCGCTTGCCGACGACCTGCGCAGTAACCACGGAAACGATCCGTTTTTCCAGATTTCCAAAGCAATCCCTGAATGCCCAATTCCTCTGGGACCTTTGGAGACGGAGCAGGAATGGGTGAGCGAAGCGCATTACCGGATCGAGCGCGGCAATAGCTGCTGGGTGGAGGGGCGGTGTCGTTTGTCGAATTCGTATCGCTACGATGCCGAGATAGCCGAAGCGGTTCAGCGTCGGCTCAGTATGATCAATATCGCCATGCATTGGCGCGAACAATCATCGTTATGGTTGTTGCTGCAGCGCAGGTTTATCTACGTGCAAGGTTGCGTTTCGCCGGCTTTCAACAAAGACGAATTCCTCTCCGAGCTGGCGAAAACGGCGGATGTCGACAAGGTCATCGACAACACGATCACCGATCCCAAGACGAAGCCCTTACCGTATCCGCCCTCGGCGCCGTAAGTGGAAGGCCAGTAAAGGAGGTGAAGATGAAGGTCAAGCGAATAGTCGCCAACATCGGCACGCAAGACTTGGCTCAAGCCCGCCGGTTCTATCAGGACGTACTAGGTCTGGACCTGCTGATGGATCACGGCTGGATTCAGACCTTCGGTTCCGAGACAGCGATGAGCGTCCAGGTCAGCGTGGCCTCGGAGGGCGGGTCCGGCATGCCGGTGCCGGACCTGTCGATTGAAGTGGACGATGTGGACGCCGCTTTCGTTCGCATGAAAGAAGCGGGTTTCCCGATCGAATACGGGCCCGCCGATGAACCCTGGGGTGTACGGCGTTTCTACGTCCGCGATCCGTTCGGCAAGCTCATCAATGTTCTTGCACATATGAACCACAAGCCTTAGCAAAGACCGCGGCCTTGAACATCGAACCGCAAAACCGTAAAACCTAATACCCCGCCGGCACATTCGACTTGTTCCCTGCCAGCGGTGAGCCATAACCACCGCTTTGCGTGTTATTGGGCAAGCCGTTGATCAACTGCGCACGTGGATCGGTGGGATTCAGGTTCATTTCACCCGCTTGCTGATTGCCGTGCGTCGGATATTCGCTGCCAAGCGGCGCGTTCGGCATCAATTTCGGACTGTTAGCCGGTGCAAGCATGTTGTCGTTGGGGCTCAAGCCCGTGCTCATGGTTTGCGCATGGACCGCCTGAGTGGCGAACGACGTAACTAGCACTGCTGCAGATACTGATAAAACGCGTTTGAACGTAACAATGATGGTCATGACTGAACTCCCTAAATGAGTGGGTTTTTCGTGTCCTTGTCGTCTTGTCGCGTCACTCGAGCACGCGTTTTTGTCGTGTCAAAAATAGGTCAAACAGTTGCGATCACACTTGCATGCGCGCGTCGCGTCACTTGTTTGCTTTCTTAAGCTTAGCCGCACGTTTGGGCCGTTCATCGATAATTTTTGTCCGGGTTTTGTTCTTCAGCTTTTTCCATTGTTTGCATTCGTCCTTGGTTCGCAAGCAACCTACGCAAAGCCCGGTTTTGCCATCGAACTTGCAGATACTGATACAGGGCGACTCCACGGCCATTACAAATCCATTGCGCGTACGCTTGATTTAGACCTTCCAAATCTCGCACGATGCATGCCCGTGGACCTAAAACATAATCTGGATGGGGACAATAGGCGCGCCACATGCTGTGCATCATCGTGCAACCGGAGATCAGACGATACCGAGTGCTAAGATTTGGAACATTCCTTCCGCTCGTTGCACTGTGCCCGACAAACCGGCTTTTGCTTGACGACCATGCAGAAACCTCTTTTGTTTTCCACGCTGAGCCAGCTCGAGTTCGAGCGGGCCGTGCTCGGACGCGTCGTTGCAGGCATGCCGTTGCGCGAGGTGCTTGAGCACGTGGTTCATCGAGTGGAAAACCGCTCTGAACAGCCGTTGCGCGCCTCTGTGCTGCTTGTTGATGCCACGGGGAAGCGCTTGGTCCACGGCGCCGCGCCGAGTTTGCCTGATGATTACAACCGCATCGTGGATGGCCTCGAATTCGGGCCGCTCATGGGGTCGTGCGGGGCGGCGGCGTTCCGCGGCGAGCCGGTGATTGTGGAAGATATCCAGACCGATCCGGTTTGGGCGGCATTTCGCGATATTGCGCGACAGTTCGACCTGCGCGCCTGCTGGTCCATGCCCATCCAGGCGGCCGATGGTCGGCTGCTCGGCACCTTCGCCAACTATTACTCGGTCCCGAAAACGCCATCGCGCGAGGAACTGGACGACATTGCGCAAGTGGCGAGCATCGCGGCGCTTGCCATCGAGCGCCATGCGAGCGACCGGGCATTGCGCGAAAGCGAGGAGCGTCTTCGAATCGCACAGCAGGCGGGCGGGATTGGCACCTTCGAGATATTTCCGCATACCGGGCGGTTGGCGGTGTCCGAAGAACTTTGCTGGCAATGGGGTTTGACGCCCCGTCATGAATACCATCTCGACGACCTGCTGGAACTCGTGCATCCCGACGACCGCGACCGCGTACGCGCTGGCCATCTCGACATGCCGACCGGTGCGCTCGATTATCTGGAGTACCGGATTCGCCGCCCGGACAACGGCGAGGAGCGCTGGATGGCGCGGCGTGGCGAAGCGATTGCAGACAGTGCGGGCGGTTTGCGTTATCTCGGCGTGACTTACGACATCACCGGGCATAAGCGCTTTGAGGAACGCCTGCGTGTCAGCGAGGCGCAATTGCGGCGCTTGAACGATTCGCTGGCCGCCGAAGTCGATGCCCGCACCCGCGAGCGCAACAGCATCTGGCGCAACTCGCGCGACCTGTTCATTGTCGCGAGCAGCGCGGGCTTGCTGCGTGCCGTCAATCCGGCCTGGACCGATATTCTCGGCTTTCGCGAGGACGAGCTGATCGGCAAGTCGTTCGCGGAAATCGTTCATCCCGACGACGTGGAAGCTACCGAAGCGGCACTTCTTTCGGCAGCCCGGTCGGGGCTGGTGCGGTTTGAGAATCGCAACCGCCATAAGGACGGCTCGTATCGATGGGTGTCGTGGGTCGCAGCGCCAGAAGGCGACGCGCTCTACGGCAACGGCCGCGACGTCACCAGCGAAAAGGAAACTCAGCGAGCGCTTCAACAAACCGAGGAAGCGCTGCGCCAGGCGCAGAAAATGGAAGCGCTCGGGCAGCTGACGGGCGGGATTGCGCACGATTTCAACAATCTCCTGCAAGGCATCACGGGGCCGCTCGAACTGATCCGCCGATACACCCAGCTCGGCCGGACAGACGACATCGACCGGTTCATTTCGATGGCGACCGGTGCGGCAAACCGGGCGGCATCGCTCACGCATCGGCTGCTGGCGTTTTCGCGGCGTCAGCCGCTCGACCCGAAGCCGGTGAACGCCGACGAACTGCTGCATTCCATCGACGATCTGCTCAAGCGCACGATGGGCGAAGCGATCGATACGCGCGTGGTGCCGAACCCGCACCTCTGGCTCACGCGCTGCGACGCGAACCAGCTTGAAAACGCGCTGCTGAATTTCGCGATCAACGCGCGCGACGCCATGCCAGAAGGTGGCCGCCTGACGCTTGAAACCGGCAATGTGGAACTTGGCCACGACTTCGCCGCGCGCCATCCGGATGTCGCCCCGGGGCCCTACGTGGTGGTATCGGTGTCGGATACGGGCGCGGGCATGCCGGCCGACGTCAAGGCGCGCGCCTTCGACCCGTTCTATACGACCAAACCGCTGGGTCAGGGCACGGGGCTGGGTTTATCGATGGCTTACGGGTTTGCGAAGCAGTCGGGCGGGATTGCGACAATCGACAGCGCGCCCGACGCCGGCACCACGATCCGGCTGTATCTGCCGCGTTTTTCGGGCGATCCGGGCACACAGGAAATCGCGACCGAACTTAACGACGCGCATCGTGCGGCCGGACGGCACGCGATCCTGGTGGTGGAAGACGACGCGTCCGTGCGTGAACTCGTGTGCGAGATCCTGCGCGACCTGGATTATCAGGTGCTCGAAGCTTTCGATGGCCCGTCCGGATTGACCATCCTCAATTCGCATGCGCGTATCGACTTGCTGGTGACTGACGTCGGGCTTCCCGGGCTGAACGGCCGGCAACTGGCGGACGCCGCGCGGGCGACGCGGCCCAAGCTGAGAGTGCTTTTTATGACGGGTTACGCCGAAGCGGCGACCCGCACGAATGGTTTCCTCGATACGGGTATGGAAATGATTACCAAGCCGTTCACGCTCGAATCCATGGCGAGCCGGATTCGCAGGATGGTCACGCTGGGCCTGACGGACGACTAGCCGGGACGATGTGGCCCGTGCTCCCGTAAAGACTCCCCTTACTTTTCCCGTAAAGGCTCACCTTTGGGCGTAAATGGCATGCCCTTTGCTCATGCATGTCGACGTTCCTTCGACACCCGAGCTGCCGGACACCGGCTCGTGGCACTTTAGACTCGGAAAACGTGCGCCCGCACCGCGATCCTGCCGGGATGGGCGGGGTGCGTTGCTGCCTTTGATCCCCGCTGTCCATTACGTCCTTACGCCCTTACGTCCTTACGCCGTCATTAATGAGAACGATGTCATGAATCCAGATCCCGTGCCCCGTCGGCCGTCGACCACGGTCTTGCCGCCCGAAGGACCGGGTTTGCGGGCGCTGACATCGTTAATTACCAGTGTGGTGGTGATTTGCGTGTTGTATTTCGGCCGCGCGGTGCTGATTCCGATCATCCTCGCTGTTTTGTTGAGCTTCCTCGTCGCCCCGTTTGTGGACTTGTTGCGGCGGCTGAAGTTCGGACAGGTGCCGTCGGTGATCGTGGCGGTGCTGGTGGCGTTGTCGGTGCTGACCGCTGTTGGCGCGCTGATAGGCGCCCAAGTCGCGCAACTGGCCGGCGATCTGCCGCAGTATCAGGTCGCGGTGGAGCGCAAGATCGACGCCGTGCAGCAGAAGACCATCGGCCGGGCCGACGCGTTTCTAGGTAAAGCGGCGACGGCGCTCAAGCGCCTTTCTCCGAATCGCCAGGATGAGATTCGCAAGAACGAAGAGAATCCCGCCGCGTCTCCCATCGACTCCCCGATGCCGGTCGAAGTGCACGAACCGGCGCCTTCGCCCGTGGAGCTGGCGCAGCGATTTTTATCGCCGGTGATCAGCCCGCTGGAAACCACCGGCATCGTGCTTGTGGTCGCCATCTTCATCTTGTTGCAGCGAGAGGACCTGCGCGACCGGCTGATCCGGCTGTTCGGCTCACGTGACCTGCATCGCGCGACCACCGCCATGGACGAAGCCGCGCGCCGGCTGTCCCGCTATTTTCTCGCGCAGCTTGGCATCAACATGGGCGTGGGCATTGTCATCTCGATCGGGCTGGCGATCATCGGCGTACCCGGCGCGTTGCTGTTCGGTGTGCTCACCGGCTTGCTGCGTTTCGTGCCGTACGTGGGTACCTGGATCGCGGCGTTGCTGGCTGTGTTGTTCGCGGCCGCCGTCGGACCCGGCTGGTCGATGATGATCTGGACCATCGTCCTGTTCGGCGTGACCGACGTAGTCGCGGGGCAGGTGGTCGAACCGCTGCTGTATGGGCACAGCACGGGCCTTTCGCCTTTTGCGGTGATTGTTGCGGCGATTTTCTGGAGCTGGATCTGGGGACCGATCGGACTGGTTTTATCGACGCCGCTGACCTTGTGCCTGGTGATTCTGGGGCGGCATGTGGACCGCCTGGAATTCCTCGACGTGCTGTTCGGCGACCGTCCAGCACTGACACCAGCGGAGAATTTTTATCAGCGGCTACTGGCCAACGATCCTGATGAAGCGCTTGTACAAGCCGAGTCGCTGCTCAAGGAGCGTTCGCTCAGCGCGTATTACGACGAAGTGGCGCTGGAGGGTTTGCGGATTGCGCACAACGACGTGTTGCGCGGGGTCGTGACCACGGACCAGTTGAGGCGCATCAACGAATCGGCGATGGATATTGTCGAAGGGCTCGAGGAGGTGGAGGACGTGGTGATGGCGGTCAGGCAAGAAGAGGAACCGCCGGCCAGTCTAGAGATGTCCGATCGCGAAGCCGGCATTGTGCATGAAACGCCGCCGTCTCACTTCGATGCCGCCCGCGAAGGCCATACAGCGTCGGTGCTGTGCATTGCCGGGCGCGGGGTGCTTGACGATCTGGCGGCGACTATCGCGGTGCAACTGTTTCGCAAGCATGGCCTGGGCGCGGATATGGCGCCCTATGATCGGTTTTCGCGCACGCGCTTTGACGAGATCGATTTGACGGGCGTATCGCTGATTTGCGTGATTTCGTTCGATGCCGCCGAGTCGCCGCCGTATTTGCGTAATCTGCTGCGGCGTCTGCACCAGCGGGCGGCCACGGCTGATCTGATTGTGGGTTTGGTGCTGCCGAACAGTGCGCTGGAAGGCGAAGCCGTGATTCGCAAGACCTCGGCAGCTACGTCGTTCAAGGAATTGGTCGAGGCGTGTGTGGCGGCGGCTCGGCGGCAGTCCACCGACGGCATTTCGTGGGAGGGGCTGAATCCACCCGACGCGGTTGTGTCAGGAGAGGTTGAGAGCGCCAAGGGGAAGGCGCCCGTGGTTCCGGTGCTGCGGGGGGCTTGAGGGTTTTTTGCGGATCCGTTCGCGCCGTGGCTGGCGGTTGCCGGCCTGTCATGCGGTCGCGAACGAATCAAACCTAGACCTAACCCTTCTAGCGGTTTCCGTCGAACAGGTCGTTCAACATGGTGTCGAACGCGGCTTGCGCTTCCTCCAGCTCCTGGAGCGCGGCATCGAAGGTCTGCAATGCCATCTGCGACGGCCGGCCGTCACCATCGGGCGGAAAGTGTCCCTGCAACGCCGTAAACGCGGTCTGCACCTGCCGCGTGGCATTGACGATACGCTCCATCGCCCGCGCTTCTTCTGTTCGATTGTGTTCAGCCGTCATCGGAGTCTCCGTTCTAACAACCCCGATAGTACCAACGGTTGCCACCTCAGGCACGCGCTCCGCTTTTCGACTCACACGCAGACGTTACTGCGACGTCCAGCCGCCATCGATCTGCAGCGCTGCACCGCGCATTTCATCGGCGCCTTCCGAGCACAGGAACACGGCCAGTTTGCCGATCTGTTGCGGCGTAACAAACTGCTCCGACGGCTGTTTCTCTCCCAGCAACTTCGAGCGAGCCGCATCTGGCGAAATGTTGTCGCGCGTCGCGATATCGTCGATCTGCTTCTGCACCAGCGGCGTCAGCACGAATCCCGGGCAGATCGCATTCACCGTCACGCCCGTGCGCGCGTTTTCGAGCGCGGCCACTTTCGTCAGGCCGACAATGCCGTGCTTCGCCGCCACGTAAGCCGATTTTCCCACCGACCCGACCAGCCCATGTGCCGACGCAATATTGATCACGCGACCCCAGCCGCTGTCGCGCATCTTCGGCAATGCCACACGCATGGTATGAAAGGCCGAGCTCAGGTTGATCGCGATGATCGCGTCCCACTTGTCGACGGGGAAGGTATCAATCGTCGCCACGTGCTGAATGCCCGCGTTGTTCACGAGCACATCGACGGCGCCGAATTGCTCGATGGCGAAGGCGATCATTGCTTCGATCTCAGCGGACTTCGACATGTCCGCGCCGTGATGCACCGCCTTCACGCCGTGCTGTTCGATTTGTGCGATGGCGCCCTGGATGACAGTGGCGTCACCGAAGCCGTTCAACACGAGATTCGCGCCGGCTTGCGCCAGCGCGGTAGCGATTCCAAGGCCGATGCCGCTCGTCGATCCGGTGACGAGCGCGGTTTTGCCGGCGAGCGGTGCTGCTGCGGATGAGGTCATGGGGGAAGTCCTGTGGGAGAGGAATAGGGAAGGGGCTGCCGCAAAGTTTGCCAGATGCGGATCACGGAGGGAGGCATGCATCGGCGGCCTTCAACGAACGCCGCCGATGCAAAGGGCAGAAACCAAAAGCAGAAAGCCTTAAACCAGCCCGGTTGTGTAGTACACCGCGATCACGAAAAACACGGCCAGCGTCTTGATGATCGTCACGGCGAAGATATCGCGATACGACTCGCGGTGGGTCAACCCGGTCACGGCGAGCAACGTGATCACCGCGCCGTTATGCGGCAGCGTGTCCATGCCGCCGCTCGCCATGGCGACCACGCGATGCAGCACCTCCAGCGGAATATGTGCCGCTTGCGCGCCTTTGATGAACGTGTCCGACATGGCGGCCAGCGCGATGCTCATGCCGCCCGACGCCGAGCCCGTGATGCCTGCCAGCGAGCTCACGGACACTGCCGCATTCACGAGCGGATTCGGGATGCTCTTGAGCGCATCGCTGACCACGATAAACCCCGGCAACGCTGCAATCACGCCCCCGAAACCGTACTCGGACGCGGTGTTCAATGAGGCGAGCAACGCACCGCCGACTGCCGCTTTCGTTCCTACGGCAAAGCGTTCGCGCACGCGTGCGAACGCCGTCAAGACAACCAGCAGGATGCCTAGCAGCAACGCGCCTTCCACGGCCCAGATCGCGACAACCGCCTTGATCGGCGTGACAACCGGCGTGTGAATGCCCGGCAGTACGTTGGCGGCCACCGAATAACTTTCGCCGTACCAGACCGGGATCATCTTGGTCAGCACGAAGTTCGCGACGCCAACCAGCACAAGGGGTGCAACCGCGAGCAGCGGATTCGGCAAATGCGTGCTTTCCACGCGTTCCGGCTCGTTCACGAGCGATGTGCCGTAACCCTCACCCGTTGCCATGACTGAACGGCGGCGCCACTCCAGGAACGTCAGCCCGACCACGACGATAAACAGCGAGCCAATGGTGCCGAGCCACGGCGCGGCCCAACCGGTGGTCTTGAAGAAGGTCGTGGGAATGATGTTTTGGATCTGCGGCGTGCCCGGCAGCGAATCCATGGTGAACGAGAACGCACCGAGCGCGATGGCGCCGGGCATCAGCCGCTTCGGAATATTGCTCTGCCGGTACATTTCGGCCGCGAACGGATAGACCGCGAACACGACCACGAACAGCGACACGCCGCCATAGGTGAGCAACGCGCACACCGCGACAATCACCGCATTGACGCGCGTCTTGCCGATGTATCGAATGGCGGCGGCCACGATGGATTCGGAGAATCCCGACAATTCCACCACTTTGCCGAATACGGCGCCGAGCAGGAACACGGGGAAATACAACTTCACGAAGCCGACCATTTTCTCCATGAAGATGCCGGAGAACACCGGCGCGACGGCGGCGGGCTCCGTCAGAAGAACTGCGGCGAGCGCGGCGAGCGGCGCCACCAGGATCACGCTGTATCCGCGATACGCGGCCAGCATGAGAAACGCCAGGGCGGCGAGGACGATGATGAACGACATTGAGTCTCCGTTAGTTGTTGTGTGTCCCGGCAAGCAACAGCAATAGCAAAAGCTATAGCCGTCCGGAAAGGATGCGCCCTCTATGCAGCATTCATGCCAAAGACCAGGAAGCATTGCCCAGCAAGGGTCCGCGGTTCCGGTGTGCCCCATGCGCCTTGGATGATGTCTACCAATCGAGACAACGCGATGACGTAAAATTCGCCCGAACGGCCGGTCACACAATGCATGACGGTAATCTTGCCGTATTTCCACGTTTCGAGATACTCTGTCTCTATATAGAGAAAACCTCACGAGACACGGATGCACAACGATTGGACGCATGTCCCCGTCGATTACAGCGACGTTTTGCGTCGCGCGATGGATTCGCTTTTCAAGACCTTCGAGAATTTTAGCGAAGGCACGTTTATCGTCGACAAAGAAGCGCGGGTCGTCTGGATCAACAAACGCTACGCGGCACGCTTCGGGTTTTCGGACCCGCAAGAAGCGATCGGGCGCGATTGCGAAGCGGTGATTCCGAACAGCCTGATGCGCGAGGTCGTGACAACGGGCAAGCCGATCCTGCTCGATCTGCTGGAAACGGATCGCGAGCCGCTGGTCGTCACGCGCCTGCCGCTGAAGGACGATTTCGGCCAGACGGTCGGCGCAATTGGTTTCGCGCTCTTCGACGAAATGAAGGCGCTCACGCCGCTTTTTTCGCACTACTCGCGCGTGCAGCAGGAACTGATCGCGACGCGGCAATCGCTCGCGCAGGCGCGGCGTGCGAAATACACGTTCGCGAGTTTCGTGGGGACGAGCGCTGCGAGCCTCGATGTCAAACGTCAGGCGCGACGCGCGGCGCAAGTCGATTCGCCCGTGCTGCTGTCCGGCGAAACGGGCACCGGCAAGGAGCTGCTGGCGCATGCGATTCACGGCGCATCCACGCGCGCGGCGCGGCCGCTCGTGAGCGTGAATGTCGCGGCGATTCCGGACACGCTGCTGGAAGTGGAGTTTTTCGGCGCGGCGGCGGGCGCCTACACGGGCGCGGATCGCAAAGGCCGTGTGGGCAAGTTCGAACTGGCCGATGGCGGCACGCTTTTCCTCGACGAAATTGGCGACATGCCGCTCGTGTTGCAGGGCAAGTTGCTGCGCGTGCTGCAAGAGAAGGAGTTCGAACCGCTGGGGTCGAACCGGATCGTGCGCACGGATGTGCGGATCATTGCTGCGACGTCGGCGGATTTGCCGGCGCTGGTGGCCAGCGGCCGGTTTCGGGCGGACTTGTTTTATCGGCTGAACGTGTTGTCCATTCACGCGCCGCCGTTGCGGGAGCGGGCGGGGGATATCGAGGCGCTGGTGTACGCCATGCTCGAGGAGCTTTCCGCCGATGCCCGCCCTCGGCACGCCGGTCAGTTCGTGCTTCACGACGACGCGCTACGTCTGCTCGCCGCGTATTCGTGGCCCGGCAACGTGCGCGAGTTGCGCAACGTGCTGGAGCGTGCGGTGATGTTGTCGGACAGTGAGCATATCGATGCGCGCGCGCTCGGCGCCTTCATGGGTACAGCGAGTGCGGTGGCATCGCGGGAACCCGCGGGCGTGGCGGAGGAAACCGGCGAATCCCACATAATGTCCTACGCCGAGGCCATGGGAGGCTTCGAAAAGCGGTTCCTGGCGGAAGCCCTGCGTGCAAGCGGCGGCCGCGTGGCGGAGGCGGCGCAGCGCATTGGCATTGGCCGGGCGACGATGTACAAGAAGATCGTCGCATTAGGCATAGAAGTTTGAACCGGGAGCCAAAAGACATGAGCAAAGAGACTAACAAGACGGTGTTATCCCGCGAGTACGAAGCCCTTGCGATCGACCAGTTGCAGCGCCTGGCGCAAGAACGCTTCGATGCCCGGCTTGGGCAGTTCGAGGCGAAGGAATGGCTGGATGAGTTATCGAAGATCATTGGCGCGCATTTCTACAATCAGGCACTCGCCGATGCGAAAGCGAAGATCGACGCCCGCGTCGAGATGATCGACAGCGACATCTGGGGGCTTCAAAAGTAGCGCGAACGTGGCTGCGGATATGTCCGTGTCGGTTTCGCTCCAGCGCACGACCCGCACAGCCAAGGAGGCAAGCCGAAAGCTCCCCGTGGCATACTCGCGGAATCAATAAAAACAGCGTTAAAAAGGGGTTCCGGATGAAGATTTCCAGCGTACGAGCATCGCGTTTCCTGGCGCTGTTGCCGCTTGCGGCTGCGGTGTCGGTGTTGTCTGCGTGTAGCAGCGCGCCGCCGCTCTTTTCATCCGATGGCCGCCCGACCAGCATGATCCAGTGCCCGGCTAACGGCGGCTGGAGCAATTGCCAGGAAAATGCCCGCGCATTGTGTGCAGGCAGTTACGACGTCCTTGATCAAAGCAGCGACAACGGCCAGAACAGCCTGTTGATCGCGTGCAGGGCGAAGTAACGGCTGGCCTTGTTTCAAAAGCCAAGACTCCAAGCCTCTAAACCGGCGGCGGACAAACCGGCGCCGGGTGCGCGGGCAGGTTGAGCAGCAGCCGAATCAGATCGACTTGACGATTCGTTGCCGTCTTCTGATAGATCGCCTGCAACTGCTTGCGCACGGTGTCGTGCTGCACGCCGATCCTCCCGGCTATCTCCTTGGGCGTGCGCCCTTCCGCCATATGACAAGCCACGCGGCACTCCGCCGGCGTCAGGTCGAACGCGCTCGCGAGCAGATCGGGATCGACAATAGGCGGTGAATCCGGGTGATAGAACGTGAGCAGCGCGGCGTGCTCGCGGTTCACTGCGACCGGGCGATAAAACACGTATAGGGCGTCTTGACCCGCAGGCTCCCCGTGGCGCTCTTCTGTCAGCCGAAGCATCCTATACGCCGGCGTCACGTCTGCCGCCGCACGACATTCGTCCAGGATCCGGCGTTGCGCCGCGCCTTGCAGTTCAAGCTTGCCGTCGATGACCTGAACCAACCTGGTTCGCCCCAGCAACTGCGTGGTTACGTCGTTAAAGCGGAGCACCTTCCCGGTTAGTGCGACGAGCAGGGCCGGTTGACGCCATTCGTCGAGAAAGGGAACGCGGGGAACGCGGGGAACGCGGGGAACGCGGGCGAAAAGCTCGGGCGTTGCGAAATGACGTGGGTCCTGAAGTTGTGCAGCGCGCGAAAGATGCGGCATCAGGCGATCCAGCCAGCGCCGCTCCAACTGGATAAAAGCCTCCCCCTCCGATACAAACTCACAAAGCAGCGTGATCAGCAATTCGCCAGTTTTGAGAATAGGCCGGCTTGAAACACGTCCCGACGCGCTTATGTTCCCTGATTCAACCCCTTTCCGATCCAATTCGAAGCGCGCAAACGATTCAATTGAATTTTCCGCCGTTTGCGCCGGCCTGATTCCTAAGGAGTTGTAATGATCCGTATTATCTGGATATCGAGAGTTCTCGAAATGCACATTAGCCGGGTTCTCATCGCCGACGGTTATCCAGACTGCACGTGCGCCAATCAAGGCGGCGATTGCAGCACATACGGCATGCCACGTGCGAGGGCGCGTAAGCGTTTCATATATAGCATTGACGGCCTGATCGTATTGGTCGCTTTCAAAAAGCATCCATTTTCTCCTGTCATGCGGATAATTTGCCGATCCGAAACGCCGGCTTATTGCATTTTTACTGTTCCGCATTTGCGGAATATACATCACCCCGCATGTTTCGATACTCTGCAGGAAGCGCTCCCGAAGCCTGTGCTGCCTCTTTTCCGGCGGCACGTGCTGCGCATTGTGCAAACTCAGAGCATCCTGTTTATGACACCGGAAACGGTTATCTGTTCCGTGTGTTGCCTTGAACTCGTTTCATAAAAAGTAAAAACAACATCTACCTTGGAGTAGTGAATGAATCATCGGCAAATCGAAACAGATATTCTCCATCTGGAGCAGGTAATCGGAAGAATTTCCGCTGATGACCGCATCCCTTTGTCTTACTGGCGTAATCGGGTTGATCTGGTCGCATCCAGCGCGCTTGTGCCCGCGCAGCAATCGCGCATGCAGCGCATCAACGTCCGGCTCGAACAGCTTGAAGCCAGCATCGGATTGAACTGCTCTCTCATTTGAACCTTAAACAAGTTTTCGATAGTCTGTTTTCCCGCTTTGTGTCACGGAGTTACAACCGGAGGTACATCTTCCCTTGGAGTCCCATTTCCGGCGTGATTAAATGACGTGCTGAGAAAATGCGTACCAAGAGGTTTATTGAATGTCCGACGCGGGATTCAGCGCCACGCGCCTTGAGCGCACTCGTACCGCGATGCAGCAGTTTGTCGAGACCGGCGACGTTGCCGGCTGCGTCACCCTGGTCTGGCGGCACGGCAAAATAGCCCGGGTCGACACGCTCGGTAGCAGCGACAGCGAAACCCTCACGCCCATGACGCGCGACACGCTGTTTCGCATTGCTTCCATGACGAAACCCGTAACGAGCGTCGCTGCCTTGATGCTGGTGGAAGAAGGCCGCATCGCGCTCGACGACCCGGTGTCGCGCTGGTTGCCCGAACTGGCTAACCCCAAGGTGCTCAAAGACCCCGCTGGGCCGCTCGAGCGCACAGAACCCGCCCGTGTCCCCATCACGTTGCTCGATCTGCTCACGCACCGCGCCGGGTTCGCTTATCACTTCACTGCGTTCGGTGCGTTAGCCGACGCCTACGGCAACATCTTCAACGGCGTCGATGGATCGGTTGATCCAGGTGCATGGCTGAACCGCGTGGCCGAGTTGCCCCTGATGTTCCAGCCCGGCACGCGCTGGCACTACGGTATTTCCACCGATGTCCTCGGTGCGCTGATCCAGCGCATCAGCGGGTTGTCGCTTGATGCGTTCTTGCGTACGCGCATCTTCGAGCCATTGGCAATGACAGACACTGGCTTCGTGGTGCCGCCTGAAAAACTCGGGCGCTTGTCGGTGGCCTATGCCATTGATCCTGTTACGCGACTACGCGTGGTGGAAGATCATCCGGCATCAAGCCGCTTTGCCAACCCCCGGCGTTTTCAAAACGGCGGCGGCGGTCTTGTTTCCACTGCCGACGACTATCTGCGTTTCGCCCGCCTGCTGCTCGGCCGCGGCCGTTTGCAAGGCGATGCCGATGAACGCGCGTGCGGTCCGCGTCTGCTGTCGCATCGGTCGGTGGACCTCATGCGCACGAATTTCCTGTCGCGTGATCAGCGCCGGATTCCGGCGTTTGGGCAGATCGTGTGGGGGGGCCAAGGGTTTGGATTGGGCTTGGCCATCGTTGACGATCCAGCGCAACAACGCACGCTCGGATATCGTTCTGCGGGTTCGTTCGGTTGGCCCGGTGCGCTTGGCACGAACTGGTTCGCCGATCCGGTGGAAAACATGATCGGCATCATGCTGATCCAGCGACGCAGCGTGGAACCCTTTCCGATGGCAGCCGTGTTCGAGCGCCATCTGTATGACGCCATCGACGACTAAACGGCAGCGAGTAAAACCGACGACCGGCGTTACCGCGCCGTGTCCAATTTGCGCGCATGTCGAATCCAGGAGCAGCTTATGGCCACCTACAAGCAACTGAGCGCACAACTCGAAAAACTGCACAAGGAAGTTGCGATTGTACAGCAGAAGGAAATTGCGGCTGTGATCGAGGACATCAAGCGCAAGATCGTCGACTACGACTTGACCGTCGAAGAGCTGGGCTTTTCAGCGAGGCGCGGCCGGCCGGCCAGGAAGGCGCCGCTGCCGCCGAAGTATCGCGATCCAAAGACCGGCGAAACATGGAGCGGACGCGGACGCCCACCCGGCTGGCTGGCAGGGCGTAACAGGGAACGTTTCCTGATTGGTGCTTGAACACCTCGCGCGTGAGCGTTCAACAGGTCCACGCGTGATGTGTTCAATGCAGCGTCTCTCGCAACAAGGTCACGTCGTAGCCGAGCGTGCGCGCGCGATTGACCAATGCCGTGCGTTGCTCAGCAGAGGGTTTCGCTTCACGCGTCAGGATCCACAGATATTTGCCGCTCGGTTCGCCGACGATGGACCACGTGTAGTCATCGGCGTGATCGAGCACCCAGTAATCGCCTACGTAGAACGGCCCGAAGAACGACACTTTGAGCTTCGTGTTGTTTGAATCCGGCACAATCTTCGCCTTCCCTTCGGACGACCTGAACGCGCCATTCACTCCGCCATCCCGGCATGAATTGATGATGGAGACCAGCCCGTCATCGCGTTTTGCATAGTTCGCCGTGACGGCTTCGCAGCCGCGTTCAAAGCGGTTCTCATAACGTGCAAATTCGTACCATTGGCCCAGGTAACGATCGAGATCGACCGGCTTCGCAGGCTCGGGCACATGCGCGTTGCCGCTCTTGTTGCTGCCGGCCATGGTGCATGCGGCGATCAGGCCCAGTCCGCCAATCACCAGCAAAGCCGTTGTGCCGATGGTGACGGATCGTTTGAATTTCATAATGGTCCTCGTTGTGTTTAAGCGGTACGCGTCGCTGTATTAGCAAGCTTCATTCCGTTGCTTCGGGTCCCGCATAGCCTCACCTATAGCGTGATGAAGTCATCCGAAAGCACTGCCAGCAAGCACTGAAAGCTCACCTGCAGCCGTATCAACTGTTTTAACAACAGGTCGCAACTCGTTGATAGAGAACACTTTAACGTGGCGCATCCGTTTCGCCGCAACACTTGCTCAACGCTCTTCATGTGCTTTCTCATCATCGCACGATCACCCTCCCGTATAACCTCACCTATAGCGTCACTCACTTCAGACTCACGCGAGCGCAGCGTCGAGTTTGTGTCGCGTATCACCCATGCGGCACGCAATGAAGATCTCTGAGCGATGTAATGGGTGCACCGTGAAAGCCTTATAGATAAAGGCTCACAGCGGTATACCTCAAGCACTTGCTGAGGCTCGCTTACGTCTTCGATCTAGTTAGCGATACTTGCAAATAGCCTCAAGCGTGAGTTTTTGCCAGGTCATGCAACTCACCTCGCGCGGCTCCCGAAATCGCTCACCTTTATAAAGTTCTCCCTGCGACAAGCGGATTCAGCCGCTATGCTCTTGGCCTCGTTCACTTGGCTCCGCTGCTCATGCCGTCGCTGGTCTCGTCGCTTTTCACACCGCTTCTAACAATCATTCTTCCCGTGTTCGCGTTGATCTTCGCCGGTTATGCGTGCCGCAAGACCAATCGGCTGGGGCCGAATGCGTCGTCGGAACTGAATCGATTCGTGGTCTATCTGGCGTTGCCCGCGCTGCTCTTCGACATCATGGCGACCACGCCATGGCATACGCTTGATCAGCCTGCGTTCATTGCAGCGTTCGGCCTGGGGGCGGGCGGGATATTCCTGCTGACCGTGCTGATTCGATTGAAACAGTCGCGTGATCTCGCCGATGCCAGCCTCGACGGTCTCAACGCCGCGTATCCGAATGCGGGTTTCATCGGCTTGCCGTTATGCCTGCTCGCCTTCGGTCACGCGAGCCTCGCGCCCGCGGTGATTGCGATGATCATGACAGTATGCGTGCTGTTCGCCGTGGCTATTGTGTTGATCGAACTGGGGTTGCAGACGGAGAAGAACTTTGTCGCCACGCTTGGCAAAGTGGTCAGGTCGCTGGCCACCAATCCGTTATTGTTCGCGCCGTTCGCGGGCTGGCTATGCAGCGGAGCGGGGTTCACTATCTCGGGTGGTGCGGACACGTTTCTGAAGTTGCTGGGCGCAGCGGCCAGTCCGTGCGCACTTGTTGCGCTCGGACTATTCCTTGGCGAGAAGTCAGAAGGCGGCGCGGCGAAAACCACCACCATGCTCGTCTTGGCCAAGCTCATTGCGCAACCGCTGCTGACGTGGTGGCTGGCGTTTCATGTGTTCGCATTGCCGCTGTTGTGGGCGAAGACGGCTGTCATACTCAGCGCGTTGCCCACGGGGACGGGGCCGTTCATGCTGGCGGAGTTTTATCGGCGGGAAGCGGCGGTGACGTCCAGCACCATTCTGTTTTCCACGGTTATCTCGCTTATCACGGTCACGGTGTGTCTGGCCATGTTGACCTCATAGCGGAGCCCGATGGACCCGTTCTGGTCGCGTCATGTTCAACATTAAACCGCTTGCCAATCGAGACATGGCGTGATTCGACAGACACCGTGACCTCAGCAATTCAATCCACCGCGTTGCTCTCTCTTCCCGCCGATAACTTCCCGGTTGCGCTTATTGCGTGCTCACGCGCATGCCGTTCGCTTGCGTCACCGTCGTATCCGTACCCGGTGTGACGCGTTCGAACCGCGCGGTTTGATAGGGCAGCAACTGGGGATAACTTTCCGAATGGATCGCGTCGAGCTCACCGCTCTTTTGTGCAGCGATAAGTTCTGCCTTCACCTCGGCCCTCGTTCTAGGCGCGTACGCGTTTTGCTGGACGGTGTCGGTGGATTGCGCAAAGACCGGTGCCGATGAGACCAGTGCGGCGACAAACAAACTTCCGATAAGCGTGCGTTGCATGACGAATCCTCGACTGTTTGGAGACGGCGCGTTTCACGCCGCCGATGTGAAGCAGTCTATTCACATTGCTATCGATGACCAATGTCGATTGAGAAAACATATTGTTGTCCGTCGCGCATGAATGTGAAATTTGTTGTCCGGCACGCGAAGATGATCGCTCGCTTATTCTGGCCCGCAGCGTTCCAATCATTGCGCTTTCAGTAAGGATCAATTCCTTACACCGGCATTTTTCCGCGTTCGCTTAATCGATATTCTCGATTCGCCGATCGAGTTCGATCGTAGCCAACTCCCCGAGGTGTCTCATGAAACGCATGCTTTCCCTCTTCGCCGCTGTCGCTTTGTTCGCTGCGGCAGGTGCTGCCAGCGCCGCCGCCAACGCCAATTCACAGTCATCGACGTGCCAGGGTCCGCCGTCGCAATGCAATGTGTTCTTCGGTCAATGACTTTTGGCCCGTCGCTGGCGATAACGGCGCTCCTGCCGGCCTTCGCCACGCCTCTAGCCTTATTCCGCCAAGTTTCGAGCGGTTTAGTGCGAATTATTAAACATCTGCAAAGTTGTCCACAGTTTCTGTGGACAACTTTGTGGAAATCATCTCGAAAATGGCTTGAAACAGGGCTGTCGCCCGGTATCGATCGAAACGCCCATCTCGAAGCAGAACGCGACAGGAAACGTCCACCGTCAGATGCCGGTCCAGGCGTCAATCCGACCCATTTCGGATAGCCTTGGCCCCGGTCGAGCGCCTATGATGGGCCGGCTGGTACGCGTTACATTCGTGGATGCAGTTCATCCTTCCGCTTCAATCAGTCACCGGGACAAGCCATGACCTACAAGATTGCGGTTGTTGTTGGCAGCATTCGCCGAGAGTCATTCAACAAGCAGCTCGCGCATGCGGTAGCGTCACTTGCGCCGCCGGATTTTTCGTTCGAGTTCCTGGATATTGCGAACTTGCCGCTCTATAGCCAGGACTACGACAGCGACTTTCCCGAAGCCGCGCGAACCTTAAAGCAAAAGATAGCGGCGGCGAATGGACTGCTGTTCGTGACGCCGGAATACAACCGGTCGATTCCAGGCGTGCTGAAGAATGCGCTGGACTGGGGTTCGCGGCCGTGGGGGCAGAGCGCATGGGCCAACAAACCGGGTGCGATCCTTGGGACGTCGCTGGGCGCGACCGGTACGGCGCTCGCACAGGCGCACCTTCGCAACGTGCTTGCTTACCTGGACGTGCCGCTGATGGGCCAGCCGGAGATGTTCATCAAGCACGATGAAAACCGTATTGATGCCAGCGGGACTATCGTGAATGAAGACATGCGCAAGTTCTTGCAGAATTTCGTCGATAAATACGCCGCGTGGGTTCAGCGCCTCGCAACGGTTTAGGCCTCGGCAAAAACTCGCTTCAAGAAAAACCCTTCAGCAAAACGCCAACGGCCCGCTTTAGCGGGCCGTTGGCGTTGCAACATGTTGAGCAGTGCGGGTCGGGTTACAGATGATGCTGATGGCCCGTCACACGCTCCCAGCCATGACGTACCGCGAGCTTGAAACGCTCCCATGTGTCATGGCCACCTGAACTGCGGCCTTCCCAATCGCGGCGCAGTTCGGTTTCCATCGTATCGTCCCAGTTGCGGCGGTGATAACGCTCGTCGCTGGCCGCTGTCACGCCGTATCGATACGCTTCCTCGTACTCTTCATAACTCGTACCCGTCGCCGCGTACTTCGATTCGTAATCCGTGCGGAACTCGTCCTCGTACTCCATGTACTCGTCCGGCATCGTGTTCCGCGGGCCCGCATGCAACCCGAGCGCCGAATCACCGGTCTGACTCAACGTACCTGGAACCGGCGCTCCCGTCGCGCTCATGGCGCCAGCGCTACTGACTCGCGCCGACGTTTCGGTTTCATCCAGCGGATCGAGGGGATCGACAGCGCGCCAGCTTTGCGCGGAAGTTGTTCCCGTCAACGGATCCTCCGCACCCGCCGCGCGAAGTTTCGTTTCGTCCGTGTCCTGCCAGACCGTGCCGCTGGTCATCGGATCGCCGCCGGTTGCGCGATAGGTCGAGTCGCTGCCGCCGGCAAATACATCGCGGCCGACCGGGCTGATCGGGTCGAGCGGCCGCACAGCCGGATCGTCACGATCAGCGTGCGGATAAGCACGTGCCCTGTTGGCATCGGCGCGAACGGGGTCAAGGGGATCCACCGGCGGATTCACTGGCGCATGTCCCGGCACGGCGCTGCCGCTACCCAGGCCGAGCTCGTCGAGCAGCGAATGATCGCGGCTTTCGGCTTCATCGGCTGCCGGTACCGGCCTGCCCGTCCTTGAGTGATTCAGCGTGCCCCAGCTGGCCGCGCGTTCGTCTATATCGATTGCGCCTTGTTCAGCAAGCGTCTGGCGCGCGGTGTCGGCGAGCGCCTCCGTTGCCGTATCGACTGCCACCAGTACCGCCCCACGCCGCACGGCTTCGGAATAATGGGCTACTTCGGGCGGTTGATCGCGGCCGCCGAACAGCATCGAAAAGAAGCGTTCGATGTTCGCCAGCACGCCGCCAGTTTCGGACGGTTGCCCCACGCCCGGCGCGAGAGTCGGATCTTCGGGCGAAGAAGATTCGGGTGCAGCCTGGAGTTCGATGTCGGAATGAGCAAAACCCGACGCAACAAGCGCGCTACGCGCCACTTCGGCCTGGTCGTAGGTATCGAAAATACCAATAACTGTGTGTCGCATGGCTGCCTCCTGGGTAGCTGGATTGAAATGCGACGCGTCAGACGGATTCGCCGCAATTCCTTCAAGGACTCGCAACTCGCGTGCCGGGTAGCATGCGTGAGCGCTGTGAAGCCGTCCTTAGTCCCAGGCGTCTCCTCCCGATGCCTGCCGGCGAGCGGATATTTTTACAAATGGTGTGGAAAAAGGCGCCCGGCTCAGTGCGGGGCTTCGCCGTGCTCGCGATTGTCGGCGCGTGCGTTCAGGTCTTCGCGAATGGCTTGCAGAAGCGAATCGAGCAGGGCGATATCGAACGGTTTGGACAGCACGCGCGCATCGACCCCACGCGCCCGGTCCAGTTCTTCGGCATAACCTGTCACCAGGATGACGGGTACGCGCGGTATCCAGCTTTGCAGGATCTCGGCCAGGTCAATGCCGTTCAGTTTGCCCGGCATGTGGATATCGGAGAGCACGACATCGAACGGCAACACACCGTCATTGGCGACGTCGTGACGGGCCGCCTCCAGCATGGCGAGCGCACCGTCCGCGTTGAAAATATGCGTCACGTAGTGATTCATCATCGACAACAACGCTTCGGTGCCTGCCGCGACTTCTTCGTTATCTTCCACCAGCAGCACGCGCAGCCCGTGCGATTCGGTGGTTGCAGCCGTGTCATGTTGTGCGTCGAGCGCTTCGGATGCGGTTTCGCTCGCGCGCGGCAGATACAGCCGTACCGACGTGCCCGCGCCGACCGCACTGTCGATGGTTGCCACGCCGCCCGCGCGCTCGCAGAACGCGAACACTTGCGGCAGGCCCAGGCCGGTACCCATGCCTTTGGACTTGGTGGTGAACAACGGTTCGAACGCGCGGCCAAGGACCTCGGGACCCATGCCGGCGCCGGTGTCCTCCAGCGTCAACTGCACGAATTCGCCGACGATAGGAAAACCGTCCTCGTGGCGAAACTGCACGTTGTTTGCCTGGACCGAGAAGGTGCCGCCGCTCGGCATGGCGTCGCGGGCGTTCACGGCCACGTTGATCAGTGCGAGTTCCAGCTCGGCGGCATCGACGCGAACGGGCCATACGTCGCCATTCGTTTCCAGATTCAGCGCGACCTTCGCGCCGAGCGACGCCTTCAACAGTTCCCGGCAGGCCGGCAGCCACTTGCCGATGGCGATGGTCTCGTTGCGCAGCGGCTGCTTGCGGGCGACGCCCAGCAACTGGCGCGTGAGCGACTGGCCGCTTTTGAGCGCACGCTCCATGGCCGACAACTCGCGATCCAGTCCGGTAGCGCCGCGTCGCCGGACAATCTGGACGTTCGTTGAGAGGATCATCAGCAGGTTGTTGAAATCATGCGCGACACTTCCGACCAGATTGCCCAGCGCTTCCATCTTGCGTGCCTGCCGGTACGCCGATTCGATCGAACGGCGCATGGAGGCTTCAGCCTGCCAGCGCTCCCAAGCATCTTCTTCATTGGCGAGGCGGCGCAGCGACAACCAGATCACGCCCCACAACACCACGCACGGCGCGAACAAGGACAGCATCAGCACGCTGACATGCCGGTACCACGCAGCCCAGATGGTGGCGAGGGGATATCCGCTGGAGACATACACCGGATAATTCCCCACCTTGCGATACGCCACGATCTTCATTTCGTTGTCGAGCCCTGAGCGCATTCGCACGACGCCGTTCCGCTCTCCCGAGGCATACGCTTCGCGCAACGGCGAACTGGCGGCGAGATCCATGCGCTCGGGCGGCCGCGTGGGATACCAGGCGAGCACGGCGCCGTCCGCGCGCGTGAGGCCAAGCGATACGGTGGAGTGTTCGCCCAGCAACTCGTTATAGAACGCGCCAAAGTAACCTGGGCGGAGCGCGACGGTCACAATGCCGTCAAAGCGGCCATCCGGGGTTTTGCGCGGCACGGCCGTGTTGAACACGGTCTCGCCCGCCACCTTGCCGAACATCACGCGGGAGACGTTTTCAAACATCTTGTTGTCGCGGATGCCGACGAAGTCGTCGCGGGTTGCAATCGATATATCTGGCGCGGGGTAGATGCGGCTCGTGGCAATCAGGCGCCCATCCGCGCCGATAATGCTCACCGACGCCACTTGCGGATAACCGCCGCCCATTGCCACGAGTTTGTTGTGAACGGCGAGTTCTTCGCGGCGCAGCGTGTCGTCGTCCACGCCGTCGATCAGGTCGATCACGCGGGCGTTGAGCGTCTCGTTCATGTCGAAGACTTTCAGCGCGTGTTCTTCGGCGACGTGCGCGTTGCGGTCAACCACCTCGGCGGCATCGGCTTCGCGCCCTTTCAGGTCACTCCACGACATGGCCGCCACATACAGGCAGGGCAAGACAATGGCGGCGATGAGCAGGACCCGCAGGGTCATGCGCTGGGCGGTGAAGTTACGCTCCGGTACGACGGGAAAAGGCGGCTCGTCTTGCCAATGGTCAGCGCCCGGTTCCTCGCGTTGCGGCGTCATGGTGAGTCGTCGTCCCGATGTGAGTGGCTGAGCGCGGCGTCTTTATGCAACGATGAGGGCAGTGGTTGCGGCACATGTAATTCTGCGCATTTTAGTCGTTTGTTTGTTTATCGCCGGCGCCCGGGAAAGGAAATGCGTGCATAAATCGTGCCTTTGACCCGATGAATGGATGTTCTGTCAAATGCACGGTATCGACGTTTAAAGCGCAGGAATTGAGGAGAGATGACGCTTCAGGAGGCCGAGGGCGGATGTAAAAATCGGTGGACTGGGTAAAGTTAGCGGGGAATATCGGCCTTCGGTCGCCCAGCGTCGCTGAATCGTTCTGCCGATGTATGAATCAGCGGCTTGCGCCAGCACTTGAAGGTGATGGTGATTAACGAGGGATACAGGCTGACGGCTGCAGTTTCGTACGAAGGTTGAGGCCGGCGGAGGGCACGTGGCAAGCGGGTTGAAAGCACGCAGCAGGCCGACGCAGGGCAACACTTCACAAACTTGATATACTTTTCGCCGCTTCCGGCATGGCTTGCACGCCGCCTGAAGCCGGTTCGCGCCGGGCTTACATTCAGCTTCAAAGCATGTTCCATGAAGCTGCATGTCCGGCGCCCGCATCTAACACTTGCTGCCCTTGGGGGCGCCACAGCGGAGTCCGTCTTGGCCGTTTCCAATCTTATCGCCGACGATCCTGCTCCCGACGTTGCCAAGGTAACGTCGGGTAGTTCGTTCTATCTCGCCATGCGCATCCTGCCGGCTGCGCAGCGGGACGCCATGTATCAGGTCTACGCGTTCTGCCGCGCGGTTGACGACATTGCCGACGGCACGCTGCCGCGCGGCGAACGCGCCGCCGCGCTTGAACAATGGCGTGCGGATATAGACGATTGCTATGCCGGCAAGCCGCGCAGGTCGCTGGCCGCGTTGACGCAACATATTGAAGGTTTTCATCTTTCACGCGATGACTTCATTGCCGTGATCGACGGAATGGCCATGGACGCCGCCGAAGACATCGTCGCACCCGACGAAGCCACGCTCGACCTGTATTGCGACCGCGTGGCGAGTGCGGTCGGGCGGTTATCGGTGAGGATATTCGGGATGCACGAAGATGCCGGACGGCGTCTCGCGCACCACCTCGGCCGTGCGCTGCAACTCACGAACATTCTTCGCGATATCGATGAAGACGCCGGTATCGGACGGGTCTATCTGCCGCGTGAACTGCTGTCCCGCGAAGGTATTTCCACGACCGACATCACGTCCATAGTCAACGATGCCCGCTTGCCGCGTGTCTGCCTGACGCTTGCCGATCGCGCCCGGTCCCACTACGCGCAATCCGATGCGATCATGGCCACCGCGCCGCGCGCGCAGGTGCGGGCGCCGCGCATCATGTCGGGTGCGTACCGGTGCGTGCTTGAAGCGAATTTGAAGCGCGGCTTCGATCTTCCGCGTAACCACATCCGCACGCCGCGTTCGCGGCTGCTGTGGATCGTCGCGCGACATATTTTCTGATGTCGCGTCTCGTTCATGTGATCGGCGCGGGGTTGTCGGGACTCGCCGCAGCAGTCCAGTTGCAGCGCCGTGGAGCGCGTGTGGTCCTGCACGAAGCCGCACCGCATGCGGGCGGCCGCTGCCGTTCTTACTTCGATATCAAGCTCAACGCCACGATTGATAACGGCAACCACCTGGTGCTGTCGGGCAATCACGCCACGCTGAGTTATGCCAAGACGATTGGTGCTGCCGACGAACTCGTCGGCCCGACCCAGCCCGAGTTTCCGTTCATGGATTTGCGCAGTGGCGCGCGCTGGACAGTGAAGCTTTCGCCGGGCCGCGTGCCGGGCTGGATCTTCGATTCCGCCGCGCGTGTCCCGGGCACCATGCCCGCGGATTATCTGTCGCTTGTGCCGTTACTGTTCGCCAAACCCGGCCGCACGATGCAGCAGACCATGCGTACGAACGGGCGCTTATGGGACGCGTTGATCAACCCGCTGTTCCTGGCTGTGCTGAATGTGGATCCGCATGAAGGCAGCGCGGTGCTTGCCGGCAACGTGCTGAAGGAATCGCTGCTGCTGGGCGGTCAGGCGTGCCGGCCGCTGGTCGCGCGCAACGGGCTGGGCCATGCGTTCATCGATCCCGCGTTGCGGCTGCTGCAATATGGCGGCGCGGAGATCAAGCTCGGGTCGCGGGTCCGTGAGATCGGCTTCGCCGGCACGGATTCGAAGACGCGTGTGACTTCGCTTGATTTCGACGATGGCCGCGTGGACATCGGCCTTCACGACGGCGTCGTGCTTGCCGTTCCGCCGAACGTCGCGCAGCAACTGGTGCCGGGGTTGACCGCGCCGAACGAATTCCGCGCGATCATCAATGCGCATTTCGCGATTGATCCGCCGCTTGCCTTCGAGCCGATGACCGGTTTGCTGAACGGCACCGCCGAATGGCTGTTCGCGTTCGATGGACGTCTTTCGGTGACCATCAGCGGCGCGGATCGTCTCCTCGATACCCCGCGCGAAGTGCTTGCGCATGGCATTTGGCAAGAGGTCGCGAAGGTGGCGCGCTTGCCCGTTGAGCGCATGCCGACATGGCAAATTGTCACGGAAAAGCGTGCGACCTTTGCGGCCATACCGAGCCAGGAAAACCTCCGGCCGGGCACGCGTACGCGCTGGTCCAACCTGATGCTGGCCGGCGACTGGACGGCCAACGGTCTGCCCGCCACGATAGAAGGCTCCATCCGTTCCGGCCAGAAGGCCGCGGACCTGCTTATGAATCCCTCGATTGATTTCTCGGTGCAACGCTGATGAACGAAACTGTCCAGCCGCCCGGTCTCCAGCCGGTGACGGCGGCGGCGCTGGAAGCGTCGGTGGCGCGTGCTGCCGATGCCATTCTTGCCGACCAACATCCCGACGGCTACTGGCTCTACCAACTCGAAGCCGACGCCACCATTCCCGCTGAGTACGTGCTGCTCGTGCATTACCTTGCCGAGACGCCGAATCTCGAGCTCGAAGCGAAGATCGCGCGGTACTTGCGCAGGATCCAGCGTGACGATGGCGGCTGGCCGCTTTTCACCGATGGCGCCATGGACGTCAGCGCCACCGTGAAGGCGTATTTTGCGCTGAAGATGATTGGCGATTCGCCTGAAGCCGAACACATGCAGCGGGCGCGTCGCGCGATTATCGCGGCCGGCGGCGCGGAAAAAGCCAACGTGTTCACGCGAATTCTGCTGGCGCTGTTCGGCGTGGTGTCGTGGCGCGCGGTGCCCATGATGCCCGTGGAAATCACGCTCTTGCCCGAGTGGTTCCCGTTCCATTTGTCGAAGGTGTCGTACTGGGCGCGGACCGTGATCGTGCCGCTGCTCGTGCTCAACGCGAAGCGGCCGAAAGCGCGGAATCCGAAGGGCGTGCGCATTGATGAACTGTTCTTCGATGCCCCCGTGAACGCCGGCATGGCCGCGCGTGCGCCGCATCAGCATCAGGGCTGGTTCGTGTTGTTCCGTTGCGTGGATGCCGTGCTGCGCGCCGCTGATCCGCTGTTCCCCCGCCACACGCGGCAACGCGCGATAGAAGCGGCCGTGAGTTTTGTCGATGAACGGTTGAACGGCGAAGATGGTCTCGGCGCGATTTTCCCCGCGATGGCCAACTCCGTGATGATGTACGACGTGCTTGGTTATCCGGAAGATCATCCGAACCGGGCGATTGCGCGCAAGTCGATTGAGAAGCTTTTGATCATCGATGAAGCGCCGGACGGCGAGGCTTATTGCCAGCCGTGTTTATCGCCGATATGGGACACGTCGCTGGTTGCGCACGCGTTGCTCGAAGCCGATACGCCCAAGGCACGCGCTGCTGTTTCGCGTGGGCTGGACTGGTTGGTGCCGCTCCAGATTCTCGATGTACGCGGCGACTGGATCTCGCGCCGGCCGAATATCCGGCCTGGAGGGTGGGCGTTCCAGTTCGCGAATCCGCACTATCCGGATGTGGACGATACGGCTGTTGTGGCAATGGCGATGGAACGTGCCGATCGTGAAAACGGGACGGCGCTGTACGGCGAGGCGATTGCGCGCGGGCGAGAATGGGTCGTTGGCATGCAGAGCAGCGACGGCGGGTGGGGCGCATTCGAGCCTGAGAACACGCAGTATTACCTCAACAACATTCCTTTCTCCGATCACGGCGCGTTGCTCGATCCGCCTACTGTTGATGTGTCCGGGCGTTGTCTTTCGATGCTCGCGCAGTTGGGTGAGCAGCCAGCGACGAGTGAGCCGGCGAAGCGCTCGCTCGACTATATTTTGCGTGGTCAGGAACGCGATGGAAGCTGGTACGGGCGTTGGGGGCTGAACTATATCTACGGCACGTGGACTGCGCTGTGTGCGTTGAATGCGGCTGGATTGCCTCTTACCGATAGCCGCATTCAGCGCGCCGCGCATTGGCTCATCAGCATCCAGAACGCCGATGGCGGCTGGGGTGAGGGCGGGGAGAGTTACAAGCTCGACTATCGCGGATATGAAGCGGCGCCGAGCACGGCTTCGCAGACATCGTGGGCGTTGTTGGGGTTGATGGCGGCGGGGTTTGTCGATCATCCGGCGGTGGCGAAGGGCGTGCAGTATCTGCATGCCACGCAGCGTGAACATGGGTTGTGGGATGAGACGCGATTTACAGCGACTGGATTTCCGAGGGTGTTTTATCTGCGATACCACGGGTATAGAAAGTTCTTCCCGCTTTGGGCGATGGCACGGTACAGGAACATGATGCGCGACGGTACGTCGCGCGTGACGGCGGGCATGTGAGTTCGCGACCGGGCTTTGCTTCTGGATCTGGTTTCAGTTCTGGCTCCGGTTCTGGCGATGCGCGGTTGCCCGTGATTGCCGTGACGGGGATGGCGTTCGAAGCGCGTATCGCTCGTGGACCTGGAGTGGAGTCGGTGTTTGCGGCGCGGTCGGATTTGCTTGAACGTGCGTTAAGCGAAGCATTGACGCGGGGGTGCTCCGGGATTATCAGCTTCGGAACAGCCGGAGGGCTTTCGCCAGAGTTGGAGCCGGGGACGGTGATTATCGCTAGCTCGGTATCGGGGCCGTTCGGTGTGCTTGATACCGATCCGGAATGGTCTACGAGGCTGTTCGCGGCGTTTGCCTGGACGCCGCTGGAGGCGAAGGCGGTTCGAGGGACGATGGCCGGTGTGGCTGCGCCTTTGACCGGCGAGCAGCAGAAGAGCTCGCTTTATCGGGCAACTGGGGCGCTGGCGGTGGATATGGAATCGCATATTGCCGGGGCGATTGCTACGGCGCGTGGGTTACCGTTTGCGGTTTGCCGGGCGATTGTTGATCCGGCTTGGCGGAGTTTGCCAAGTGCTGCGACGGCCGGGTTGCGGGATGATGGGACTACGACGATTCTGCCGATCTTGCGCGAGTTGTTGAAGGAGCCCTCGCAGCTTGGGGCGCTGTTGAAGGTCGCCGGCGATGCGCGGGCGGCGCGGACTTCGTTGGTCCAGGCGCGGCACGCTATGGGCGCGGCGGGGGCTTTGGGGGTTTAGGGTTTTTGGTTTGCCTTGGCCGTTGCGCGGCTGAGTAGGGAATGGCGGTCGGTGGGTTGGCGAGCGACCGCGTTTCGATCTCGTTTCAATCATCCATGCAGCGATAAGCCCTTGATGGCTTTATCGACTGCTTTCTTCGGGCCTCTCACGGCCAGTCCGACTAGATCGGGCGTATCTGCCGGCTCCTTTAGGAACACTTCTCGATTGGCTTCATCGTGGCCAGTGGAAAACATTGCGCGGACGTAGACGGCGCGGGTGAGTTCTCGTTCTATCGATTGACGGAAGGCGCGGAGAAGGCCGGGGGTGTCGGCTTGGTAGACCATGATGGGCTGGCCGAGGAGGCGGGCGTGGGTTCTGCCGGCGGCATCGATGTAGGGTTCGCCCATTGCGTCAGGGGCTGCGCCTGCTATGCCGGTTGCTAGGAACGCGGTTACGTTGAGCTTCTGCCAGACGGCGAGGTCGTCGAAGATGATGATCGCTACTTTGGTGTCGAATTCCATGGGGTGGTTTGAGGCTTTAGGGGGTGGTCACTTTGGGATGGTAGGCAAAGTGAAGCGTCGGCGGGATAGTGGGACTGAAGAAACGAATGTCCTTCGATGAATTGAAGGTGCGAAGCGATCCGCTCGCGGTTCGGCTGAATAACGTTCAGCCGAAAAGGATGGCCGCGGTTGTATCTTCGAACGGCAGCCATTCGGCCGGAGCGGCCGTTGGAGCGGACTGGGCTCTACGTCAGCAATATGGCGGCTTCCCGACGGTGGCGGCGTCGAGCAGCGGGACGGTGTTGATGTTCACGTAGAATTCCAATTAACATCTTAAGCGGTCGTCAGATTGCAGGCCGCAATGGGTCACTTTTGACGAGGGACGAACCGAGTTGCACGCAACCCGATTCGGAACGACCGAAGTTAGCGATCGAAAGATAACTCGCAGTGCGCCGAAACAGCGGCAGATGCTTCCGGAGCGGCAGGGGCGCGTTACATCAACCGAGTGGCGGCTTTTTTAGGAGAGGCATCCGACTGTTTCGGATCGAAAGTACGCATTCGGCGTCCGTGAGACTGGTCACCGCGACACTCCATCTGCGAACGTCAGGAAAGCGACGCATAGCCGACTGACCTACGGTGATACTTGAATGTCAGCTCCGGCCGAAGGGCAGCCGTTCGATGGGGTTGCACTAAAGCTTCGAGGAGTATCTACCCGCGATTACAACGGTGATCCAAGATCCGTCCAAAAGCTCATCTCACACACGATCACGCATCTCCAAACGGGTTCCCTTTCTTAGTCGCGGGCGTCTGCGTCTTGGTCGCCAGATGGTTCTGCAACCAGAACATCGCTTTGTTCAATCCGAGCGCGTGCCAGTCTTGGCCCATTTCGCAGATAAACACTCGATCATCTGCCGCTGTCGCACGCGAGAACGAGCCCGCCAGTTCCTTGGCGCTGCGATCCGTGTTCAGCACCAAAAACGCGCCCATTTGATGCAGATGCAAGAACTCGTAGTCGTCGCCTGACACTTGCGCCGCGATGTCTTTGATCTGTGCGTGCTGCTGTGTCGGAGTACCGATAAAGATGCTGACCAGATACGTCACTTTCTTGTTGATGTTCATGATCTTCCGCCGTGCTGTGATTTGTAGGGTGAGGACTTGATTGTCACACAACGTAGACATACACCCCTTCGCGATTCGGATCTCCATCGAATGTGAGGCTGCGAGCACATCCTTGACGAGGCCCGTACCGAGCGAAGTGAACGATCAAGAACTTGCCAAATTTTCTCATCGCATGCCCCACAATCCGCACAGTCCCGGCGATGCGCCAAATTGAGAATATTCTGAAAAGGCCGGGCTAACGAGATACTCACGTTGTCGAAAAAAACATGGAAATCCAAAACGACAACAATAATTAGCTTACCTTGACACTTTGTATCAACTTTCACAAACGTAACCATTACACTCGCCGGCCATTCTGATTGCCACGCGCGTAATGAAATGAATAAAAACTGTTTCCGTGTTGTTTTCAACCGTGTTCAAAACGCATTAGTTGCGGTCGCGGAGACGGTATCTGGGCGGTGTTCAAGCAGCGGAAATTCAGGCGATGCACCATCCCGCCCGCTGCCCCTCGTGTGGCAACTCAGAGTGGCAGCATTCGGCGCCCTCTGCATCTTCGGCTTGACTCCCGTATGGGTCGCCGCGCAAATCGTTCCGAATCCAAACGCTGGAGCACAGAAACCGACTGTCGCTACCACGCCTTCAGGCATTCCCCTGGTTCAGATCTCTCGCCCATCGGCTGCGGGTGTATCGAACAACCAGTACGATCAATTTTCCGTCGGCCGCGCCGGAGCGGTATTGAACAATTCACCGACCTCCATTCAGAGCCAACTTGCCGGCTGGATTCCAGGCAACGCAAATCTGACGTCGCCAGCGAAGATCATCCTGAATCAAGTGACCGGCAATCTCCCGTCCATGCTCGCGGGACAGATCGAAGTCGCAGGACGCAAGGCTGAAGTCGTGATCGCAAACTCCGCAGGCATCACTTGTTCGGGGTGCGGCTTCATCAATACGAGTCGCGGCATTCTCACCACCGGCATGCCTGTCATTGGACCGAGCGGCAGTCTCGATGCGTTTCGCGTCACGAGCGGCACCGTTTCGCTCACCGGCGCCGGTTTGAACGCGTCGAATCTGGATCAGGTCGATGTGATTGCGCGTGCCGTGTCGGTGAACGCCAGCGTGTACGCGAACTCATTAAACGTAGTTACAGGCGCCAATCAAGTCGACCATTCTCCGCTGGCAGCAACCCCCATCACCGGCACCGGGACGGCGCCCTCGGTCAGTGTCGATGTGAGCCAACTGGGCGGTATGTACGCTCAGCATATCTGGCTGGTCGGGACCGAGCGTGGCGTCGGCGTCAATGACGCGGGCACCATCGCCGCTCAGTCGGGTGACCTCACACTTTCCACGCAAGGCAAACTGGTCGTCTTGGGTAACACGAATGCGTCGGGCAACCTGAATCTGTCGGCGGCGGGTGGCGTAGGAAACAGCGGCTCGATCTACGGACTTCAGTCGGCAACCGTCAACTCACCGGGCGATGTGTCGAACAGCGGCACGATCGCGGGGCAGGCCCAGGTCGTAGTCAATGGCGCGAACGTCTCGTCCACGGGCAGCCTGGCTGCGGGAGTGGATGCATCGGGTAACGTGAGCCAGTCCGGTGACCTGATCGTCGTCGCTAGCAATACGCTTGCTGCGAACGGCCGGAACATCGCGGGCGGCAACGCAACGCTGCAGGGTGCGTCGCTTGATCTCTCCGGGTCGACGACCACGGCAAACGGCAACCTGTCGCTGCTGGCTCAGAACGGTGACGCCAATCTGACGGGCGCCAACACGAGCGCTGGACAGAGAGTCGATATCAATGCGCCTGCAGGGACGGTGCGCAACGACGCAGAAAGGGCGAGCGAGCTCGCGCAAATCAATGCGGCTCAGATCAACATAAATGCGGCAGGTCTTTCTAACAAAGGCGGCCTGATCAACCAAACCGGCACCGCCGACACATCGATTCAGATCACGGGCGAGTTCGACAACTCGGGCGGCACGTTGACCACGAATGCCTCAGATCTCGCACTGCGGGCGGGTTCTATAGCAAACGCTGGCGGCAAGGTGCAGCTCGCGGGATCAGGCAAGCTGACAGTGACGACCGGTCCTTTGAACAATCAAAGTGGTGTGGTCGCGTCGAATGGCGCGCTGTCGGTGCAAGCCTCGGGCATCAGCAATCAAGGCGGCGCAGTTTCCGCCGTGAACGCCGCGACCGTCGCATCTACAGGTTCAGTTTCAAACGTCGGCGGAAGCATCGATGCGGGTGGTGCGCTCAACGTATCCGCGGCATCGCTGGATAACACGCAAGGCCGTATCGCAGCGCTGGGCGCCGATCGCTTGACCGTGAATGTCAGCAGACAGTTGATCAATGCGCCGGCCGCCGACGGATCGAATGGCCTGATCGGCGGCAATGGAGCGACCGTTATTGCCGCAGGGTCGCTGACGAATAGCGGAACGCTCAACGCGGCAACAACCCTGGGTATCAACGTCGCCAATACCTTCGATAACTCGAAGGGCATCGCGTCCGGGCAGACCGTTCAGGTTCAGGCAAATGATCTCGTCAATAAAGCCGGGGTCATCAGTCAAAGCGGAGCGGATAACACCACGGTTTCAGTTGCAGGCTCGCTGAACAATTCGGGAGGTACGCTCGAAACCAATGGACAGGATCTGACGATATCCTCCGGTTCCTTGAATAACGGCGCTCAAGGATCGATCGCGCATAGCGGAACCGGAGCACTCGAGATCCAAACCGGCGCAATGTCGAACTCGGGGGCTATCGCGACCAACGGCGATGCCACCGTGAATGCGACGACGCTTGCCAATAGCGGCACAGTGAGCGCTCAGCGCACACTCGGCGTGACGGCGGTATCGATTAATAACAATGGTGGTTCGCTCGCATCTGTCGATGGCCTGACGGTCCAGAGCGCAACTCAGCTCACCAACACGCTCGGCACGATACGCTCGGGGACTTCCTCTGCTCCTGCCACGGTAGCGATCACGGCCGGCAAACTGGATAACAGTCAGGGCGTGATCAATGCAGGTTCTGCGAGCATTCACGCAGTCAATCTGACGAACCTCGGCGGCAAGATTACGCAGTCGGCAACGAATGGCACCGCCACGCTGGATGTGTCGAACACGCTCGATAACAATTCTGGGTCGATACAGGTTGCAGCGGTCGATCTCGCGCTGACACCGCAGACGCTGACCAATGTTAACGGGACTATTGCGCACGCTGGTAACGGCACGCTTGGCGTGCAGACCGGCGCGCTGGACAACGATGGCGGTGTGCTCGGCACGAACGGCGCATCGGCGATCGTAGCCTCATCAGTGTTGAATCGCGGAGGTCAGATTTCGGCCGTGGGGGCGCAATCGATAACGGGGAAGACCGGAGTTGATAACGGCGCGTTAGCGGGCACTGGCGGCTATATCGGTGGTGCAAGCGTTGCCGTGTCGGCGCAGCAGGGGAGCGTGACGAACACCGGCGCAATGATCGAGGCAGCGACGGGTCCGGCAACGCTCAACGCACAAGCGCTCGATAACAACAGCGGCACCGTCCACGCGCTGGGCAAGGGAGCCGTCACGGTGACCACGAGCGGTGCCGTCTCGAACCGCAGCGGCATGATTGGCGGGAACGGTGACGTATCGATAAACGCTGCTCAGATCGACAGTACAGCAGGCACGATAACGGCTCTTGGTCAGCTAAACGTTGCGTCGCAGTCTTCGCTGACTAATGATCGCGGTGCGATCATTAGTCAGGGCGGTCTTTCTATTTCAACGCCAGGAGCAGTGTCGAACATCGGCGGTGAGATTGATGCGGGTGGTCCGCTCGTGGCGTCCGCCGGATCGCTGGATAACTCTCAGGGACGCATTGTTTCGCTCGGCACCGGCGCGATGACACTCAACGTCGCTGGGCAGTTGAGCAATGCGCCCGCAGCCGATAGTTCGCGCGGGGTGATCGGCAGCAACGGCGCCGCGTCGATCACGGCCGGGTCGCTCACGAATAGCGGAACACTCAGCGCCGCAACCGATCTGGGCATCGCGGTGACCAACACGTTCGATAACTCGGGTGGCACAGCATCAGGCCAGTCGATTCAGGTTCAGGCGCTCAATCTCATCAATAACGCCGGGGTCGTGAGTCAAAGCGGGATGGGTAACACCATCGTTTCGGTTGCGGGCTCGCTGGACAACTCGTCGGGAACGCTTCAAAGCAACGGGCAAGATTTCACGATCTCGTCAGGCTCGCTGACTAACGGCGCTCAAGGGACCATCGCCCACGCGGGCACCGGCACCCTCGATATCAAAACCGGCGCGTTGTCCAACGCCGGGTCGATCTCCGGCAACGGCGCTGCAGCAGTAAGCGCAACCACTATTGCCAACAGCGGGACCGTAAGCGCTCAGCGCACGCTTGACGTTGCTGGTACGGCAGTGAATAACAACGGCGGTACGCTCGCGTCGGTGGGCGCGCTGACGGTGCAGGCCGGCACGCGATTGACAAACGCGGGCGGCACCATTCAGTCGGGAACGACTACTGCGGCCGGTGCCGTGACGATCACCGCTGACGAGCTCGATAACAGCGATGGTTGGGTCAACGCTGCATCAGCGAGCCTTCATGCGAACAACCTGACCAACGCCGGTGGCAAGATCGCGCAGACCGCATCCGGCGGCATTGCCACGCTTGATGTCGCGAACACGCTCGATAACACTGGTGGCTCGATACAAATCGCAGCGACAGATTTCTCGATGACGCCGCAGACGCTGATCAACGCGAACGGATCGATCATGCACTCGGGGTCGGGCAGTCTCAACGTAGCAACCGGGGTGCTCGATAACGACAGCGGTGTGATCGCGACCAACGGCATGTCGACGGTCAACGCGAGTTCTGTATCGAACCGTGGCGGCCAGATATCGGCGCTTGGCGCGAAGTCGTTGATCGGGCAGGGCGGGGTCGATAACAGCATGGGCGGATACATCGGCGGATCGTCGGTTACGGTGTCTGCCGGTCAGGGCGCAGTCGTTAATACAGGCGGAACGATTGAGGCGGCAACAGGCGCTGCAACGGTAAGCGCGCAATCGATCGATAACAACAGCGGCACGGTCCACGGACTTGGCAGTGGCGCTGTCGCGGTGGTTGCAGCGGAGGCGTTGTCCAACCGCGCCGGCACGATTGGTGGTGCTGCGGATGTATCGGTGAACGCGGCTTCAATCGACAACACATCCGGCACGATGGCCGCCCTTGGCAACCTCGGTGTGGCCTCGCAATCGTCATTGACCAACGACGGCGGCACGATCGCGACCCAAGGCAATCTTGCCGTCGCGGCAGCGGGTGCGGTATCGAATGTAGCTGGCAAGATCGAAAGCCTTGGGGCAACCAGTGCGCTGACGCTTGCAGGCAGTTCGATCGACAATACCAACGGTGTCCTGACCAATGCGGGCACGGCTCAGACCAGCGTGAATGCGACGGGCGCGATCACGAACGCCGGCTTGGCGGCCGTGATCGGTGGGAACGGCGATGTCGCCATCGCGGGCGCTAATTTCAGTAACACGCAAGGTGCCCAGACGGCGGCGGGCGGTGCGTTGACGCTCACTGTGCCGGGCAGTGTTGTCAACGACGATGGGCAATTGGTTTCTGGCGGCACGTTGACGCTCAACGAACCGAGCGCCTCTCTTTCCAATGTCGGCGGAACGGTAAGCGGCGGCAACGTTGCGCTGACTACGGCTAGCCTGAACAACACGAACGGGCAAATTGCGAATCCATTGGGTGGCACAGGAACCGTTACGATTTCAACCGGCACGCTGGAAAACGGCGGCGGCTCGGTGGGAAGCGGTGGCGACCTTGCGATAACGGCCAACGCGCTTACCGGCAACGGCAAGATCATCGGCGGCCATGACGCAACTGTTTCATTGCAAGGCGACTATACGTACAACGCCGGCAACCTGATCACGGCGAACCACGACCTCAAGTTGTCGACATCAGGCACGTTCACGAACGAGCAGACATTGTCGGCAGCGGGCGGCGTGACCGTGAGCGCGGCGAATATCGTGAACACGGCTGGCGCGGACATTGTGTCGGGTACAGCAGGCGATGCCGCGACAGGCCAAACGACGCTAATCGCCGGCAATGGCGCGGGCGATATCAACAACGCCGGGCGTATTGAAGGCAATACCGTCACGACGATCAGCAATACGCTCGAGAACACGGCCACGATTATCGGCGGCACGATCAACGCGAACGCGAACACGCTGACCAACGACGGAGTTGCCGCGATCATCGCGGGCACTGAGCAGGCCAACCTGTGGGTGCCGGGCACGATCAACAATCAAAACGGCGCCACCGTCTACAGTCTAGGCGACGTCAACATGGCCGCAAACAGCGGTACCGATGCGAACGGCACGCTGATCAATCAGGCTGGGACCATCAATAACTTATCGTCGACGATTGAAGCTGGTGGCAATCTGGATGCAGCCGCAAACCAGATAAATAACGTCCGCCAGAATATCCAGACGACGACCACCACAAGCACCCAAACGTATGTGATGAAGGAGTTGCCGTGGTGGCACCCGGGCCAGCCCGGCAACACCGCCCCGTTTCAGGATGCGAACACGAATATTCAAACCGCGTATTACGTGAATCCGTCGGACATCGTGTCTTCAACGCCCGTTGTGACGCCCGATGGTTATATCGTCCAGCGAGTGGTCGTCAACTTGCCAGCGAACGCATCGGTGTTTCAGTGGCAGCAGAGTGGTCTGACTTACGGTCAACCCAACGGCGGAGGGAACATCCAGTACGGGCAGCAGTTGCGCGTGGACGTGGCCGCGGGACAGGTCGTCTTGTACGTTTACAGTCAGACCACCGACCAGTCGAACCCGGACCAGACCGGCGGAGGCAACGCGTTTCCGGATCACAGCCTTGATACGGTCTCCAACCAGCTCGGTACCATCTCCTATTCCAATCAATATGGAGACTGCACGACGTCCTGCGTAAGGCTTGAAACGTATCCGGGCTACACGGACCCGACTACCCAGATCATTAAGTCGACCGAGCAGCGCCGCGCGGGCAGCGGTCCGGGTTCGTATCCTACGGAAGTGGAGCGGCAAGCGACGCAGACCGTCGCGGAGACCACGCTGTCCGCCGGGAGCGGCGCGCCCGCGCTGATGACCGCAGGCTCAGCAATGAACCTGGTCATAGGCAGCCGGTTCAATAACGACAACGGCACGGTGGCTGCGGGCGGGGACCTGAACGTCAACCAGCAGCAGGTCGTCAATGGTACGAATGGCAGCAGCAACGCAGCGATCAACAACACCAGCGCGCAGCTCAGCACGACGTATTCATTTTCGAATCGCTCGGGCTATAGCAGCCCATGGGCTTCCGATCCGACTGCACCCGTGCAGTGGGTCACGTGGACCAATCCGTCCATTACCCAAAATACCGGCATTGCCGGTGGCACGATCACGAGCAATCAGACCGTGTCGATCAACGGCGGTGACATCACGAACAGCAGCGTGTCAGCGGCGAGCGGTGTCGCTGGCGCCAGTGCGCAGGCATTGGGCCTGGGTAATGTGACGCTTCCGGGCGCGGTGGGCACGGGCGACACGATCACCACGGCGGGCGCGTCGGGTTCGGTGGGCACGGCTGGTTCTGCTGGTGCGAGCGGCTCGGTTGGAGGAACGGGCACGGCTGGTGCCGCAGGTAGCGCGGCCAATGGTGCCCAGGGGGCGGTGACAACCAGCACAGGCACGATTAACGCAACGGGCGGCGCGACCGCCGCTGCGGCGGTGTCTGGTGCGGTACGAAAAGTGGATGGCGCGCGTGCCGCTCTGCTGAGTCCGGTACTGCCGACGAGTGGCTTGTACAAAGTCAGCGATACGCCCGGCCAGAGCTATCTCGTGCAAACCGACCCGCGTTTCACGAGCTATGGCACATTCATTTCCAGCGACTACATGCTCAACCTGCTCGGTATCAATCCCGAGCAGACGCAAAAGCGCCTGGGCGATGGTTTCTATGAAACGCAACTTGTACAAAATCAGGTAACGAGTCTGACAGGACGCAAGTATCTGCCCGGCGACACCAGTGCCGAGCAGCAATATCGGCAACTGATGTTGAGCAGTGTGGCAGTACAAAAACAGTTCAGCCTGCAACCGGGCGTGGCGCTCACGGATGCGCAGATGGCTGCGTTGACTGAGGACATCGTATGGCTCGTTAACCAGACCGTGACTATGCCCGATGGCACCCGGCAAACCGTTCTCGTGCCGCAGGTCTATCTCGCCAAGACGGATGACGCCACCCTTTCTCCGACCGGCGCGTTGATCGCGGGCAATTCGGTTGGGATCAGTGGCGCCAATATCATGAACAACGGTGGTGCGATCAGCAGCACACAGAACACGATTCTGATTGCGAACAACGATATCCAGAACATCGGTGGCTTGATCTCGGGCGGTAACGTCGGTATGCAGGCGGGACATGACATCGTCAACCGGTCCGTGACGGATACGGAATGGTCGACGTCCGCGAGCGGCGTTTCGTCCCACACGTCGATTGGACCGGTGGCGCAGATTCAGTCGAGCGGAACCACGTTGATGAACGCGGGCAATGACATCACGGTGCAAGGTGCGCAGATCACGGCAGGTGCGGGGATGGGGATGTCGGCGGGACATGCGGTGAACATCGCTGCGGCTCAGACCGGTTCGGACGTCGCCACGCAGGCGGGTAAAAACACCGAGCACACTGTCTCGACGCAGGCAGCCGGAAGCACGATATCGGCGGGTGGAAATCTTGGCGTTGTCAGCGGCGGTGATATCAATGTAGCCGGCAGTCAGTTGAATGCCGGGGGGAGCACGGTGGTCGCGGGCGCTGGGAACGTGAGTATTGTGAGCGCGACGAACACAAGCACGAACGACGGCCATGGGGAGTCTCGCCGCGCCTGGGAGACGGTGCATTCCAGCGCCGAAACGAATGCGGCGAGCTCGCTGTCTGCGGGCGGCAATGTCACCGTATTGGCTGGCGCGCAGCCGGATGCGAACGGCAATCTTGTGCTGCCGGTGGTCGGATCAGCGCCGGCGAAAGATCTGACGCTTCAGGGTTCTTCGATTGTTGCCGGGACGAATGGCGCGGGAAACAGTCAGGTGCTGATGGGGGCGACCGGCGATGTGAACATGGTCGAAGCGCATGATAAGACCAGCTTTAGCGATACATCGCATTCGTCGTCGAAGAGCTTGTTATCGCGGTCGACAACGGATTCGCAGCGAACGTTTGCGGGAGATAACGCGACGGGCTCGCTCGTATCGGGCGACTCGGTAGCTATCGGCGCAGGTCACGATATCAACGTTCGCGGAAGCGCTGTGGTCGGTACAGACGTCGTGGCGCTGCAGGCAGGTCAGGATGTGAATATCACCACGTCGCAAAGCACAGACGCGCAAAGCAGTGGGTACCAATCGAGCAAGTCAGGCTTGATGGGTAGCGGTGGCTTGGGCGTGACGATTGGCAGCCGGTCGTTGGCGCAGACGGATCAATCATCGAGCGTGACGAACCACGGCAGCACGATCGGGGCATCGGCAGGGGACGTTTCGATTAACGCCGGTCATGACGTGACGCTAACTGGCAGTCAAGTGGTCGCAGGTCAGGATGTGGCGATCAAAGCTCAGAACGTCACGGTGAATGCTGCGTACGACGCGTATCAGGATGCGCAGACGCAAAGGTCGAAGCAGTCGGGGCTTACCGTGGGCATAGGCGGCGGGGTACTCGATACAGCGCAGACGATGGTCGCCGATGTGAAGTCGGGTACTCAGTCAGGCGATTCGCGACTGGCCGCGGTGCAAGGGCTGGCAGCGGCGGAGGCGGCGTATCAGAACCGTGGCCAGATCGCTGGCACGGCGGACGCGTTGGCGAGCGGCGGTAATGTTGCCAACGCATCGGGTGTTCAGTTGCAGTTGAGCATTGGGTCGAGCCAAAACGATCAGGCGTCGAGCACGTCGATATCGACGGCGCGTGGGTCATCGATCGTTGGCAACAACAACGTGAGTATTACGGCCACTGGTGGAAACGGCGCAGCAGGAACGGGCGATATCACGATGACCGATGCGAACGTGATGGGCAGGGACGTCGATTTGTGGGCGAACAACGACGTGACGCTAAAAAGTGCGCAGAGTACGCAAATCGATTCGAGCACGAACGGCTCGAACGGGTGGAATGCGGGTGTGGGGATTGGGGTGAGTTCCAAGGGCGGTGCAGGGATCAGCGTGTTTGCCAACGGTTATGCGGCGAGCGGGCATGGCAACGGCGAGAGCGTGACGCAGGAGGACACGACGGTGGCGGCAGGCAACGCGCTCACGATCCATTCGGGACGGGACACGACGCTTGATGGCGCGTTAGCGTCAGGCAACGCGGTGAGTGTGGATGTGGGTCGGGACTTGACGATGACGAGTGAGAAGGACACGTCAAACTACGCTGAGAGGCAAAGCAGCGCGGGCGGTGGCTTGAGCTATACGTTCGGCGCGGGCGGGCTCTCGGGCAGTGCATCTGCGAGCAGGACGAAGATCGATTCCAACTTCGATGCGGTGGGTCAGCAGACGGGCATCGTTGCGGGTGAGGGTGGGTTTGATGTGAATGTCGCTGGGCATACGCAGTTGAATGGAGCGCAGATTGCGAGCTCGGCGGCGGCGAAGAACACGTTGACAACCGGCAGCTTCAGCTACAGCGACATTGCCAACACGTTTGAGTCATCGGGATCGACCACGGGTGTGACGTTGAACTCGGGAACGGTGGGCGGACCACAAGCGGCGCAAACGAGCGACAACGCCAACGGCACGACGTATGCGGCGATTAGTCCTGCAACCATCACGGTAAGAGCGGATGACGTGAATGGGACGGATAGCACGGCGGGGCTCTCGCGTGACACGTCGAACGCGAACCAGACGGTTCAGAACACGTTTAACTTGCGGGAGACGCAAAACGACCTGGCGTTCGCGCAGGCGTTTGGGAAGACAGCGACGTATGCGATGGCTGAAGCGGCAGGATCTCTCGCGAAAAGCAATCCGGAGGTGTTCGGCGAGGGGAAGCCGGGACGAGACGCGATGCATGCGGCGGTGGCCGCGATTGGTGCGGCGATCTCGGGTGGCAACATTGCAGGAGCGGTTGGCGGGTCGCTGACGGGCGACGCATTGACGGCGTTGGCTAAACCGATCATCGATCAGGCGGTCAGTGGATTGCCGGCGGGGTCGCAGCAAGCGGCGAGGAATGCATTAAATGATGTTGTTGCAGCAGCGGGTGGAGCTGCTGCGGGGGCGCTAGCCGGTGGGCAAGGAGCGCTTGCTGGGGCGGGCTCGGCGTCCAACAATCAGATCTATAACCGGCAACTTCATCCGGATGAAAAACAGTGGATTAAAACCAATGCAGCGGCTTATGCCAAGCAGAATGGAATCACTGTTGACCAGGCCGCGAGCGAATTAACCGCTCAGGCAGATCGGCAACTGCAAAACGGTTCGTCGGGCGCATGGAATCAAACTGCGAGCGCGTTCTTGAGTCAAGCGCATGGAATGCTGCCAGCCGATGGAAACAGCGGTCCGGGTTATATGTTTTATGCGACGCCTGATCAGAAGGCGAATCCGAATATGTATGCGGGGTATTACCCGAATGGCACAGGGCTGAATAAACCTGCGGCCGCTGATATTGCGGGTTCGGCGACTCATGATGCAGCAAGCCGCGATGCGCTTGCCAACCAGACGTGGGGCGCGGCGGCGGCAGCGGGTGGCTTGGCGCTTGCGGGTCCGGTTGGCGCCTTGCCGGGTGCGCCGATCTTTAGTTCGGGCGGTGCGCTGGGCTCGGGTACGTGGGCCTCATCGGCGGGAACTGGCGCGATCAGCGCGGGTATCAATGCGGGCTCGCAGTATTACCAAAACGGCAAGATCAACCTGATTGATGTGGGAATCGCCGGTGTATCGGGTGGCGTTGGCGTGTATGGCGGTTTGGGATGGAACATAGCAGTGAATGCGCTCGGCGGAGCCACGGGTACCGGAATCAATAACGCTGTGTATGGCCAGAACAACAGCGTGATTGGATCAGGCATCACCAGCGGTGTGTTATCCAGCTTAGGTTACGGAATGGGAAAGCTCGGTGAATCTGGAGTCAATACAGCCATTAAGCCGACGATCAATGGCCCGAATTGGGCTGCAACCGGCGTCTTATCTGGAAGTGGATGGAATATGTTTGGTCCGAACAATTTCTCTACTATCGGTGGTTCAGTTGGAGGCGCATCAGGTCAAGAAATAATTAATGGTATATATCAGCGTATGCAAAATCAGCCAGGGGTTGGGAGATGATAAAACCCCTGCTTACTATGCTGATGATATCTCTCCTCATTTGCATTACTGGAATGACAGTGATATGGGTTGTGGGTAGCTATCTCGCATGCTTCTTTGTCCAAGGTTGCTATCAGGCCTTGGGGGCTGCAGGAGTTTTAGGCACTATTAGCGTAAAGAGTATATTGAGCAAAGGTGTGCTACTCGCTCTTGTCTTTACTGTCTTCGGATGGCTAAAAATGCGACAACGCTAAATCGAAATTACAACGAACCCGGCCGTGGCCGGGTTCGTTGATTGTGGAGCGTGGTTCAAGCAGGCGTGATGATCAGCTTGCCGTCTTCAACGTGAACGCAAACGCGGCTAGCTTCGGGCAATGCGGTGGGTGTTGATGTAGGTCGCGACTTGACGATGACCAGTGAGAAGGACACGTCTAACTACGCTGAGAGACAGAGCAGCGCGGGCGGTGGCTTGAGTTATACGTTCGGCGCGGGCGGGCTCTCGGGCAGCGCGTTCGCGAGCCGGACGAAGATCGATAGCAACTTCGATGCAGTGGGTCAGCAGACGGGGATTGTTGCGGGTGACGGCGGGTTTAATGTGAATGTGGCCGGGCATACGCAGTTGAATGGCGCGCAAATTGTGAGCCCGGCGGCAGAGGATAAAAACACCCTGACGACCGGAACGTTCGACTTTAGCAATATCGACAACACGTTCGACTCGTCGAGTTCGACGGCGGGTGTAACGCTGAGCAGCGGGCCTGCGATTGGCGGTCCGCAGTTCGCGCAAACAAGCGAAAAGAAGAACGGCTCGACATACGCGGCGATCAGTCCCGGCACGATCACAGTGAAGGCGGATGACGCGAACGGAACGGACAGCACGGCGGGGTTATCGCGTGACACGTCGAACGCGAACCAGACGGTTCAGAACACGTTCAACCTTCGGGAGACGCAAAACGATCTGGCGTTCGCGCAGGCGTTTGGGAAGACCGCGACGTATGCGATGGCAGAGGCGGCAGGGTCTCTTGCGAAAAGCAATCCGGAGGTGTTTGGCGAAGGCAAACCCGGACGTGATGTGATGCACGCGGCGGTTGCCGCGATTGGTGCCGCGATCTCTGGCGGGAACATCGCGGGTGCAGTTGGCGGCTCGCTGACGGGCGATGCACTGACGGCGCTGGCTAAACCGATCATCGATCAGGCGGTCAGCGGATTGCCGCCGGGTTCGCAGGAAGCGGCGAGGAATGCGTTGAATGTTGTGGTGGCGACGGCAGGTGGAGCGGCGGCCGGATCACTGGCGGGTGGCTCACAAGGGGCATTGGCTGGCGGTGGATCGGCGTCCAACAATCAGTTGTACAACCGGCAGTTGCATCCGGAAGAAAAAGCAGTCGCCAACCAACTTGCAGCTAAGAGTGGTGGAAGATACACGGAACAGCAGATTGAGCAGCAAATGGCTCAAATGAACTTGACTACAGGAAGTCAGACTGAGCTAGGTAGCGTCCGTGTTGCAGTGGGTAGCCAGCCGAACGATGGAACAACATGGGTTCAGTATGGGGTCAATCAGGCCGGACAACAGGTGTGGGCGCAGTCGTTGCCTTCTGGCGATGCGGGTTTACAAAGCTACATCGCAAAGAATGCGTCCGGTCTCACATACGATTCGACAACCAAGGCTTACACACAATACTCTGCCGGAATCTCCGGAACCGTGATGCTTCCTTTCGTCGGTGCCGGTGGTGGAGTTAGCGTTGGCCTGCAAACAAATGGGACGTTAAGGGAAACTTCGCCGTTTATCCAAGTTCAAGCGAATGGCATGGCAAGCGCGGGTGCGTACGCAGGTGTAGGAGGTGGCGTTGGTATTGGTCACAGTAACGGGCCAATCACTACTGGTAGCAGTACTGGCGGGTATGCAGAGCTCAATGCCGGATTTGGTGCGTCGGCAGGTGCCAATTTCGCCATCAGCGACGATGGCACTATCGGAGGCATTGGAGGCGCTGCACCTTTGAAAATTTTCCCCGGTGCGGGTTTCGGCGCTGGCATAGGCGCGGGTAAATCTACATCGTCGACATTCGTTATCCCTTCAATAAACGACATTCTGGGACGCAAACAATGAAACCTCGGATCGTCCATATAGCGGCTTATCTTAGTGAGCTTGCGGCCGCTTACGCGCTTGCTTTTTTCTTTCTCTACTTTGTGGACACCTCGAAGGCGGCGTTCCAGGCTGGCTTGATGCTCTTTTTTGTTTTGTGTGCTTGCTTGATAGGCCGTCCGTTCATGCCACACGAAATAATCAAGTGGCTGGGCCGTCCTGCCGTGGCGCTGATGTCGATTGTCGTATTAGGTTTTGGCACATTCGGAACCCATGAGCCAGACCTGACAATCTTGGCTCCGGGAGTTGGGCTGTGTCTTTTGGGGGCAGCGTTCGCCGATCGAGTTGAGCGATCGCGCAAGCGGAAGTAGTTGGGGAAATTGAATTCGAGTTATGACGTGGACATCTACAACCGCCAGTTGCACCCGGAAGAAAAGACGCTTGCGCAGCAGATTGCAGCGAAGAGCGGCGGCACATACACGGCGGCGCAGGTTGAAGATCAAATGCGGATCATGGGCGCGACGGTCAACGGTACGGTCGAGAATGGCGCGCCCGATACGCTGATCGGTCAGAAGCCAACCGATGCGGGTGCAGGCTGGTTGTCCGCGGGCCTGACCGCTGACGGCAAGCCAATTCTGACTCAGACCAACGCAGCGGTTGATCCTCAGCTTCAGGCGTACATCGTAAATAACTACGCGTCAGCGGCACCCGGCGCTGTGCCGAGCATAGTGAGTGGTTACACGGCTTCGCCCACGCAGCCGCAGATCGGGCCGCAGTATGGAACGAACGGATTGAATGCAGGGACAATGTGTCCGAAGGGTGATTGTGGGATGGCGTACAAAACACCTTCGCAACAGCAAGTTGCGGACACGGCTGGCTTCGGTGCGACGCAGCTTGATCGTGCTTCAGCAATGGCGACCGCGTTAGCCGCAGCAGGATTGCCAATTCCATACGTTTCGGTTCCCGCTGAAGCAGTCGCAGTTTGGGCGTCTGCCGGATCATGGTTCCTGAATGGCGTCCAGCAAGCTGCCTCTCCTAACTTTGGCGGCTACACGGTTTCGAACGGAATTAGTCAGGTCACTGGTGCAATTACAGCTCGCTATCCGATTGCCGCGCCGATATTCAATGAGTTTGGCAATACGACCAGCAACAGCGGTGCGGCACAAAACGCTCAGGATTGGATAAATACCCAGTGGGGAATCCTAAAAGGGAAGTTTCAATGAGTAAGATCAAATTCATTGTCGATGGAAACATCACAGAGTGGGCAAGGATCAGCCTCATAGCGCTAGGCTTTCTAATGTTGATCCTTGGTCTCGCTCTTGACTCTCTTCCGCGTGTTATAGCGTTAGCCCTAGTTGTTCTTGGATTGCCAGTCGCAGCAATTGGCGGATATGCATCTCGTGCAAAGGCGCTCGGACTTAAACCCTTTGACAACTCGTACAAGAAAGCTCGGGAGAGCTACCAAGTCAAACACGACGATCAAGACAAGTCGCAATGACAACGAACCCGGCCTTAGCCGGGTTCGTTGTTTGTGTAGCTTGGTTCATGCTGGCGTGATGATCAACTTGCCGTCTTCGACGTGAACACAGACGCGGCTATCGGGTTTGAATCCGGCTTGTTCGAGCCATCGGCCCATAAGCCGGATACGCGGGATAGGCCGTTGCGTGGGCGGTGTCCGGTGCAGCGGGTAGTCAGTCCAACGAGTGGCGCTCTCGCAGGCCATAAAGCGTTCGGTAACGGGCGAGCTTGATTTAAGATTGGCGTCAGCCATGGTCAACTCCTTCTGTGAGTTGGTGGTGGTCAGCGGGTCGTATGGGTTGGCGCCCATACGACCCGCGCTTCTTCTACTTCTCTATTCCAGCTTCATTCTCCCTACTGCTGTGCCTGAGCCAGCACGGCATCCAACATCTCGGACACGAACCGTTGGCGCGCCTTCGGTAGCTGGCTGACCGTTACAACAGACAACTTCATCAGCCTGAGAAAACGAAGGCGCAGCAAATCGCAGCAACGGCAAAGGCTCAAGGGCTGACTAACTCCGATGGATCGCCGATTACGGCGGCGCAGATCGAGAACTCCATGCGCGCTGCGGACAATAGCCAGTATGGTGAGTTTGCTGCAACGGTAGTTGTGGTGCCGTTGAATGCGAACACACCTGCGGGCGCGGTCTATGACACGACGGGGATGAAGCTGGAGACGGATAGCACCGGGAATTATTTGGTGCAAGACCAGTCGATGTTGGCGACGCCGTCGAAGGCGTTGCAAGACCTGATTACCCAGAACACGGGCGGCGCAAGCTCGCCGTATAGCTGGCGAACGTCAACCAGTCAGGCGGCAGCGCCGAAGATTGATCCGAATGGGCCGTTCTCGCCAAACTTTAATACGGGGGATTATTCTGCGGGATTTGGTGAGTATGGACGTGGACTCGCACCTGACTACGTTACTGCAAGCATCGGGGCATTGTCGGGAAATGCATCTGGTATTGTGAATCTTTACAATGGTGCGACCTATGTGTCGGGCGGGGTCGCCATGACAAACCCGTCTGCCGTTTCGTACACGCCCAGTATTGCGACTACAGTTGGTTATATCTTCGGTGCGAACAGCGCGCAAGATGCGCATAACTTCATAGCTGGAGACGGGAATCAAGTATTCATCTCTATACCTACTCCTTTCGGTGTTAACGCTATTGGCGCAATCACGCACGCGTATGGAGGTTCTACAGCGATTGAATTTGGAATGAGTCCTCCCGCATCCTTGAGCTTTGGGGTGTTGCCTTGGGGGCATGGGGCACAGATGACTGGAAACAAATAAGGATATCTATATGGCTGTCGGCGGAGCACCTAATCCAGAGCAGTGGGCGAAGATGACGCGCGCCCAAAAAATCGGGTATTGGATTTGTGTTGGTGCAGTGGCCGCATTTATCGGAACCCTGCTAATAATTAAATTCATTTTTCAATAAACAACGAACCCGGCCATGGCCGGGTTCGTTGTTTATTGAGCGTGGTTCAAGCTGACGTGATGACAAGCCTGCCGTCTTCGACGTGAACGCAAACGCGGCTATCGGGTTTGAATCCAGCCTGCTCAAGCCATCGGCCCATGAGCCGGATAGGCGGGATAGGCCGTTGTGTGAGCAGCGACCACTGCGTTGGGCTAGACGATGCCGACGACGTTGCTGTCGGCGTCAGTTTCACACAATAACTACCAGTAATCGAGGGCTACATTTTTTGACCTTTCGTTTCTGTCAAAAACGTGCTGTTCGCGGTTATCCTGACACCTCTCCGTGCGTTCGGGCGAGTTCTGGCTAGCGTGCGAACAAAGCGATCACTTAGCTCTGAGGCATGTCCAGAATTTTCCGCGCATCGCGGGAGGATAAATTATAAGCATTACTATGAATATATAAACGAGAGCCATTTGAGACAAAGCCTATAAGCACACAGGCACACAAAATAACAATTCAGCGATACGCATACCACCCGATCACGATAGCCCCGTTGACGCTTCCCGCGATCGCGCTTAGTGAGAAAAAAGCCATTAAGCCGTAACCCGTTTCCCTTCTAACTCCCCAATGCCCCCTCCCGATCCCGTACGCATCGCTGTCCTGATACCTTGCTATAACGAAGCATCGACGATCGAGGCCGTCGTACACGACTTCCGCGCTGCGCTACCCGGCGCGTCCATCTATGTGTTCGATAACAATTCGTGCGATGCCACAGGGGACCTCGCTCGTGGGGCAGGCGCTATCGTGGGCTGTGTCGCGGATCGCGGGAAAGGGAACGTCATCCGGCGCATGTTCGCTGATATCAACGCCGACGCGTACGTGCTGGTTGATGGCGACGGCACCTACGACGCGTCAGCGGCGCCAAAGCTCGTCAAGAGACTTCTCGCAGAAGGCCTGGATATGATCGTTGCCCCCCGCCATACAGAAGAACGAGAGGCTTACCGGCTCGGACATCGCTTGGGGAACCTACTACTGACTCAGTGCGTCGGTTTAATTTTTGGCCGAACGTTCACGGACATGCTCTCCGGGTACAGGGTGTTTTCTCGGCGCTATGTCAAATCGTTTCCCGCGCACTCGAAAAAATTCGAAACGGAAACGGAATTCACAATTCATGCGCTTGAATTAAGGATGCCGGTTGGGGAAGCAACGACGACCTACAGGTCGCGCCCCGAAGGATCGTTCAGCAAGCTGAGTACATACCGCGACGGTCTGCGCATCCTGTCGATGATCATCAAGCTCTTCCGCGTCGAACGGCCGCTGCTATTTTATTCAGTCGGGTTTTTCGTCTGCGTCCTCCTCGCAGTGATTCTCGCCATTCCGTTGTTCGCCACTTTCGTGGAGACGGGGTTCGTCCCAAGAATCCCGACTGCCGTCCTGTGCACTGCGCTCACGTTGCTCGGCTCAATCTTGCTCGTATGCGGAATCGTGCTCGATGCGGTCACACATGGCCGTTCGGAAACCAAGCGATTGGCCTATCTCGCGTTTGAAGCGCCATACTCCAACAATGACCAAGACCATCCGTGAAGCGAGAAATTCTTCATTTCGCGATAGCTGGCGTGATCGGCCTTGTCGTCGATGCGTGCGTCTTGTACATGGCGCTCGCTTTAGGCAGTGGATATTTCCTCGGACGAGGCGGGTCATTCACGGCAGCAGTCTGGATCACATGGCGCATCAATCGGCGCTTTTCCTTCCCTGCAGACCCACATGTTTGCGCATGGACCGAATGGTGGCGGTATCTGCTCGCAATGCTGGGCGGTGGAGTCGTCAATTACGCGGTCTACAGCGCGGTGGTCATGTCCGTGCCGCAGAGTGCGATGTTGCCGCTATACGCAGTGTCAACGGGTTCCATAGCCGGAATGGCGATTAATTTTCTGACCGCAAAACTTTGGGTCTTCAGCAAGCGAAATTAACAGAAATCAAATGAGAAATAACACCCGAGGACTGTCATGTCGGACCTTCCATCGACTGAGAAACCTGGATCTCAATTCGTCACGCGCAATGGTCCGAGCTTGCTTCCTGGTGCCCATCTGCTTCGGACTTTACTCGCTATGGCTCGGCGCCGACACCAATTGGGATTTGTATAACTATCACCTCTATAACCCATTCGCATGGATTTACGGAAAGCTCGACATCGATCTCGCACCTGCGGGAATGCAGTCGTATTTCAATCCGCTGATGGACGTTGCCCTGTATCTGCTGAACACACATCTTCCATCCCGACTCGTCGGGTTCACAATGGGAGCGTTGCATGGATTGACGTTTGTTCTCATCGCCGGCATAGCGCGCCACGCGCTCCCGGCGTTGCCTGACGAGGACCGTTATCGCGTACCGATCCTGATCGCGCTGGCGGGATGCCTGACCGCGAACTTCCTGTCAGGCCTCGGTAACTCAATGGGTGACGACACCACAGCGCTTTTCGTACTCAGCGGACTCCTGTTGATCATTTCAAAATGGGCAATCGCCGGGCAGTGTTCCTCCGGCGCCATTCCGGTCACGGTCGGAAGCGGTCTGCTGGTCGGACTCGGAGTTGGCCTGAAACTGACCAATGCCGTCTACGCAATCGCGTTATGCATTTCGCTCCTGAGCTATCCAAGTACGTTAATGGTCCGGTTTCGAGTGAGCTTCCTGTTCGGCATAGGCGTGTTGCTGGGAACGGCGGCTACCGGCGGCTACTGGATGTTTCATATGTGGGAGGTTTTTGGTAACCCGTTGTACCCGCAGTTCGGAGCGATCTTCCACAACACGCTTACTCAGGCTCGTGCGGTTGGGGACGTCCGATGGTTACCGCAGGGTCTCACGGAGACGATTTTCTGGCCGTTTATCTTCACATTTGACTCTCACCGTGTCGGAGAAACGGCGATTCGGCAAATCATCTGGCCGATCGTGTATGTGGTTTTCTGGTGTTGGCTTATTGTCGGTATCGCTTCTCGTTTCACGGGTCGACAACGACCGTCGATGGATAACAGGCAGCGCTTGCTCATTATTTTCGTGGCGCTCGCTTATGTGCTTTGGATGAAGATGTTCAGCATCTATCGCTATATCGTCGTGCCGGAGGTGCTTGCACCGTTGGTTCTGATGGTGCTCCTCCATCATCTCCTGTCCGCCCGGGTGGCCCGTTATGCAACGGTAGGCTTGATAGGTGTTGCGACAGCCGTCGTTGTCACTGGCGGCGGCAGGACGTGGGGCCACGAGGGATGGTCCGATCCTCTCTATCACGCCGAGTTGCCGGCGCTCACGCAACCCGAACGCACCACGGCGGTCATCGTGGGAGGCACGACCGCTTGGGGATGGCTAGTCACGCAGTTTCCACCCGATGTCGCATTCACGCAGCTCGAAAGCAGCTTTCCGGGAACAGCTGCGTTTGGAGATCGAATCCGTGACCGGGTGAGGGAGCGCAACGGTCCGGCATTCGGCATCGTGAACGGCACCTACAACTGGCGCATCGACAACGTTGCTTCCATGAGTGCGGTCATGACGCGTCTGGGCCTAGCCAACAGTGATCGGGGGTGCGCAGCGGTTCGTTGGGCCGTGACGCATCTTCACCTGCACGCGACGGTACTCCCGGGTTCCGGGGATTCGACGAAGTGCAGCTTGGGCTTGCGCGCCGATGACGAAAAAGACGTGGCTACGCAGAATCGCGCGCTGGCCGCAGAGACAATGCCCATCTTTGAGCGCAACGGGTTCACGCTTGACTTGGAGTCGTGTGTCCCGTATCGAGCGGGAATAGGTAAGGGTGTTGTTATCTACCAATGGTGCCGTCTCGCTCAGTTTTAGGACTTGAAAAACCCTGCATAGGGAATTCCAGTGTGACCGCGCGATTTCGCTAACGCCGCTACATCGTTTTGTTTCCGATTTATTCTAAGATTTAGGAATACATATTTTTAGATTTCGTCTACGCAAATGCCTGCTACTCGCGGTCGCCGCGACTTTACTCTCCGCATGCGAATCAGCACCGCCAAACGCACCCCCAAAGCCTGCCCCCATCGCAGAGATGTCGCCCAACTTGCCCGGTGTCGCGTGGGTCGGTGGTTATTGGCATTGGGACGGTTCGCAATGGATATGGATCGCCGGTCACATCGCGCCAAAACTATAAACATAAATACACAACCAATAACAATGTCGCGACACGTATATGGCCCGATCACGATGGCCCTGCTGGCGATGCCTTTGGTTGCGCTTGCCCAGACCCAACCCGATCCAAACGCAGCCGCAGCAGCACGTACTTTTGCACTGCAAGATCAACTGCAGCAAGAACGCGAGCGAGCGCTGGAGCGGGATCGCCAATGGCAGACGCCGGACGTCCGGCTTCCGGTAGGCAGCGAGCCGATCCCCGCTGTCCTGCCATCGGAAGCGCCGTGTTTCAAACTCGACACCATAACGCTCGACGTCCCCGCGACTCTCCCTGATCGCATCCAATCGTTCAATGACCCTGCCTCGCTACACGATGCGTTTTCCTTCGCGCGCCAGTGGCTAAACCGGTACGCGGGCCAGTGCGTCGGGCAACACGGCATTGAACTCCTGCGCAAGGGCGTGCTCGCGCAGATCCTTGCCCGCGGCTTCGTCACGACTCGCGTGCTGTTGTCAGATCAAGATTTATCGAAGGGCACGTTGCGCTTCGAACTGCTGCCGGGAACGATCCACGATATCCGCTTTGCCGATCCCACCATCCGCGGTACGTGGCGTTCCGCGTTCCCAAGCCGTCCCGGTGATTTGCTGAACCTCCGTGACATCGAGCAGGGACTGGAGCAGATGAAGCGTATCGCGAGCCAGGAAGCAGACATGAAGATCGAGCCGGCGGCCGTTGCGGGCACGAGTGACATCGTCATCGCGGTACAGCGCTCAAAGCCGTGGAAGCTCGTGTTGGGAATAGATAACTCCGGAACCCTCGAGACCGGCAGGTTTCAGGGTACGGCGACATTCGGCCTCGACAATCCGCTGGGTCTTAACGATCTTCTCAGTCTTGGCGTTTCGAACGACCTCTATTTCACCGACAAGAAATACGGCACACATGGCCTGAACGCGTATTACTCGGTGCCCTGGGGGAACTGGAACTTTTCGCTCTCGGGCAACAAAAGCAGCTACTTCCAGCATATAGCGGGCGCGAATCAGACGTTCTTATCCCAAGGCGATACGAAGTCACTCAACTTCCGTATCGACCGGTTGTTGTATCGGGATCAAACCAGCAAGACAGGCGTCGAGGCACAACTTTCCCGCCGCTATGGACGCAGCTTTATCGAAGATACGGAGATTGACGCGCAACATCGCGACAACTCGTTTTTCGAGGTCGGCCTGACGCGTCGTCAGCATGCAGGTAGCGCCACGCTCGACGCGACGCTCGCCTACAAGCAAGGCGTGCCTTGGTTTGGCGCGCAAGGCGATCTCCACGATCCGTACAGTGGACAGAAGCTCCCGCAGACGTATCTCTACAAAATGGCGACGCTCGATGCGTCGTTGTCCGTTCCGTTCAAACTCGGTGACGTTCCGTTTCGATACGCGAGCACATTTCGCGGGCAGTTCACGAATCAACGTTTGTTTTATATCGACGATATCTCCATCGGCAGCTTCTATAGCGTGCGCGGGTTCGATGGTGAATATCTCCTGAGCTCGGAGAAAGGCTTCTACTGGCGCAATGATCTTGAAGTGCCTGTGGGCAATAGCGGCCAGGTCGTTTATGTGGGCCTTGATTACGGCCATGTGTACGGCCCCAGCGTCGCCGCGCTGCTGGGCAAACAGATCGCTGGTGCGGTGCTTGGCATTCGCGGCGGCAAAGTCGGCGTTGCCGGTGCCGTCAGCTACGACTTCTTCGTGGGCACGCCCTTGTACAAGCCATCGAATTATCCAACCGCTCGCACCACCGCTGGCATCCAGGTCATCTACCAATACTGAACAACCATGACATCACGAAAAACTTCGTCAGGCTATTTCGCTGTGCCCCTCTGCAGGTTAGCTGTCGCCACGTCGCTAAGCGCGCTCGCAGCATGCGGAGGCGGTGGGGACACCGGCAATAGCAGCAACGTCAACAATGCGTCCGAGACCGGCACCAGCGGCGCCAAAGGCGGGTCCATACCGAGTTCTGCATCGGCATTCATCTCGGCGATATTTCTGCAGACCGGCGGGACGGGTTATGTCAGCTTCGTCAGCAGCAAGAACACGTCCTCTCAATACACGGGCGTCGCAAGCGAGCAACTGTCGATATCGACCGCGAGCAGCACTGTGTTTAACGCGCAAACCAGCGAGGTCATCGGACAATACCGCGCGACGCTTGCACGCCAGACAATCGTCACGGCGGCAGGCGATTTCAGCACGTTGGGACTTGGCAACGACATCCAGATGTTCCACCAGGATTTGACTGGGTTCACGTTCGGTCTGGGCGGTTCCGCCGATGTCTTTCGGGCAACGCTGACATCATCGGATGTCTCCGGTCAATCGATTGCGGGCGTGGCCACTGATGCGGATAGCGGCGTCGCGCACGCGCTTGCCGCAGACACTGTGGCAATGCCGGGCGGATCGATTCGCTATTCAACGCAAATCACCGCGAGTGCGCCGGTGCTCGTCGTGCAAAGCGGGGCGGTCGCTAGTTCACAAACTCTTGCGCAACTGCAACAGCAGTTTGGCGGAACGGTCGCTACGTTAGGAGACGTCTCCTATTTGACAGGCATGAACGAGAACGCGCCAGCATCTGCCTATGCACAACTAAACGTGGGGGTGTATGCCGCAACCTATGCCATGGCTGGACAGAGCGTGCCGATTACGCTGCTGGCGGGTACCGATATTGCTTTCAACCAGATTGCGTCGAGCTTCATTGTCCAGGAACTGAAGTCTCACGCGGCCGAGCTGTGACGTTCGCGTGATTTTTAACCAAGTGCCGCTATAAAGAATGCTAATTTTGATTGAACGTGTGAGCTCAGTTCTCGGAGTCGCGGTGTTACTTGCCATCATCGGCTCCGTCCTGTATTGGGACTATTCGTACCGGATTCGCATTGAGGCTGCGTCTTCCCCGAACTCACAACACTGATAGGATCTTTTCCGCACAATAGCCACGCGCAGAACTTAAAAATCTAGACGTCGCGTGCCAGTCGACCTCACCGCAACAAACGCAACCCGCATCCCCAAAACAAAAAACTGGCGAGCCACCCACGCTCGCCAGCCTATGGACCCTCACCGGGTCATCAAACCCCACCGCTACTACTTGCTATGCCCCGCGTCCAACGGCTTATGCTGCTGCGCTCCTGACCCGGGGAAGAACGTATCCCAAACCGCTCTAACCCCTTCCGCCGCTGTCGCTTCAGCATCGATAGTCTCCGCACCCTCAACCTTGCTCGGATCGCCAGCAAGGCCGCGCCAGTGAGTGAAGACAAGCATCGGTTTTTCGGTCCATCCGTCCGTACCAAACTTCGCAAATGCTGTTTCGCCGCTCGCGAGTTGCACCTCGTACCATCCGTCGCGCACCGGCGTGTAATCGCTCAACGGAAACCATGCAGTCGGATCGAGTTTCACAAGCTCCCCCATAGTTCATTAGGACATTGCTGTCGGTGTAAGGATTGCGCGCATATCACGTGCCTGACATCAAGGCTAAGCGCCTCAATACGTCATCACATTCGCCAAGCAAACCTAAGCGTCAGAATACGCGAAGGTAAAAAGGCATTGCAGAATCTCCGTGCCCGTTGGGTGTCATCGAAGCGGCCGAAGCCGCAATCTCCCTCCGCCACCAGAAGCATCAACCGCACAACGACAGTGCATCCATGCGTTGTCCCACGTATCTCATCAAATTGACATATTCTGTCTGTATAAGCTTTTCTTCTGCCTGTTGCGTGCGCCAAATGCACCAGGTAAATGAAGTGGCCGCCACATAACATCGGGCTAATTCCACGTATAAACCCTCAACAGGGAAAATCCGGTTGATTCTTGTTTTCCGTTTATTGATAATGCCTAAACACAATGTCGTGCCAGACCAACTGGTGCGCTGAGAGAGTAGTGAGTCGTCAACTTGGGGGATTCAGTCATGCAATACGCTGAGATCGCTTACGAGAATGTCGTCTTGATTCCGCTGGCCGCGTACGACGATGGCTTATACGCAGCCATGCTTATCGTCAGGGAGGTTGATGGCGTACAGCGCGCGACTGGCGTGCTGGGCCATTTCCCGTGCCCTGTCGATGCCCGTAAGTTTGCCCTTGCGTATGGCATGGCGGAAATAGACGAACGTCAGCATGCGCCGCAACAGCGAGTAATGCAGCAGTCTTTCGATCAGGCCGCATAAATCCGGCCTTTCAAACCGGAAGTCAAAGCCAAGCCGCTTTGAAAAAAACCGTATAGGTGTCGATAAAACACGCCCGCCAAAAAGCAGGCGCGTTAAATGTGGGCATTTGCTCTTTAGAGATGCAAATCATCACTTTAAATCAATTAATTAAACGCTGCTTTTTCTGGATAATCGACAGCCGCATCAAATAAAGAAATACCCGCGATGAAAGATTGGCGAAGTCTCTTTACGCTGCAAAATTGCTACGCGAGGCAAGTGGCTCGTAGTCCAAATAGCGCACTTTCCCAGCGTTGGCCAGTCGGTGTGCTTGGTCGCATCGCTGTACTCGGACGCGAGCACGTTCGACTCATCGATATTGAGTAGCGCTCGTCTAGCCGGCCCCAGCGTGTAGCTCCTCCCCCAGGAACTCCACGAACGTCCGCAACTTCGCGGACAACTGATTCCGCTCTAAATAGATCGCGTGGATATCCGCGTTCGGCAGCGCCCAGTCGTTCAGCAACACCACCAGCTTCCCATCGCGCACCAGCGCCTCTGTTTCCCATTGCGAGCGCACAGCAATGCCGCGTCCATCCAGCGCCCATTGCAGCACCGCGGTCCCGTCATTGCTGCTGAGCGGCCCATCGACCTTGACGGTCTCCAACTTTTTGCCGCGCGTGAAATGCCAGGCACCATACGCTGATTCGTTCTCCCGCAGCACGAGGCACGCGTGCCGCGTCAGGTCGTGCGGCGTGGCGGGCAGCCCGTGCTTCTCCACATATCCCGGCGATGCACACACAATCCGCCGGTTCCTGAGCAGCAAACGCGCGTTGATGCGTGCATCGGGGACATCGCCGAAACGGATACCCAGGTCGAAACCTTCCTCCTGCAAATTCACCGGCCGGTCCGACAGATGAAGCTGGATCTTGATCGCTGGATATCGCTCGATGAACTTCGATACCGCCGGGGAAATCCGGCTGCGCCCAAATCCAAACGATGCATTCACGCGCAGCAAACCCGTCGGCTCCGCCCGGCTTTTCGTGACGAGTTGTTCCAGTTCGGCGAGTTCATCGAGGATGCGCGAGCCGTTCGCCAGATACAACTCGCCCTCGGGCGTGAGGCTGACGCGCCGCGTGGTGCGGTTTAAAAGCCGCACGCCGAGCCGCCGCTCGAGCTGCGCGAGACGCTTGCTGATGGAGGGCGGCGTCACGCCGAGATCGCGCGCAGCCGCTGCCAGATTGCGATGCCGCGCGACCAGCGTGAACAGATTGAGGTCCGAAAAACCGTCCATCGATTAGTTCCAAAAAGTTAAGTCTGGATTGCCTGAATAGAAACTGTATCGGGAAATGCATCAATTAAACTTCATAAAACTGCTGGAGACAATGATGTTCGATGACTTGAAGGACGTATCGGCAACCGTCGATGGTGTCAGGATCAAGGCGATACAGGGCGGCAATGGGCCGGCGCTGCTGCTGTTGCATGGCCACCCCCAAACCCACGCAATCTGGCACAAGGTCGTGCCCAAGCTGACGAAACACTTCACCGTCGTGGCCTCGGATCTGCGCGGTTATGGCAACAGTGGCAAACCAGAAGGCCTTCCCGATCACAGCAACTATTCGAAGCGCCGTATGGCGCAGGATCAAGTCGACCTGATGCGCACGCTGGGTCACGAATCGTTCGCGGTGCTCGCACACGATCGCGGCGGCCGGGTGGCGGTGCGGATGGCGCTGGATCATCCTGCGGCCATCAAGAAGCTGATCACGCTTGACGTAGCGCCAACGCTCGCGATGTACGAGAAAACCTCGTTCGAATTCGCTCGCGCTTATTGGCACTGGTTTTTCCTGGTCCGTCCCGCGCCGTTCCCCGAGACGCTGATTCGCGCGGACGCCGACCTGTATCTGAAGCAGACCATCGGCGCGCGCAGTGCGGGGTTGAAGCCGTTCACGCCCGAGGCATACGCGGAATATCTGCGCTGCCTGCAACAGCCGGGAACTGCTCATGGCATCTGCGAGGACTATCGCGCAAGCGTGACGATCGACTTGGAACATGATCGCGAATCGCTGGCGAAGGGCCAGAAGATCACCTGCGATTTTCTCGCGCTGTGGGGCGCGGAAGGCGTGATCGAAAAGTGCTTCGATCCTGTCGCCGAATGGAAGCATTTCTCCGATAACGTCAGCGGCCACTCGCTGCCATGCGGCCACTACATTCCGGAAGAAGCGCCCGAATTGTTGCTCGAGCGCGTGCTGCCGTTTCTTCAGGATTGAGCATCATGTCGAACCACACTACTTTCTATAAAAAGCTCGTCGACTCGCATACGGTTACGCGTATCGACGATCAGAACGTGCTGCTCTACGTCGATCTGCATTTGATGAACGAGTACACGAGTCCGCAAGCGTTCAGCGGACTTGCCGAAAAGCACCGCCCGGTACGTCGTCCGAAGCAGCAACTCGCCGTGGTGAGTCACATCATTCCAACGCACGCTGAATCGCCGCGCGTGATTCGCGATGCCGCTTCGCTGCTACAAGCCGAGAACCTCGCGCGCAATTGCGATAAGGCGGGGATCCGGCTCTTCGCGGCGAACGATCCGCTGCAGGGTATTGAACACATCATTGCGCCGGAACTGGGTTTGATCCGCCCCGGCATGGCGGTGCTTTGCGGCGATAGTCACACGACCACCTACGGCGCGTTGGGCGCGCTAGGGTTTGGTATCGGTACATCGGAGGTTGAACACGTTCTCGCGACGCAGACGCTGGTGTATCGCGTGGCGCAGACCATGCGCATCACCATCGATGGCGCGTTACCTTATGGCACGGCATCGAAGGACGTGATCATCTGGATCATCAGCCAGATTGGCGCTCAAGGGGCGCGGGGGTATGCGGTGGAATTCACGGGCACGACCATCGCGTCGCTCTCGGCGCAAGCGCGCATGACCCTTTGCAACATGACCGTGGAAGCGGGCGCACGAGCGGCGTTGATCGCGCCGGACGAGACGACGTTCGACTACGTCCGCGCCCATGCGACATCGCTAGACGAAGCCGCATGGATGGCAGCGCTCGCCGACTGGAGCGATTTGAAATCCGACGCCGATGCCACCTTCGACGCCGAATACTCCTTCGATGCTCGCGACATCGCGCCCTTCGTCACGTGGGGCACGAGCCCCGACCAGGCGATGCGCGTCGATGCCCTCGTGCCCGACGCCTCCCAGCAAGGTACGCCCGAAGCCGCCGCTGCGTTGCGTCGTGCGCTCGACTACATCGGTCTCGAGTCCAACCGGCCAATAGCGGGAACGCCGATCGACCGTGTGTTTATCGGTTCTTGCACGAATGGGCGGATCGAGGATTTACGTATCGTCGCGTCGATCGCGCGCGGGCGCAAGGTGGCAGCAGGCGTACGCGCGATGGTCGTGCCGGGCTCGGGCTCGGTGCGCCGGCAGGCTGAAGCGGAAGGCATCGCGGAGATTTTAAAAACGGCTGGCTTCGAATGGCGCGAGCCGGGATGCTCGATGTGTCTCGCGATGAACGACGACTTCCTCGAAGCCGGCGAACGCTGCGCATCAACGACGAATCGCAACTTCGAAGGCCGGCAAGGACGCGGCGGCCGCACGCATCTGATGAGTCCCGCGATGGCCGCCGCCGCCGCGCTGACCGGCAAGATCACCGACGTCCGCTCGCTGGAGAATCACCATGACTGACATGAACAGAATTGAAGGCAGCGCGGTGCCCTTGCCAATAGAGAACCTCGACACCGATCAGATCATGCCGAAGCAGTTTCTTCGCATCATCGATAAAGCGGGTTTGAACAAGGGCTTGCTCTACGACCTGCGTTTCGATGAACACGGCGAACCGCTCACAAATTGCGTACTTAACCAACCCGCTTATAACGGCGCGCGCATCTTGATTGGCGGTGCAAATTTCGGTTGCGGATCGAGCCGGGAACATGCGGTGTGGGGACTTCAGCAATACGGTTTCGACGCCGTGATTGCACCCAGTTTCGCCGAAATCTTCTACTCCAACGCGATGAACAATCGCCTGTTGCTCGTGCAACTCGATCGTGAAGCGGTGGACTTATTGCTGCGGGAATCGACCAACGATCCTGCGTCGAAGATCCTTATCGACCTGGAAGCGCAAACGGTTACTTCAACAACCAGCGCGCAGGTTTTCAAGTTCCCGCTCGGCGCGAGGCACAAGCGCATGGTGATCGAAGGCATGGACACGATCGACCTGACGCTGACGGTTCTCACCGACATAGAAGCCTTTGAAAAGCGCCACTTCGAGCGCCATCCCTGGGCCGCCGTGATGTAGCCGTGGGAGCAGGAACTGGATCGCTGGATGCTGCGCGCTCGGCTTGGGATGCCGCAACGCGTGGAAGGGGAGCGCTCGACGCTGCGTGGCCGTTGGAAACAACGCAAGGCCGAGCGGTCTTTATAAAGCTAAAGTACTCGCGATACGGCAGCCGTATCGCGAGCTGACACTCAATTACTTCCCAGCAGGTGCCGACGCCGGCGCGGCCGCACCCGGATCAGCGTAGTTCGGCAAGCCTTGCGAACTGCTGCTCCCACCCATGCCCGGCTTCGCCGGCGCAGCTGTCGCGCTTGCGGCACCCGGAGGCGCTGCGGTAGTACCGCTTTCATCGCCGTAATCCGGCAGCGCCGCGTTCGCCGCGCCCGTCAGCAGATATTGCCGACGCTGCGTGTAGGCATCGCGGACGAATGCGTATTTATCCAGCGCGGCTTGCGACAGGATGTCGGTTGCACCCAGCAGATCGGCACGCGCGCTCACGAACTGTACGACGAACATCGACACGCTCGCTTCCGTACTCAAATAAGTACCCGGATTGAGCGGATAGCTCGCAATCCAGTTCGTTGAATCGCGCACCGAACTCGGGCCGAGCAACGGCAACACCAGATACGGCCCCGACGGCACGCCGTAATGGCCCAGCGTCAGCCCGAAGTCCTGGTTGTGCTTCGGCAGTCCGGCTGGCGTCGCCCAGTCGATCAAACCGCCAATACCGAAGGTGGAGTTGATCGCGATGCGCATCAGGTCTTCGCTCGCATCGGTGATCTTCAACTGCAGCAGGTTGTTCGCGAAGTTGCCAATGTCCCCAATATTCGAAAAGAAGCTGCTGATCGCCGTGCGGACCGGGACTGGCGTGACCTTCACGTAGCCGGTCGCAATCGGGCGGGCGACGTATTTATCGGCGGCGTCGTTGAACTTGAAGATCTCGCGGTTCATCGGCTCCAGCGGATCGCCCGGCTTGGCGGTGGGGCCAGTGGCGCAACCAGACAGGGCGAAAGCAGCGGCGAGCAGCACGCCGCCGGAGAGCGCTCGCAGGGTGCGGGCGGCATCAGGCGTTTTTGCCATCCTCATGGGTCGGTTTCCTTGGGTCGTGCGTAAGTAGTTAGTGCATTAAGGGACGGTTCAAAGACAGACGGTCTAAAAAAAGACGGCCTAAACGGTGTCGGCCACTTTTGGCCGTACCCGCGGTTTTCCCATTAGAACCGGCTGAAATACCACTGCGCCAATTAACGTCGTAAAAAGCGCCAGGACCAGGAGCCTGCCCATGCTCGATGTGCCCGGATGATGCGAAAACCACAAGCTGCCGAACGCCGTCGCCGTGGTCGCGGCGCTGAACATCACGGCGTGCGTAAGGCTGGACTGCAGCAGACCGGTTTGCCCGGAGCGCCACGCCATCACGAAATAGATCTTGAACGCCACACCAATGCCCAGCATCAACGGCAACGCAATGATGTTCGCGAAGTTCAGCGGCATGTCGAATACCACACATAACTCCAGCGTGACAACGGCGGAAACAAGCAACGGTATCAAAGTTCTCAAAACATCGCCGATTCGGCGCAACGTCAGCCACAGCAGAATCGCAATGGCGATCAGCGACAACGCCGCCGCCTGCTCGAACGCCTTGATGATCGTATTGGCCGAATGCAGCACCGAGATCGGGCCGCCGATCGCGTTCGGCTCGACTTTCTGCACGGCATTCGCGAAGCGGGCGAGCAGCTTGTCGTCGTCGCGGCTTTTGCCGTCCAGTGCTTTGGGCGACGCTTCCACGAGCGCGTGGCCGTCGGCGGCGAGCCAGCCTTCGGTCATCGACTCAGGCAGCGACGCCAGCGTGATCGGCGACGGTTGCAGCAGCGCGCGCATCTGGCCCAGCGCGATGCGCAGCGGGTCGGACATGGCGTGCTCGGCACGGTCGCGGGTGGCGACATCGGCTGCGGCGAGCTTTTTCAGCGTCGCGGACAAGTGACGCGCTTCGTTTTCACCCGGGCCGGGATGTTCATCGGCGGCGAGGTCCAGCGAGTTTGACAGGCGTTTTAGCGTGGCGACGCGCACGGCGTCATCAGCGGGCGTGGCAACGCGCTGGTCAAGCGAAGGCAAAAGCTGCGCGGCCGCGGCGGCAATCAAATCGAGCTTTTGCGGTTGATCAGCGGGAATAAGCGTCGACAAGGTCGTCGCGCGTTCCACTTCCGGCAGCTTCTCGAGCTTCGCCGCCATCTTGTCCGCTTCCTCAAGCGACGGCGCGAGCACCTTCACATCGTTCACGGCCGCTTCGGGCGCGTCTTTCAGCGAGAGCAGTGTGGCCATGGACTCCGTTTTCGGGTCCTTCAGGTTCAGCGGATTGAAGTCGAAACGCAGATGCAGCAGCAACGGCAGCGCGCAGATCACGACTGCCAGCGTGCCAATCAGCACCGGCTTGCGATTGCGCGCGAGGTATTCGTCCACCGGCGCAAGCTTCGGAAAGCCCGGCGAGCCCGCTTCGCCCGGCGGCCCGAACACCTTGATCAGCGCCGGAAACAAGGTCATGTTGGTGAGATACGCGATTATCATGCCGACGCCCGCAATCTGCCCGAGTTCGGACACACCGCGATACGCGGTCGGCAAAAACGAGAAGAAACTCGCGGCCGTCGCGGCGGCCGCGAGCGTCAGCGGCACGCCAACGTGGCGCGCGGTATTCACGAGCGCAACGTCCAGCCGGTCATCCTTGAAGCGTTCCTCGCGATACCGCACGCCGAACTGGATGCCGAAATCCACGCCGAGTCCGACGAACAGCACCATGAACGCGATTGAAATCAGGTTCAGCGCGTGGACCATGAGCAGGCCGAGCGCGGCCGTGATCGCCAGTCCGACGAACAGCGTGATGAACACCGAGATGATCATCTTTCCCGAGCGCAGTGCGAGCGAGAGGATCACCAGCACGACGATGAACGTCAGGATGCCGTTGAGCACGGCGCCGTCTTTCAGCGACGCGAATTCTTCATCGGAGAGCGGCTGTTCGCCGGTCAGCCGTACAACAGCCCCATATTTCTCCGATAACTTCAGTTCATTTGCTGTCGCCCGAATCGCGTTCGATCCGCTCGCGCCGGGTTCCAGCGCGTTGTAGTCCACGACCGGCTGCACGGTGACGAAGGCACGCGCAGGGTGCGTGGCCGAGGGTTCGACCAGATTGCGCCACGAGAACACGGCGGGTTGGTTGGCCAGGACTTTATCGAGCACGTCCGCGCTCTGGCCCAGCAGCTTCGACATTTGCCCGAGCGTCACTTGCCCAAGTTGCAGCGGCAGGTTGAGGCTGGTGTTGAGCGTGCCGGCAAGGCCGGTGAGCGTGGGGTCGTGCGCCAGCGCGTTGATCAGCGGGCGCGCTTTCACGAGTTGCTGGGTGGTGTCGGCGACTTTATCGGTGGAAAGGTACAGCAGGCCGTTGTGCTCGAAGAAGTCACCGCCCGAGGGTTGCGACACCGCCGTGAAGTGAACGGTGTTCTTGGCCAGCGCGGCGGCTAGCTCCTTGGCGGCGGCATCGGCGAATTCAGGCGCTTGCGCTTCGACCACCACGAGCACGGTGGATCCCCGTTGCGGAAAGGCTTCGTCAATCGCGTGGCTGCGCGCGGCCCAGTCGGGTTCTGTCTCGATCAACTGGCTGATGTCGGTGCTTATCTTGAAGTGATGCACGACGTAATAGCCGCTCAGCACGGCGATCAGCAGCGATAAAACGATGATCCAGCCGGGTCGGCGAATCGATAGCGTGACGAGACGGGCAATGAGAGGCGTGAGCATGAAGACGGATGCCTCGGAGGGCGTGTTCTGATGTTTGGCTGTCTGGACAGGGGGCCATGAGGCGCCGCGTGAGTATACCGGGCGCGAGGAGAAGCTCGCAGGAGGAGCTTCACACTACGTGTTCAGGCTGGGCGGCGCCGACGGACAAAAACGTCTCATTCGCCTCAGCAGTTTGCGGACCGGGTTCTGGCGGGGGCCGAGGTCAGCGCACACTTAATGACAAATTGTACTAACATTGTGTGACCGCTTAGTTTTTTCATGGACTAACATTGTCATCACGGTGAAGCGATGAAAACAACGATTCGCAGGATGGGTAACTCGCAGGGTGTGTTGATCCCGAAGCCCATCCTGGCCCAACTTGGGCTGGAGGACGAAGTGGAGATGGAAGTGGAAAACGACGCAATTGTTTTAAGAAAACCGCAAAAGAAGGCCCGCCAGGGGTGGTCAGACGCAAGCAAGGCAATAGCTCAAGCCGGCGATGACGAACTCGTATTGGGCGAGTTTCCGAACGCTGATGATGCGGAGCTTGCGTGGTAGTGCGTGGAGAGGTCTGGCTCATTAACCTGGACCCTACCGTCGGCAGCGAAATTCAGAAAACCCGGCCTTGCGTAGTGATATCGCCGCCGGAGTTGCATGACCATTTGCGTACCGTGATCGTCGCGCCCATGGCAACGAAAAGCCGGCCGGCGCCGTACCGTGTCTCAGTGGTTTTCAGCCAGAAGAAAGGACTGGTGCTTCTCGATCAGATTCGCACGATCGACAAAACCCGTCTGGTCAAGAAACTCGGCGCTGTGCCGGCGAATACGCTGTCGGTCGCATTGCGGACCTTGCAGGAAGTCTTCGCAGTTTAATAAGCTACCCCTACGTCTCGCTCCAAAGCCTCAGCAGATTGTGATAGCAGCCCACGAGCGTTCGCCTCGCGGCGTCGTCGGCGTTCTGTGCATTGAGCCTTTGAATGGCGTTGTCCATATCGAATAGCAGGCTTCGGCGGGTATCGTCGCGAACCAGGCTCTGCGCCCAGAAGAAACTCGATACCCGCATTCCCCGCGTCACCGGCCGTACTTCATGCAAGCTGGTCGCCGGATAAACAATCGCATGCCCCGCCGGCAGCTTCACTTCCTGCACACCGTATGTATCCTCGATCACCAGTTCGCCACCGTCGTAGTCTTGCGGCGGCGTGAGGAACAGCGTGATCGATACATCCGTGCGCACCCGCGTGCCATGTCCCGGCACGAGCCGAATAGCCCCATCCACGTGACTGCCGAAATGCATCCCGCCTTCGTACCGGTTGAAGAGCGGCGGATAAACACGGTTGGGCAGCACTGAACTGATGAACAACGGATGCCGTTCGAGCGCGCCAAGAATGATGTCGCCGAGTTCAAACGCAATCGGCGCTTCCTGCGCGATCTGCTGGTTGCGCTTGACCGGCGCGCCCTGATAGCCGGCCGTCGCGCGGCCGTCCACCCATGCATCCGACGCATCGAGCCGCTCGCGCATGGCGGCGGCGTCCTCGGGGCTGAGGACGTTGGGTATCGAAAGGATCATGGTGTTTGGGGTCCAGCGGCCGCGCGACGTGCATCGCGCGGCTCGCATGTCCTGCGGTGGGTCAATAGAACCGGTAGTTTAGCGTCGCGAGGAATGTGCGGCCGTAACCCGGCACCGCACGGCCGCCATCCGATGGAATCAGCGCGTCGTAGTAGTGCTTGTTGGTCAGGTTCTGCACGTTGAACTGGACGTCGTAATGTTTCTGGTGGAACGCTGCCATTGCATCCCAGCGCGTGTACGCAGGCACTTGCACGAAGTCGTTGCTGGCGGCATATCGCGCCGATGTATACACCGGGCCGCCCCCGAAGGTCCATTGCGGCGTGAGGTCATAAGTCGTCCACAACGTGATCATGTTGCGCGGCGTGTTCGCCAGGGTCTTGCCGTTGGTGTTGTCCAGCGCCTTCACCACCTGGCCGTCCATGTAGGTGTAGCCGCCAAAGACTTGCCACTTGTTGGTGATGTGGCCCGCCAGCCCGAGTTGATAACCTCGCACGCGCACGTCGCCGTCGAGCGAGTAGCTGCCGTCGGCCTGGAGCGTACGGGCATTGGTTTTATCGATATTGAACAGCGACTGCGTCACCGATAACCCGCCGTTCAGCAAATCCCACTTGGTGCCCACTTCGTAGGAACGGTTTGATTCAGGCGGCGTGTTCTGCTGGTTGTTCGTCAGCGTCAGCGCTTCCAGCGACGGGTTGAACGACGTGCCGTACGACACGTAGTACGACTGCCAGTCGGTCGGCTGGAAAATGATCCCGCCGCGCACGCTGGTGAAGTAATTGGTCTGCGTGGCGTACGAAGGCAGGTTGAGGGTGTTCTTGATCGATGCCTCGTAACGGTCCCAGCGCAAGCCGCCCACCACCTTCCAGTACTGGCCGACCGACACCGTATCGTTGGCATAAATGCCCACGCCGTTCGCGCTCGATTCCGCCAGGTTGGTCGCCACTTCCTGCGTATTGGCCGGTCGCGTGGTGTATTGCGGATTGAGTAGCGGAACGATCGCGATGGTGTTCGACGGCAGGCCCGGGGTCGTCGCGGTGAACGACTGATTGCTGTATGTCTCGTGGCTCAGGTCAACGCCTGCGATCACCTCGTGCTTGAGGAAACCGGTGTTGAACTTGTAATCGATATCGGTCGTGTTGTAGACCGAGTGATCGTTGATGTTGCGGTCCTTGCCCTGCAACTTCACATACAGCGACGACAACGGCAACGACGTGTAATTCCCGTTGGCGAGTGCCGTCGATGTTCCCAGCGGCCCCGTCAGCACAGCCGCTGCGTTGGTCGCGGTCGCTTCGGTGCCGTAGTGGCTGAACTGGGTCTCGTTGCGCAGCGTGAGGTTGTCGTTGAATCGATGCTGGATACGCGCCGAGAGCGTCTGCACATCCTGAATCGTCCGATCGCCTTCGAAGCCATAGAACTGGCCCTTGCTCACTGGCACAGGCGCGCCGTTCACCGGCGCAATGCCGTAGTCCGGCTGGTCGCGGTTGTGCTGGATCAACGCTGACAATGTGACTTCCGTCGGCGTTCCAATGCCGAAGCGCACCGTCGGCGCGAAGCCGTAGTCCTTGCTCTTCATCACGTCGCGCGTGGAGCCGAGGTCTTGCCCGAACGCATTGAGCCGCACGGCGGATGTGTCGGACAGCGGCTGGTTGATATCGACGGTGGTGCGGTAGCGGTCGCTCGTGCCGACCATCGCGGATACCGATGCATGCGCTTTCAGCTCCGCCTGCTTGCTCACCTGGTTGATCACGCCGCCCGTGGAGCCGCGCCCGAAATAGAGCGAGGACGGGCCGTACAGCACATCGATGGATTCAAGGTCGAACGTGTCGCGATAGTACTGGCCGCGATCGCGGAAGCCATCGAGATAAATATCCGTGCGCGCGGAGAAACCGCGCAAGTTGATGTTGTTGCCGATCTGCCCGCCTTCCGCAGCGCCAATGGTGACGCCGGGGACGTTGCGAAGGGCATCGGAGAAAGAGGTGGCTGCCTGGGACTGCAGCACGGCTTTCGGGACGACCACAGCCGCTTGGGGAATATCTCGCAATGCAGTGGGAACCTTGGCGCCTACGCTCGACTTTTCGGGCTGGAAATCGGGCGTGGTGATGGCCTGACCGGAGACATGCACGGCCGGCAGTGCAGCGTTTTCAACGAGGGGTGCGGCTTGTGCGGGTTGTGCTGGCTGTTCCGCCTGGGCGGTTTGATCGGTCTTGCTGAGCGGCGCAGCCTGCGCGTGAGCATAAAGCGGAACGGCAGCAGGAGCCGCCAGCGCGGTCATGATCGCCGCGGCAAGCGGTGTCTTCCTCAACATGTGTATCCCCGAGTACTAGATGGTCGAAAGCCGGCGCCGTTGCGCCATGCCGGTTAATTGCTTCCGCGATGCCCGCGGCGGCGTGAGCGAATGGCAACAGGCGTGGCCGAAGCAGCAGTCCGTCGTTGCAGCGAACGCACGCCATTTTCCTGATAGTTCCTAAATGCGAATCAATATCATTACACAAGTAAGAATTGTTTTCAATATCACTTCGGGAACTATGCGGATTGCTGACGGACCAAGGCCCCGCGATTTTCACGGGGCGGTTCTATCGCGGGAGATAACACACGCTGTGGAGGGCGCAGTGTTGCGGGGCGGGGATGAGCAGGGTAATGCCGGAGCGTGGAGGGAAACAACTGTTGCCGCGTAGGTCGTGGTCAACCGTAATCATCTGCCGAAAGCAGAGCTTTCATTCAGGCGAGCTTGGGGTGTCTTCAAACTTCTTAAGCGCCGCCGCCATGTCGCGTTGTAATTGCCCGAGGGCGGCGACTTTCGGATTGGGGGGCTGCAAACCCTGCCAAAGAAGCAGAGACAACCGTTTCGACGTTTCTTCTATATCCACCGTTTTCTTGCTGATTGCGTCCCACAGCACGTGTTCCATCGGTCCATAGATGCTGGAGCGCAGCAGGCTCAGCGGAAGGTCGTTGCGGATATCGCCGGCTGCCACGCCGTCCGACAGCACCTGCATCAGCGGCGCGGTGTAGCGCCGCTGGAGTTGCACGATTTCATCGCCAAAGGTGTCGTCTTTCGCGCGCCCTTCGGACAGGATCAGTGCGCACAGCCCCGGTCCGTCGATCATCAGCCGATACAAGTGCGTGCGGATCAGGAAAAACAGCTTCTCGCGCGTTCCCGTGATGTGCGGCAGCGCGGCCTCGATCTCCGCGATGATCTCGTCGTACCAGTCGCAGATCACCCGCACGCACAGGTCGCGCTTGCCGGAGAAATACGTGAACACCGTCGCCTCCGATACCCCAAGCCGACGCGCCATCTCGATCGTCGTTGCCGATGCATAGCCGCGTTCCGAGAACACCTGCCGCGCCACGAGCAGGATGTCCCTGATGCGCTGTCCGGACTTGACGCTCGATGGTGCGCGACGTGCGGGAAGGGTTTTGGGCTGGCTCATATAGGCGATGAAATTCGACCGTCAGGGGTAATATTTTGAGTGTAGCTCAATTGATATTCTAGTTAAATTTAAGCGATTTTATGCAGAATATTAAGGTTTAACCGGCTTGACGTTGTCGTATAGTTGAGTTTTACTCAACCGCATTGAAGCGCACTCGCCCAGTTACGTTGAGAATCATGGAATCCAATTCGAACGATCCCCGCGGTCAGCATCAATACCGCTCTGTTTTCCGTCCCGGCCTGTTCGCCGGCAAGGTCGTCATGGTGACGGGGGGAGGCAGCGGGCTTGGCCGATGCACCGCGCATGAACTCGTGTCGCTGGGGGCTGCGGTGCTCCTGATCGGACGAAGCCTGGCGAAGCTGGAAACCGTGCGCGACGAGTTGGCCGAGGACTACCCCGAAAGCACCGAACGCGTGCGCTGCTACTCCTGCGACATCCGCGACGAAGCGAGCGTCAAACAAGTCGTCGCGACGGCACTCGCTGATTTCAACCGGCTGGACGGCCTATTCAATTGCGCGGGCGGTCAGTTTCCCGCGCCGCTCGACAAGATTTCCCTGAATGGCTGGGACGCTGTCGTACGCAATAACCTGCACGGCACTTTCCTGATGTCGCGCGAATGTTTTACGCAGTGGATGCGCGATCACGGCGGCGCGATCGTCAACATGCTCGCGGACATCTGGGGTGGCATGCCCGGCATGGGCCATTCGGGCGCCGCGCGCGCCGGCGTCTGGAATTTCACGGAAACAGCCGCGTGCGAATGGGGTTACGCCGGCGTGCGGGTGAATGCTGTCGCGCCGGGATGGATTGCATCGGCGGGTATGGATAGTTACGACGAACGCTATCGTGCGTTGTTGCGTGAGCTCAAGCACAAGGTGCCGTTGCAGCGCTTTGGGACCGAATCCGAATTGGCCGCGGCGGCGGTATTTTTGTTATCGGAGGCGTCGGCGTTCATCAACGGGACGGTGATTCGCGTCGATGGCGGCGTACCGAACGCGCGCCATTCGTGGCCCTTGGCGGCCGCTGGGCGTACGCTTGAATTCAACGGGTTTTCGCGTTATCGGCCGCCTGCGGGGTTGCAGGAATTGGCCGCCACCAACAATCCAAACGATGCAAACGACGAAGCCGCGCCATCCAGCGCCGGTGAGTGAGACTCAACCAGGGAGAAGCGATGCTTCCCGCAGCCGATTCATATGAAACCCTTGCCGCGGCATTCGCGTGGAAGGTACCCGCGCAGTACAACGTCGGCGTCGACACCTGCGATAAATGGGCCGACGGTTCCGGCCGCCTCGCGCTCATCTACGAGACCCGCGAAGGCGCGGAAACACGTTTCACCTTCGATGACCTCAAGACGCTCTCCAACCAGTTCGCCAACGCGCTTGCTCGCGCGGGGCTTAAGCGCGGCGACCGCGTGGGGATATTCCTGCCGCAATCGCCGGAGACGGCCATCGCGCATCTGGCCATCTACAAGGCGGGTTATATCGCGGTGCCGCTGTTTCAGTTGTTCGGCGTCGATGCCATCCAGTACCGGCTCGCCGATAGCGGCGCAGCGGCACTGATCACCGACCATGCGGGTTTCGAGAAACTGGCGCAGGTGCGTGAGACGTTGCCAGACCTCGAAGCGGCCTATTGCGTCGATACCACCACCCACGAAAACGCCCATTCCTTCTGGGATTCGCTGCGCGCGGAAACAGACGTCCTCACCCCTGCCAATACCTCCTGCGACGATCCCGCCGCGATCATCTACACCTCCGGCACGACGGGAAAGCCCAAGGGCGCGTTGCTTGCCCATCGGGCGTTGCTGGGTCATTTACCGGGCGTAGAAATGTCGCAAGGACTTTTCCCGGCGCACGCCCGGCTGATGTGGACGCCCGCCGACTGGGCGTGGATTGGAGGCCTGTTCGATGTCTTGCTGCCCGCCTGGCATCACGGCGTGGCGGTATTGGCTCGGCGTTTCGAAAAGTTCGATGGCCCCGCTGCCTTCGATCTGATGGCGCGTCACGGCGTCACGCACACGTTCCTGCCGCCGACCGCGCTCAAGATGATGCGCTCGGTGGCGCGCCCCGAGCAGTGGCAGTTGTCATTGCGCGCGGTAGCGAGCGGCGGGGAATCGCTGGGTGAAGAATTGATCGCGTGGGGTAGGGCAGCGCTTGGGGTGACCATCAACGAGTTCTACGGGCAGACCGAGTGCAACGTGGTGGTGTCGTCATGTTCTGCGTTGTTTGACCCGCGCGAGGGCGCAATTGGGCGCAGCGTGCCGGGACATCGCGTGGCGATCGTCGACGATGAAGGCACAGAACTTCCGCCCGGCACACCGGGAAATATTGCGATCGCCGCTCCCGACCCGGTCATGTTCCTGCGTTACTGGAACAACGAAGCGGCCACGCGCGATAAAATCCGCGGCCAGTTCCTGCTGACCGGTGACCTCGGCTTATGCGACTCCGATGGTTTTATCCGCTTCGTCGGCCGCAACGACGACGTGATCACCAGCGCGGGCTATCGGATCGGTCCTGCGCCTATTGAAGATTGTTTGCTTCGCCATCCCGCCGTCAGCATGGCGGCGGTTGTGGGCGCACCGGACGCAACGCGCACGGAGATCGTGATGGCGTTCATTGTGTTGAATGCGGGGTATGTTCCGGACGAAACGCTTGTGCGCGAGCTTCAGCAGCATGTCAGGACGCGGCTGGCGGCGCATGAATATCCGCGCGAGGTCAGGTTTGTCGACGCTTTGCCGATGACGCCGACCGGCAAGGTGATGCGCAAGGAATTGCGGGCAGGGTTGCCGGTTTTGATTAGTCCGACCAAGCCATGAGGATCCGCCGATGACCCCGGAGACGGCCCTGCCCAAACGCAAGCCTCCCGCCGCCCTCGACGCGACCGATCGCAAGCTGCTGGCGTTGCTTGCCGAAGACGCCACGCGGACCTACGCCGAGCTTGGCCGTCTGCTGCATTTGTCCGCGCCTGCCGTGCACGAACGGGCGAAGCGCCTGAAGCAAGATGGCGTCGTCAAGGCGACCGTGGCGACGCTGGACGGCGCAAGCGTTGGCCGGCCGTTGCTGGCATTCGTTCACGTCGATACCTCCAGTTGGGCCGTCACGCGCCAACTACTGCAACTGACGGAGTTTGCGGACGTCGAAGAGATCCATACGGTGACTGGCGAAAGCGCGATGCTGCTGAAAGTGCGAACTCGCGACACGCAGACGCTCGAACATCTGCTCGAGCGCATTCATTCGATAGAAGGGTTCACCGGCACGCGCAGTTATATCGCGTTGACAACCTACCTGGAGCGCGGGCCGAGTCCGCTGGTTTGACGGCAGGGGTCGTAGAATGGGTATGTGCTGCCTTTTTACCACGGCGGCGCTTAGGAGCTGCTTCGATGAAACCGTCATCTCTAGCATTCGTCTTCGCTCTCGCTTGCCTTTTGAAATTCGAGTTTGCTGCAGCTTCGCAGACGATCAATCAGCATGCGTGGCATGACCGGCTGCTGGTAGTTTTCGCTGCAGATTCCACGTCAGCGCAACTGGCCGCCCAGCGCACGGCCATTGCAGATATCGGACCGGGCTTTGCGCAACGCAACCTTGTGCTCGTGGAGGTGATCGGCGAGTCCGTCACGGGGGCAAGCGACAGCGCGGCCGAGCTCCGGCGCCGTTACGGGGTGAAGGCCAATACTTTTCGGGCACTCCTGATCGGCAAGGATGGCGGGGTCAAGATCGATTCGCCGCAGGCAATCATGCCGCAGCAATTGATCTCCACTATCGATGCCATGCCGATGCGCCGCCAGGAAGCGCGTGAGCAAGCCGTCACTGGCGAGGCACACAAGGACCAATGATTCGCTGTGTCCCCTTCCACAGGTTCCCGCGTCAACTTTGAACCGACAATCGCTGGAAGGCGCTGAACTGTCACGGCAAACGCGGGTCGATATACTTACTGCGTTTTCCGCTAATCCGGCGCTTTGGGTTGCACACCATTCTCCATTACTCGATAACGGTCGTATGAAACGCTATTTGCCTGTCCGTGTTGTTCTGTTCGCCCTGGCCTTGTCGGCGGCGCTGTTTTCCAGCGCGTCGTTTGCGCAGGTGAGTCCTGATGCCGTCGTTAAAGGCGCCGTGGAAGGCACTGTCAACGCGATGAAGGCTGATCCTGCCGCGCGTGGCGGCGACATGGCCAAGATCACGCAATTGGTGCAGACGCGCTTCGTGCCGGCAACCGATTTCGAGCGCACCACGCGGATTGCCGTCGGCAAGGCGTGGAGTACGGCGACACCCGACCAGCAGAAGGCGCTCTATGAGCAATTCCAGACGCTGCTGGTGCGCACCTACACGTCGTCGCTGTCGCAATTACGCGACGAAGACGTCAAGTTCAAGTTCGACGCCCCGACGCTCGATGCCGGTGGGAAAGACGCTGTCGTTCAATCGCACGTGTACTCGACCGGCGGCGATAACCCGGTGCGTTATCGTCTGGAAAAGACGCCGGACGGCTGGAAGATCTACGACATCGACATGATGGGCGCGTGGCTGATCCAGGTGTACCAGACGCAGTTCTCGGGTCAGTTGGCGAAGGGCGGCGTGGACGGCTTGATCAAGTTCCTGGCCGCCCACAACGCGCGGACAGCGGAGTGAGCGAGGCACGGAGCTAGGACCCGGACTCATGCGTATAGGATGAAATAGCGAGCCGAGTACATCGTGTAGCAGCAAAACAAAGGGCGCATCTGGCGACAGCCGGACGCGCCTTTTTTGCGTGTTGATTGTCAACGCATCACCATGTACAAAACACCTTACACTGGCTAATATGACTATTGTCATATGACTAGGGACATAAAATGCCACATCGGCAAGTATCGAAATCCGAGTTCAAGGCGAAGGCACTTGAATTTTTTAGGTTGGTGGAGTCATCGGGGGAGAGTTTGATCGTGACCGACCACGGCAGGCCAACGCTGGAATTGCGGCCGTATCGTGCCGATGCGCGGGATCCGCTGGATCTTCTGCGCGGCTCGCTGTTGCGTTATGACAATCCAACGGACCCTGTTGGGGAAGGCGATTGGGAGGCCGCGCAGTGATTGTTCTGGATACACATACGCTGATTTGGTGGGTAACCAACGACGTCGCGCTGAGCAAAAAGGCTAAAACTGCAATCGAACGTGAGCGAGCAGGGGGCGAACTCATCGTTTCGGCGATCTCGGCGTGGGAAATCGCAATGCTCGTAAAACGTGAAGCTATCGTGTTCTCAATGGACGTGGAGAACTGGCTTGCGACCGTGCAGCAGATACCCGGTGTGAAATTTGCCCCTGTCGACGTCGATATTTCGGTGAAATCCGTTCAACTGCCGGGCGAGTTCCACCGAGACCCAGCGGACCGGTTGATCGTGGCAACGGCGCGGAAGTATGCTGCGCCACTCGTGACGAAGGATCCCAAAATAAGGGCTTACGCCCACGTCAAGACGATTTGGTGAGCTAGACCGTAAAGGGCGGTGCCGCCCGACCCCTTGGCTCCGAAGTGCCTAGGCACTACCGAACTTTATGCGCAGCAAGTTCCGCCCTCGCAGCCTTTGCCTTGACCCCCGCCTCAGCATTCCGACACAAGCACCATTGCCTTCGACGAAACGCTCTTCGCCGACTTCAGCGCTTTCTCCCTCACTGCGGTCATGTTTTCGGTCTCGCTGGAGTACTTGAATGAAGCGGGCAACAGCCGATAGTCCGCCGCCACTTGCGCGGCTTTCGTCTCGCTGAAACCGGTCTTGTGCAGCATCTTTGCCAAGAGAGAGTAGTCGTCCAGATCGGCTTTGCCGAGATTGATCATTACGCTGAATTCAGCCATTGCTTCCTGCTTGTTTGCCTTGAAAACCCGCGATGCTACACGGGCGTGCGACCTACGCATCTCGAAATACAAAACGGGTGGATAACGCCGCTCGTCGCGACCTTATCCACCCGTTCTTTTTGCCGCATGCGATCAAGCTCAAGTGACTAGCCGAAGCTCAGGCACTCAAACTCAGGCCGCAATTGTCGTTTGCTTGCCGCCCTTGTTGCCCTTCGCGCGGCCGATCTCTTCCAGCTTGATCTCGACGTGCTTCGAGAATACGAATTCCGCCGGGCGTTGATTGTCGACCGGCAGGTCTTTCGCATAAGCACCTTCGGTACGCGGACCCCGCAAGGCGACGCGCGCTGCCTTCAGCGGATGCGCAACCGTATCCATCACGGCGGTGGCTTCAAAGCCGCAATGCACCATGCAGTCGGCGCATTTCTCGTACTTGCCCGTACCGTACTTGTCCCACTCGGTGGTTTCCATCAATTCCTTGAAGGTCTTCACATACCCTTCACCGAGCAGATAACACGGACGCTGCCAGCCGAACACGGTACGCGCCGGGTTGCCCCAAGGCGTGCATTCGTAGGTCTGATTGCCGGCCAGGAAGTCGAGGAACAGGCTCGACTGGCTGAACGACCAGCGCTTGCCGTTATCGCCGCGCTTGAAGATGTCGCGGAACAGCGTCTTCGTCTTCTCGCGATTCAGGAAGTGCTGCTGGTCCGGCGCGCGTTCATACGCATAACCCGGCGACACCGTAATGCCGTCCACGCCCATGGGCCCGAGCGTATCGAAGAAATTCGCTACGCGTTCCGGATCGGCGTCGTTGAACAGCGTGCAGTTGATGTTCACGCGGAAACCACGGCGCTTCGCTTCCTTGATCGCCGCAACGGCCTTCTCGTACACGCCGTCTTGCGAGACGGAATGGTCGTGCGCTTGCTTGTCGCCATCGAGGTGAACCGACCAGACGAAGTACGGATTCGGCTCGTAGTCGTCCATCTTCTTTTCCATCAGCAGCGCGTTCGTGCAGAGATAGACGAACTTCTTGCGCGCGATGATGCCCTTCACGATCTGGGGCATTTCCTTGTGCAGCAGCGGCTCGCCGCCAGCGATGGAAACCACCGGTGCACCGCATTCATCGACGGCCTTGAGGCAGTCTTCCATCGAGATGCGCTGGTTCAGGATGGGATCCGGATAATCGATCTTGCCGCAGCCGTTACACGCCAGATTGCAGCGGAACAAAGGCTCGAGCATTAGCGCGAGCGGATAGCGCTTGTTGCGCATGAAATGCTGGCGCGCGATGTAAGCGCCAACCCGGACTTTTTGCAGCATCGGAATAGACAATTGCGTGTGCTCCTTAATCTTCGCGAAGGGCGCCGGCGGATGCCGTTGCCGCAGCCAGCGGCTTCGTCAGCTTCGCGGGGAGTTTGAATTCAACTTTTTCTTCGCGGCCGGACATTGTCGAGACTTCGACCGGGCCCAGCGCGCGCAGTGCATTGATAACGTGCTTAACCATTTCTTCCGGTGCGGACGCACCGGCCGTAATTCCGACAGTCTGCGCGTTCGCAAACCAGTCGGCTTTCACTTCCGAGCCGTCCGCCACGAGGTAGCTTGGCACGCCGGTTTCGGCGCCGATCTCGCACAGACGATTCGAGTTCGAACTGTTGGTTGCCCCGACCACCAGCAATACGTCGACTTGCTTGCTCAGCTCGCGCACCGCCGCCTGGCGATTTTGCGTGGCGTAGCAGATGTCGCGCGTATCCGGGCCGACGATGTCGCTAAACCGGCGATGCAGCGCGTCGATGATGTCGCGCGTATCGTCCACCGACAGGGTGGTCTGCGTGACATAGGCAACAGGAGCATCGACAGGCAGCGCGAGCGTTGCCACTTCAGCTTCGCTTTGCACAAGCACTACCGTGCCGGGAATCTGGCCGATAGTCCCTTCCACCTCCGGGTGCCCCGCATGGCCAATCAGGATCAGCGTGCGGCCCTGCGCAACATATTGCCGGCCCTGTACGTGCACCTTCGTCACCAGCGGGCAGGTGGCGTCCAGCACGTCCAGACCGCGCGCTTCTGCGTCGGCTTCCACCGTTTGCGCGACGCCATGCGCGCTGAAAATAGCGACCGCGCCGTGCGGCACTTCGTCGAGTTCTTCGACGAAACGCGCGCCCTTGCTACGCAGGTTGTCGACGACGTGCCGGTTGTGAACGATCTCATGGCGTACGTAGACGGGCGCGCCATGTCGTTCAAGAGCGCGATCGACAATCTCGATCGCGCGGACCACGCCCGCACAAAAGCCGCGGGGTTGAGCAAGGATAATACGCATATTCGGGCGAACTCCGACTGGCGCGGGTTTCGAATGGAACCGGCTATAGGCTTCTATCAAATCCGGGCTTCGATCAAATCCGGTTGATTTGTTGTAAGCAAAATTAAAGCTTCTCGGAAAATGCTTTCGGAAACAATTGGCTGAGAAGATGCCATTCGTTTCAACTTTAAGGCCGAAGTAGACCGCGTATTCTAACGCGTTCAGTTTTTGGATGCTTGTAAGAGGGTGTTTCCGTTTCTATCGGCAGGGTTGAATTACTGCGCGGACGCGGAAGCCGGTAAACTAGTGCTTCGCCGGATTGCCCGCGAAACGGCCTCGAAGATGCCATGGCGCCGAGGTGAACCGGCTGTTGAGCGGTGGCCGCAGGCGCGCCCGGGTAGCGGGACCGTGCCGCTTGGCACGACGAAAGGCACGACGACAGGCACGACGACAGGCACGACGAAACGTCCCCGGAATATATGGCCTGCCGGGCATGATCAGCGGTGATCAGCGGCGGTAGAAGCATCGGTCCTGGCAGCTGGATTCACCGAAACTGACGCGAATCCAATCCAAACCTGCGTTGGGGCGGATGCCAGATAAGCCGCGTGAGCGGGCTGAATAAGCGGGCTGAATAAGCGGGTTGAATAAGCGGGTTGAACAAGTGCACCGGGTTCGCCTGGATTCGCGCCTGCTTCTCCAACAGGTTTTCTGGCAGCGCACGACAAGAATTTATACGTGTCGGGCCGTTGCGCCTAACCAACATTTAGGTCGCCCTGGAGCGCAATGTTGTTACGCGTCAGCGACCCGGCACGCACGACCTGCGTGCGTCGATGTCCATTCTGGCATCCGCGCGCCGTGTCGAATACCTGGACCGTCTTATGGAAGTCGATCACTACGAAAATTTTCCGGTAGCCAGCATATTGCTGCCGAAACGGCTGCGGGCGCCGGTCGGCGTGATTTATCACGTCGCGCGCACGGCAGACGACATTGCCGACGAAGGTGTCTTTGAGCCGGCCGAGCGCCATGCCCGTCTCGCCGATTTCCGCGCCGGGCTGGATGCGGTCGCCGCCGGGGACCCGGCACCGGTTCATCCCATGCTGTTCGAGAAACTTGCTGGCACCGTCGCGCAATATGGGTTGCCGCTCGGGCCCTTTTACGATCTCGTCTCGGCGTTCGATCAGGACATCGACACCACGCGTTACGCCGACTGGCCTGCGCTGATGGACTATTGCCGGCGCTCGGCGAATCCGGTCGGACGGCTGATGCTGCATCTCTTCGACGCCAGCACGCCCGAGAATCTTGCCGATTCCGATGCGATCTGCACCGCGTTGCAGCTCATCAACTTCTGGCAGGACGTGGGTATCGACTGGAAGAAGAGCCGGATTTACATGCCGTTATGCGATCTCGAGCGTTTCGGCGTGACCGAACGGCATATCGACGAGCAAATCTGCGACGACGCCTGGCGCGCGCTGATGCGTCATGAAGTCGACCACGCGCGTGCGATGATCGTTGGCGGCGCGCCGCTGGCCGTGCGCATGCCCGGGCGGTTTGGCCTGGAGCTGTGTAGCGTCGTGCATGGCGGTTTGCGAATTCTCGAAAAAATCGAACAGGCCGACTACGACGTGTTCCGCAAGCGCCCGGTGCTGAAAGGCCCGGACTGGGCGGTGATCGGCGTGCGCTCGCTCGCGATGCGGCTGCGTGGCCGGGTGGGTGTGCAATTGCGCTCGGTCGAAAGCTGACCTGACGTGCTGACCTGACGTGGTATGGCGCCCCTCCTGATGTTGAATCTGCTTAATCATCGACCTGCTCTGAATTGACGATGCTCCTGATTGCCTGGTTGTCCCTCCTCATCTGGCTTGTCCTGCTGTTTGGCCGCGGCGGTTTCTGGCGCGCGCAAGCCCTCGAACGGCTGAGCGAAAGTACCGTCCACGCAGTCGGTCAGGCGGAGATCGCGCGTCGCGGCGCATGGCCGGCCGTCGTCGCGATCGTGCCGGCGCGCAATGAAGCCGACGTGATCGGCCGTGCGGTGAGCTCGCTGCTCGCGCAGGATTACGCGGGTTCGTTCCATCTGATCGTCGTCGACGACCACAGCACTGACGGCACCGCCGACGCTGCTCAGGCCGCCGCGCGTGACGGCGGTTTCGAAGACCGCCTGACGGTGCTGACGGCCGCTCCCTTGCCGCCCGGCTGGTCCGGCAAGGTGTGGGCGCAGTCGCAAGGCATTGCGGCTATCGACGGGCTGGGCTTTCCGGCCGATTACCTGCTGCTTACCGACGCAGACATCCGGCATCCGGCCGATGCTGCCTCGCAACTCGTCGCCCGCGCGATTCTGGAAGATCGCGATCTGGTCTCGTTAATGGTGCGGCTGCGCTGCGACTCAACGTGGGAAAAAGCGCTGATTCCCGCGTTCGTGTTCTTCTTCGCAAAGCTGTATCCGTTCGCGTGGGTGAACAACGTGAGCAGCCGCACGGCGGCCGCCGCAGGCGGTTGCATGATGGTGCGGCGCGCGGCGCTGGTGGAGGCGGGCGGGATCGAATCCATTCGTGGCGAGCTCATCGACGATTGCAGCCTCGCTTCACGCATCAAGTTTCGTAACGGCGTGAACGCAGCGCGGCCGATCCGTCTGGATCTTGCCGGTGACAGTGAATCGTTGCGTCCCTACGACAACTGGCGCGAAGTCTGGAACATGATCGCCCGCACGGCGTTCACGCAGTTGCGTTATTCGGCGCTGTTGCTGGTCGGGACAGTGCTCGCGATGTGCGTGATCTATCTCGCGCCACCGGTGCTTGCGTTGACGCTTGGCGCGAAGGGATGGCCAGCGTGGCTCGCGTGGCTCGCCATGTGCAGCGCGTATTCGCCGATGCTGCGCTACTACCGCCGCTCGATACTCTGGGCGCCGCTATTGCCGGTGATCGCGCTGTTTTATGTCAGCGCGACGGTTGGTTCGGCAATACGGTTCTGGCGCGGCAAGGGCGGGCAGTGGAAGGCGCGGGTCCAGGCGCCTTGAGCGGAAGAAGCTGAGCCATGTGCGTGGGCGAATGTTGCGTAACCGATTTCGCCCATGGCAGTTCAACTCACCGCTTTGTCAGCATCGCGTACATCTCGATCACCATGTCAGGCGAGAACGAGAACGGAACCCAGCCGTGTCCGGTATGGCGCAACACCAGCAACCGGTCGCCGTTCGCATAACGTTGCGTTGCCATCACCGGGTTTTTCGTTGCGACAAAGCGCCAGCCGGGCGGCAGGCCCCCTGGCTGTTCGACGTCCATCGAAGCGCGCGCGTTCGACAATTCCTCGATCAACTCCGATACCCCAGCGGGGCTCAATGCCACCGACACCCCGCCGATTGTCATCGCGATCAGGTTCTTTTCAGGGCGCGAGATGTTCAGCGTGGGCTTTTCCTCAGCCAAGGACGGTTTTTCTTCAACAGCGGACGCAGCTGCCGTCGCCCGATCAACGGTTGCGTCAGTTGCAGAGTCAGCAACAGAAGCAGGGGAAGATTCGGGAGAAGCGTGAATAAAAGCAGGAATAGAAGCGGGAGTAGAAGCGGCTGCGGAAATCAGCTCATCGAGGCTTGATTCCAGCGCGCCGAGCTGGTCAGTTAAGTTCATGCGTTGTTTGCCTTGCTAGCCTTGCATCGAGCCTGCGATTTTAACTGCTGCGTACCGCGCAACGTCGCCACACGTTGTAACAAAATGCGTGTATGCCACTAAAAATGCCATCAAAACAACAGGCGATGCGCATTACGATTGATCGCTTTATTTCTTCAGGTAGCCGTTCGCGCGAAACCAGTCCAGCGCGTGGCTCAGGCCTTCGCCATACGGCCGTGCCCGATATCCCAGTTCCCGCTCCGCTTTCGCCGACGTGAAGTACATCTTGTTCTTCGACATCCTCAAGCCATCGACGGTGACAAACGGCTCCTTGCCGCTGAACTTCGCGTAAAGCTCCGCGCCGATTGCGAGCGGATACAGCGGACCACGCGGCAGCTTGATGGTCGGCGGCTTGCGCCCGGCCAGTCCGGCAATGTCGGCCAGCATCTGCTGCAGCGACAGATTTTCGCCACCGAGAATATATCTTTCACCGATCACTCCCCGCTCCAGCGCGAGAAAGTGGCCGTTCGCCACGTCATCCACGTGCACGAGGTTCAGGCCGGTATCGACGAAAGCGGGGATCTTGCCCGTCGCCGCTTCCACGATGATTCGCCCGGTCGGCGTCGGCTTGACGTCGCGCGGGCCGATCGGCGTGGATGGATTCACGATCACCGCCGGCAAGCCGTCATTCGCGACCATGCGCTCGACCGCGCGTTCCGCCAGCACCTTGCTGCGCTTATACGCGCCAATGGTCTGATGGGCCTGGGCAGGCTTCGTTTCATCGGCAATATCTCCTGCCGGGCTCACCTTCAGCGTTGCCACGCTGCTCGTGTACACGATCCGCTCGACGCCCTCGGCCAGCGCTGCGCGCATGGTGGCCTCGGTGCCTTCCAGGTTCGCGCGCTCGATTTCGCCCGGATCGCGAGCCCAGATGCGGTAGTCGGCGGCAACGTGCAGCAGGTAGCGCACTCCCTTCATCGCGGCCCGCATGGAGGCTTCGTCGCGCATGTCGCCGATCACGACTTCGGCGTCGAGGCCTTCGAGGTTCTGCCGGGAACTGGTCTTGCGTATGACTACGCGAACGTCGAAACCACGTTCCCGCGCGATGCGCGCGACCGCCGATCCAACGAATCCGGATGCGCCGGTGACGAGCACGCGTCCACGGGCGAACCCACTTAACGGGTCAGTCATTTTTGCCTCTTCTTGTCTTGCAAAGGTAACAGTTGCGCGTCTTTCGAAGCGGGTCGATCTGCCGCCAGCCCATATGTGACAAGGGCTCGCGGCTCGTGCTATGGTCCGGTGCTGCTTAAGTCCGCCAGACCCCAAATTTAAAGAAAACTCTTCAGCCAATGTTCATAGACAGTCGAAATCGATCCGTGTGGCTGTACTTCGCGATCGCGATGTTGCTCCTGATCGTCTTTGCGGTCGACTGGCTCACGCCGCTGCGCGTCGCCATCTGGGTGTTCTACATGCTGCCGGTCGCGCTCTGCATGTGGGCCGACCGGCCCACCGTGCCGTTCATGACCGCCGGCGTGGCCTCCGTGCTGATGTTCACGGGTTATTTCCTCACGAACGCCGACGCGCTCACCGGACCGATCGCGCTGCAAATCAACCGCGTGATCGGCGTGATCGTGATGTTCGTGCTGGCCGCCGTGGGGCATCTCTATATCAAAACGCGGCTGAACCTGCAACGCAGCGCATGGCTCAAGCAGGGCGAAGTCCAGATCGGCTTGCAGACGCGCGGCGATCTCGCCCCCGCTGCCGTTGCCAACGGCATCCTCGGCTCGCTCGTGCCGTATGTGGGCGCGCATGTCGCCGTGCTTTACAGCCGTGAAGGCAATGCACTCGAGCGTATCGCTACCTGGGCGCTGCCTGCCGAGAACGCCGTGCCGCAGCGGATCGAGCGGGGCCAGGGGCTGCTCGGGCAGGTGCTCGACGAGAAACGGGCGATCGAGGTCAGGGGGGCGGGATCGGATTTCCTGACGGTCGGCTCGGCGCTGGCATCGGCGCCTGCGAGCCATTGCGTGGTCGCGCCCATGATGGCCGATGGCCAAGTGATCGGCGTGCTGGAAGTGGGGTTTGTCGGCGATGAAAACGCGGTGGACGATACCCGCGAGCTCCTCGAAAACGCCGCCGAAGCAATGGGCATGGCGCTGCGCTCGGCGCAGTATCGTTCGCGAATGGTCGATTTGCTGGAGGAGACGCAGCGCCAGAGCGAGGAATTGCAGGTTCAGCAGGAAGAGCTGCGGGTATCGAATGAAGAGCTCGAGGAGCGCGGCCGGGTCTTGATGGAAACGCAGGCGCGGCTGGAAACGCAACAGGCCGAGCTCGAGCAGACCAACGTGCATCTCGAGGAATACACACAGCATCTCGAACGGCAGAAAACGGAACTGGTGCGCGCGCAAAAGGAACTGGAATCGAACGCGCTGGCGTTGGAACGGGCGAGCCAGTACAAGTCCGAATTCCTCGCGAACATGTCGCACGAGTTGCGCACGCCGCTGAACAGTTCGCTGATTCTCGCGAAGCTTTTGCAGGACAACAAGCACGGCAATCTCTCCGACGAACAGGTGCGCTACGCCGCGACCATTCATTCGTCGAACAGTGATCTGCTGTCGCTCATCAACGACATCCTGGATTTGTCGAAGGTGGAAGCAGGACAGATGGACGTGCAGTTCGCGCCGGTTGCCATCGACGGGATGTTGCAGTCGTTGCGGCAATCGTTCGCGCCTGTCGCCGATTCGAAGCGGCTGAAGCTCGTCACCGAACGCGCGGAAGGCGTGCCGGAGTATTTCGTCACCGATAACCAGCGTCTCCAGCAAGTCCTGCGCAACTTGTTATCGAATGCGTTCAAGTTCACCGAGCAGGGCCAGGTGACGGTCTCGGTGCAGAAGGCGGATAACAATGAAAATGCGCTTCGCTTCGATGTGCGCGATACCGGCATCGGCATTGCGCGCGACAAGCAGGACCTGATTTTCCAGGCGTTCCAGCAAGCCGATGGCACGACCAGCCGAAAGTACGGCGGCAGTGGCCTGGGTTTGTCGATATCGCGGGAATTCTCGCGGCTGCTGGGCGGTTCAGTGAGCGTATCGAGCGAGCCGGGCAAGGGCAGCGTGTTTTCAGTCACGCTGCCGCTGGCCGTTCAAGAAGGCACGGTCACCGCGAAACTTGATGTGATCGGGCCCATGAGCGAGCCGGAGGCTGCCTTGGCAAACGGCGCGGCGGACACAGCCTTGGCGGTGAGCGCCGGCGTCGTGCAGAGCCACGCGCCGGTGCACCTCGCGGCAAGGGCATCGGCTTCTTCTGCTCATGGGCCGTCGTCCTGGCGCGCGCCGAATGCGAACTACCCGGCGCCGCAACCCATAGCCGACGACCGCGCCAACCGCAAGCGCCCGGACCGCGTGATCCTGGCGATTGAAGACGACGTGCGTTTCGCGCACATCCTGCACGACCTCGCGCATGAACTCGAATTCGACTTCGTGCACGCGACCACCGCGACACAAGGTGTGGAACTGGCCCGCACCCTGCAACCGAACGGCATCCTGCTCGATGTCGGTTTGCCCGACCAGTCAGGCCTGACCGTGCTCGAATGGCTCAAGCACGATCCCCTCACGCGCCACATCCCGATTCACATCGTCTCGTCGACGGATCATGCCGATGTCGCGCTGCATCTCGGCGCGATCGGCTATACGCTCAAACCGAGCGCGCGCGACACGCTGGCGGGCGCGATCCGAAAGCTCGAAGCGCGCTCGGCGCAAGGCACGCGGCGCGTGCTGGTGGTCGAGGACGACCCCGCGCTGCGCCAGAGCATCCACGCGTTGCTGAAAAGCGCGACGGTCGAGATCGTGGAGGCCGGGACGATTGCCCAAGCGCTGGAGCAGATGAACCGCGTGACCTTCGATTGCATCGTGATGGACCTCGCCTTGCCGGACGGTTCCGGTTACGACTTGCTGGAGCGGGTATCGACGTCGGAGGAGCATGCATCGCCGCCGGTAATCGTGTACACGGGGCGCGTGCTGTCGCCGGACGAAGAGCAGCGTCTGCGCCGTTATTCCAAGTCGATCATCATCAAGGGCGCGAAGTCGCCGGAACGTCTGGTAGACGAAGTGACGTTGTTCCTGCACAGCGTGGAGAGTGCGTTGCCGCCCGAGCAGCAGCGCATGCTGCGCGCGGCGCGCCAGCGCGACGACGTATTCGAGGGCCGCACGATCCTGCTGGCCGAAGACGATGTCCGCAATATCTTCGCGTTGTCGCATGTGATCGAGCCGCTGGGCGCGAAGCTTGAAATCGCGCGTAATGGCCGCGAGGCGCTGGATTCGCTTGCCCGCCATCCGGACATCGACCTCGTGCTGATGGACATCATGATGCCCGAAATGGACGGGCTCACCGCCATGACCGAGATCCGCAAGAACGCCGATCATGCGCGGTTGCCGATCATCGCGCTGACCGCGAAAGCGATGGCGAGTGATCGCCAGAAGTGCCTGGAAGCAGGCGCGGACGACTATATCTCGAAGCCGATCGACGTCGACAAGCTGGTGTCGCTGTGTCGTGTCTGGTTGCGTCAACGATAGCCACGATCCGCCATGCCACATCGAACCCTGAAGGACACGGAAGAGGCGATCTTCGACATCGAGTTGAAGCTGTTGCTCGAAGCCGTTTATCTGAAGTACCAGCACGACTTCCGCCATTATTCGGTGAGTTCGCTGCGCCGGCGCCTGACGCAGGCGCTGCACGATCTGGGTTTCACGACGATGTCGCAGTTGCAGGAGCGCATTCTTCGCGACGCCACGCTGTTCGCGCGCCTGTTTCAGTACCTGACGGTGCAGGTCAGCGAGATGTTCCGCGACCCGCTGTATTTCCGCGCCATTCGCGAGCAGGTCGTGCCGATCTTGCAGACGTATCCGTCCATCAAGGTGTGGGTGGCAGGGTGCAGCAGCGGTGAGGAACTGTGGTCACTCGCCATTCTGTTCGCTGAGGAGAACATTGCGGACCGTACGGTTTTGTACGCCACCGATATCAACGCCGACGCCTTGCGCCAGGCCGAAAGCGGTATTTATCCGCTGGATCGGCTGGCCAGTTTCAGCCAGAATTACTTGGCGGCCGGCGGCAAACGCTCGCTCTCCGACTACTACCACGCGGCCTACGGCGCGGCTAAATTTTCGCAGACGCTCAAGTCGCGCGTGGTGTTCGCCGATCACAGCCTTGCCACCGACAGTGTCTTTCTCGAAGCGCATCTGGTGTCGTGCCGCAACGTGCTGATCTATTTCGACCGCGCGCTGCAGGACCGTGCACTGGGACTTTTCAGCGATTCGCTGGTGCGGCGCGGATTTCTTGGGCTCGGCAGCAAAGAGAGTCTGCGGTTTTCGAAACACGCGGGAAGCTTCGCCGATTTCGATGCGCGCGAGCGTTTGTATCAAAAGGTCTAGCGATGACGCCGTCGACCGATTCCCTGGATGCCATCGAAGCCATCGTGATTGGGGCATCGGCGGGGGGCATCGAAGCACTGAATCACATTCTGCCTGCACTGCCGGCCAATTTTCGCCCTGCCGTGCTGGTGGTCGTACATGTCAGGAGCGAGCCACCCAGCCTGCTGCCCGCGCTGTTTTCCGCGCGCTGCCAGTTGCCGGTCGTCGAGCCCGACGACAAGGACGAGATCGCCGGCGGCACGATCTATGTTGCGCCGCCGGGGTATCACATGCTGGTCGAGCCGGATTGCACGATTGCCCTTTCCGTCGATCCGCCGGTGCGGTTTTCGCGGCCGTCGGTGGATGTGCTGTTCGAATCGGCGGCGCTGTGTTTTGCCGATACGCTGCTCGGCATTGTGCTTTCCGGTGCTAACGACGACGGCGCGCGCGGGCTGGTCGCGATCTCGCGGGCGGGTGGACGCTGCTGGGTGCAAGATCCGGACACAGCCGTGGCCAATGCGATGCCGCTCGGCGCCATCGCGCGCGGCGGCGTGCACGACATTCTCACGCTCGACGTCATGACCGCTCGTTTGGCGCGCTTGGCCGCGGGCACGCGCCGCGAACCCGGTTGACTTGGAGCTGACACGCTAATGGAACTCCTCTAATGGAACACATCAGGCAATCTGTCAGGCAGCCGCTCAGGCCGCCCATTTACGTTCTGATCGTGGACGATGTGCAGAACAACATCACTGCGCTGGAAGCGTCGCTGGCGCGCCCGGACATCTCGGTACTCGCGGCCGGCTCGGGGCCGGCCGCGCTGGAGCTGTTGCTCAAGCACGAAGTTGCGCTCGCCATTCTCGATGTCAACATGCCGGGCATGGACGGCTTCGAACTGGCTGAACTGATGCGCGGCAGTCCGCGTACGGCGCATGTGCCGATCATCTTCCTGACCGCGACCGCGCAGGACACCGGTCGCACGTTTCGCGGTTATGAAGCGGGCGCGGTGGACTTCCTGTACAAGCCTTACGACTCGCGGATCCTGAATTCGAAGGTGGATGTGTTCATCCAGATCGAGAAGCAGAAGCAGCAGCTCGCCACGCAACTCGCGACCGTCCAGCAACTCCTCGACGCCAACGAAATGCTCATGGCCGTGCTCGGCCACGATCTGCGTACGCCGTTGTCGGCGGTGATTGCATCGGCGGAATATCTTGCGCGGTTCGTGCCGGATGAGAATGTGGCGAATATCGGCACGCGCATCAAGAGCAGCGGCATGCGGATGGTGCGCATGGTTGACCAGTTGCTCAATCTCGCACGGCTGCGCGGCGGGCGCGTCACGCTGCAGCCGCGGACGGTGGAGTTGATGACGCTGGCGAAAAATATTGTTGAAGAATACGAGGCGCGGGTGGGCAAGGGCCGCATCTTTATTTTCCGCGATGGCGATACGCTGTTGCAAGGCGATGGCGATCTGTTGTCGCAGGTGTTTTCGAATTTGATCGGCAACGCGCTGACTCATGGGCGTGACGGTTCGACCATTCAGGTGCGTCTGAACGGTGACGCTGCCGACGACGTTTTGATCAGCGTGCAAAACGCAGGCGAGATTCCCGTCGATGTCTTGCCGACCATTTTTGCGCCGTATCGCTCGGGACGGCCGCAGCAGGAAACTGGCGGGCTTGGACTTGGCCTCTACATCACGCGCGAGATTGCGCAGATGCATGGCGGGCGCGTGGAAGTTCGCTCCGACGCGGAGAGCGGCACGGTATTCGAAGTCACGTTGCCGCGCGAAGCGGTGGCGCGGCGGGTGGGTGGTGACACGGCCGAGGGGGCACAGCCGTTCCGGCTGGGGTGAGGGTAGGCCGATGCGCAAATCGCAGCTTTGTGCCATGTGCTGATTGCGCGCTGCTTGGTCACGGTAATCCCATCGTCACTGCCGGTTTTCCTGGTCTTGTCTAAAATGCGGCCTGATGGCGTTTGCCGGACGTGCCTCGGGCACAAGCCTGGCGGCGTGGCGAATCAGCACTAATCGGGAGAAGCAAACATGCCGAGTCCAGACCTGGATATTCGAATAGAGACGTATTACGTGCACGTGAAGGGGTTGGTGCAAGGGGTGGGATTCCGCCATGCGACGTTGCGCCGGGCGCATGCGCTCGGTGTTCGCGGCTGGGTAGCCAACCTGGAGGACGGATCGGTTGAAGCGATGATCCAGGGACCGGCGAATCAGGTCGACCTGATGCTTGAATGGTTGCGCCGGGGGCCGCCGCATGCGCGGGTCACGGATCTGGTCAGCGAGGAGCGGTATATCGAGAAGCGGTTTGAACGGTTCGAGCAGCATTGAGGGGTTCTCGACAAGAAACCAGGGCGATTTTGGCTCCCTATCTCCTGAGTTGAACCTCGTCGAGCAAGTACAAATTACCATTTTTCGGCAGGTGGCTGGGTCTGGATTCCTGACCTCAGGGTGTCAGGACGCTAGACTGGGCGGGCTGGTTGCAAGAACCTTTGGGGGGCCTTTCCGGAATGGACGGGTCTACTCAATCGGGCACAGAATCATCCGGGATTCTGAGGCAGTGGTAGCGCAGAGCAATAAATTGCGCTAGTCCCCGACTACCTCGTGCTAAGGGGATGTTCCGCCTGCCGTTTTCCAGCTTTCAAAGGGTCCCTATCTCGGGGCTCTTTGCATTTGTATCTCTAAAAGCTGTTACGACTGGATAACATATTGGTAAGTCATACTGAGCATTGCCCCGGATACTTTTACACGACTCGTTTCTTTGACACGCTCACGTCGTCGGCCAGTCTTATGTAAAGGATTCGTCATCCGTTGTGTCGCGCCGGGTCCAGTCCATCAGGACCAAAACGGCAGCGCTCCGGACTTCAAACAAGCCCGGAGCGCTCTGTCCAACGCCTGCCCACGTCCATCGCGAGCAACCCACCTCGTTACTTTGCCACCAGCAAACTCTCGGCAAATCCCCATTCGTCGTCGAGCCACTGCCTCGTGGCTTCGAATCCCGCATCCGCAGCCAACGGCCCCACTTCCCCGGGAAGATATTTGTGGCTGCTCTCCGTCCAGATCGTCTCGCCCTGGCGGAATTCCACGCTTAATCCTGCCGCGCGAATGGTTGCTCTCACCGGACGCTTCGCACGCAAATGCATTTCCACGCTGCGGGCATCGGGATTGAAGCGCGCAAGATGCTCGAACGCGTCCAGCGGAATGTCCGCGTCCAGTTCGCGATTGATCCGCGCAAGCAGATTCAGGTTGAACGCAGCCGTAACGCCAATAGGATCGTCGTACGCCGGAATCAGCACATCCAGCGGCTTGAGTAAATCCATCCCGAGCAACAACGAATCGCCCGGCTGGAGCATGCCGCGAATCGATTTCAAAAACCGCGTGGCTGCCAGCCGCGCGAAATTTCCGATCGTGCTGCCGAGAAACAGCACGAGTAGAACTTCGCCCTCTTTACGGTTGGCGCTGACCTCCGCGAGCCCGGCCAGATAATCGCGCTCGTAGCCCACGATCGAAATCCGTTCAATATCGCCTAACTCGCGCCGGCACAATTGCAACGCGGTAGGCGAAATTTCGATCGGACAGTATTCGGTCGGGCGCTTCTTGCATAGCGCCTCCAGGATTTTCCGCGTTTTCCGGCCGCTGCCGCTACCGAGTTCGGCGACGCTCACATTTCGCGGCAACGCGGCCACGATATCGGCAGCATGCGCGTTCAACACTCGCTCCTCAGCGCGCGTCACGCCGTATTCCGGCAACGTGGTGATGACTTCGAACAAGGCGGAGCCAACTTCGTCGTACAAATACATCGACGGCAATTCTTTTTGCGGGGCGTGCGTGAGGCCTTCGTGTACGGCTGCGGCAAACGGGGAGGAAAAGCGCGGCGACTGAACGGCCTGCGTCGTGGCTTGAGGCATGAGACGTCTCCATGTTGCCGCGTCGCAGCGCGCGCGGCGGGTTATCCATGACGAGAATTACGGGTCGAAAACACCTGACGAGAATGGGTAGATCGCAGTTCCGGCCGTGCCAGGCGCCACGCGGCCGGGGAGCGAAGCCTTTGGGTGAGCAAGAAGCGCGCACGGCGCCTTCAAATCCGGATGCAAGGGCGTGCATCATCACGCTAGCCATGTCGCTAAAGGATCCGAAACGCGTCTTTTCAAGCAGAACCCGCCGGAAGCCGACGGGACATTCACTAATATAGGTCAAGGCCCCGCTATCAAATACTGGTGGTAGTCGGCTGTACCGGTGTCTTCGATATCCCGCTAAAGTCATCCCGGAATTAGGCCATTTCGCAATAACTACCCACCACCGGGTTGGTTTTTACACGTGCTCTGTGAACGCCGTGGGGCGATCTCCGCGTGAAGCAAGCGCTGCAAGAGCTTTGCCACGCGTGTGGCTCCGCTTCCCCACACTGGCGCAATGCTTGCTTTCCATTTCCGTTCACGTTGCAGCGCATCGACTTGAAAATGCCTTGCGCTGTCCTCGCCGTTCTCTCTTCAGCGCCCGATTCATGACCGACTCAGCTAGTCCCGATCCCGTGATCGCACGTCTCGACGACACGGGCGCGTACAGCATCCCGACGCCGGTCGAGCAGCCCGAACCTGCGGCGCCTGCCGACAAACCGTTCGGTTTTCATGGCGCTATCCCGGCTGTGCCCGAGCCAGAAAGCGCGCCCTCTAGTGATCACCAGTCCGATAACGACGCTGCCTTTTCGCTTGATTCCGGCGGGTTTTTTCTGAGTGTGCTGAATGGCAGCACGGATTGCATCAAGATCCTGCGGCTCGACGGTACGCTCGAATTCATGAACGCCAACGGCATCTGCCTGATGGAAATCGATGACTTCGCGCCGCTCAAGGGCAAGTCGTGGGCGTCGCTGTGGCCGGAGGAATCCCGGCATCTGCTGGTCGAGGCAATCGATAACGCCCGGCAAGGCCATCATTCGCGCTTCGAAGCGCTCTGCCCGACGGCGAAAGGCACGCCGAAATACTGGGACGTCTCGGTGTCGCCGGTGAACGAGCCAGCCGGTGCGCAATGGTTCGTATCGATTTCCCGCGATATCACGGAGCGCGTGCTCAGCGTGCGTTCACTCGACGCCGCGCTGCAGGAGCAAAAGCGCTTGAGTGAGGCACTTGAGCGGCATCGAGAGACGCTGGAGTGCCGCGTCGAAGAGGCGGTGGCGGCGTTGCGGGCGAGCGAAGCCGAGCGGCACGAGACGGCGGCTGCGCTGGCGCAATCGCAGAAAATGGAAGCCGTCGGCAAACTGACCGGCGGCGTGGCCCACGATTTCAACAACGTGCTGCAGGTGATTGGCGGAAATCTGCAGCTCGCCGTGCAGGAATCGAACGGTAACGAAACGCTGACGCGGCGCCTCACCTGCGCGCACGAAGCAGTCGAGCGCGGCGCGAAGCTCGCGTCGCAATTGCTGGCGTTTGCGCGCCGGCAGCCGCTTGAACCGGTGGCGCTCGATATTTCGCGGCTGCTGCGCAGTTCTGACGACATGCTGCGCCGGGTGCTCGGCGAAACCATCGAACTGGAAACGGTGGTGTCGGGCGGCTTGTGGAACACGCTTGCTGATCCGAATCATTTGCAGAACGTGATCGTGAACCTGGCGATCAACGCGCGTGACGCGATGGACGGCGCGGGGCGCCTGACCATCGAGGCCGGCAACGCGATGCTCGACGACGAGTACACGCGCCATCACGAGGACCTGGCGAGCGGCCAGTACGTGATGGTTGCCGTCTCCGACACCGGTTGCGGCATGACGCCGGAGATCCTCGCGCGCGCCTTCGAGCCCTTCTATACGACCAAGGTAGAAGGTCGAGGCACCGGCCTGGGCTTGAGCATGGCGTACGGCTTCATGAAGCAGACCGGCGGCCATATCAAGCTCTACAGCGAGCCGGGCCACGGCACGACGGTCAAGCTTTATCTGCCGCGCTCGATGGAAGAAGAGGCTGTGCGCGTGGAAGCCGCAAATGATCCGGTGACGGGCGGCACGGAAACGATCCTGGTGGTGGAGGACGACCCGAACGTACGCGCCACTGCCGTGGACATGCTGACCCAGCTGGGTTATCAGGTGCTGAAGGCTGTTGATGCCCAGAGCGCGTTGAGTGTGCTCGAAAGCGGCGTGCACGTCGATTTGCTGTTCAGCGACGTCGTGATGCCGGGACCGATGCGCAGCGTCGAACTCGCTCGGCGCGCGAAGGAAATGCTGCCGGCGCTGGAAGTGTTGTTTACATCGGGCTACACCGAAAACGCGATCGTGCACGGTGGCCGGCTCGATCCGGGCGTGGCGTTGATCAGCAAGCCGTATCGGCGGGATGCACTGGCGCGCAAGGTGCGCTGGATGTTCCGCACGCGGGTTTATGAGGCGCCCGATAAGCCGGACGTGGCGAAGGTGCCAGAGGTGCCGCACGCTGCTGCCGCGCCTGAACCTCAGCCACTTCAGCCACTACGGGTCCTGATCGTGGAGGACGACGCCAACACTCGCGAGGCGACGCGCGAGTTGCTGGAGTTGCTCGACGCAAAAGTGCTGGCGGTGGATAGTGCGCAGGCCGCGCTCGACGTGATCGCCCAGCAATTATTCGATGTCCTGCTCACTGACGTCCGCATGCCCGGCATGTCAGGCCTCGATCTGGCGCGCGTGATGAAGCGCATGCAGCCACGCGTGCATGTGGTGCTGGCATCGGGTTATGGGACGGGCATTGCGGCTGAACTTGGCGACGAGCTGAGCGGCGCGACCCTGCTGCCTAAGCCATTCAACTTCGATGAGCTTGAACAGGCGGTGTTCAGGAAGCCATGACGGCTTCGGGCACACGGGCGGTGTGCAAAGCTGGGCCGCAGCCCGCGCGGTCGGGTTCGTCCATCGGAATGACGATACGCACGGTCAGGCCGCCCTCTGCCGCGTTGCCGATATCGCAGCGGCCGCCGAGCTCGTGCGCGAGACGTCCGACGATGGCAAGTCCCAGTCCGCAATGACCATCGCCCGCGCGCGCCGGGTCCAGGCGGACAAACGGCTTGCGGGCATCGTCCAGACGCTCGGGCGGGATTCCGTCGCTGTAATCGCGCACCGTGATGAACCACTCGCCATTGCGCTTGCCCGTGCTGATGTCGACGGGCGGCGCGCCATGTTCCAGCGCGTTATCGACCAGATTGGTCACTAGCCGGTCCAGCAAGGTGCGCGGCAAGTGGAATGTATCGCCAGCGCCCAGGTCGAGGCGAAACAGTGGGCTGTCGCCGGCTTCGTCTTGCGCGAACTGCTCCGCGAGAAAATCGTCCACGTTGATAGCCGGTCCGCTCGTCGGCGCGTTGGCCGCGAATTCCAGGAATTGCTGCACGATGCGCGTCAGCGAGTCGATGTCGCGAATGAAATGTGCGCGCTCGGCATCGTCCTGTACCAGGACGCTCGCACGCAGCTTCAGGCGCGTGAGCGGCGCCTTCAGATCATGCGCAATGCCGGCGAGCATGACGGCTTTCTCGTCGTCGGCATCGTTGATTCGCCGCATCATCTGGTTGAATGCGCGGATCAGGTCGCGGAGCTCACGCGGTCCGCGCTCATCTACCGGAACCGGGCGCTCGCCCGCACCGAACTGCCGCGCACCTTGCGCCACGCGCGACAACGGCCGCTGCAGTTGCCACGCTGCGACCAGTGACAGGATCACGGCCGCCAGCAACATACCCACCGATTCAATCAGAATAGGCGGTGCGGGTGGCAGGTCAACCGGCGTCACGATCCAGTTCGGACTGTTCGGATAACGCACCCAGAGACGCTGCGCGTGCTTCGGGCCATCGACGGCGAGCCGCGTGCCCGGCGGCAGCACGTTCCTCAACTCGCGCAACAAATGCACGACGGGGCCGTTGTCGGGCTCGCGCAACGTGATGCCTTCGGGCAGGTTCGAGGACAACACCAACTGCACGCTCAACGCGGGCGCGAGCCGCACGCCTTGACGTGCGTCGTCGTTGGCTGCGGCGAGTACAAGCATCAATCCACGCGCATAACCTTCTGCGTCGTGATGCGGCCGCTGCACGGTAAGCACCGTGAACCAGCAGGCCTGCACGGCAAACAGCACGACCAGCGAAATGAGCGCCATGCGCCCGAACAGCGTATTGAACGGATTGCCGCGACCCGAACGGTTGCGACTCAAGAGGCGAACCGGCCCGGCATGACCTGACCCGTTGCGGGCGCGTTGGATCCCGCGCGGGCCGTGACCTGGCGCCGTGCCGAAGAGTCTCATACCGTAGAAGCGCGATCGGGCGTGGAGGTAGCGGGGATGGCCGGCACTGATTGGGTCGCCGCGTTCGTGTTGCGCGCACCGTCAGGATCGGGAATGAACACATAACCCTGGCCGCGCACGGTCTGCACATGGCGCGGGCTGGCCGGATCTTCCTCGATAATTCTGCGCAACCGCCAGATAGGCACGTCGAGGCTGCGGTCGCTGAAGGTGCTGTCGTCGCGATGCACAAGGTCGTGGATCAGCACGCGAGACAGGACCTTGTACGGATGCCGTACGAGCACCTTGAGCAACGCGAATTCGCTGTCGCGCAGCGGGATGCGCTCGTTGCCGCTTACCAGCGCGCGCGTGACGAAGTCGAGTTCGAAGCGGCCGAAGCGTTCGCTTGCGCAGGCTTCGGGCCGTCCTGTCGATGCGGGCGCGCGCCGCCGCAATACCGTGTCTATACGGGCGAGCAGTTCGCGCGGATCGAAGGGTTTGGCCAGGTAATCGTCCGCGCCGAGTTCCAGCCCTTCCACCTTGTCCGTCACGCTGTCGCGCGCGGTGACGAAGATCACGGGGATGTCGTCACCGGCGGAGCGCACCTGGCGAAGTGCCGCGAGGCCGTCCATGTCCGGCATCATGATGTCGAGCACCACGATGGACGGGCGTGCATATTCCAGCCGCCGGCGCAGGCCGGTGCCATCGTGAAGGACGGAAACGTCCAGCCCGCGCGCTTTCAGGAAGCGGCTGAGCAGGTCGCATACCGCCGGGTCGTCGTCGACGATCAATACGGATGTAGTCATGGTGAAATTTTAGCTGGCATCTAAAACCTACGGTTTTTCATCTACTCAAAGATGGTTACCGATTCTTACCCAAAACCCTTGCAAAAATGACCGGGAAGGGCGGGTTGAAAAGCCTGTATGCGTTGACCCGGGCGGCTAAGCGCTTTGGTCAGATCTATTAAGCACTTCCCTGCCGTGCAATTCGATGAAAGAAGCGGAAAGGAATCAGTGTCGCGAAAAGGCGCTTTGGCGTCTTAGAATGAATCGCATGACCCATCATGTTCTTCTCGTCGACGACGACCCCGTAGTGCGCGACCTCGTTCGCGAATATCTGCAAGGCAACGGCCTTGCAGTTTCGGTGCTGCACGACGGTACGGGTCTTAAGCGACGTCTCGATGTCGAGCGGCCGTCAATTGTCGTGCTCGACGTGATGATGCCCGAGCAGGATGGCATCAGTGCGTTGCGCGAATTGCGTGCGGCCGGCGACGACATCCCCGTGATCTTCCTGACGGCTCGCTCAGATGTGATTGACCGCGTGATCGGCCTCGAACTGGGCGCCGACGATTACCTGGCCAAACCCTTCGATCCACGCGAACTGCTAGCCCGCATCCGTACGGTCCTGAGACGTCGCGACGCGGCGGCGCCGGGCGCGCCGGAGGACCGGCCGCCTTACCGCTTTGGCCCCTATGAAGTCGATTTTGCCGCGCGTGAGCTGCGTCACAACGGGGAACGGGTGCCATTGCGATCCGGCGAATTTGCGACGCTGAAGATCTTCGTGAAAAACGAAATGGTGGTGCTCACGCGTGCGCAGTTGAACGAGAAGCTGCGCGGTCAGGCCGGAACGTATAGGGACCGCAGCCTCGACGTGTCCATATGGAGGTTGAGGCGCTTGCTGGAAGCCGATCCATCCGATCCCCGCTATGTCCAGACGGTCTGGGGACAGGGCTACATTTTCGTGCCGCACGGCGAGACCGGCGCCGTAGAACGGGCGATCCGGCGGGCATCGACCGAAGCGTGAACGAAGCGCCGAGTCTTGCAGGGTTTTGTCCGCAAAAAGCCGCTCGCGAATATGTATCCGCTGAAATGATCCGTTACCAACTGCATCAGTTATTTCTTCTGTACCCGCATAAGATCAGTTCCATAGTCCCGACCACGGGATCTGGAGAACTCAAATGAAACGCGTAGCAGCAGTGTTGGTGTTGGCCGGAAGTCTTGCCATGTCGGGTCAGGCGTCTGCGCACGGGGGTGGCGGAGACGGCGGTGCGGTTGTGGGCGCACTGCTGGGCGGCGCCGTGATTGGTGCACTGGTGGGGTCCGCGGTGGCTCAGCCGGTCTACGCACAACCTGTCTACGCGCAGCCGGTGTATCAGCCGGTTTATGCGCAACCTGTTTATGCACAGCCGGCCTACCAGCCTGGTCCGCCACCGGGATACTGCTTTGACGACTATCGCCGTGCTTATGTACCGTGCGGCCCGCAACCGCAGGCGGGGTATTACCAGCAACAAGGCTGGTAAGTCCTAGCCGCTTCGCAATGACAAAACCGGGCTGACAAGCCCGGTTTTTTTGTTTTGAACGCCCTGAAATCAACCGACATTCGGGGCAAAAGCTGGTCAAAGAGCCACTCCAAGGTCACATGTACTGCTGGCACAGGATTGCCGAAACGCCCGCCAGGCAAGCGTTACCGCTTATACAATAGCGGCATGTGCGGCATGCCCCTTGCACTAGCTTGAGAGCGAGCGTTGCGACTTGAGTCCTGCGCAACGCACTCAACGGAAGTTCAAGGAGGCGGCAATGAAACACGTGACGAAGAAGATTTTGGTGTCTGCGCTGGTGCTGGGTCTGTCGGGCGGTGTCTATGCGCAGGCGGGCGGGGGAGGCGGTGCGGGCGGAGGCGGCGCTGGAGGCGGTTCAGCAGGCGGAGGCTCGGCCGGTGGCGCAGGCGTGGGCGGCGGCGGTGGAATGGGTGGGGCCAATGCGGGTGGCTCCAACGGGGCGGGAATGAGCGGTGCCCCGGGGGGTAACGCAGTGGGTGGCGGGATGGGTACGGGAACAGGCTCCACGCCTAACATGAAGAGCAATGGTTCCAGCGCAAATAGCAACTCGACCACTGCATCGCCAAATGGTAGTGGGACAATGTCGAAGCCGCAGTAACAGGATCGGGCGTTTCGCTTGGCCCTGGGTAATCAGGCTTGAGGGGTCTGCCAGTTGCTGGCTGCTGGCAGATCTGCCCCGAGCGCGATCTGACCAACCGTGGCGCGAGCGAACCCAATCTTGGAGCCCTGACGCTTTGCACTCTTCGGATTCCGCTGCTCTCGACTTGCCATTGCCGTTGCGCAATTTCGCCGCGACGCGGCGGATCCTGCTAGTCGTGCTGGCGGTATCGATCCTGGTTCCAATCGTATTCCTGCTTGGCTACGGTTATTACGATTACCAGCGCCGCATGACCGAATCGGACGATATCGCCGACCGCGTGGCCCGCGTCGCCGACGAACAAGCCGTCAAGGTGCTCGACCTCAACCGCGAAATCTCGACGCGTATTGTGGAAATGCTCGCCGATAGCGACGACGCCCAGATCCACGCCAATCAGAAAGCCATCCATGATCGCCTGAGCGTGATCGGCGAATCGTTTGCCCAGGTGGCGGGCATCACCATTTTCGGCGTGACGGGTGAGATGCTCGCCAGCAACCGCTACTTTCCGGTGCCGGCGGTCTCCATTGCCAATCGCGACGACTTCATCTCTGCGCGCTCCATCCGCCCGGACCCCTATTTCTCCCTACCGCTGCTCGGCAGCGTCCAGCAAGCTGATGTATTTACGACCAGCGTCGGGCGTAGCCTGAACGACGGCCGTTTTGCGGGCGTCGTGTCGATCGCGCTCAAACGCGATTATTTCGCAGGCTTTTATCGCGATCTGTCGAATGGTGAACCCGGCATGAGCGTCGGCCTGTTTCGCCGCGACGGCGGCATTCTCGTGCGCGAGCCGCCCAACCGCGCCGGCATCACGCACGCCCGCGACGTGGCTTTCACCAGCGCCATGCGTAACAACGAGCTGTTCGGACGCTTGCGGATACGCTCCAGTATTGACGGCGTGGAGCGCGTGGTGGCGTTTCGTCGCGTGGGGGATTACCCGCTCTACGTGACAAGCGCCATTCCGACCGACGCGATCTTTGCGGAGTGGCGGCAGCACTACACGTTGATCGCCGTGATTACGGCGGCTCCGTGCGTCGCGGTCTGGCTGCTCGTGCTCTTTTCGTTGCGCCAGTTGCAGGCGCAACAGGCCGCATGGGAGCGCTGGCAGGCGGAAGTCGCCATGCGGCTCTCGGCCGAGGCATCCAGCCGGCAGTTGCGGCGCATGGGTGCGCTCGGCAATCTGGTCGCCAACGTGGCGCACGACTTCAATAATTTGCTGATGGTGGTGGCGGCGAACATGGAGCTTGCGCGGCGCAAGAATTTCAATGGGCTTGAAAGGGAAGTCCTGGCCGTGGAGCGCGCGACCGCTGGTGCCGAAGCGCTCGCACGACGCCTCCTCAGCGTCGCACGCAAGCAACCGCTCAAGCAGGAGCCGATCGATCTGGCTGTCTGGCTGCCCGCGGCGGCCGGGCTGATCGAAACGGCGGCTGGCGAAAAGGTCCAGGTGAAAGTGCAAGTGCCACCGGACATGTGGCAGGTTCGCGCGGACGCCACGGAACTTGAGTTTGCGATCATCAACATTGCGGTGAATGCCCGCGATGCAATGCCTCGCGGCGGCCGTTTTGTCATCCGCAGCCAGAACGTTCGCGTGACGGCCGACAACGTTTTGCCCGACGGTGAATACGCGCTGCTCGCTTTCACCGACAGCGGTGACGGCATGCCCGAAACGACCGCACGGCGTGCCTTCGAGCCGCTTTTCACGACCAAGCTGAGCGGCTCAGGCACGGGCCTCGGGCTGGCGCAAGTGCAGGCGGCATGCGAGCAGGCGGGTGGCACCGCGCGCCTTGACAGCGTGCTGGGGCGCGGCACGACCGTGCGGCTTTATCTGCCCCGATACCACGGTCCGGCCGCCGCGCCGGTGACTGCACCGAACGACGCAACCCACACGGCGGATACGGCGGATCCGTCGGATACGCCGGATTCGCCGGATTCGCAGGACAAGGCTGCGCCGGCACGGCTGCATCCGGGTTCGATCTTGCTGGTGGAAGACAACGAGGAAGTGGCGGCGGGCGTGGCAGCGGTGCTCGCGACCTTTGGCTGCGACGTGCGTCACGAACTCACCGCCGACAAAGCCTTCGACTTGCTCAACGAAGGCAGCCGCTTTGACCTGGTGTTGTCGGATATACAAATGCCTGGCCGGCTAAATGGCATCGACCTGGCTGAAAAAGTGCGCGGCACCTGGCCCTCACAGCGGATCGCCCTGATGACCGGTTATGCCGACGAATTCGAGCGCGCGCGCCATACTGGGGTGACCATTCTCGCGAAGCCATTCAATATCGACGAACTGCGGGAACTGGTACTGCGCTAACTCATCGACACGCCATTCGGGGCGAAAAAGTCGGCGAGTACTTCCGAGACACGCCACATCGGACACGGGCGGCGGCAATGACCGTCGAAGCCTGCCTCCTGCAATACCGGGACGCAATCCTCCGGAAGGAAGTTGCTCAACGCGAGAAGCAGGGTGCCGGCGTGGCGGGGGTTATCGCAGAGCCTGCGCACGAAACCGCTGTGCTCGCCCGTTCCCAGGCGGGTATCGATCATCAACGCCTGCGGATGCCAGTCTTCGATCAGCATCGTCAGCGCGTCCACGTCCCTCACGTGCTGCGCCGCCAGTCCCTTCAAACCGAGCAGCAACACGAACGACTCGCCGATCATCGGGTCGCGGTGCGCGATCACGACACGCCGGGCGGGCATGAGCGTGGGCAGGCGCTTGGGCTGCCATAAAGCGAACTGTTCCTGGTCCGCTTCAAAAGGGCGTCGTGTCACGGATTCCTCGAAAGTGAGGCGATCGGTTAGCCAACGAGTGACGCGTCGGAGAATCGAAAGCAGGCGGCAGCGGGCTCAACCGTGTTCAGGCTTGGTCGCGGGGGCGGCAATTGCACTGTTGTTGTCCATTGGAAGTGCGGTCGGCCCCGAGTAAGGACAGCAAAAACCGGTCCGCGCCGGGCGTGGAGGCAAGGCGCCATGCAATGAGAGGGAGTTGGGGGGATATTGCTGCAGAGCGCTGAAGCGGAGCGTCAGTCGCCGGTCGTTTCGGTGTTGGTGCCGGCATCGGTGCCCGAGCCGAATTGCGGAGCGAACGCCTTGGCTCGCAGGCTGATCTTTTCCGCGTAGGCTTTCGAGCCGCCGTAGCTCTTCAGGGCTGCGCCCACATCGCCACGAGCGGATTGCACATAACCGTGGAGAATCGCCGATCCCGCTTCAATATTCGCGGTGGCTTCCGTCAGGTCTATGTTGCGCACGAGTTGCTTGTGCGCGGCCGGCACGACCTGCATCAGCCCGGTTGCGCCATTGGCGCCGCGGGCTTTTTCCTTGAAGCGGGATTCAACGGAGATGATGGCGAGGAGGAGGGCGGGAGGGAGTGAGTATTTCGATGCCGCTGACATGACCGCGGCCGAAATCTGCTCAGCTTTTGCCCGCGCGACGCCGAACTTCTGGGAGATCAACTGGGAGATCAACTGGGAGACCTGATGAGTGGCCTCGACGGTGGCGTCGCTGGCTGCTGCATCTTGCTGGGCGGCTTCCGGGGCACGTTCCTGAGCCACCGCGCCCTGCATCGGTCCTAGCGTCGCGCCGAAGGTCAGCGCAGCGAGCCAAAGGAGTCTGCTCATGGGGAAGTGGCCTCGGAAGGGAAGGTCGCATTATACCGATGAGAAAAATCCTTGCAAATCATGTGTTTGCTGGGTCGCCCAAGCGGGTCCGGGCGCCGTCGGCCAGTACTGGGCATGCCTGCCGGCGTGCTCAGCCACTCACTACCGGCGCCGCCGCGTGGGCGAGCGGCCGGACGCAGTCGCGCCCTGCGGCCTTCGCTTTGTAGAGCTGCTGGTCGGCGGCGGCGAGCAGGCCATACGCACCGCCCAGGCCCGGCGGCGATGCCGTCGCGCAACCTATGCTGATGGTCACCGTGCCGAGCGCGCTGGCCCGGTGGGGGATCGTGCAGGCCTGCACGCCCTGCCGGATCGCTTCGGCAATATGCCGTGCGCCCTCCAGGGGGGTATCGGGCAGCAGAACGACGAACTCTTCGCCCCCGTAGCGCGCCGGGACATCGCCCGGACGGCGCACAGTCGTGGCAATACTGTGCGCGACGGTGGCGAGCGCGTCGTCGCCGAGTGCGTGGCCGTAGGTATCGTTGTAGGCCTTGAAATAATCCACGTCGATGAACAGCACCGACAACGGCGTGCCCGCCCGGCGTCCGCGGCGCCATTCGTCGTCCATGCGTTCGTCGAACGCGCGCCGGTTCGGCAGGCCGGTGAGCGCATCCGTGCCGGCCAGCCGGACGAGTTCCTCTTGTGCGCGGGCCCGCTCGCGCAGCGACAGCGCAAGCAGCCACGACACCGCGACGAAGCTCATCCCCGACAGCAGCGTCAGCGCGCCGACGACCCGGCTGCGTTCGCGCCACTGTCTTAACACATCCCCTTCGGCCGGCGCCACGACCGCGATAAACGGTGTCCCCGGCACATGTGAGAACGTGTAGAGGCGGCGCACGTGATCGACCGGGGAGATGGCCGCGTACGATCCCGATGTGGCATTCACCATGCGCGAGAAGGTGGGCGAGATGGCGACGTTGCGCCCGACCAAGTCTTCGTGGAAAGGCTTGCGGGCGATCATCGTACCGTCCTGATAGACGATAAAGATCGACCCCTCGGCGCCGACGTTGAGTTTATCGAGCAGTGAGTTGAAATACGCGACGTTCATTGCCAGCAGCGCGATCCCGGCGAACGAACCGTCGGGCGCGTTGACGCGCCGGCTCATGCCGATTGTCGGCGTGCCGCGCAAACGCGACGCAAACGGATGCGAGAAGAACAGGCCGGTCGAGGGGCTGCGTTGCTGGGCGTAGAAATATTCGCGGTCGGCGAAAGAGGCCGCGAGCAGGGGGACGTCCTTGCTCGCCGCCGTGACCCTGCCGTGCGCGTCCAGCACATAGGCGCCGGTGATGTAGGCCGCGGAGATCGCGCGGTCGAAGAGAATCTGGCCGCGCAGGGCGGGCGAGAGTGCCGTCATGGCCGGGTTCTGCGCGCCTTCGACCATCGCGTTGAGGGAGAGATTGTAGATTTCGACATTGCGGGCGAGGTCGCTGCTGATGATCGCGACGAGATTCGCCGATGTTTCATGGGCGTGGTCGAGCACGCCCTGGCGCCCCTGATACAAGGTCGCTATGGACAAGCTCGCCATCAGCACCGCGACCACGGTACCCACGACACCCGCGACCATCGGATGGCGGGAGAGCGCGCTTGCCATCCCGACCGCCGTCCAGCGAGACCTGATGCGGCGCTTCCTTAAACCTGCCGCTGGGGGAGAGGCGGGGTTCATCGCGCTCGGCTCACAAGGCATGGGCGGCGAAGACGATGCCTGGACCGGCGGCACGGAGCGCGGTGCGGCGCTGGGCACGCACTGTCATGCAGCGGTTTGGATTTCGGGTTTGGCATCGCGCGGGAGGTTCGATCGGGAGGCTCGCCATTCTTGGCTGGCCGCATTGTATCGGCTTGAACTTTCGTGACGGTTTTGTCGACCGGCAAGATTATCTGGGTTCGTCCTTTCTGTGGACCGGTGTGGACCCTTGATCCGTGTCGATGCGCATGGCAGAAGCGGCCCGGAAGTATCCCTTCACGCTGCCGGGGAAAGCTTACAAATTCATTTCGAGCATGGTAGCCTCCATTCGTCTTTGGGGAGTAGCCGGCTTCCACTTGCTGGAAGCGCTCATGTCAACACGCTTGGTTCAATCGAACCGTGGCATGAGCCGCCGTTAGCTTTTTGGTTGGCAAGACCATCGATGTATCGGCGAAACCGGTCGGGCTCGCCGCTGCATCGTATGTTCTTGCCCGGCCCGAACGCATAACCACATCCTGACATCCCCATGAATATTGCTTCTACTCTCCTGCTCGCCTTCGCCATGTCGACAGACGCCTTCGCCGCTGCGGTCGGCAAGGGCGCCGCCCTGCATCGTCCGCGAATTCGCGAGGCGCTTCGTACCGGCCTGATCTTCGGCGTGATTGAAGCCATCACGCCGCTGGTTGGCTGGGCGCTAGGCAAGGCCGCCGCTCCGTATGTCGCCTCGTGGGATCACTGGATCGCGTTCAGCCTGCTGCTCGTGCTCGGCGTACGTATGATCACCTCGGGCCTGCGCGCGCCCACGACGGAAGTCGAGAAGCCCAACAGCCACGGTTTCTGGCTGCTGGCGCTCACCGGGTTCGCCACGAGTATCGACGCGATGGCGGTGGGAGCGGGACTCGCTTTTATCGATGTGAATATCTTGTCGACCGCCGCGACTATCGGATTGGCGACGCTGATCATGGTGACCCTGGGCGTGATGGTCGGGCGTTTTCTGGGCAAGGCCGTGGGGCAGCGCGCCGAGATTGCGGGCGGGGTCATTCTTGTTGTTATCGGGTCGGTAATCCTGGCCGAGCATCTTGGCTATATGAGTTGAAGTAGCGGATGACGGTCGGCATGCGGTAAGGCTCCTTCTTGTGCGCGGAGACCCTTGCCGCTACCGCGTTCAATGTCTCGAGTAGAGCGCACGTCCGTCGGTCGGTGCCGGCAGCCGGGCTGAGAGTGCCAATGCCAAGACGAGCGCCAAAATGAGGGTCTTGTTGATCGTCAGGATGCTTAATTAATTAATAAGGGTTGCGAAATAGCTGCGCTTCGGATGCATGCGATTGCGTCATGGCAGCATCCTTTCCATCAGGCGGTCGCGGTCTACCAACTGATGTTTGAGCGCACCGGCCACATGCAGCACGATCAGTGCGATCAACACCCAGGCACTGATCGTGTGTACCGTGAAGAAAATTTTTCGCAAGCCGGGGTCGTCCCAGGCCCACATTGGGAGCGGGATGCCCCAGAAGCGCGTGCTGAACTTGTTGAATGACGAGCCAAGATAACCCGTTAGCGGCATGACGATCATCGCCACGTATAAAAGACCTTGCGTCACGCTTGCGGCGGCGCGTTGCCATGCGGGCATTGGCGGAAGCGGAGGAGGGCCTGCAACCAGGCGAACCACGATGCGAATCAGCACAAGCAGGAAGATGGTGATCCCAAGCGACTTGTGGAAGTTGACCAGGCTCGATTTGAAAGCGAGGTCTTTCGGCAGCCCGACCATGTAGAGACCAATGCCGAGCATGACGATGATCGCCAGCCCGATTACCCAGTGCAGAGCGATCTGCGCGGACGAATAACGCGGCACGCCGGCGATTGGATCACGCGGCGGGGCGGAAGAATTCGCGATGTTCATGTCGCCTCCTTCGGTTGGTTTCGCGGTGGGCCGCGACTCGCCTTTTCCCTACGGGTTGCTCCACGGGATGTTCCACATTACCCCAATTGGATTCATCCGACGAGAAGCAGCCCCACATGAGCAGACCAGATACCGGAAGACTTCCTGTTCCTGTTCCTGTTCCTGTTCCTGTTCCTGTTCCTGTTCCTGCGACCGAGACCGAGACCAGGAAGACACCTGTTTCTTAAAAATTAACGACGGTGCGTACGCCGACCACCGCTTCGTCATGCACGCGCTCGGATGGATTCGCGGGGTTAGGAATTCCTCCGGCCGGCCGGAACGCGTATTGAAAGTCGGCCTGCAACTGCCACCACGGCGCGACCTGGTACTGATAGGTCGCTTCAATGATCGTTTCAGCACTGCGCTGCGGATACCCCGGTGGGAGAACGATGCGGTATCCCGATCGAGGCCCTGCGCATTCGACCCGATCCTGGCGTAGCCAATAGCCAGTCCGGCAATATCGTTATCCCGGCCCTTGAACGGCGCTTTCAGCGTGACGCCCGCGTTCACGCCGAGGTCGACCAGGTTGCGGTCACCGGGCGCGCCCATCGCGCGGGCGAATACACCGGCTGACTGGGGGCTGTCCGCGCCTGGACGCCAGATCATCTGATCGGCGACGGCGTAGACGCCGTAGTCGCCGCGATGACGTGCGGGAATTCCGTTGGACGCGGGGTTGGCAAGCGACAAGCCGTTCGTGTCGTGCTGCAGGTCGGCGAAGTTCTGGGAGTTGTACCAGAGGCCGAGTTCATAGGTGCCTGGAAGTCCGCTTGGCTGAGGCGCTTTCGCATCGGCCGGCGGCTGATTGATCGCATACTGCACTTGCGCAATGAACAACGCGCCGTTGCCCAGATTGAAGTTCGTGCCGTGACTATCCTGCTTTTGCGGATCCCCGCTATTGCTCCCGGCCGGGTTGCCGTCGAACACACCTGCGAGCACGGTCACTGCGTCCGATGGCTTCGCCCTGAAACGAGCGCCGAGTGAGGACAGCGGGTAAGCGGGGCCGCCCGAGGGCAGGTCGACGGACGGCAAGACGGGCCAGCCGAACGTAGCGTTCATGAACGGCGTGGCGTACTGGCTGACCATGAATTCCTGATCGAGACTTTGCTGGCCAAGCTTTACATCGACCCGTCCGTCAAGCAGGGACTGCTGGTACCAAAGCTCCCACAGTCGAGTGCTTGCGTCTGCTTCTATGCCACTTGCAGACTGTAGCGTGAGCAGCGTGTGCTGGCTCAGGTTGCGACCATGAATTTGCAGGCCGGAGACGTTGAACGTACCGCCCGGCAGGCCGAATGCTTTCGATGTATCGATCTGGAGCGAAGCTTGGGTGAGGCCGTCATACGCACCTTCACGCGCCACGCCACCGGACAGGTTACGCAGATATTCGCTGGTCTCTTGCACGCCGAGGGTGACGCCGTAATTACCCAGCCATGGTCGCAGCCCTCCCATATCCCCGAACAAGGTCGAGCGGTCCCAAAGCCCGGTTGGCGCCGGTGCTGCTTGCGTGTCAGCGGGTTGTGCGTCGGCGGTGTCTGCGCCCGGTGCGTCGACACTCGTCTGTGCGGCAGCGGTGGATAGCGCGCCTAGCGACACTAATACGGAAACCCCGTTGCGAACACTTGATCGTGCTCTGCTTGATAGGCGCGGTGCTTGCGCAGCGCAGGACGTTGGCGTTGGCGTTGGCGTTTCTTCAAGAAAACTCGAAAGCAAATTCTTAAGGTTTTTATTCATGGTGTGTGGAGAGATAGATGGTTTTACGATCTACATTTTTTTCTCGGTAAAAGTGCAAGGGCGGGTGGAAAGGCGAATGAGGAAGTGAGTGCGTGCTGCGGCCGCTCTCAGACGAACCACCAGCTCAAACGCACTGCGCGTTCGAGTTCGTCGCCTACTGAGGTAGCGGATAAACCGCCTGTGATAACAACGGCTGCAACGGTCAGCGCGATGAGCAAGCAGACTGTCGGCGTGAGCGAGCCGCCGGCGTAACCGGTCTTACGCAGCAGGGCACGAACGACGCCAGCCCAGAAGCGGCGTGAACACATTTTGTCCGGCGTAGTCAGGTAAAGCTCGGCCCAGCCCGACGATGGGTTGCAAGCGAAGGTGTGGTGGGCCGGCCGTAATACCGGACGGATGCGCGAGATAAGCGAAATGACAAACATGAGCAGACTCCCGTCCAGCTCGACTGGATCGAGCGACGTGCCAAGACATGACGCGGCCTTGCAAGCGAACTTGCAAAGAGCGATCAGACAAAGGGGAGCGTGCTGCAGACAGACGGGCCTGAGGCCGGTCCGGGATGAAGCGCGCTAACCCGACGAGGCGAGTTAGCGGCTAAGGAGTTTTCCTGTGACGCTATCTCGCGGATGCTTCGCCGGCGCTGGCCGGCATCGAACTTCCACTACTAGGGCATGTGTCCACGAGGGACTCCTTTTTGATGAGACGGGCGGATTGTATTCTCGAGCCAAACTTATTGGCAAGTAAAAATGGCGTCAGAAAATGACGCCATTAACTCAGTGAAAAGCAGTCCCGTCCAACGTCCGATTAAGCCGGGAACAAAGCTGACGTCATTCAGTAATTCGTTTCATTATGCTTACGCGCACATTGCTCGCATATTCCTGCTAGCGTGAAAAATGATCCGCTAAGGGTGCAGTAACCACGAATCAACAGCGCATTAACCACGCGTCAAAACTATTTCTGCTCTGCTTAACGAATAGGGTTGACTCGACATTTAGCGCGCGCCTAGAATCCGGGCATCGTCACAAACGGGGCCAATGCCTTGGACAGTTGTAGTAGTCGACCTTCGAAGTTTTTCTCTGCCTGACCGGCAGGACGTTCGCGCTTGATTCCCTAGCCGCCGTCTTGCCAGCAGGCAGACGGTGCGCGCCGCAGTAAATACTCCGTGCACCTTGAAACAGCGTATTGACGCCAGGATTACCTGCGTCCATACGAATCGCGTTGCGAGCTGACACTCGTGACTGGTTCCGCTCGCGCCTTTGAAAAAAGAAAAGTGCGCCGTGCGGATGATGACGTGCGTGCATACGCAAGAAAGGAGCCGCCATGCCGGACAGTGACAGTTATCCCATACGCCGCAGCACCTTCACTTTTGCCAGGGAAGGCGAGTAGATCCTTTTCGTCACACGCACTGCGTGTCCGAACTTCGTTCTGCTGGCTTTCCAACCACTGAAAAGCCGCTTTGTCGGAGAAGCATCATGAACTTCGGTTTGCTCGTCTCACACCTTCCGCACGTCCAGGAATCGCGCCTTCACTACAACGGCATGCTGGCTCTGGAATCCACCAGCCGGCATCGCTGCGCTAACGCATGGCGCGCATTCCGCAAATTCGTGTTTCACGCCTGATTAACGTTCCCGCGTACACCGTCCGGGGTCTCCTGAGCTTCATCAAAGGATGACTCACGTCGGTCGTACACGGGATAAGCACGGCACATCCCTATCGGCCACGCATGCTTTCCGGAAAAATAATAATGTCCACTCCATCCCAAGTTCTACCACCACGCAGCGCTGTGCTCGATGATGCGCACGTTGGCGACATCAAGGGCGCACTCGGCACGATCGCCCAACATGACACAGGTGCACGCACCAATTGGTGGGCGCGCATCCGCACGCTCCTGGCCGTTCTCGGACCCGGCCTGATCGTGATGGTGGGCGACAACGACGCCGGTGCTTTCGGCACCTATACGCAAGCAGGTCAGAACTACGGAACAACGTTGCTCTGGACGTTGCTGCTGCTGGTTCCTGTTCTATTCGTCAACCAGGAAATGGTGCTGCGTCTGGGAGCCGTTACCGGAGTCGGTCATGCCCGTCTGATCTTTGAACGCTTTGGAAAATTCTGGGGTGCCTTTAGCGTCATCGACCTGTTTATTCTAAACGCGCTCACAATCGTGACCGAGTTTATCGGCATCACGTTTGTCCTTGATTTCTTCGGCATTTCCAAAATACTGGGTGTGTGCATTGCCGCAGCGCTGACTATGGCGGCCGTGAGTACGGGAAGCTTCAGACGTTTCGAGCGGTTTGCGATTGTTCTTTGTCTGTTGAGTTTGCTGCTCGTTCCCGTGCTCGTGTCGATCCACCCGCCCGTGTCGCAGATGGCAAGCAACTTCTTCGTGCCGACCTGGCCGGCACAGTCGAAGCTGAGCGACGTGATGTTGCTCGTGATCGGTATTGTTGGCACCACCGTTGCACCGTGGCAATTGTTTTTCCAGCAAAGCTATGTAATCGATAAGCGTATTACGCCGCGCTTCATGAAGTATGAGAAGGCCGACCTGTGGATCGGTATTGTCTTTGTGATGATCGGCGGTGTGGCAATGATGTCCTTTTGCGCGGCGCTTTACGCCGGCAAGCCCGAGTTCGGTAACTTCACCGACGCAGGCGGGGTGATCGCGGGCTTGAGCAAATACGCGGGACGCACGAGCGCCACGCTGTTCGCCGTGGCCTTGCTTGACGCATGCATCATTGGTGCTGCTGCGGTGTCGCTGTCAACAGCCTATGCCATTGGAGACGTATTCAAGATTCGTCACTCGCTGCACCGTGGCGTGTCGGACGCAAAAGGTTTTTATCTGGTTTATTTCGGTATCGTAGCTGCGGCCGCAGCACTCGTGCTTATTCCCGGCAGTCCGCTGGGACTGTTGACGGAAGCCGTGCAAACACTCGCGGGCGTTTTGTTGCCTAGCGCAACGGTTTTCCTGCTGTTATTGTGCAACGACAAAGCGGTGCTGGGACCGTGGGCCAACTCGAAGAAGCTCAATGTTTTCACGGGCGCTGTTATTTGGGTTCTGGTGATGTTGTCGATTATCCTGACGGCATCCGTTGTGTACCCCGATATCACCGGCGAGACCATTCTTGAAGTGCTGGGTGGTGGAACTGCATTGGCCGTGCTCGGATATCTCGCCATGGTGGTCTTTCGCAAACGTGGCCACGAAGCATCGGACGGCGCGCAGGGACGCACCGGGCAGCGCTATCTGAAGGAAACGCAGGAAACGCGGAATACGCGGGATACGCGGGATACGTGGCGCATGCCGGCGCTTGATGAACTGCCGCCGCCGAACCTCACGCTGACAAAGCGGATCTGGATGGGTGTGCTTCGCGCTTACCTGATCGTGGCGGTTGGGCTTGTGGTGGTAAAGGTCGTGCAGATGATCTGGGTGCACTGACAGCAATGTGCGGGTGTGGCTGCGTGCGTTACGACGGAGTCGTGCCCATTCTCTTGGGTCATGGTGGGCTGACGTGTTTCATCGCAAGTTCATCAAGCTGGTTGAAGCGCGCAATCAACGCAATAGCCGACGAAGGATTGGCGATGGACCAAAATCAGCTTCGCCGCACAATCAGCCTGACTCGCCGATTCATAGGGCTGCTTGTTCTTCTGCTATTCGCCATTCTCAATCCCACTACGCGCTCATTCGCTCCCAACTTGATTCACGTGTCGGCGCAATCGCGTGTCAGGGTTGAAAAACACTGGGTCGTCACCGGCTATTGCCGGGTATATGGAAAATATTGCCTCGGCAAATTCATGGGCAGCATGTAGGTCGCTTGCATCGTGCAGTCACCAGCAAGCACACGAGCGACTAAAAATCTTCTTGTGCACGCGACTCCCCTGGACTGAGCAACCGGTCGTTGATCGCTTGTTGTTCGCGGCTTCGCGTGAGAATCCAGCGATGGAAAACGCGGCAGTGCGGCTGGTCGAAGCTGCTCGCCTGCCAAGTCAGGAAATAGGGCGAGGGCAGTGCAACGCCGACCGGAAACGGCAACACGAGACGGCCCGCGGTCAGGTCATCTACGATCATCGATGTCTGCGCCAGCACGAAGCCATGACCTTCAATGGCGGCCTGTATCGCGAGGCCCGACAACGAAAACACCAGGCGATTGCCGCGCATGTCCTCCGGGCATTCAATGCCTTTAGCCGCAAACCATTCGCGCCAGGACGGCGGCGAGGAAAACTTGGGAAACCAGTCTATCGACAGCAACGGGTAAGCAAGAATGTCGTCCAGCTTGCCGAGCGCTCGCCCGGTGTTGAGCAACCGAGGGCTGCATACCGGTACGACACTGTCACGAAACAACTCCACCGTAGTGCCTGCATGATTGATGCGCTCGCCGTAGGTAATGCGAAAGTCGATCTCGGGGCCATCGGGCGATGGCTCCGAATGCGTGCCGTCCAGATATACATCCAGTTCCGGATGTTCGCTTTGCCACTCGTAGATGCGCGGCGCGAGCCACTTTGACAGTAGCGAGGGCAGCGCACTCACGCTGAGGCTACGCCTGTTCCTGACTCGCTCTATCTCCGCACCCGCCACGCGCAGGCTTTCGAACGCCGCTGCGCAGGTCTCGTGATATCGCTCGCCGGCTGCAGTCAGGCGAAGCCGCTTGCCTTCTCTCGCTAGCAGCCGCATGCCCAATGAATCTTCCAGGATCTTGATCTGCTGGCTGACCGCGCCCGGCGAGACGCCCAGCCGACGCGCTGTCTCGACTACTCCCCCGCAACGGCCCAGGGTGTCGAATACCTGCAACGCTCGCAGCGGCGGAAGTGTGTCCATGGTTGGCGGGGGAGCCCAAGTCGTTTTAGAAATTCTAAACGATGCCAAAGCTTTAGCCCTCTGTTCTTTTCAATTTTGAGTTCCTAAGCTGGGTTCCGAGGGATTGGCCGGATCGAACAGCCGAAACGGCTGTCATCCGAATGGAACGGAGAGGGCAATGTTCTTAAGAAACGCGTGGTATGTGGCGGCATGGAGCAGCGAGATTGGCGACGGCTTGCATCCGATGACCCTGCTTGGCGAGCCAGTGGTTTTGTATCGCAAGCCTGGCGGCGCGGTGGTCGCGCTGGAAGACGCTTGTCCGCACCGGAAGCTGCCTTTGTCGATGGGACGCCTGCAGGACGGCCAGATTGAATGCGGTTACCACGGCCTTACGTTCGATTGCTCGGGAAGCTGCGTGCGAGCACCGGGCATGGCGAGAATTCCACCGGCCGCGCGAGTTCGAAGCTACCCCGTTGAAGAGCGTTACGGCCTGGTCTGGATCTGGATGGGCTCGGCGCAGCAGGCGAATGCGGACACTATTTTCGCAGTCGAAGAATGGGGCGACCCTGCCTGGGGCATGAACCAGGGCGATGCAATGACGCTCGCGTGCAACTATCTGTATGTGACAGACAACCTGCTTGATCCATCTCATGTCGCGTGGGTTCACCCGTCCTCGTTCGGCAACGCGGCGTGCGAATCCGAGCCGTTGAAAACGACGGTGACCGATGACGGGGTAGTCGTGTCGCGCTGGATGCGAGACGTGGATGTGGCGCCCTTCTACGCGCGCTTCGTGAAATTCTCGGGACGCTGCGATCGCAAGCAGCATTACGAAGTGCGGTTTCCATCGCATGCGATCATCAAGGCGGTGTTCACGCCGGCCGGCACCGGTACCGACGAAGGCCCGCTGCACGAGCACGTCTTCCTGATGAACTCATACAACTTCATGACGCCGATCGATGAATCGAACACGCGCTATTTCTGGTTCCAGATGCGCAACTTCGATCAACGCGATGAAAACGTGTCGCGTCAGTTCAACGAGGACGTTCGTCATGCATTTGAAGAAGACCGCGTGATCCTGACGGCCGTCCACGCGGGCATGGCGAACAGGCGGACGCCGAATCTCGATCTGCCGCTCGACGCCGGGCCGTTGCGCTTTCGACGCAGTTTGCAAAGGCTGATCGACGCGCAGACGCAGGCTCAGGAGCCTGCCGCGCTCGAGCGCGTGCGCTAGCGATGCAAGAGGCAACAGAACCGCGAGCGTTCAAGCGGATGCGCGTAGCGGAGCTGCAGCGGGAAAGCAGCGTCATCAAATCGTTCGTGATTGAAGCGACGGATGGTGCGTTGCTGCCGGCTTTCCTACCGGGACAATTTGTTCAGGTGCGTCTCACCGGGTCGGACGGGCAGCGCTTGCTGCGGCATTACAGCCTGTCCGGCGATCCTGCCGAGCGCACTCGATGGCGTATTTCGGTCAAGCATCAACTGGCGCCACCGGATCGGGGCGAACTGCCTGACGGGGTGGTATCGAGCCATTTACACGGGGTTATCGAGGCGGGCGCTACGCTTGATGTGGCCGGTCCAGCCGGTGGGTTCGTACTCGATGAGCTTGGCGATCGTCCCGTCGTGCTGTTAAGCGGTGGTGTTGGCGTGACGCCGATGCTCAGCATGTTGCATCGTTTGTGTGCGACATCGCAACGCCGAGTCTATTTTATCCACGCATGCGAAAACGGAAGCGTGCATGCTTTCCGGGACGAAGTGGCAAGCTTGCAGGCGAGCCGGGAGGGTGTTCTGACGCATATCTGTTATCGCACGCCGGAGCCATCGGACGTTGCAGAGCAGCGCTTCAATAGTCACGGCCTGATCACGCGCGAGACTCTGCAGCGCCTGCTGCCGCTCGACGACTACGACGTTTACCTGTGCGGCCCAACGCGCTTCATGCAGTCGAACTTCCGGTTGCTGCGAAGCCTCGGTGTCGACGAAGCCCGTATCCGGCATGAGTTCTTCGGGCCCGCCTCGGCGCTTGAGCTGGACGAGGTCGACATGCCGTCTTCGCCCGAGCCTTCGGCTACATCTGAAGCATATGAAGCGGGCATGCCCACGGTTTGTTTCATGCCCTCCGGCAAAACCTCTGCATGGGACCCGTCATGTCATTCAATGCTGGATTTTGCCGAAGCTGAGGGCTTTAAACCACCGTTCAGTTGCCGCGCTGGATTGTGCGGGAGCTGTGCCAGCCGGTTGATCGACGGTACCGTCGAATACTTCGAGCAACCGCTTGATGAGCCGCGCGACGGAGAAATTTTGCTGTGCTGCGCAAGGCCGTCAACTGCAGTCACCATACAAATTGATTAGCAAAGCAAACTAGTCTGCCGCCAGCGATTCTAAATTTTTGGAAAGAGAACATGAACCGGTATTTTATTGAAGCCCCAGGGTTCACCGCCCAGCGAGATCGTTTTATCGAAGCTGCGCGGGCTGTCGGCGCCGAGCTTGCGGAGTTCGAGCATCCAATGCGCGGCCCCCGCCGTGAAATGCTCGCCACCGACGTAGCGGTGATCGGCGATCCGCTTGCGCCCAAGCGGTTCATCGTCGTTTCTGGTACGCATGGCATCGAAGGGTATTACGGCTCGGAATCGCAGATCGCATTCCTTTATTCAATGCAAAAACGCGCGTTGCCAGCCGACGTCTGCGTGGTCATGGTGCACTTGATCAATCCTTGGGGAACGGCCTGGTTACGTCGAGTGAATGAGGACAACGTCGACCTCAACCGGAACTACGTTGCGTTTAATGAGGCGCTGCCGGACAACGCGCGCTATGAGGCTTTTCACAGTATCTATTTGTGCTGCGATCTTGACGGTCCCGCTCGCCGCCGTGCCGACGAACGGATGGCAGAGGAGATTAAAAGACTGGGTCTAGCTACGGTCATGAGCATTGTCGAGGCGGGGCAGTACGCTCATGCCGACGGCATTTTCTTCGGCGGCCAGCATGCGACCTGGAGCAACCGTACATTGCGGGCCATCGCAAAGCGTTTTATGGAAGGCGCGCATACAGCAATGTGCTTCGACCTGCATACGGGAGCAGGGGCGTTCGGTCATGCGATGTTGATGGCGGTGGCGCAGGAGAGCTACCCCGCACTCGCCAAGTCACAGTCGGTTTTCGGCCCCTGGCTCTACACAGTGATCACCGGACCTGCCGCCACGACCGATTCAGGAATCGCGGCGACCGCGACCGGCTACACGTCACAGGCGCTGCTGGATGCACTGCCCGGCATGGACCTGATGCAGCTGGTTATTGAATGCGGGACCTACGACGGCATCAGGGGACATCGCGCGCTAAGAGACGATCACTGGCTGCATTTGTATGGCGATCCTGAAGACGAAACGGGACGCCGGATCAAGGCTGCGTTGGCGGAACATTTCTACCCTGCGGATCAGGACTGGCGTGAACTCACCCAGCTACGCACGCGGCAGATTTTTGAGCGTGGGCTGCGGGCTTTGCAGGCAGCCTAGCGACTGAGCCTCGAGCAACGCCAAAAACGCACAACCCGCTTTAGCAGCGGTTTTATCAACCTTAGCCGGCAACGCATTCAACGATGCGGCTATTCCGTCGAACTGGAGCATCATGAAAAAGGCACTTGCTGGTATGGCGTTGTTACTCGCCGCGTTCTGCGTGCAAGCGAAAGACGCAAGCGAACTGCGCTTTGGCGTTGATCCGACCTATGCGCCGTTTGAATCGAAGGCGCCATCGGGGCAACTCGTGGGCTTCGAGATCGACCTGGGAAACGAAATCTGCAAGCGGCTCGATGTCAAATGCGTCTGGGTCGAAACGGGGTTCGACGGCATCATTCCAGCGCTGCAGGGTCGCAAGTTCGATGCCATCCTGTCTGCGATGTCGATCACCCCGAAGCGCGAGGAACAGGTCGCGTTTTCCGTGCCGCTGTTCAATACGCCTAGCCGGCTGATTGGAAAAGAAGGGGCGAATATCAAGCCGACGGTGGATTCGTTGAAGGGCAAGAAAGTCGGGGTCGCACAGGGCTCGACGCAAGAGGCCTACGCGAAAGCGAACTGGGCGCCAGCCGGGATCGAGGTCGTGTCGTACGCGAACCAGGAGCAGGTGTTCACGGACCTGCTGGCCGGCCGTATCGATGTCACGCTGACCGACATGATCGCCGGCAGCCAGGGGTTTCTCAAGACGCCGCGAGGCAAGGGTTTTGCATTCGTTGGAGATCCGGTGAGCGACGCGAAGACCTTGGGCAAGGGAGCAGGTATTGGCGTGCGCAAGGACGATACCGTGTTGCAGACGAAACTCGACCACGCGATCGACTCGATGAGGAAGGACGGCACGTATCAAAAAATCGAGCGCCGCTACTTTGATTTCGATATTTCGGGGAGTTGAAAATGTATGATCGGGCGAGAGGCGAACTCGCTCGCAGTGTGAGAGAGAGCGTTCGCGTGGTCTGAACTCATCGAGTGGAAGCCGCATGAAAATTCTTGTCGCACGCATGAATCACGAGACCAATACGTTCTCGCCGGTGGCTACACCCCTGGCGGCGTTCGGTCGTCACGGTCCCACGTTCGGCGAGGACGCGTACAACGAGAACAAGGGCATGCAAACCGCCATGTCCGCGTTTATCGACGCAGCCGAACGAGCGGGCGCGCAACTTGTCACGCCGGTTTCGGCGTCGGCGAATCCGAGCGGTCCGGTCGCGGCCATTGCGTACGACATCATCTGCAACGCAATTGTGGATGCCGCGCATGGTTGTGACGCCGTCATGCTCGATTTGCACGGCGCAATGGTTGCAGAAAATTCCAACGACGGCGAGGGTGACCTGCTCGAGCGGCTGCGTGCCGCATTGCCGCATGCACCCATAGCGGTCGCTCTCGATCTGCACGCGAACGTCACGCAGAAGATGATCGACAACGCGGATGTCATGGTCAGCTTCAAGACTTATCCGCACGTCGATATGTTCGAATGCGGCGCTCACGCGGCGCGGCTTCTGTTCGATCTCCTCGATGGCCGCGCGCGGCCGGTGATTGCGTGGTCGCAGCCGCCGCTGCTCACGCATACGCTGCGCAGTGCGAGCGCTGCGGGGGCAATGAAACGCGCGGTGGAAGCGGCCCAGGCAGCCGAGCGCGACGGCATGCTCGCCGTCTCCGTGCTGGCGGGATTTTCACTTGCCGATATCCCGGCGCCTTGCATCAGCGTGGTGGTGGTCGGCGACGGTGATCGCGAGGCTGCCGCGCAAGTAGCTGAGCGCATTGCGCGGCAAATCTGGGAAGACCGGGAGGGATTTTTCTATCGAAGTCCGCCGCTCGCTGATTCCGTTGCCGAGGGCGCCGCGCTCGCACGTGGCGCTGATAAGCCCGTGTTGTTGCTCGATCATGGCGACAACTGCATGTCAGGCGGCACGTGCGACACGATGGAGGTCTATGAGGAAGCCATCCACCAGGGCTTGACGGGGATCGTGATGGGGTTGGTATGCGATCCCGAAGCCGTCGCTGCATTGTTCGCGGCGGGAGTGGGCGAGACTGTCACGCTTGGCATTGGCAACAAGCTCAGCGGGCGAGCCGCGAAACCGCGTCTACCGGTCACGCTCACGGGCGTTGTGCGTGCGTTGACCGACGGGGAATACGTAATCAGCGGACCGACCTACACGGGACAGCGCGCCCACATGGGCCGCGCTGCGGTGCTTGATGTGGGCATAGCGCAGATCGTGTTGACGGAGCGCACGCACGAGCCCTGGGACCTTGGCGTGTTTGAAAGTGTTGGCATCGACCCGCGCCGTGCGACGTTTCTCATCCTCAAGTCGCGTATGTATTGCCGTCCGGTATTTGTGCCGATCGCGCACGGCCTGGTTGAATGCGACAGCCGTGGCGTGACCAGTTCCGACTTCAGCCTGTTCGAATTCAAGAACGTCCAGCGGCCGGTTTATCCGCTGGACACCGGCACGAACTGGTAACGGCGCGGGCGTTCAAAAGGTCCCGGGTAGCAGGATCTGATCGTTCACGCGCCGGATGTCGGTATGCCCGCAAAAGGCCATGGTGGTGTCGAGTTCCTTGTGGATGACCTGCAGGCATCGCTCGACCCCTGCCTCACCCATTGCGCCCAGCCCGTACAGGAAGCTGCGGCCAATCAGCGTGCCTTTCGCACCGAGCGCCACCGCTTTCAACACGTCCTGTCCGCTGCGGATGCCGCCATCCATCCACACTTCGATTCGATCTCCCACCGCGCTCGCAATCTCGGGTAGCGCGGAGATGGACGATGGCGCGCCGTCGAGTTGGCGGCCGCCGTGGTTGGAGACGATCATTGCATCGGCGCCGCTGTCGGCGGCAAGGCGCGCGTCTTCCAGATCCATGATGCCCTTCAGGATGAGCTTGCCTCCCCACAGCTTCTTGACCCATTCGACATCTGCCCAGCTTAAGGCCGGATCGAATTGCTCGGCGGTCCATGAGCTCAGGGACGAGAGATCCCCCACGCCCTTTGCATGCCCGACGATGTTGCCGAAACTGCGCCGCTTGGTGCCGAGCATGCCGAGGCACCAGCGTGGTTTGGTCGCCAGGTTCATGAGGTTCGGGAGCGTCAGTTTGGGCGGCGCCGAGAGCCCGTTCTTGATGTCCTTGTGGCGCTGACCGAGAATCTGCAAGTCGAGCGTGAGCATCAGGGCGCTGCACTTCGCAGCCCGGGCGCGCTCGATCAGCCGCACGATGAAGTCGCGGTCGCGCATCATGTAGAGCTGGAACCAGAATGGTTTGCTGGTGTGTGCCGCGACGTCCTCGATCGAGCAGATGCTCATGGTGGACAAGGTGAACGGCACACCGAACTTCTCTGCTGCGCGTGCGGCGAGGATCTCGCCGTCCGCGTGTTGCATGCCGGTCAATCCCGTGGGTGCCAGCGCCACCGGCATGGCGGCCTCCTGCCCCACCATTTCCGTGCGAGTGCTGCGACCCGCCATGTTGACCGCTACGCGCTGGCGCAGCTTGATACGCTGGAAGTCGCTTTCATTGGCCCGGTAGGTACTCTCGGTCCACGAGCCGCTGTCGGCGTAATCGTAGAACATGCGCGGCACGCGCCGCTGCGCGAGCACGCGCAAATCCTCGATGCAGGTAATGACTGGCACGTTTCTCTCTCGCTACGGGAACGGGAGGATGAGTATACGGTTTAAAGCACCCGAATTTAAGCTGAAGTTGCCTCGTCCCGACGAGAATCCCTCAGCGCGGCCAGGGTAATCACGATTTCGCCAAACAGGGGCCGGTCGCCGGCCTGCTCGTCCAGACAGTCATTTTTCAGGCTTGCGAGCACCGCCAAGCTTCTTTGCGCGGACCCCTGCGCATCGCATCGATCAAGCAATTCTTCGAGCAGGCAGCCAAACGCTCTTACTTCCAGGCGCTGGAGTGCGTTGGCCAGCGCTTGATCGCCGGTTGCATAGAACGATGCCGCGCCAAAATCTCCCATTAGCGCCTGACCCTGTCCGCCATGCAGGATATTGTGGGCGTACAGGTCGCCATGCATGATGCCCTGCTGATGCAAATGCCATGCTGCCGATGCGATCCCGTGTGCAACGCTTAGCGCTGACGTCAGGTCGAAGCGGGTACCGAGGTCATAGATATCGCGCGTGCAAGACTCCAGACTGGGCGGCCCCGCAAGGTTCCTTAGCTGCGGGTCAATCAACTCCATCACGAGTCCATGGGCCCCGGTGGGATGGCCCTTTATCTTGCCGAGTACCGGGATCAGGTTCGGATGTGGTCCCGCAGCAATGCAAGCGGCCATTTCGCAGTGCGGCAGGCCATCACTGGTCACAGCGCCCTTAAATAGCTTGACTGCAACGGGCTGGGTTGCGTCGCTATCCGCCGGATATTCCACCCGAAGTTCCGCACGATGAATCACGCCCGATGCGCCTTCACCTAGCCGATGCTGCAGATCCAGAGCCTCCCAGGGGATATCGGCAACGGGCGTATCCGTCATTGCGCGTGCTTCAAGTCGGTCGTTGAATGGATTTCCCGCGTACGCCAGCCACGAAAGCCGGGGCAAGGACGCGACCCAAAGCGGCAGTTCGGTAAGCCGATTAGCTGCCAGGCGGATCAACTCAAGGTGAGAGCATGCGGCCAACTCCACCGGCAGCGTGCGCAACTGATTGCCCGCCAACATCAGCTTTTGTAGCCGAGTGCAGTTTCCGATCTCGGGTGGAAGCGCCTCAACTTCGTTGTCGGTCAGGATCAGCCAGCGAAGATTGGGCGGTAATGAAGCACCCGATACTTTTCGTATGCGGTTTGCCTTGAATCCGACCATGCTCAATTTCATGCACTGACCGAGCACTTCCGGAAGCTCTGCAAACTGGTTGTTCGAGCAGAAGATGGTGCGCAGATTCGTCAGGCGCGGCAAATCATCGGGCAGCGACGAAAGCGCATTGCCGGACAGGTCGAGGATTTCCAGCGTGTCGGACAGACCGAATATCTCGCGCGGAAATTCGGTCAGGCCGCAGGCTAGCGTCAGTCGTTGGGTACCGGCTAGCTGTCCGGTGCGAAGTTGTTCGAGTGTGCTTGTCACAGTGGCGGGAATATCCAGGATGGGCAGCAGGTTGATATTGCCCGTGCGGGACCTATTTTACTGAGTATTGGCAACGCGCAAGTCCGACCGCGCAAACGCCCCGATGCTTGCGCAGCAGACAACAGTTTTTCGCTCACGGCTCGAGCACATTCGAACCGTGGCCCACCTGTCTCGTAGACCACTCGCGGCCTGCATGTTCCCTAGATCTGCGCTGACCCGCCGTCGACGAACAATTCGCTGCCGGTGACAAAGCTGCTGTCGTCGGAAGCCAGGAACAGTGCCGCACTCGCGGTCTCCGAGGGATCGCCAAGGCGGCCAAGCGGTGTCGTGCTCTGCACGAACTTGATCATCTCCTCGCTCGCTTCTTCCGAGGTGGCGAGGCCATGCCATCCGGGTGTGGAAGTTGCGCCTGGCACAAGCACATTGACGCGGATCTTGCGCGGCGCGAGATCGAGGATCCAGCTTCGCGCGAAGTTGCGGATCGCTGCCTTGCTAGCACTATAGACACTGAATGACGGCGCGCCGGTCACCTCGGTAGTCGATCCAGTGAGAATGACCGACGCGCCGTCCTTGAGCAGTGGGAGGGCCTTCTGCACCGTGAAAAGCGTGCCCTTTACGTTGGTCGCGAAAGTTCTATCGAAGTGCTCCTCCGTAATCTCGCCGAGCGCTGCAAATTCTCCACCGCCGGCGTTGGCGAACAGGACGTCGATCGTTCCTGCTTCCTCTTTGACGATGGCAAACAGGCGGTCCAGGTCGGCAAGGACGGACACGTCGCCTTGAATGCCGCGGGCATTTTCTCCAACCTCGGCGACGGCCGCATCGAGTTCCTTCTGGCGCCGGCCGCTCATGAAAACCCGCGCGCCTTCCCGCGCAAAGCGCTTTGCCGTCGCGAGGCCAATTCCGCTGTTTGCACCCGTTACCACTGCCACTTTTCCACTGAGCTTACCCATCTGAAATCTCCCGATCGAGTGTGAAGATTTATTATGGGCGAGTACATTCTGTTAGGCTAGTACCTACCTAAAGGTATGTGTGGAGGTCATTTTATGGAAAACCGGGCGTTTAGTTGCGGGCTGGAGATAGCTCTCTCGGTTGTCGGCGGGAAGTGGAAGCCGATCGTGTTGTTTCATCTGAACAGTGGGCCGCGTCGGTTCGGCGAATTGAAGCGTCTTGTCGCCGGCATCAGTGAAAAGGTCTTGATCCAGCAGGTTCGCGAGTTGGCCGAGGATGGCATCATCGTGCGACGTGACTATCGGGAAGTGCCGCCCAGGGTCGATTATGAAATGACGGAGTTCGGCAAGACGCTGGCGAAAGCGCTCATGCCGCTCTGTGCCTGGGGCGATGAAAACAGGGAACGGATAGACGGTTTGCTACTGGACAAGACAAAGACTCAATAGAGTATGTTCGGTATGCTAATGAATAGCATGCAATCAAGCGTGTGGCTTAGCGCCGTTGATACTTGCACTTTTGCTTGGTCCGACAAACCGGACCGGCCGCACAATGCGTGCAACTCACTGCAGATAGCGCCTCAACAATGTCCTGCTAACTAGAACTCAACAATGGCAACCGATGTGAAAACCAACTCCGCCTCGCCCGATCCTGACCCGGTGCCTCGCAGCCGCTTGAGCGGCGCCAAGCGGCGCGAACGCTTTCTCGACATGGCGGCGGAAATCATTGTCGAGAGCGGGGTGTCGGCGGTGACCATGGAATCCGTGGCGGCGCGCTCCAGCGTTGACAAGCGGCTAGGCTATCGATACTTCACGAACCGCGACGATCTCATAGGTGCACTCGTCGAACGTGAGTTCAAGGTCATGAGGCAACGTGTCCATGAAGAGTTGCCTGTGATCACGAGCTTCGAAGAGCGCTTGCGAGTCAATACTCGCTTATGGCTGGCGACCATCGCCGAGCGCGGCCCGCTGTTGCGCCGCTTGCTTTACGGCGAGGGGCCGCTGGAACACTACGCGAGCACCATCCTGAACGCCGCGGTTGCCGACTGGGCCGCGATGATCGCCACGGAAACCGGCCTCGACATGACGCTCGCGGAGATCGTGACCCGCATGCTGCTCGCTGCCATGTCCGGCGCTGTCGACGTCATGCAGACGGGTGTCAAATCGCTCGACGAAGTCGCCGATCTCTATTCCACGATTGCGCTAGCCGGCATACGAGCGGTCGCTCAAGGTGCCGGCGACAACGGTCTGCGCAAATAAAACCGAGGGTCGCCAATTCATTGTGTCGTTTGCCCTCGTTTATAAGTCACGGTATAGTGACTTATAAACGAGGGCTGCTATCAAATGGCCCAGGAACGGACGAGGAGTACAAACAGTGGCAGAGACGACCACCGACCCGGTCGGGCACATTTTGCTCGGCGACTGGGAGATCAAGGATTACGCGCCTCGCGAGGCTGAGGCGGCAGAACTGTCGGCAGGCGGCGATGGCTGGATACCCGCTCCTGCACCCGGCGACACCTATCTAGCGTTGCACGTTGCAGGCCGGATCCCGCATCCTTTTGCCGAGCAAAACGAGTTCCTTTGCGCCTGGGTGAAAGACCGTGAGTGGTGGTGGCGCACACAATTTTTCGCCATGAAGCCGGGACCTGGAGAACGTGTGATATTGACGTTCGAAGGCCTGGACACCTATGCGTCGATCTGGCTGAACGGAAGTCTTCTGGGCAAGACGGACAACATGTTCACGGCGTTCAGTTTCGACGCCGGCCCGCTGCTGCATGACGATCAACCCAATCTGCTGCTGATCCGTTTCACACCACCTGCGCTGCCAGTGGCCGACAAGTCGATGGAAACCTGGGAGATCATTGCGGATCCGATCAAAGAATCGAAACGCAATTACCATCGAAAAGCGCAGTTTGGCTGGGGCTGGGACTGGGGTCCGCAACTGCCCAGCGTGGGAATCTGGCGCCCCGTCCGTCTGGAGCGTCAGCGAATCGCGGTCATCCATGATGTCCGCTTTAGCACGATTGCAATCGACCCCGCAGCCAGGATCGATGTCGCGATAACCATCGACGCCTTCGCCACGGATAGCGATTCTCGCGAGCCTCTGCTCGCGATGCTTCAGTTGATTGATCCGGACGGTGTGTTTGCCGGCGGCACGACCCTGACCTTTGATGGGACGAGCCGATCCGCGACGTGGCAGCCGATCATCGATACACCGAGCTTATGGTGGACGCCCGAGCTCGGTTTGCCTTCGCTGTACACGTTGCGCGTCGAACTTGCACAGGGGGAGCAACGTCTCGACCAGCGCACGCTGAAGGTCGGCATTCGCTGTATCGAACTCGATACGTCGGCCGATCCGGATGAACCCGGCTGTGACTTTTTCCGCTTCATTCTGAACGGCGTGCCGATCTTTGCGCGCGGCGTGAACTGGATACCGGCGAGTTCCCTTGTCGGCGCGACGACCGCTTCTGACCATCAAGCCTTGCTCGCAGACGCGCTCGCCGCGAACATCAACATGATCCGCGTGTGGGGCGGTGGCCTGTACGAAGCCGATGCGTTCTACGACGCCTGCGACCGCCTGGGCCTGCTCGTCTGGCAAGACTTCATGTTCGCGTGCGCGCCGTATCCCGAGCACGAACCTGCTTTTGTCGAAAGCGTGCAGCGTGAGGTCGATCACCAGATTACCCGGCTCCGGAATCATCCCTCGCTGGCGTTATGGTGCGGCAACAACGAGGGACAGGCAGTTCATCAGTTCATCGCCCGGATGAGCGGGTCGAACGCGCCTTATCCTGGTGACCTGTTTTTCCAACGAACGATTCCGCAAGCACTGAAGACACTCGATCCGTCTACGCCCTATTGGCCGGGCAGCCCTTACGGCGGTCCCAGTCACAACAGCATGCGCGCAGGCGATGTCCACAACTGGACGGTCTGGCATGGCCTGCCGCCGGTTCCCGACGAACTGCCGGTGGGCGATTTCAGCCACGGCCCGGAAGCGGTGGCCTATACCCGTTACGCGGAAGACAAAGCGCGTTTCGTCAGTGAATTCGGCATCCAGGCGTCACCGGCTGAGAGCACGCTGGCGCGTTGGCTCGCGCCTGACCAGATGTCGCTTGGCAGCGATGGTTTTCTCAATCGCATCAAGGACCACCCGCGAGATAAGGTGAACGCGATGCTGATTCCGGTGACCGGTTTGCCGGACACCCTCGGCCAATATGTTGTCTTCACCCAGTTGGTACAGGCCGAAGGATTGAAGTTTGGCATTGAGCATTATCGCCGCCGCAAGCCACATTGTTCGGGCACGCTGATCTGGCAATACAACGATTGCTGGCCGGGAATTAGCTGGAGCCTGATTGATTTCGACCGCGTGCGGAAGGCGAGTTGGTTCTACGTCGCCCGCGCTTACGCGCCGGTACTCGGGTCGTTCAAGACGCTGGACGACGGCGTGATCGAATTATGGATGACCAACGACACCCGCGAGAGGGTCGAATTCGCGGCGACCTTGACCATGAAGAATTTCGACGGCAATACACTGTGGGAGGAAGTTGTCACGGCAAGCGTGCCGGGTACGGAAAGCCGCGTGGTCTGGCGTGGCGAGGCCGCGCGCATGGCAGCGGACCCGGCCAGGGTGCTTGTCGTTCGTTCAAACCGATTTGCCGATAACCGCCTGTTTTTCGCGCCGGTCAAGGACTTGCCTTTCTCTCCAGACGAACCGGAGATGCAAGTGCAGATAGCCGATGACCACTCGCTCGCCGTGACGTTGACGGGTGTTGGCTATCATCACTTCGTGCATCTTTCGGCTCGGCAGCCGACCACTGTGTTCAGCGATAACTACTTCGACTTGCAAGCCGGCGAGACACGTACGATACGTGTGGCGCTGCCCGGCGCAACGCTGGAACCGGCCGATATCACACGGGGTTCATTTCATCGCTGAGAGCAGTGAGGCGCGCGTACGACGGGGCCTCCTCGCCCCGATCGAACTCAATTGCTCTGTTGCGCGAGTTCCGTGTCCATATCAGGGTAGAGCAGGCGGAGCAACTCGCTGAGCACTGCGACTGAGTTTTCGGCGTCGGCCCGATCGCGCCTGAAGAGCGCTTCGAGCGAAAGTCCGCGTATAGCCGCGACAAACAGGCGGTGAATCGCCTCGCCGTTCGGACGATCGCGCAAACCCGCGGCTTCCAGGCGCTCAATGATCCACGGATGCGATAGGCGGTCGATAGCGTTCTGCATTGAACGCAGCTTGTCGGCCAGTTCAGGATCCGAGCGTGAGGCCAGCATGATCTCGATGACGGCGGTGCCCGACGGCTGGCTCATCACTTCCCACATGGTCGCCGGCAGCTCGCGTATCCATTGCATCGGTGTTTTCTCGGCGACCGTGCGCTCGTAGTGCTGGACGTCCTGTTCGAACACCGCTTCAACGACGGCCAGCATCAGGTCGGTTCGGGTCGGATATTGATGGGTCATTGCGCCGCGGCTTACCCCGGCTTCGTCCGCCACCATGGTCACCGACGTCGCGCTATAGCCGAACCGGTGCAGGCAGGAAATGGCCGCTGCAATCAGCTTGGCCTGTGTCTCTGCGCTTCGCTGGGCTTGCGGACGCCGCGCGGGTTCTCCAGCGGGTTCGGGCGCGCTTCGGACCGGTAACGTCCGGAGCGGCTTTTCTCTCGGTTGTTGTCTCATGGCGGATTGGGTTACGTCTCTCTGTTTAGCTGACTTCATTGTCGTTTTTATCTGCTCGTGCTTGCCAAGGTGGGCCACCACGACAATAGACGAAAACAAACAAACAAGTCTATTGGTTTTTTATCGCAAGAGAAACCGGCTTGCGCGCCGGTGCGCACTGGCATACCGCGCATTGACCTGAATCGCCTCGAAAAGCCTTATTTTATGCGGCTTTACGGCTTCCATCCCAGACCTTCATATGGCGGTGGAAAGCGTCAGTCGGCTCTCTTCATTTCCATCTCCCGATCGGGAAATACCCTCGTACATTCACAAACAGTCTTGCCTGTTTGTTATTATCGAATTACTGTGACGCACTTGCTTCAGGCAAGTAACCAGAAAAACATCAGGAGACGAGCAACATGAGAATGACCCCCGCGCGGAGGTCGGCGAAGTCTGCCGATGCGCGTATCAATGTCGTGGAGCAATGGAAGAAAAGGGCGCCGTGGTTCAAGGCGCACGCGGACGTCCGCCGGGAAATCGGAGCAAGGGACAGCGGGAGAAAACTGCTGCACGTGGCGGGTCTTGGACTCGCACTGGCTCTTTCGGCGACGCTCGCAAAAGCCGACGACAGCATCGCTCAAGCAGCGAAGACCACGAACTGCCTTGCCTACGACCAGGATCGCGCACGCGGTCTGGAGACGCCGCTCTCGAGTACGTGTGACAGCATTTCGCCGAGCATGGGTGGTCTGCGCGAGAAGCTGTATGAAAACGGCTGGATGCTTCAGGGCGGCATGTCGGCGGGGGTGACGTATGACCTGCTGCATCCCGACAGCAGTGTTCCGCAAGCCTATACGGGGCAGCGCCCCACCTACAGCCAGGCGGCACTGGCCGTCCTTACCTACGATCTTTCGCGGGTTGGCTTCAGCAAGGATTCGCAGTTCATCATGTCGGGCGAATGGAACGAGAGCAGCTATCTTGGCTCGGGTACACGTGGCGCCTACGTGAGCGCACTGGCGATCGAACAGGAATTCTTTAACCATCAGGTACGCATCGAGTACGGATATCAAACACCGTCGAACAGCTTTTACGGCTTTACGTTGGGGACGACGGTCGCATCGTCCGCGCTAGGTCCCGCCAGTAGTATGTTTTACGAACTAGGCGTTCCGTCAGTCAAGCCGGCACCCACTTTCGATATTCGTCTGTACACGCCGGACATGCGGTTCTATAACCATTTCGCCGTCACGCGAAGCATGAGTCCACAAGGTTTTCAGGCTGATTCCCAGGCGAATTCATCGGGTCTGGACTTTAGCGTTCCCGGTGCAAGGGCTCTTTATATGGACGAAGTGGGTTATCGGATTTTGTCCGCTGTGAACCAGCGCGCCTTCTGGCTGAGAGGAGGCGCCTTGTACAACACGAGCGACTATTTTGACTACGGTGTCGGCAAGCCGACGTACGGTAACAAGGGGTTCTATGTCGCTATTACCCGGCAGTTCACCCAGCCCGATCAGTTTTACACCTATCGCGGTATTTACGCGGATGTCAAAGTGGACTTCGCGGACGCAAGCAAGAATCCGTTTAGCCGGGACGTTGCAGCTACGCTTTATAGCCTCGGCCCGTTTGACTCGCGTCCCTACGACATGATCAGCATCGGCTACACCCATCAATGGATTAGCCCTAAAACTCAGCAGTACATAAATTTGGTGACGACCGCGACCGCCATTACAGGCAGCAATACGTTCTCGCTGTCCTATGCGTTCCACGTGGCTCGGGGCATCTACTGGACCAATAGCCTCGCGTACACAACGCAACCCGTGCTGTTCCCTTCGCATAAGGCGGCTCTTTTGCTGACCACGGGTGCAACTGTGGTGTTCTGATCGACGGGCCATTTTCGGACATGACCGCCGGGGGACCGGCGCATTGTGGCCCGGTTCATCGGAGACTCGTTGCCGCAATACATCGGCTTTTGCACAAGGCTTTGTTCAGGCGAGATCGAACGGATGCTGAAAACACAGTGACGGTATCCGGCGAACTGCTGCGCCCTCTCTATCCCGGGGGCGCAATGAAACCGTAACAAACGGAGGAAGTGATTTTGATTAGTGACAAAGCAGACAAAGCAGACAAAGCGGACAAAGCGTACAAAGCGCCATGCGCAGTACCCAAGGGCTTTTTGTGGGGCGTGGCAATATCGGGGCATCAGAGCGAAGGCAATAACGTCAGCTCAGATGTGTGGCTCGCCGAGCACGTGAGCCCCACCGTATTCCGCGAGCCGTCACGTGACGCGTGCGACAGTTATCATCGCTTTGGCGATGACATCGCCATCGCCGCCGACCTGGGTTTCAACTGCTACAGAGTCGGAATCGAGTGGGCGCGCATAGAACCGGAACCCGGTCAATTTTCGATGGCTGAACTGGATCGATACGCGCGCTTGCTAGACCGATGCCTTGAGCGTGGACTAGCCCCGATGCTCACCTATAGCCATTTCACCGTGCCGCGCTGGTTTGCGGCGCGCGGCGGTTTCGAGGTCCAGGACGGCGCGGATCTGTTCGCACGTTTCGCGGAAACGGCAACCCGGCGTCTGGGCGAAAACCTGGCTGCCGCCACGACCTTCAACGAGGCCAACATCCAGCGTCTGATCAAGGTTCTACTGGCGACGCCCGAATCCAAGCCGGCTATCGATGCAATGCTGCTCGCTTGTGCACAGCGTTGCGGCTCGACGCAGTTTTCATCGCTCCTTTTCGCAGACGTCGAGAAGACCGAAGCCGTGTTGATCGATGCCCACCGCAAGGCGGCGCAGGCCATCAAGGCAGGGCCGGGTAATTTCCCGGTTGGCCTCAATCTGACGATGCAGGAAGTGCAAGGCGTTGGCGATGCAAATCTGGCCGGGTACATTACCGACAGCCTCTATGGTCCCTGGCTTGACGAAGCGGCGCTGACCGACTTCATCGGCGTTCAGACCTACACGCGCGTACGCGTGGATGCACACGGACAGGCCGAGCTCGCGCCCGGTACGGAGATGACGGCGGCCGGTTACGAGTTCTATCCGCAAGCGCTGGGAGCCACGATCCGCTTGGCTGCAAGCCGCACCGGGCGACCCGTCTACGTCACCGAAAGCGGCATTGCGACCAACGACGATACGCGTCGCGTGGCCTATATCGATGCTGCTCTCGCGGAAGTACGCCAGTGCCTGGACGAAGGTATCGACGTGCGCAGCTACATTCATTGGTCCTTGCTGGACAACTTCGAATGGACGTCGGGCTACGATCAGCGTTTCGGCCTCGTCGAGGTCGATTTTGAAACTTTCGAGCGCAGGCCCAAGCCGAGCGCGTTTCACTTAGGCGCCATCGCGCGCCGGGGAGAACTCTGATGAGCGATTCAGTACCTGGTGTTGGCATGGTCGATCAACTCGACTCGCAAGGGAGTGGACCGACTGAGGACGAGATACGGTTCGTGCATGCCTATCTGGCGCCCGGTCCCTTCGATGCCGACCTGCTCGCCCGGGCTCACGACCCGGCGGTGCTGGCCGCACGTGAAGCCCGTGCAGAAGCGCTGCGAGCGCGCGACTGGCCCAATCTCGGTCAGTACCGGGACGCAAACCGCACGCTTCAAGGCGTGTCGCCGAAGGCGGTGTTCATCGGCGATTCGCTGACTGAATTCTGGCTCGCGGGCGACCCGGGAATGTTCCGCTATGGCCTCGTCAGCGGCGGCGTGATCAACCGTGGCATTAGTGGACAAACCAGCCCGCAGATCCTGCTGCGTTTCATGGCCGATGTCATTCAACTGAAGCCCGCCGTGGTCCACCTGCTATGCGGAGGAAACGATCTCGCCGGTAATACCGGACCTACGACGTTCGCGGACTACCAGAACAACATCATCGCGATGGTCACGCTGGCGCGCGCCTTCGATGTGCAAGTGATTCTCGGCAGCGTCACCCCGGCAGGCAGTTTTGCCTGGCGTCCGGGGATCGATCCGCGTGCCCGCATTACAGAGATCAATGCATGGCTTAGGGCCTTGGCCGTCGAGCGCGGACTTGTTTTCGCGGACTATCATTCGGCTCTCGCGGCGCCGGACGGCAGCTTGCGCGCCGAATTGACGCGCGACGGGGTGCATCCCACGGCGGCGGGATACGACGTGATGCGTCCTATCGCACTCGCCGCCTTGACCGCGGCTACCCAGTGAGGTCGAGGGCGCATGCTCATGGGTAGATACCCCTAGAGCATGGTTTTTGGCCCAATTACTAAAGCAAGTGTCCCGTTACACCATTGGTATATGACCGTCGCGCCGACACCATGTAGCCGGACGAGCTGCCACTCAAGGCGGCCAAAGGAAATGCAATGCTGGGAAACATGCAGGGCCACGCCCTGAACGTAGCGTCCCTCATCGAGTTTGCGGATCGCTGCCACGGTGACGGTGAGATTGTCAGCAGGCGGGTGGAGGGCGATCTGCATCGCACGAACTGGAACGGTGTAGCGGGCCGTGCGCGACGGTTTGCGCGATGGCTCGACGCGATTGGAACGAGTCACGGGGAGCGTGTGGCGACCCTCGCCTGGAACGGTTACCGGCACCTTGAAATTTACTACGGGGTATCGGCGTCGGGACGTGTATTGCACACGCTCAATCCGCGCTTGCCGCTAGCGCAACTGGTCTGGATCATCAACGACGCGCAGGACGAGGTGGTCTGCTTCGACCTGACGTTCCTGCCGCTGGTGCAAGCCATTCAATCGCAGTGCCCCGGTGTTCGCCATTGGGTCGCGCTATGCGATCAGGACCGCGTGACAGACGGCATGACCGCGCACGGCATTGCGTGCTACGAGAGTTTGATCGACGGCTTCTCCGATGCCGTCTATTCGTGGCCGTCCCTCGACGAGAACGCAGCGTCCAGCCTGTGCTACACCAGCGGTACCACGGGCAATCCCAAAGGTGTCTTGTACAGCCATCGCTCGACGGTCCTGCATGCCTACGCTGTAGCACTGCCCGATTCAATGAATCTGTCGGCGAGGAATGCGGTGCTTCCGGTCGTACCCATGTTCCATGTCAACGCATGGGGTTTGCCGTATTCCGCCGCGCTGACCGGAGCGAAGCTGGTGTTCCCTGGGCCGGCACTCGATGGCAAGTCGGTCTACGAACTGATCGAGTCAGAGGCCGTGGATCTTGCCGCGGGCGTGCCCACTGTCTGGCAAATGCTGCTGAACCACGTGCAGAGCAACAAGCTTCGATTCTCCACGCTCAAGCGAACGATCGTGGGTGGTTCGGCTTGTCCTGCCGCCATGATCGACGCCTTCGCGGACGATTACGGCGTAGAACTCTCGCATGCCTGGGGCATGACCGAGCTTTCTCCCTTGGGGACCGTCAATACGCTCAAGCGAAAACATCTCGCGCTGCCCAAGGAGCAACAACGCACGTTACGGCTGAAGCAGGGACGTCCCGTCTTCGGCGTGGATCTTCGTATCGTGGATAACGACGGTCTGGACCTGCCGCAAGATGGTGCGAGTTCCGGTGAACTGATGGTTCGCGGACCCTGGGTGGTCGATCGCTATTTCAAGCAGGACCACGAGAACCTCGACGACGGATGGTTTCGCACCGGCGACATCGCCACCCTCGACGCGGACGGTTTCCTGCAGATCACGGATCGGGCCAAGGACGTCATCAAGTCGGGCGGGGAGTGGATCAGTTCAATCGACATCGAGAACGTCGCCATGGCGCACCCTGGCGTGGCAATGGCTGCGTGTATTGCGGTCCCTCACCCGAAGTGGGACGAACGCCCGTTGCTCGTGGTCGTTCCAAAGTCGAATGTTTTGCTGAGCGCTGCCGACATGCTGGCTTTCTTCGACGGGCGCGTGGCGAAGTGGCAGGTTCCGGACGATGTGATTTTTGTCGATGCACTCCCGATCGGCGCTACGGGGAAAGTAGTCAAGCATCAGTTGCGCGAGCAGTTCAAAGGGCACCACGACCGTTCGCACACGGCACCCGCCTGATCGGTACCAACCGAGTAAGCTAGCGTCATTCCACACACGGGAAACAGACCATGCAGGTCAGCTCGCCTTCTTTCCTGGAAGAACGCTTCGAGGCGCAACGCCGGGCGTTCGCGGCGGAATCGAATCCGCCGCTGCACGTTCGCATGGACCGGCTGAACCGGCTGCTTGCGTTGACGGAGAATCATGAAAGCGACTTCATACGCGCGATCGACGCCGACTTCGGTGGCCGGTCCGCTCATGAAACGCGGATCGCCGAGTTGTTTGTCGTGCGCGCTGGAGTTCGCCACGCACGCAACCACCTGAAGCACTGGATAAGTCCGCAGCGAGTCGCAACCGGCCTGCACTTCCGGCCTGGCTATAACCGCCTGTTGCGGCAACCGCTTGGCGTGGTCGGCATCGTATCGCCGTGGAACTACCCTATTCAATTATCGTTGGGGCCGGCGCTGGCGGCCCTTGCCGCTGGCAACCGGGTGCTCCTCAAACCGTCCGAACTGACTCCCCGTTTCTCCGAACTGCTGGATCACCTGGTTAGCGCTTCGTTTGCGCCGGATGAGCTGAGCGTAGTGAATGGCGGTGTGGACGTGGGTCAGGCTTTTACACACCTGCCCTTCGATCACCTGTTCTTTACCGGATCGACCCGGGTCGGCCGGCAAGTCGCTCAGGCCGCCGCGGCAAACCTTACGCCGGTGACGCTGGAACTCGGCGGAAAATCGCCCGCGATATTCGACGCCTCCTGCGACATTGCAGCCGCCGCCGCTAGCATTGCCTACGGCAAGTTCCTGAACGCCGGACAGACCTGCATTGCTCCGGACTATGTTCTCGTGCCGGTGGGTCTGGCCGACAGCGTCGCCGATCAACTCAAGGCGGCTATTACGCGCCTCTATCCCACGCTGATCTCTAATCCGGACTACACGGCGATCATCAGCACGAGGCATCGCAATCGGCTGCTTGCGATACGGGAGGAAGCGCGTGATGGCGGTGCACGCATTGTCGAAGTCAATCCAGCCGGCGAACGCTTCGACGAAGGCACGCGCAAATTCCCGCCAACGTTAGTGATCGGCGCGGCCGCGAGCACGCGTCTGATGCGCGAGGAAATCTTCGGCCCGCTGCTGCCCATTATCGAATACGACGGGCTTGACAAGGCCATTGCCATGGTGAACCAGGGCGAGCGCCCCCTTGCGCTTTACTGGTTCGGCCGGAGCGTCGCCAATCGCGACCGGGTGTTGAACGAAACAGTCTCCGGCGGGGTCACGATCAACGACTGTCTGTGGCACCTGGCGCAAGAAGCACAGCCGTTCGGAGGAGTCGGCCCGAGCGGCATGGGCGCTTATCACGGCGAATGGGGCTTTCGTACCTTCAGCAAAGAGAAACCGGTTTTCTACCAGGCGCGTCTGAATGGCACCCGTCTTTTCCATCCCCCATACGGCAAGACCTTCGACCTGATGCTGCAACTGATCAAGCGTATTACATGAACAAAACGCCAGCGGCGTGACGCATGCCGACTAGCGCTGACTACATCGAAGGAGACCAGAATGAGTGAGCTTTTCGATTTCGTCGTGATCGGCGCAGGCTCGGCTGGTTGTGTCGTCGCAGGTCGGCTGACCGAGGATCCTGCAGTCACGGTCTGCGTCCTCGAAGCAGGAGGAAGCGGCAACAGCGCGCTCGTGAACATACCGGCCGCCGCCGTCGTCATGTTGCCGACACGGCTGAACAACTGGGCGTTCGAAACCGTGCCGCAGGCGGGCCTTGACGGACGCAAGGGCTACCAGCCGCGGGGCAAGGCACTGGGGGGATCGTCCGCCATCAACGCCATGGTTTATACGCGCGGACATCGTTCGGACTACGACCATTGGGCGTCGCTGGGCAATGAAGGATGGTCGTACGAGGACGTGCTCCCGTACTTCCTGCGTAGCGAGCATAACGAGCGGATCACCAACGAATGGCATGGCCATGATGGACCGCTTTGGGTCAGCGACTTGCGTACCGACAATCCGTTCCATGCGAGGTACCTCGAGGCCGCGCGCCAGACTGGGCTGCCCGTGACTGACGACTTCAACGGCGCCGTGCAGGAAGGCGTCGGGATCTATCAGGTCACGCAAAAGAATGGCGAGCGATGGAGCGCTGCACGCGCCTATTTGTTGCCACATATGAAGAAGCGCAAGAACCTCTCGGTCGAGACGCATGCTCACGTGCAGCGGATCATTTTCGAGGGCTCACGTGCTGTCGGCGTTGAAGTAATGCTTGCCGGAAAGAATCGCATTATCCGCGCTCGCCGCGAGGTGATCGTGGCGGCGGGCGCATTGCAGACACCGCAACTGCTGATGCTGTCCGGCGTGGGTGATACGCAGGAGCTCGGCCGGTTGGGGATTCCCGTCGTCCAGCATTTACCCGGTGTGGGCAAGAACCTGCAGGATCATCCTGATTTTATCTTCGGCTACCGGACGCGTAGCCTCGACACGCTGGGCATATCGTTTCGCGGCAGCGCGCGTCTGTTGCGGGAGATCCTGCGCTTTCGCGGTGCGCGCCGTGGGGCGCTGACGTCGAACTTCGCAGAAGGCGGCGCCTTCCTCAAGACAAGGCCGGACCTGGAAACGCCCGACGTCCAGCTTCACTTTGTCGTGGCGATGGCGGATAACCACGCACGCACATTGCACCTGGGCCATGGGTTATCGTGCCATGTGTGTTTGCTGCGGCCACGAAGCCGTGGAGAAGTGACGCTTCAAAGCGGGGACTCTCGCGATGCACCGCGCATCGATCCGGCGTTCTTCAACGACCCCCGCGATCTCGACGACATGGTGGAGGGATTCAAGCTCGCGCGACGCCTGATGCAAGCGCCTGCTCTTGCTGAATGGATCACCAAGGACTTGTTTACCGCGCACGTGAATACGGATGATGAGATTCGCGATGCGTTGAAACGGCGCGTCGACACCGTCTATCACCCGGTCGGCACTTGCCGGATGGGGCACGATACTCACGCGGTAGTGGACTCGCAACTACGCGTGCGAGGTCTGAACGGCCTGCGTGTTGTCGATGCGTCGGTGATGCCGACGCTGATTGGCGGGAACACGAATGCGCCGACCATCATGATCGCCGAAAAGGCCGTCGACATGATCCGGGGTGCACCGCGCGCCCGTCTCCGTTGCGTGGATACCATCGATCGTAACCCTGCTCGTGCACGGGCGTGAATATTCCAGGCTTGACAGCTCATCACTCGCCGGCGAGACCCACCGGCGCAGACGGTTCAATGACCTGGAATGCCGCGTCCGAACACCACCCGTGAGAAGAAGTGCGCCAGCACGGATTCGGCCAGTTCCCCCGTCACGTGCTGTGGATTGATCGAATAGAAGAACCGCACGCCGTTGCATAGCGCCATCAACCCAAGCGCAAGCGTTTCAGCGGGCAACGGTGTACCCGCGCGAACTGAAAACTCGCGGATATACACGGTCATTTGCTCAAGCTTTTCGTGCAGGAAGGCGTTGAAGATAACGCGGAAGTGCGTATCGCGCGATGCCAGCAGTTGCGCTTCGACCCATAGCAGGAAGTTTTTATTGTCGCGGTATAGATGGCTGTAAAAAAGCAGTGCGCGGTCTTCCAGATCCTCACGCGTGACTTGTCCTTGCATGATGCCGTGCAAGCCGGCTTGCATGGCAAGGTGATCGCGTTTGAGAAGTTCAATTAGCAACGCCTGCTTGCTGCGAAAATTCGAATAGAACGCGCCACGCGTATAACCCGCGGCCAATACTATCTCTTCAACGCTTCCCGCGGCGAATCCTTTCTTCGTGAAAATGAGCTGCGAAGCGTCGAGCAAACGTTGGCGTGTTTGTTCGCGGGCTTGCTCGCGGGTGAGCCGTTCGCGGTTCATGTGGTCATTGCGACTATTGGGTGACGGGCGAGGTAAATGTCGTCAGCGGTTCGTCTGCAATCGTTCTGAGCCACTCCATTGTCAATGATGGGGCTGTTACCGGCAGCATATGGCCGCCGTCGACCAATCGCAAATTGGTGCCATGCAGCTTTTGCTTGAGCGCCTCGCCATGACTGCGCCAATCCAATATTCTGTCTTCGCGGCCGTAGAGCACGTCCACGGGCAGGTGCAAACTTGCATACCGGTTTTCCATGGCCGGAAGTTCGTCAGCGACTGCCATCATGTCGGACGACGCCGCATAGAAACTGCGTGGCCTCAAGCCAAGCAACCCACCCCCTTTCAGCGCGAAATCCCTGGGGACAGGATCGGGACCAAACACGATGTCCAGGATCGCGCGACTGCCCTTGATAGCGAACGGCGTGGCCACTGTGAGCGATACGATCCGCCGAACCAGTGAAGATCGGATCAGCAGTCCGGCGAAGGCGTCAATGGGATCGACCAGGTGGGTGAGCGGGGCGATCAACGCCAGTCGGCCGACGCTGTCCGGATGATTGAGGCCGACCGCCAGAGCGATAGCGCCGCCCAGTGAATGTCCGACCAGTACCGGCTTGTCCAGCCCCATGGCGTCGATGAACATGGCTACGGTTCGCGCCTGTGCGGAGATGCTGGCGGACGATCCTGCGCCTCGCGTTGAATGCCCCGAGCCCGGCCGGTCAATGAGGATCACCCTATGCGTTTGCGTGAGCGCATTCATGTGCAGATACGCGAAGTTGCGTAACTGCCCGTTCAATCCGTGAACAAAGACAATGGGCGGGCCATTCCCGTATTCAACGTAATGAATACGGTCCGCGCCAATGTCGATGAACCGGCCCTGCGGGGGCAACGCCTGGTCGACGCGGCGTGCAACGTAAAGAGAAAAAGCAACAAGCCCCGCGATGACGATGACGCAAACAGCGACGATGGACAGGAAAAGAAGCGTCAAGTACTCACCTTTGTTTTTATGCGTGCTCTTGCGCTTCGCGCTTAAGCCTGACTGTTGTCATGGGGCGTCGTTCGAACTGCATGACACCGTCGCTCAAGGCACCGAACCTGAGCGACGCAAGATCGAGCAGGTAATTCTGATGATACTTCCAAGGCTTGTGAAGCCCCTGCTTGGGCAGGATGTTCGACGCCCTCTGAATGTAGCCAGACGTGAGATCGACGGCAGGCAGCGAACCCATTTCGTTGTCCCTCAGTCGCGGCACGCAAACATCGTAGTGATTTGCCTTCATGTGATTCACGAGCCGGCAGACATACTGTGCAATCAACTCGGCCTTCAGGGTCCACGAAGCGTTCGTATAGCCGAACGACGACGCGAGATTCGGTATATCGCTATACATCATGCCCTTGTACGACACCGTATCCCCGAGGGAAATCTGGCGTCCGTCAACGGAGATCACCGATCCACCGAGCATCTTGAGTTTCAGTCCGGTAGCGGTAATCACCAGGTCGGCGTCGAGATGCTGGCCGCTTCGCAGCCGCACACCGGTCTCGGTGAAGCATTCGATTTCGTCCGTTGCGATCGATGCCTTGCCGGCGCGCACCGCTTTGAACAGGTCTGCGTTCGGGACGAGACACAGGCGCTGGTCCCACGGGTTGTATCGGGGCGTCATGTGTTTGTCGACGTCGAACCCGGGGCCTAGCTGCTTGCCTGCTGCCCTGATGAGTAACCGTTTGGTTTCTTCCGGCTTGCGGCGTGCGCGGTTGTACAGGTACATCGTCAGCAGCACGTTCTTGGTGCGGATAAGCCGGTGCGCGAGCGTTGATGGTAACCATTTGCGCAGCGTGTTTGCGATCTTGTCGCGTGCAGGCAGTGAAAAGATGTAGGTGGGCGAGCGCTGCAGCATGGTCACGTGTTTCGCCGTGTCCGCCATTGCCGGCACCAGGGTTACCGCAGTGGCGCCGCTGCCGATCACGACAACGCGCTTGTCCGCATAGGCCAGGCCGGCGGGCCAATGCTGCGGATGGACTATGCGGCCTTTGAACTTCTCCATGTCTGGCCAACGAGGCGCATGACCTTCGTCGTAGTCGTAATAACCGCTGCACATGTAGAGGAACTTGCAGGTGTAGCGCGTTTCGATTTCGACATTGCCCTCGGTACGCTGAACCTGCACCGTCCAGCATGCGTCCTGCGAATCCCAGTTCGCGCCCGTCACCTTGTGACCGAACTTGATGGTCTTGTCGATGCCCGATGCTTGGGCCGTGCCCCGGATGTAGTCGAGGATCGTCTGGCCGTCGGATATCGATTTGTCGCTATGCCATGGGCGAAAGCTATAGCCGAGCGTGAACATGTCAGAGTCGGAGCGCACGCCGGGATAGCGGAACAGGTCCCATGTGCCACCCATCGTGGACCGGCTTTCGAGTATCGCGAACCGGGCAGTGGGGCAACGCTCGCGCAGATGATGCGCCGCGGCCACACCGGACAAACCGGCGCCCACGATGAGCACGTCATAGTCAATATCGGCGCGCGTTGAAGGCGAAGATGAAGATGAAAGGGAGGGACTGCTCGAGTGGGTAGCCGGTGTCATGCAATGTCCTTGGGCGTGGAAGCGGCGGCCTGAGCGGGCCGGGCAGCATGCGGATTGTTCGCACGACGTTCCTGAAGCTTGCGATGAAAACGCAGTACATAGATCTGGTAAGCCGAGCCCATCAGCCGCGAGATGAAATCGACACGCCGGGCGTCGCTGCCTATCAGCACGCGGCGCGCATTGCGCTGCACGCCTGCAAGAATCTGGCGCGCCGCATCGTCCGCCTTGGTCGCGTTGATCAGGCGATTAGCCTGGCGGCGATGCGCATCCGCGTCCTGCCCTGTCAGCAACTGGATGTTGTCGTCGATCCGTGACGCGGTGGCGATGTTGGTCGCAACACCGCCGGGATGAACACAGGTAGCACTCACAGACACGCCCTCCATTTCCAGTTCCATGCGCAATGCCTCGGTGTAGCCGCGGACTGCGAATTTGCTGGCATTGTATGCGCCCTGCGTTGGCATCGCGATAATGCCGAACAGGCTGGATGTGTTGATCACATGCCCGTCGCCCGACGCTCGCAGATACGGCAGGAAGGCCTGCGTGCCATGCACCACACCCCAGAAATTGATGCCCATGATCCATTCGAAGTCTTCGATCTTCGCTGTCTCGGCAGGCGCCGCGAGCGACACTCCCGCGTTATTGAAGATCAGGTTGATGCGTCCGTGATCTGCCGAGACTTGGCTCGCCCATGAAAAAACAGCAGCGCGATCGGAGACATCCAGGCGTTGCAATGTAACGCGCACTCCATGGACCATGCATTCCTTCATCGTCTGGACCAACCCTGTCTCGTTGATGTCACTCAACGCAAGGTGGCAACCTCGTCGAGCGAGCTCGACCGCCAGGGTGCGACCCATGCCCGACCCGGCGCCGGTGATCGCGGCGACTTTCCCCTCAAAGCTTTTCATGAACACGTCCCTTGCCAACTCTGCCCTTAACCTTTCAATAGCGAAATCCTGCTCGCCGCGCGTGGGCGCACAGGTTCTCCGGCTGCGTTGAATGCCAGTCCAGTTAGGATCCATAGTGCGGTTGCAACGGGAATACACCAATGGCGCAACGGGACAGCTGTTTTAGTATTTGGGCCAAATTTTGTCCTTTAAGGGTATCTCCTGATGAGTTTCTGGGATTTCAGACGCGGCCCTGCACGCACCCGGCTACTTGTCGACTACGCTCGCTCGAAGGGCTTTTCTCCCGCCAGGCTGCTTGAGGGCAGCGGCCTGGCGCTTACGCAACTCGACGATCCCAACGCCGAACTATTGGCCGCGCAGGAGCTTCGCGTCATCAGCAACCTGTTGAAGCTGACGGGCGCACCGGATCAACTTGGCATCGAACTGGGACTTCGTCATCGGTTCTCGGCCTACGGCGTGTGGGGATTCGGCCTGATCAGCAGCGCGACCATGAGAGATGCGTTGACGCTCGCGCTTCGTTTCATTCCGCTGACTTTCGCGTTCACGTTGATCTCGTACCACGAGGAAGGCAATCTCGGCGTGCTGACGTTCGGCGAGCCGGACCTGGGACGCGACCTGACGCGATTTCTCGTGGAAGGCGACATGGCGGGAGCGGCGGTCCTGCTCTCCGAAATTGCCGGTCCGGATTTTAGAATCGAGCGGCTGACGTTCAGGGCGGAGCCGAACCGGACGAATCCGCGGCGCGGGAAGGCCCGCGGTGTGTTCGGGGCGACCCCTCAGTACGGGGCCAAGATGAACAGCTTGTCGTTCGATCTGGCGTACCTCGACCGGCGGCTGCCGCAGGCCAATCCGATCACCGCGACCATGTGCGAGCAGATGTGCGCGGAGCTTATTGAACGCCGGCGAGCGCGGTCCGGGACATCGACGATCGTCCGGCAATACCTTAGCGTTCCCGGTAGCTCGTTGCCGGATCTGGCTGCCATGGCAAGGATCATCAATGTGAGTGAACGCACCTTGAAGCGCCGCCTTAAGGAGGAGGGTACGTCGTTCAGGACGCTCTTGATGGAGTCGCGTCGTGCAGTGGCGGAGGAGTTGCTAAAGGACCGGCAACTCAGCATGGCGGACATTGCGTTGCGCCTCGGCTTTAGCGATTCCTCGACATTTTCCCAAGCCTTCAAGCGGTGGCATGGCGTGGCGCCGAATGTTTATCGCAAAGCAGTTCAGCGTGCTGTTCCGGTTACGCGTACTTAAAACTGTCGGGCATGCTTAGTTGTTTTAGGGCGGCTTTGAAGGGAGCCTGGCGATTCTGCAAGGTCATGGCGTCCAGACGGCAGACCCAAGCTGCAACGCAAAGCAGCGCTGAAAATTGCGCGCGGCATCACCCTGCAATTTGGCAGGATTCATTGCATTGCACAATAAAACAGACTTTCCTGTTTGCAAATTAGCGGCTATTATCGGCCAACTTCAAGCGGCAATGCAATCATCCGGGCGCGCTTCACCGGGACACAGTGCGTCCTTCAACACGTGTTGTCAGGTCGTTTGCACCCGCTGTGATCAAGCAAATCCCTGGGGCCCGGCACGCGTGTCCAGCCGCGCTTTTCCGATGATCCAACAGCACAACCCACTGATCGGTACCCCTAATGAGCGCAGTCGTGACAACGCCCGATACCACCCCGGACCATCTGATCGACGCAATCGCGCGGCGGCATACGCCGCTGCCGTTGTTACCCAAGATTGCCTATAGCGCGGGATCGTTTGTCGATGCGGTGACCAACAACGTCATGACCGTGTTCGGGTTGTTCTACGTAACGGCGATATGCGGCGTGTCGGGCGCATCGGCGGGCGTGGCGCTGTCGGCGGGACTTGTCGTCGATGCGATCCTGGATCCGCTGATCGGCTCGATATCCGACGGATGGCGTTCGCGGCTCGGGCGGCGCCTGCCGTTCATGATGCTGGGCCTTCCGCTGTCCATGATCGCCTTCGTGATGATTTTCTCGTTGCCCAAGGGTGTGCCCGCAACCACCTTGTTCGTCACGCTGCTTCTGCTCTCCGTGATGTTGCGTGTGTCGGTCTCACTCTTCAATCTGCCGTTCCTCGCGCTTGGCGCCGAGCTGACCGACGACTACGCCGAACGATCACGCGTTGCGGCTTGGCGTTGGGGGCTTGGCATGATCGGCGGACTAGCCACGGTTCTGATTGGCTTCGGACTCTTCTTCAAGGGCGCGGACGGGCTGTCACAGAAGTCAGCCTATACCCCCTTTGCCATGACCTGTGCAGCGCTCGCTATTGGTGGTGCACTCGCTGCCATGTGGGGAACGTTCGTCCTGCGTGGTCGAGCCCATCCAATTGCCGTGAATCGGCCGGGTTGGTTACGCGCATTGCTGGCAGGACTCGTCGAAATTTTCCGCAACCGGTCATTTCGCGTCCTGTTCAGTTCATCAATGCTGTTCTTTGTCGCGCAAGGCGTGGCGCTTTCGCTCGGATTGCACGCCAACACCTATTTCTGGCGCTTATCCGGTGACGGCATCAAAGTCGTCATGCTCGCCTATTTCTGCGGCTTGCTGGCCGGCGCGCCGCTGATCGGCGTGTTCGCTCATCTATTCGACAAGAAGCGCATGTTGCTGGTAAGCCTCGGCATCCTGATCGTGACCCAGGCACTTCCTGCGAGCTTGCGGCTGGCCGGGTTGCTGCATATGGAAGGCATGCCCCTCGTAATAGTGCTTGCTTGCAACGCTGCGATCGGCGGACTGGGCCTGACTGCTGCGGCTATCGCCGTCTCGTCGATGCTGGCCGATGCTGCCGATGAGCACGAGTACCTCTTCGGCTCCCGGCGCGAGGGATTGTATTTCGCGGGATGGGCTTTCGCAGGAAAGGTCGCGACGGGTGGCGGGGCGCTGATTGCAGGGCTGGTCCTGCAGTTCAGCGGATTTCCCAGCGGCGCGGCGGCGAATGCGGGCGCGCAGGTTGCGCTTCGTCCCGAGACGATCAGCTTGCTGGGGCTCTGCTACGGGCCTGGGGCCGCACTCTTCTCGATAGCGGGCGTGCTGATTATGCTGTTGTACCGCCTTGATCGACCTACGCATGCAAGGATTCTCGAGCAACTGATACAGCAGCGTGCGGTCTGATTGAAATCTAATTAGTATTATTGAATAATTGACGGAATAAACATGTCAGAGATCGAGCACGGGAAAGACACCACGCCGTTGCAGTTTGTCCTGCCGTCGACGGTTTCCGCGCAGTGGAAGGAAGCGTTCGGCCGCATGGTCGCGGAGGTCATGAAGATCGGCGGACTGCAAACCCAGCCGATCACTGACAATCCAGACGAATGGGCCGCCGCCAACGCTCGCTCCAACGGGTTCGCAGAGGCGTTGGCCGCGCCGGTGCTGGCTCGACTGGGCACACGAACCGTCGATCACAATATGGGCGGTGTGCCCGTGATGGAATACATTCCAGCGGTGCAGCATCGTGAGCGTGCGAGGGTTTTCTACACGCACGGGGGCGGCTACACGGGCGGTTCCGCCAGCGCTAACGCAGTTGCGCCTGCGGTGATCGCGAATTTGCTGGGAGAGCCCGTGCTGTCGATCGATTACACGCTGACGCCCCGCGGACGCTACGACACCGTCACCGACGAAGTAGTCGCGGTCTTCGATGCCCTGACGAATGACGGGACGCCTGCTGAGCAGACCGTGCTGTTTGGCGACTCGGCGGGAGGCGGCCTTGCTGTCGCGTCGACCCTCAAGCTCAGGGACCAGGGCAAGCCGATGCCGGCTGCGCTCGCGTTGTGGTCGCCGTTTGTCGACTTGCGCTGCGAGGGCGACACCATCCGGACACTGCTTCACGCAGACTTCTTCGATCCGGAGAAACTGGCCTGCAACATGAATATGTATGCGGGTCCCGACCATTTGATGCATCCGTACGCATCGCCCATTCACGGTGACTTCGGCAAGGGATTTCCTCCCACTCTGATCCAGGCCGGAACGCGGGAGATCTTGCTGAGCGATTCCGTGCGTCTATACCAGGCGCTGGATGTTGCCGGACGTGTGGTGAAACTGGATATTTACGAGGGGATGCCTCACGTGCATCAGTCCTGGCCTACCGGCACGCAAACGCCTGAGGCCATGCTTGCCTGCAGCAAGACCGCGCAGTTCCTGCAGCACTGGCTGGAGCGTTCGACGGCTTAGCGCATGCCGGTCATAGGGCTCAGGAAGCATCGTTGACGAGGCACTCAGTCTTGATTACGCCAGGCAAGCGAATGGAAAGTGCATGCTCCGGCGCAGCCCTGTAGAATCTTCTTGACCAACAATTGGCCAGGGTTGCAATGAAACTGACTGACGACAAAGCTCAAGCGCGCTCAAACTCCAGCGGCAATCACCCATCTCGAATCCTTCTCGCATGAACGACTTCGCCCGTTTGCCCGGTCATCGCTTTCTGCATTCGCCGGGACCTAGCCGCGTACCAGATGAAGTCCTGCACGCCATGAGCCGCCAGCCGATGGACCTGGCTGACCCGCGACTGGATCGCTGTATTGCCGCTTGCGAAGCGGGTCTGAAGCGCGTGCTGCAGACGGAGCAGTCGGACGTCTTCCTCTATGCCTCGAACGGGCACGGTGCCTGGGAAGCGGTCATCGCCAACCTGATTGCGCCGGGTCAGGCGGTGCTGGTGGCTGGCACGGGCCACTTCTCGGAATCGTGGGCGGTGCAGGCCGAGGCAATGGGCGGCCGTGTGATCCGCACACCCTGGGTCGAGGGACGTCCAATCGATCCAGCGGATATCGAAGCCGTGTTGCGGGAGGATGTGAAGCGCGAGATTGTCGCGGTCTTCATCGTTCACACGGACACCGCCAGCGGCATCACCAACGATCTGCCCGCCATGCGGGCAGCGATCGACCGGGCTGATCACCCGGCGTTGCTCGTGGTCGATGTGGTTGCATCGCTTGCAGCCGCGCCGTTCGCCATGGATGCAATGCGCATCAACGTGGTTCTCGGCGCCAGTCAGAAGGCGTTGATGGTGCCGCCCGGACTCGCGTTCGTCGCGGTCGACGCAACGGCTATGGAGGTCTCGCGCCGCAATTGCACGCCGCGTTTCTACTGGGACTGGGAGCGGCGGAAAAGTCCGCTGTCGTACCGCAAGTTTTGCGGCACGCCGCCGCAGAGCCTGATCGCCGGGCTGGAGGCGTCGCTCGGGCTGATCTTTCGGGAAGGCTTGACCGAGGTGCTGGAGCGCCATCGGCGAATCGCGCAAGCGGTGCATGCTGCGGTGCAATGCTGGAGCGAGACGGGCGCGTTGCGCTTTTTCTGCGAGGAACCCGCGGCGCGCTCGGTGTCGGTGACGACCATCGGGGTGAGCGAGGGTATCGATCCGGAAGCAATCCGCAGCGTCGCGCGTGAGCGCTTCGAAGTTGCGATTGCCGGTGGTCTCGGGCCACTTGCGGGCCGCGCATTCCGCATCGGGCATCTCGGCGACATTAACCCCGCGATGATCCTCGGATGTCTCGGGGGCGTCGAAGCCGCCATGACCGCGCAGGGTGTTCCCTTCGGCCGCGGTGGCGTGGAGCGTGCTATCGCACGTCTGGCTTTGGACTGAATGTGGACTGAAGGTCCACGTACGCAGTCGGCAGGTCTTCTTCGGGCTACCTGGAATACGATTAGTGACCCGAAGAAGATCATTGCCCGAGACCTGAAAGGGCATCCGTTAAAGAATTGAGCCAAGTGTGTTCTTCCGAACCGCCAGGGTTGCGCCGCGTTGCTATAAAACGAGGGCGAACTCGGGGAGAACACCATGACAGAAGAACGAGCGCGCGGCATTCTTGCTGCGAAAACGGCTGCTCGCGAATATGTGCTTCAAAGGCTTGTCGAAGACAAGACTTGGGAGCTTCGGACCAGTTCCGCCACGACTGCGACGATTGTCCGCGATAGTTTCAACGGCCTTGCCAGGCTAACCAATGCTCAATTGGCCAAGGCTGCCTACGACGCGGGAATTTCAGATGGTGACCAGCAGGTCATGAGCATGACGACCGTGCTTGCGCAGTTGGCGCCGGCGGTATAACCCCGGGCTCAGGACACGAATACACGGTCAACCCGGGGTGGTTCAGCGAACGTGTGTAACGTTCCCAACGCGTTCCCAACGCGTCCCCAACGCGTCGTCAACCCGGACATGAACCATCCGCGCTGCAAGCCGGCCTTTCATCAAACCAACTGCGATTCCGTCATCCGGCGCATGGCTTGCGGCGACTGTCCAAAAGCACGCAGGAATGCACGCCGCATCCGTTCACGGTCCCCGAAACCACTCTCGCGTGCGACTACATCGACTGAATGCCGTCCCGTTTCCATCATCAGGCGGGCGGCCTCCACGCGTAGATTTTCTATGGCCCGGGCGGGCGACTGTCCGGTCTCGTCGGTGAAGACCCGGCTGAACTGGCGCGGGCTGAGGTGGGCGACTTCCGCCAGCTCTTCGACCGACAGCTTCGCGCTCAGGTTGGACTTTGCATAGGTCAGCGCGGTCTGCACCCGATCCGATTTCGCGTCGAGTTCGAGCAGCGCGGAGTACTGCGACTGGCCACCGGCTCGACGATGATAGACCACCATTTTTTTCGCCACGAGCCGCGCGGTGTCCGTGCCCAGGTCTTTCTCGACGAGCGCGAGCGCAAGGTCGATCCCGGCACTTGCACCGGCGGACGTCCAGATCGGACCGTCGACGATAAAGATCCGGTCCTCCTCCATCTTGACCTGCGGATACGCGCGCTGAAGCGCCCGCGCGAAGTACCAGTGCGTGGTCGCGCGGCGGCCGTCCAGCAAGCCCGCCTCGGCCAGCACAAACGCGCCTGTGCAGGTCGCCGCAATGCGTTGCGATGCCTTCAGCGCGTCGCGAAGAAACGCAGCCACGCCTGCCGACTGCGGCGTGCCTGTGTTGTCGCCGGAGACGATCAGGGTGTGGAACTCGCTGCCCTTGAAACTCGCGGTCTCAACGCCGAATCCCAGCGAGGAACGCACAGAGCCGCCATGTTCCGACAGCAACTTCACCTCGTACGCGGTTTCTCCTATGGTTGCGTTGGCAAACTCGAACACGGTCGAGACCGCGAGCCCCAGCACCTGAAAGTCCGGATAAACAATGATTCCGATCGTTTTCACATGGCCTCCTGCGCGCCGGGAAAGGGATTCCGGTTGATGTCCTAAAAAGTTGCATCTATGTCATTGAGGACATGATCGCACACTTCTACTATTCCGTTCACACACCGGCGCCTCTGCCGGAACACTTGGAAAAACTGGAGAACGGAAATGAGCAATGTAGCGAACAAAGGCACGGCCCTCGTGACGGGCGCTTCGACCGGCATTGGCGCGGTCTACGCAGAGCGGCTCGCCGAACGGGGTTACGACGTTATCCTGGTGGCGCGCAATCGCGACCGGCTGAACGCGCTGGCAACGACGCTGACAACGTCCACCGGACGCACTTTCGAGGTGGTCGTCGCGGATTTGGGGACGACTGAAGGGGTGCGAAAGGTTGAAGACGTCCTGCGTAATGACTCCAGCATCACAATGCTTGTGAACAACGCCGGCGTGGGCGCGACCGCGCCGCTCGTGGATTCGGACATCGACAAAATGGACGCGATGATCACACTTAATGTGGTCGCGCTTACGCATTTGACGAAGGCCGTCGTACCGGGTTTTGTCGCGCGTGGAGGCGGAACGATCGTGAACATTTCATCGATTGCCGCTGTGTCGCCGGAGACGCTGAATGGCGTGTACGGCGGCAGCAAGGCTTACGTGCTTGCGTTGACACAGTCGTTGCACCATGAGCTTGGCGCGAAGGGCGTGCGGGTCCAGGCCGTCTTGCCCGGCGCAACCAGCACGGAGTTCTGGGACATCGCGGGCACGCCGGTGAGCTATCTGCCCCAAAGTATCGTCATGACGTCGGAAGACATGGTGGACGCGGCACTCGCAGGCCTCGACCAGGGCGAGCTTGTAACGATTCCCTCGCTGCCGGAATCGGCAGACTGGAACGCGTTCGAGGCGGCTCGCCAGGCGTTGGTGCCTAACCTTTCGCATCGGCTGCCGGCGGCGCGTTATGGCGTAACGAGCGTCACGCAACATTAAGCGTTTGCATAGTGAGTGGCTCAATGCCGGTGCGTTCCCTTCAAGCGCAATCACCGCTCTTAAGGAAACCGCGTGTCAGCGCATTGGGCCGCGTTGAAGAACCTTAAGCCTGTACGTAAGCTTACGACTTGTGAGCTTCGAGTTGTGAGCTTCGAGTTGTGAGCTTATGACTTAGCTAAGCTGAACGCGGCATTTGCGATTTACCAAGACCCTCCAGCCGCGGACCAGACGCAAATACGCCAGCTCATTAAAGCTGTCTAAACGCTCTTTAGCGCCCCATCCTCCGAATAGCGTGCAGCAATGCGCTCATTTCCCGCCGTCAAGCCGATAGCAACTATCGTAACCTTCGTGGTGGGCGCTTCCCCTTTCCCCCAAACGTCCGAACCACGGCGCATCGATTTCATGCCATGTGGAGCGAGGTAAGCGCAGCCCGACAGAATCCGCTGACCCAAGTTTCGACAGCCAACTCATGACATCTGTCCCAACAAGCGCACCTCCCATTGCGGACTGGCATCAGTCGGCTGCTTCGCTATGCCTGGCCGGACACTATGCGCAAGCGTTGTCGATGGTCAAGCCGATGCTTGAACCACATCCGGCATTGACGGGAAGCGCGCTGGCGGAGGCCTTGAATATAGTGGCGGTCTGTTCGCTAGCGCTTGGCCAACTGGAGGATGCGCAAACGTATTGGCGGCGGGCTATCGAGGCCAAGCCCGATTTCGTCGATGCTTATAACAATCTCGGCATGCTGCTTAAGGGGCTTGGCGCTTTGGCGGAGGCGTTGGCTATCTATCGGCAACTGCTGAGCATCCGTCCGGACCTCGCCGAGGCCAGCAACATCTGGGTGCGGTGCTCTACGATCTCGGACGCCTCCATGACGCCGAGGCGGCGTACCGGCATGCGCTTGCGATCCGTGCGAATTACGCGCAGGCCCACTACAACCTGGGCATCGTGCTCCATGACCTGCGCCGTTGGCACGAAGCGGAGAGTGCTTACCGGCAGGCATTGGTTCTGTCTCCCGATGCAGGGGCTTACAACAACCTGGGCAACGTACTCAAGGAACTTGCCCGACTGCCAGAAGCCGAGGCGGCGTACCGGCAGGCACTGATCCTCAGGCCCCAATACGCCGAGGCGCTCAACAACCTGTCGAACGTGCTCAAGGAATCAGGCCGCCTGCCCGAGGCCGAGCTGGCCTGCCGGATGGCGCTCGCTATCCGCCCTGACTACGCAGAAGCCCACCTTAACCTGGGCGCCTTGATGGGTGTCCTTGAACGCTTTCCCGAAGCGGAGGTGTCTTACCGCCAAGCGCTCGCAGTCCGGCCCGACTATGCGCAAGCTCATTACAACCTGGGCATCGTGCTGCAGACTCTAGACCGGCTACCCGAGGCCGAAGCGGCCTACCGGCAAGCGTTGCTGATCCGCCCGGATATGGCCGAAGCCCATAACAACCTGGGCATCGTGCTGTGGGCACTGCGTCGTTTGCCTGATGCCGTTGCGGCTTACCAGCGAGCGCTGGCTCTCAGACCCGATCTCGCCGAGGGGCACCACAATCTTGGTAACGTGTTGAAGGAGCTAGCAGCCTGTCGGGCTTTCTCGGGCATTCCAGCATGAAATATGAGAAAATTATATTCGTATAACTAAGCGAGTTTTGTCATGTCTCACTTCATCGTCACCGACCGCAACACCGACTATCTGCTGCCCCCGTCACTGGACGACTGGTTGAACGAAGGTCACCTGGCGCGGTTCGTGGTCGAGGTGGTCGATCAACTGGATCTGTCGAACCTGACCCGTCAGTACGCGGGACGAGGCTCGAAGGCGCATCATCCGGCCACCCTGCTGGCGATCCTGGTGTATGGCTATGCCACGGGCGTGTTCTCCAGCCGCAGGCTTGAACGAGCGACCTATGATTCGGTTGCCTTTCGCT